>DATJLN010000022.1:0-7707 GCA_035509535.1 Xanthobacteraceae bacterium | reverse complement strand
GCGGGCATTACGAACTCGCGGCCGTATCAGCCACTTTGACCTGGCCCGGCATGATGCGTGCCGTGCTCTGGGCTTTGAATTCACCATAGATGAACGGCCGATCGCGCGGCATCGACGTGTGCAGATCTTCCGGCGCGATATTGCCCGGGTCCGGGTTCTTCATCAGCGGCTGGATCAGCGCGTCATAGCTCGGATACATGAAGAACGGTATGGAGTAGCGCTCGCGTCCGGAGCGGTTGATGACCCGATGCAGCGTCGACGAGAAGATGCCGTCGCTCCAGACTTTCAAGACCTCGCCAACATTGACGACGAAAGTCCCCTCGATCGGCGGCACCGCGACCCACTCGTTGTCACGGTTACGGATTTCAAGGCCGCCGTTATTGTCCTGCGCCAGGATCGTGAAGGCGTTGGTGTCCGTGTGGGCGCGCGCGCCAAGATGCACGCCGTCCTCGTCGGGACGCTGCGGCGGATAATGCAGGATGCGCAGCGAATTCATGTCCTTCTTGAAATATTTCTTCAGCACGCCAGGCGGCAAATCGAGCGCCAGTTCGAACAGTTGCAAAAGCTCGTAGCCGAGCGCGTCGACCTTGTCATAATAGGCCATCATGCGTTGCTGGAGATCAGGCATCGCCTTCGGCCAGGGAATGCGGCCATGCAGCGGCTTGCCGGCGGCGAGGTCCGGATCGTCGGCGGCGAGCGGCCGGCGAAATTGAAAGGCCTCCTGCAGATTCTCCGAGAGGTTCTTGCCAGTGCCCTTGGTCATGCCGTGCAGGTAGCCCTGACCCTGTGCGTCGGCATTGCGCGCCATCGACGATTCCATCTTCGTCTCGAGCGGCAGATTGTGGAAATCGGCCGCGGTCTTGAAGATCGCTTCGATGTCGGTGTCGGCGACGCCGTGATTTCGAATATACATGAAGCCGACCCGGCCACATACCTCCGCGATCTCATCCGCCAGCGCGCGGCGCTTGCCGGCATCCCCCGACCAGGCCGCGGTAAAGTCGATCACCGGCACGTCGTTGAACGCGAGTTTGCGGGCGATTGGCAACATGGCGGCCTCCTGCGCAGATATGAATGCGCTCAGTGTTCGTGTCGCGTGGCGACATGCAAGCTCCGTGCAAGGCAACGCAGCTATGCACGAAGCTTCGTTACCGACCGAGACCGGACTCCCGAAGCCGCGTTCGTCGCGGGCGCGCTTCAACAGTTATTTTGTTCATGAAACGTTCAACGTCTGCCGAGGCCGCCGATCACGATGACCCCGATGTTTTCGTGAATCGACGCAATGCCAGCGTTAGTCCGCCATCGCATAGGACCTGCACCAGCCGTTCGGGCTGATGTCGCCCTCGACGACCTTGCAGGCGCGGGGCTCCTCGAACAGCGAGCAGGTGGCGCACATCTGGATGCCCTTAGGCGCGTCCTGATATTCGGCTTGCGCTTTCGACATCTTGCCGGGGCTCTGCGCCCGGCTTTGGAGCGGCCGCAGCATCGCGCCGGAACAGGCGGCGAATGCGAGCCACAGGAAATTCCGCTTCGATCCGATGACGCGGCGCGGCATGAGTCCCTCACCGCTCGACAGCTGCCGCAAAGGCCGTTATCGCTTGCCGCATCGTTCCCTTCTCCGTTGATTGCCCTGCTGATTACCGTCTCGGCGCCTTAGGATACAACAACACCGCGGGCCATTTCGTCCGCCACAAGAGGAAGCCATGTCCAAGAGTCCGTCCAAGAGTCCGTCCAAAAGCCTGCAATCGCCTCGCCTGCCCGAACTGTCGCCGGACAACTTTACGCCGGCGCAAAAAGCGCTCGCGGACTCCATTGCATCGGGGCCGCGCGGCGTATTCAAGCTGTCAGGCCCGTTCGCGATCTATCTGCATGCGCCGGAATTCGGCGAGCTGGCGCAGAAATTGGGCGGGCACGTGCGTTACAAGACCAGCGTGCCGCCGCGGCTGTCCGAATTCGCCATTCTCTGCACCGCGCAGTTCTGGAAGGCGCAATACGAATGGACGGCCCATGCCGTTATCGCGGAGAAACAGGGCGTGAAGCCGGAAACCATCCGCGCCATCCAGGCCGGCCGGCCGCCGAAATCGTCGCCGAAGGACGAGATGGCGATCTATGCTTTCGTCAAGGAACTCTACGGCAAGCGGCGCGTCAGCGCGCCGACCTTCAACCGGGTGAAGAAGCTTCTCGGCGACGCGGGCACCGTCGAACTCGTCGGCATTCTCGGCTACTACGCCATGGTGTCGATGACGCTCAACGTGTTCAAGGCGCCGCTGCCCGAAGGCGTGAAGCCGGGCTTTGCCGAGCCGAAGTAGAAGCACGCGCCACCGCGCGGGGCAAAAGCGACGAAGCAATCCGGCGCTGCTCCGAGTGCCGGATTGCTTCGCGGAGCCTGTCATCGGGCCGGCCGAAAGCCGGCCCGTCGGCGCGCAATGACGAAGAACCTACTGCTTCTTCATCTGCATCATGGCGCCGCCGCCATTCGGCGCCATCATCATGCCGCCGCCATGGTCGCCGCCCATCATCATGCTGCCGCCGGCATCCGCGGCACCCGGCGCCGGCGCGCCGATGGCCGCGACCGGATATTCGACGTCGACCGTTCCGGCATGATCGAATTTCAGCGTCGCCTTCATCGTACCGCCGGCTTCGAGCGGATGTTTCAGATCGGTCAGCATCATGTGGAAGCCGCCGGGCTTGAGCGTGATCGTCTGGCCGGGAGGGATTTCGAGCCCGCCTTCGACCGGGCGCATTTTCATCACGCCGTTCTCCATGGTCATGGTGTGGATCTGACATTGGGCGGCGGCGTCGCTCGAGACGCAATTGACGCGATCCGGCGTCGCGCCGTGATTGGTGATGGTCATGTAGCCCGCGGCCGAGGACGCCCCTTTCGGCGTCGCCCGCGACCAGGGTTGCGAGATATGGATCGGGCCGACGTCGTAATCGGCGGCTCGCGCCGGCGGTGATAGCGCAAGCGCCGACAACAGCGCGGCGGCGCTTGCGGCATACAGATATTTCGAATCGAATTTGCTCATGGATATGCTCCGATAGGACGGACCCGCCGAACGGCAGGATATGTTGGACCTGATGGATCGCGCTTTCAGGCGACGGGCGGCGCCCGGGAGCGATGCGCCTTGGCGAAGCGGATCAGAACGGGGACGGCCGCTCCACGCGGCGCGGCCAGAGTTTGCAGCGGCTTTGACGCGGCATCCAGCAGGTGCGGCGGCGTCGGCAGAAGCGGAGTGCCGCAGCAGCAGCCGGTCAGGCAAGCGTCGAGACAGTCCTGGCCGTGACCCGTCTGTCCGTTGCCGGCCGGGCTTGAATGGGTGTTCGTGCAGATCGGCAGCGCCGCAGCACCGGCCAAGCCCGCCGCCGGCGCCGTCACCGCAAGCAGCAGCGCCTGCAGAGCGACCGCATAGGCCGCCGCCAGCGCAATTCCGGCCCGAGCGCGAGGCTGCAATTTCATGGCGTGAATCTAATTCACTTCGCACCGTCTTGGAATGGCGGCACGGGGACGTCAGGGCAACGTCACGGGGGACGCCGCGGGTCCGGCATGCCGCGGGCTTGCACCTTCCCCACCACCGCCATACCCATGTGACGGCCGTGACGGCGAAACGCGCAGGCCAGAGCACCTGATTCCGCCTTCGACATTCGCGCGCAAAAGCGTATCTTATGTGCAAAATACCGCGGTCCGCGCGATGCAAAATCAACCCGCTGCACCCGACACTCATGAATCCGCGCCGCAAACCGGCCGGGTGCTGCCGTTCCGCCGCCCTGGCCGGCCGCCGGCGAAGCCGTTCACGATCGTCGACACGGCACCGCGGAGCGCCCCCAGCACAGACGACAGCTTCGCCCGCTACGAAGCGGACCGCGACGAGCCGATCAGTGACCGGCAGCGCATGCTGATGAATCTGATTGCGATCGCCGTCGTCGTCTTCCTCATCAGCCTCGGCGTGTGGATCGCCGACACGATCCAGATTTCCACCGCGAGGGAAGATTGCGCGCTGCAAGGCCGCACCAATTGCGAGCCGATCGTAGCGCCGGCGCAGCGCTGATCAGGTCCGCCGGCCGACCGATGCGCCCGAACGCAAAACGGCCCGCCGACATCGGCGGGCCGCCTGCTTCAACAAAGACACGTGAAACTATTGACGTGTCGGCATCGCAGCCGCGCTGCTCCGCTCGGGAAGCGCAATGACCGGCGTGCCGCCGCCGCTATTCATGGCGCCACTGCTGGATTTCGGCGACGCCGCCGGGGCGGGCGCGATCTCGGGCCTCACCGCAGGCGCGCCGCTACCGCCGGGTGCCGGAGCATTGACCGGGACCGGGCGCGGCGTGGTGGTGCCGGGCGCCGGCATGCGATGCGCGGCGCCGACAATCGCGAGAACCTCGGCGATCACCTTCGCATGCAGGCGCGGCGACTTGTCGATGTTCAGATGATCGATGCTCGAATCGGAGCTGACGTCGAAATTGACCAGAGTGCCTTTGAATCCCGGCCCGCGGCGCATATAGGCGTAACTGCGCTGCGTCAGATTGAGGACGTGGGCGATATTGCTCGACGCCGCGAACGACTGCGTGCCGTCGAACGGCACCGCGAGCGCCACCGGCACGCCCTTCTGGCCGAGATAGGCCGACATTTCCATGACGGCGTCGGCGCCGAGCGAATGACCGATGAGGATGATCGGGCCCTCGGTGCCGGCCTTGTATCGCGCCGCGGCCTGGTCGGCGAGCGACTGCCAAGCGGTGTGGTTGTCGACCGTGGCGTAGATGCCGCGCTTGTTGAGCTCGTCGGCGAGCGTATCCATGCCGAGCGAGAAAATGTTGAGCAGGCCGCGCAGCAGATAAACGTGGGCGCGCGGCTGCGCCATGCTCGGGCTCGCCCCGAGCGCCATCACCATGCCGGCCGCAAGTAGCAATGCCGCCGCAAAGCGCCGCCAAACACTCAACCGCCGAACAACATGCCGCGAACCACTCATGTGACCTGCCATGCTCTCCGCCATTGCGCCCACACGGCGCGTTTGGCCCCCTCAGAACGTATGCGAGACCGGAATCCGGCTCTCCAGTTTCAGGCTTGCTTCAGACGTGCTTCAGACTTGCGTTTGATACCGCACTGCGAGACTTTTGGGCCGAAAATTTCCCCGAAATTCCTGTTGCATCGCAAAGCCGCGCCGACCTGTGCTAAAAATGCAACGTGGTCGGGCGGCGCAAATGCAAGCCGTTCAGCAGATGCAGCTCAATAGACCCACGGCACCACCCGCGCGGTGCGCGCCATATAGGTACGATATTCCTCTCCGAATCCGCGCATCATCATCTCTTCCTCACGCCCAACGCGGCCGAAGAACAGAATTCCGAATCCGACAAAGCCCGACAGGCCTGCGATCCAGTTGGGCAACAGCAGCGCCTGCGCCAGCGCCATCAGCCAGAACGCCGAATACATCGGGTGGCGGACGTGGGCGTAGACGCCGGTCGTAACGAGCGTATGGCGTTCGCGCAGATCGAGACTGACCGACCAGTTCTTGCCGAGATCGTAGTGGGTGCGCCAAAACAGCCACAGACAGGCCACGTCCACCGCAACGCCGAGATAAGCCAGCAGCGGCACGAACGGATAATCGGCAAAGCGCGGAAAATGGACGGCAAGATAGACGGACGGAATGATGCCCAGGCCGGTGAACGAGGCCGCCATGAGCAGGCGCTCGCGAATGTCGCGGCCGGAATAGCTGACCGGCGTCCTGCGCGAGCGATGGCCCGGCCGCTGCCGCAACACGACCCAGGCCACCATGAAGGCGAGCCAGATGATTTTGGCGATGGTCGGGGTCACGCGCTCGGCTCCGGCGTTGCTTGTTTCGGCGAGGCTTGCAAAGTCATCGCTTGCAAAGTTTCGGCGAGCAGCGCGCCGTCGCCGGCAAAGGCCGCGACCGATTCGTCGGGAAACGCGACACGGTCGACTAGCGCGATCGGCCCGCACACCAGCATGTAATAATCGTAGAAGTAGCGCCGCTCATTGCCCATCACCGCCTGACGATGGATGCGCAGGAAGCTCAAGCGGAACCGCCGGTAGGTGTGCTCCTCGACCATCGAGCGGATGCGGATGATCCTGACGATGGGCCTGCCGGCAAACGGCAGGCCGAGCGCGACCACCGGATCGACCTTGTAGACATTGATGACGTCGACCAGCGCCTGATACTCGACCCAGAAGATGTGCGGCGCCGTGGCGACGCGGCCCACCGTCTCGCGGATCCAGCCGGCGGCCGGATGCAGCGCGACCTTCATCAGCGACGAGCCGCTCGACACCAGATGAATGCCCTTGCCGCGGCGCGCGAGTTGCGGGTTGAGCTTGAGCGCGCGGTCGAGCACGATCAGCGACAGCGGCGCGCCGAGACTGTGGCCGTCGAACACGATCTCATCGGCATCGCTCGCGCGCAAAATGCGCACCAGCTCATGCGCCAGAACATCGAGCCGCTGTTCGAGTCCCGGCCGCACGCGATGAATAAGGTCGCGGGCGAAATACCAGTCATCCAGCGCGTAGCGGATATGCCAGAAGCGCCCCAATGTCAGACGAAACAGGATGAAGAATCCAAGCCACAGCAGCGGCGCCAGCAGCATGGAATAAGGCAGGCCGAGATGATTCACGGCAAAGCGCGTCAGCGCGATCGAGAGCCACATCATGCCGAGCACATAGACCAGCGGCGAGAGAAAGAATCCGCCATAGCGCCAGGCGACGATGAAATATTTGACCACGGTGCCGGTGAGGATGAATTCCATCAGCGCTGCGACACCGAGCGGAAAGCGCAGCCAGTCGCTCTCGGCGGCATCGGCGCGGACGAAATCGTCCCAGCGGAACCAGTGGAAGTCGGTGGCGACGTGCCAGTTCGGGCCGGCGCAGGCGACCGACCAGCTCGCCACCGCGCCGTCCGCTGCGAGCGTGAGCGGCGAAACCTCGCCTTTGACGTTCCACGCCTTCTGGAATCTCGCCATTTCGCGGATGAACCGGCGATGCTGATGCTCCGCGCCGACCGGTTCGTAGCCCGTCATCTGCACGAAACAGCGCTTGCGCACAGTTCTGCGGGCCTGTTGCGCTTCCGGCATGGGAAAACCTGCGGACGGCGGGTTTGAGCACGATCTTTTCGGAAAAACGGTTCCCGCTCTTCCGGATCGTGCGCGAAGGCCGAGCCTTCAGCCGGTTCATTAGGTAATATGGCTTGGCCGATCAAGCGCGAGAGCTTGGGCGTGCGGACCAAAGCGCCGCGATAAACCCTTGACCTACGCTAAAAATCGGCTCCGCCGGCGCAGTCCCGACAACTCAGCCGGTTGTCGGCTCCGCCGTTGAACTTACCGGCGTCCTTCGCTATACGGGGCCTTCACATTGAGGGGCCCGGACCGCGGGCTGCTGCCGGGCTGGGCCGGCGCCAACCTTTCGACCAATGAGCACGCCCGATGTCCACTACGTTCGATAAAGTGGCTGAAATCATTGCGGAAACTTGCGATATCCCGCGTGAAAATATCAAGCCGGAATCTCACGCCATTAATGACCTTGAGATCGACAGTCTCGATTTCCTCGACATTGCCTTTGCCATCGACAAAGCGTTCGGCATCAAGCTGCCGCTCGAGCAATGGACCCAGGAGGTCAATGACGGCAAGGCGACGACGGATCAGTATTTCGTGCTGAAGAACTTGTGCGAGCGGATCGACGAGCTGATCGCTGCCAAGGGCGCCTGAGGCGCC
>DATJLN010000021.1:0-21993 GCA_035509535.1 Xanthobacteraceae bacterium | reverse complement strand
TTTGATGGATCAAGAACCCGCCAGCGCCTTCGCCAGCATGAAGCCGGAGCCCGCGCCGGTGCCCGCCCCCGGCCATGTCGAGGCGCCGACCATATAAAGACGCGCGACCGGCGTGCGGTAGCGCGACCAGCCGAAGGCCGGACGGAACAGGAAATTCTGATCGAGATGGTGCGAGCCGCCGAGGCTGTCGCCGCCGACCAGATTGGGATTGTCACGCTCGAGATCCGCGGGTGAGAGCACGGCGCGGCCGAGAATGTTGTCGGCAAGGCCGGGCGCGTAGCGCTCGATGAGGTCGACCACGCGGTCGGCATAAGCGTCCTTCACCGCGTCCCATTGCGTGCCCGCGATGCGGCCCGCCGCATCGCCGCGAATATGCGACGGCAAGACCCGCACCTGGACCCAGAGCACGTGCCGTCCCGTCGGCGCGCGCGACGGATCGATCGCGGTCGGCTGACCGACCACGAGGCCAGGCTCGCTCGGCAATAGTCCATCGAGCGCCTCGGTATAGGTCTTCGCCATGGTGGCGAGGGACGGCGCGAGATGAACATAAGAAAATTTGCGCAAGGCCTCGCCGGCGCTCCATTGCGGCAGATCGGACAGCGCCAGATGAATCATCATCGTCGCCGGCCCCGGCCGCAGCTTGATCAATCGCTGCGCCGCCGGCGGCGGATCGGCAACGAGCTCGGTGAACAGGACGCGCGGATTGAGATTGGCGATCACCGCACGGTTCGCGGTGAGGCGTTCGCCGCTTGCCAGGACCACACCCTTGGCCGCGCCCGACTCGACAAGGACGCTCTGCACCGGAGCGGATAGCCGCACCGCGCCGCCCGCGGCTTCGATCGCGCCGACCAGTGCCTTGACGATGGTATCGGCGCCGCCGCGGCCGAGCGCCATGCCGAAGCTCTGATTGGCCATCGATTCCAGATAAGGAAACAAGGCGCCGCCGGCGCCGTCCGGAGCGAAATCCAGATGCATGCCCCAGACCGCCATCATGGCCTTGAGTTTCTCGCCAGCAAAATTCTCGTCGAGCCATTCGCGCGGCGAGGCGACGAGAAGGCGCGCGGTGTCGGCGAGCCAGGCGGTGCCCCGCGCCCGCCACGCCGCGTAGACCGCGCGCAACGCCTGCCATGACGGCAGGGGCGAGGCGAGCAGCGCAAAGATATGCGGCGCGTCCGCGCCGAACGCACTGACCATGTCGCGCCAGCGCTGCGCATCGTCGGCGTTCACCGCAGCGATCCGGCGCGCGGTGGTTTCAAGGTCCCGTGCCACGCCGAGCCAGGTGCCGTCGGGAAAGGCGCTGGCGAAGCAATGATCGGCGCCGGCAAATTGCAGTCCTTGCGCGATCAGGCGGTCCTTGTGCGCGGCAAAAAACGGCGAGCCGGCGAACAGGCTCAGATTCATCGCGTAGAGATCGTGGCGGAAGCCCGGAAGCGTTATCTCGGCGGTCTTGACGGCGCCGCCCGCAGCTTCGTTACGCTCGACCACGACGACTTTCCAGCCTTTGCTGGCCAGATGCAGCGCGGCCGCCAATCCGTTAATGCCGGCACCGACCACGATTGCGTCGTACGACATCTCTTTCCTCCAGCAGCGGCCGCTCCCGGCGTCCTCCTCAAGCCTCCAAGGATCGCCGCGCTCGCGACAGGTCGCTTGCCAGGCCAGATATTTCATACCTAAAATGCTTCGGCTAGACTTTTGCCGCCAGGCCGCCCCCACATCGCATCCGCTTCATGCGCGCGACGGAGACACTGCAGGAGAGACCGTATGTCGAGCACCCAAATTCTCAGTGAGCTAGCAACCGCGCTTTTGTCGGGCGCCGTGGAAGTGGTCGACCTGACCGCGCCACTCGGGCCGGAAACGCCGCTGATCAAGCTGCCGCCGGAAATCGGCAAGAACACGCCGACCATCGAGGTCCACGCGATCTCGCATTACGACAAGGACGGCCCGTTCTGGGCCTGGAACTGGCTCAAGCTCGGCGAGCATTCCGGCACTCACTTCGACGCCCCGGTGCACTGGATCACCGGCAAGGATCATCCCAACAACACCACCGACACCATCCCAGCGAAGAATTTCGTCGCGCCGGTTTGCGTCATCGATTGCTCTGCGGAGACGGCGAAGAATGCCGACTTCCTGCTCACCGTCGAGGGCATCAAAGCCTGGGAGAAGAAGCACGGCGACATCCCGTCGGGATGCTGGGTGCTGATGCGCAGCGACTGGTACAAGCGCAACGACAGCGAGGAAAAATTCCTCAATGCCGACGAAAAAGGCCCGCATTCGCCGGGACCGACGGCCGAGGCCATCACATATCTTTTGTCCAAGGGCATTGTCGGCTGGGGCAATGAAGCGATCGGCACCGATGCCGGCTCGGCCGGCGGCATGGACCCGCCCTTCCCGGCGCATAATCTGGTGCACAAGGCCAACCGCTACGGATTGGCGAGCCTGTGCAATCTCGACAAGCTGCCGCCCAAGGGCGCGATCCTGATCGCGGCGCCGCTAAAGATCGTCAAAGGCACCGGCAGTCCGCTGCGCGTCCTGGCACTCGTGCCCAAGCACTGACGGGCGGCCAAGGCATCGTCAGACCATGCATCGCTAAGACCGCAAAGACCATGGCAGCCGCCGACTACGTCATTGTCGGAAGCGGGATCAATGCGCTCGTCGCGGCGGCACAATTGGGCCGCAAAGGCCGCAAGGTGCTGCTGCTTGAGCGCAACGACCGCATCGGCGGCTGCATCCGCACCGAGGAAATCACCGCGCCGGGCTTCCTGCACGACGTCATGGCGACGACCTTCGTGCTGTTCCTGACCTCGCCGGCCTATGCCGAGCTTGGCCCCGAGCTGGAAAAGCGCGGGCTTGCCTTCGCGCATACGCCGACGCCGACCGCCGTGCTGCTGCCGGACGGCCGCAGCGCGGTTCTCGCCATGGATCGCGCCGCCAATATCGCGGCCTTCGAGAGGCTCGCGCCGGGCGACGGCGCCAGGTTCGATACCGACATCGGCCGCATCGGCGCCGACGCGCCGTTTCTGTTCGCGCTTCTCGGCGGCACGCTGTGGTCGTCGGCGATGTTCAAGATCGTCGCGCGCGAGGCGTGGCGCCGCGGCTTGCGCGGGCTTGCGACGTTCTTCGGCGAGGCGCTCGGCACCGCGCGCGGCTGGCTCGAGACACGGTTTCAATCCGAGCTCATCCGCGCGCTGTTCGCGCCATGGGTGCTGCATACCGGTCTCGGCCCGGAAAGCGCTTATTCGGGACAGATGGCGAAAGTGATTGCCTTTGCGCTCGAAGCCGCCGGAGCGCCGATCGTCAAAGGCGGCGCGCGTCAGGCGCTCACCGCCTTCGCACAATTGATCCGCGACCGGGGCGGCAAAATCCTGCTCGATGCCGATGTTGAGCGTGTTGTGCTCGACAATAAAGGCGCGGCACGCGGCGTGCGGCTTGCCGACGGTCGCGAATTCGAAGCCGCACAGGGCGTGATCTGTTCGGTGACGCCCAATCAGCTCTATGGCCGATTGCTGAGCGGTGCGCCGCTGCCGGCCGATATTGCGGAGGCCGTCGCGCAATATCGCTACGGCAAAGGCGATATGCAGATCCACTACGCGCTCAAGAGCCCGCCGCGCTGGAAAGCGCCGGGGCTTGATCGCGTTGCGCTCGTTCATCTCACGCCGGGGCTCGACGGCGTCTCGAAAGCGGCGAACGAAGCCGAGCGCGGCATGCTTCCGGCCGTACCGACGATTTGCGTTGGCCAGCCGACGGCGCTCGATCCGAGCCGCTGCCCGCCGGGCGCCGCGATCCTGTGGCTGCAATTGCCGGAAGCGCCGCGCGCCGTCAAAGGCGACGCCGCGGGCGAGATCGCCGTGCCGACCGACGGCAAATGGACCGCGGCGCTGCGCGAGAGCTATGCCGACCGGGTCGAAGCGATCCTCGCGTCTCATATCGAGAATTTCCGCGACAGCGTGATCGCGCGCAAAGCCTATTCGCCGGCCGACCTCGAAGCGCTCAACATCAATCTGGTCGGCGGCGATCCTTATGGCGGCTTCTGCAGCATCGACCAGTTCTTCCTGTGGCGGCCGTTCCACAATTCGGTCAATCACACGACGCCGGTGCCGCGGCTCTATCACATCGGCGCCTCGACCCATCCGGGGCCGGGGCTGGGCGGCGGTTCGGGCTATCTGGTGGCGAAGGCGTTGGATTAGGACATCGTCGTCGCGGGCAGCGAAGCAATGACCAGTCAGAGCGACGCGACGGTCTTGAGCGCGCCGTCAAGCGCGATGCCCTTCTCGTCCATCAAGGCGGCGTCGCGCAGGCGGCGCATCCAATCGGCGCCGTCGCCGCGGCTGGTCAGCAGCGGCACCGCGCCGATGACGCGGTCGAACTTCGATTCACCGCGGGCATGCGTATCGGAATAGCCCTTGATCAGGCGGCGCGCGGCGAGCACTTCGACGGCGAGATCGTAATTCGCCGGCACCTGCGCCGCGGCGAGCGCCAGCCATTTTTCCATATGCGCCTTTTCGCGCTGGTGGCGCAGCGTGGCGCGGCGGATCGGCTTGAACGCGGCGAGCGTGTAGAGCATGACGAACCAGCGGATCGTCCCCGAGCGCACGCGGCGGCCCTTGCGGAACATCCAGCCGAACAGGCCGGGATGTGCCTCCAGGAAACGCCCGAGCGGCGCCGGCATGGTGCCCGCGGTCTCTTCAAGCCGCGGGTGCATGTATTCGGTGGTGTAGACGATCTGATCCTTGCCGACGCTGTTGTCGCGGATGACGCGCGCATAACGCTGCGGGCGGGTCTTCAGTTCAGCGACGCGAATGACGTCGTCATAGGCCATGGCGACGGCGATATATTTCGCCGCCGCCGCGGTGAGCTTGTAGGCCTTGGCGGCGCCGCCATTGGCGCTGTCCAGGGCGAAGATGGCGGCGACCCGGTCGAGATATTCGTTGGCGTATTTCGGATCCTGAAAATCGGTGGTGCGCTTGACGCCGGCGAACAGCATGTCGTGCAGCAGCGCCGGAAACTCGCGGATACGCGCCACCAGCGCATCCAGATCGGCGCGGCCGGTCGACGCCGGCAGCGGCGCGAAACGCTTGCCGGGCTTGCTGACGACCGGCGTCGCCGGCGCCGGCGGCTTTGCCGCCTGGTCGCGGGCGGCGCGAAACGCATTCAGGCTCGGCTCGACGCCGCGGCCGCCGGCTTTGATCACCGCCTCGAAGCTCTCGTTGTCGAACGGCAGCGCGCGGGAGGCGGCCAGCGCGCCGAACATGCAGGCCGAGATCACGCTGTTGTTCTTGATCGCCACCTGCTCCATGTCGAAGGCGATGATCCGCTTGGCGGCGATATCGGCCGCCTCGATCACCACGTTCGGATCGGCGACGGCGTCGCCCGGCTTTTCCTTCTCGGCGACCGCATAGAGCCGGTGGGTCGAGGCGATTAGGGTCGAGCGGTCGGGCGTGACCAGACCGCGCAGGATGGAGCGGCCGGCTTCCATCAGTTCGGTCGCCAGCACGATGTCGACTTCGCCCGCCGCCGGCATCAGGGAGAGGATCGGCGCGCGGCCGCCCTTCGGCGGCAGCATCTCGACATAATAAAGCGTGGCGCCGGTGCGTTGGGCGACGCCGGGCACCGAGGTCGACTGGGCGTGCCAGCCCTGCTGTTCGGCAAGCTCGACGATCCAGTCGGAGAGCACGCCGCCGCCCTGCCCGCCCATGGCGAGAACGGCGACGCAGATCGGCCGTTCGGTGGTGACGCGAACCGGCGTGTTGGAGAGATCGTTCATGACGCTCTCCGCTCAATCGGCAAAGGCGACGCGGCGCGCTTCGCGCCGGCGCTGCAGAAAGCCGATCACGGCGCGACGGAGCCCCGACATGAAGCGATCGAACCGGGACGGATTGTGGATGATGTCGGCGCGGTAGAACGACGGACACAACACCGCCGCCTCCGAGACTTCACCGCAATTGCCGCAACCGACGCAATTGTTGTCGATGGCCGCGACCGGATCGTCCTTGAGCGGATCGTCGGTCTGCTTGACCGAAAGCGACGGACAACCGGAGAGCCGGATGCAGGCGTGATCGCCGGTGCAGACGTCCTCGTCGACGCCGAAACGCTCGCGCACCATGCGCTCGCCGTCGCGCACCGATTTCTGGAACAGCGGTTTCACCCGGCGCTGCTTGTTGAGCATGCATTCGGACGAAGCCACGATCACTTTCGGGCCCTGTTGCTTCGTCGTCAGCGCCTCGCGCAGGGTGTCGCGCATGCGGCCGACGTCGTAAGTGCGATCGAGATGGCGCACCCATTTGACGCCGACGCCCTTGACGGCATCGACGATCGTATTGTTGGTCGAGCGCGAATCCTTGAGCGCGCGCGACGACATGATGTCTTGGCCGCCGGTCGCCGCCGAATAGAAATTGTCGACCACCATGATGACGCCGTCCTGCTTGTTGTAGACGGCATTGGCGACGCTGGTGGAGAGTCCGTTGTGCCAGAAGCCGCCGTCGCCGATCACCGAGATCGGGCGCTTGTCGGCTTTGACGTTGAAGGCGGAGGACGAGGCCGGACCGAGGCCGTAGCCCATCGTCGTCGCGCCGATATTGAACGGCGGCAGCGACGAGAACAGATGGCAGCCGATATCGGCGGAGATGTTGTGCTCGCCGAGTTCCTGCTGCACGAGCTTCATGGCGGCAAAGATCGGCCGCTCCGGGCAGCCGACGCAGAAGCCGGGCGGCCGCGGCGGCACGGTCTTGGCAAGCGTCTTGACCTTCGGATCGGCGAGCACGGCATCCGCGTTCGGCGGCGGCGGCGCGTTGCCAAGAAGCGCATTGGCGTAACGCTCGAGAAACGCCTTGAGCCCTTTGGTCACGACCATCGGCGTGTACTCGCCCGCCATCGGCAACACGTCCTTGCCGCTGATCTTGGCCTGGATGTCGCGGCGGCGCAGGATCGTGTTGATCGCCTGCTCGATGAATTCGGGCTGGCCCTCCTCGACGATCAGGATAGCCTTCTTGTTGGCGGCAAACGCCGCCACTTCGTCGTCGATCAGCGGATAGGTGACGTTGAGCACGTAGATCGGCACCGATGTCTCGCCGTAGACATCGGCAAGTCCGAGCTGCTGCAACGAACGCATCACCGAATTGTAAAAGCCGCCCTGCACCACGATGCCGATATCGGCGGTTTCCGGACCGAAAAATTCGTTGAGCTTGCGCTCCTTGATGAATTTGACCGCGGCCGGCCAGCGCTGCTCGATCTTCTCCCGCTCGTGCAGATAGGAGGCCGGCGGCAGCACGACGCGTTCGGTATCGCGGCGGGGTTTCTCCAGCGCTTCGCGCAACGCGAAGCTCGGCTTCTTGTTGTCCTTGGCAGTGAAACGGCCGTGGACGTGGCAGGCGCGGATGCGCACTTCGAGCATCACCGGCGTATGCGAGACTTCGGACAGCTCGAAGCCGTCCTCCACCGCTTTGACGATCGAGGGCAGATTGGGCCGCGGATCAAGCAGCCACACTTGCGATTTCATGGCGAAAGGATGCGAACGCTCCTGCATGATCGAGGACCCTTCGCCGTAATCCTCGCCGATGATGATCAGCGCGCCGCCGGTGACGCCGCCCGAAGCGAGATTGGCGATGGCGTCGGAAGCGACATTGATGCCGACCGGCGCCTTGAACGTCACCGCGCCGCGGATCGGATAATGCACCGAGGCCGCGAGCGTCGCCGCGGCGGCGGCTTCCGAAGCCGAATTCTCGAAATGCACGCCGAGCTCGTCAAGCACATCCTTGGCGTCGGCCAGCACGTCCATCAGATGCGAGATCGGCGCGCCCTGATAGCCGCCGACATAGGACACGCCGGATTGCAACAGTGCCTTGGTGATCGCCAGAATTCCCTCGCCGCGGAATTCTTCGCCTTCGCCCAATTTGAGATCCTGGACCTCGCGTGCAAACGAACGTTCAGCCATGAGAACCTCCAGACCGTCTGCAGCGCGCCAGCGCGACGGCGGCGCAAATATTTATGAGACCTTCCCGTTGCTCTTGCAATGCTTCGTGCACGCGAAGCAGGCATGAGATTTAGGCCGCCCAATCCGGCGGCAGCGACGGCCCAAAACCGCAAAAGCAAATCAGCTTGTCAGGATGTTGTTTTAGACTTAAAGTATCTCCTTGCAAAGCGAATTCGGCCGGCCGTGCTGACGCAGGGGCCGGGTGATGCTGCTCGCCGGGCGGCTCGAGCCCGGGCATATTCAGTCGCGCTCCAGCAGGCCTTTGATCAGGAACATCTCAGCCTCGTGGATGCAGCAGAACTGCTCCCAATCGGCATCGCTCTGTGTCGAGAGCCGCCAAGACAGCAGGGTCACGACGCAGCGGTCGTCGCCGATTTTCAGAAGCGCACCTGGAACGACCCGCGACATGTTGCGGAACTGCATCGCTTCGGGCGAGCCGCCGACGTCGTAGTCGACCACAAAACGCGGCCGGTCGACGTGCAGGCGGACATAAGTGTCCTTGCCGGTGAAGACCGAGCGGCCCTTGAACAGGCCCGGGCTCACCTCGGTGCGGTCGAAACTGCCCCACGCCCAGCGCCCCTGCTTGAGGCCGTCCGCCATCAGTTCGAAGGCGGCTTCGGCGGGCCGCGCGACCATGACGCTGCTCGAATGACAATGTGGATCGCGCAAACCTGACCTCCTGACTGCGCATCGCATTTGTTGCAATCCTGCTTATGATTTTTGCTAACGCTGTCAACCGACATGCCGTGATCGACAGCAGGAGTACCGACAGTGGACCTCGACGGAAAAGTCGCCCTCGTGACCGGCGGAACACACAGCATCGGCGGCGCGATCGTTGCGGGCCTGCATGCTGCCGGCGCCAAAGTGCTGGCGACCGGGATCGAAGACGCGCGCGGCGCCAAGCTTGTCGAGGCTCTCGGCGCGGGCGCGCGCTACCGGCATCTCGATCTGCGCAGCGATGCCGAGATCGACGACTGCCTGAGCGACTGCCGCGCCGAATTCGGGCGGCTCGACGCCATAATCAACTGCGCCTGCTCCTATCTCGACAACGGGCTTGCGACGTCGCGGCAGGATTGGCTGGCGGCGCTCGACGTCAATGTCGTCGGCGCGGCCATCCTGATGCAGAAGGCGCTGCCGATGCTGACAAAGCCGGGCGGCGTCATCGTCAATATCGGCAGTGTCGCCGGCAAATTCGGCAACGGCTTCCGCGGGCCGTACTCGGTCGGCAAGGCCGGTCTCATGCACCTGACCAAGCTTGCCGCGGTCAGCCTCGGCGCCCAGGGCATTCGCGTCGTGACGATTTCGCCGGGCTGGACCTGGTCGCCGCCGATGGAGACGATGACGAGCAACAATCGCGATCTCGCCGACCGCGCAGGCGCCGAGGTCAACCCGCTCGGCCGCGTCGGCCGCATGGAGGAAGTGGCCAACGTCGTCGTTTTCGTTTGCTCGGACAAGGCGTCGTGGGTGACGGGTTGCGACGTTCCGGTCGACGGCGGCTTCTCGATGGTCGGCCCTGACCGCGGCTTGGGGCCGCGCTACTGGTGCGACTATTACCGCGATCAGGTGGACGGCGCGCAGGTGGACCGCGCGCAATCTTGAGCGCGCGGATCGCCGCACGCGCGCTTCGTGACAGCAGCGCGATTACGCTTTGTCGCCGTCGGTGATCGCGCGCCGCGCGCCGGCCTTGGCCTTGCCGAGAAGGCGCATCAGCGTATCGCGCTCGCCGGACGTCAGGTCGCCGAGGATTTCGGCGATCCAGGCCTCATGCGAGGCCGCCATGGCGCGGAAGCTGCGGCGACCTTCCGCCGTGAGCCTCACCAGCTGGGCGCGGCGATCGTTCGGCGCCGGCTGGCGGTCGAGCAGGCCCTGCTCCACCAGCCGGTCGACCAGGCCGGTGATATTGCCGTTAGAGACCATCAAGCGCTGCGACAGTTCGCCGAGCTTCATTCCGGCCGGCGCCTTGTCGAGCTGCGCCATCAGATCGAAGCGGGGCAGCGTGATCTCGAAATTGTCGCGCAGCCGCCGGCGAATCTCATTTTCAATGAGCATCTTGCAGCTGAACAACCGCAGCCACAGCCGCAGCTCGTCCTTGTGATCGCTGGGCCGCTCGATCACCTTGGTTTCCGCATCGAGCGGCAGTGCGGCGACATCGTTCATATCTCAAAGCTCTCCAGATGCGGTATCAGCGTCTTTGCAAATTTCGGAGCGGCGCCGAAACAAATAAACAAATCCGTTGCAGTCTCCGTTGCCCGTCGTGTTCGCCGCCGGTTCCTTCTCGGCGCCCCTTCCCGCCCATCCGGCGAATTTTTGCCTGAGTCACCGGCGCGGGCCTCGTCACGGGGCAGGCTCTCAATTTGCCGTTGTATCAGGGCTCCGTCGTCTTGTGCATTGTTGCTTTAAGCCTGAACTTTATAGGGTTCAAGCAACCAATGGAAAACCCGGCGGCGGCGAAAAAGTCCCTCGAAAGTCCTCGGCGGACGCTGCAGCGGCGCGCCCCGCACCGGAACACGTTATAAACGTGCACAACGGAGACGCCCGGTAAATTATTTTATACTTGAAATAATTTGATCCGCCCCTATACTGCAGTTTCATGTGGCGACCGCCTGAACGCATCCGCTATTCGGCCGGCTTCGGCCGGATCCCGTCACGTGAAGAAGCCCAAAATTCGCGTTTGTTTTCGCCGTTGCGCATCGGCCCGGCCACGCTCGAGCAGCGCAGCTGGGTTCCCGCCATGGTGCCATGGCGGGCATCCGAAGACGGTGTTGTGACCGACGAAGTGGTGGCCTGGTACGAGCGCTTCGCCCGCGGCCGTCCCGGCGCCGTGGTTGTCGAAGCCACTGGCATCCGCGACATACCGAGCGGACCGCTGTTGCGGATCGGCCATGACCGCTATGTGGCGGGACTGCGCCGCTTGACCGACGCGGTGCGTGCGGCGAGCGGCGGCGAGACGCGGCTTTTCATCCAGCTCATCGATTTCCTCGCCATCCGCCGGCGGCCCGAGCCGGAAAAATTCCTGCAGCGATTCCTCGCGATCACCGACGCGCATCGCAAAGCGCTCGGCGACGTGACGTTGAGCGAGAGCGATGTCAGGGCGCGGCTCGCCGCCATGAGTCACGACGCACTGGCGCAGGTCTTGAGCGCGGCCGAGCTTGAAGCGCTCGACTATGGCTATCGCGAACGGATCACCGACATGCATCTGGATCACGTCCGCACCCTGCCCGCGGTTCTGCCGCCGCTCTTTGCCGAAGCCGCAGCGCGGGCGCGCGAAGCCGGTTTCGACGGCGTCGAGCTGCATTACGCCCACGCCTATACGATGGCGTCGTTCTTGTCGCGCACCAATACGCGCGACGACGGCTATGGCGGCGCGAGAGAGAACCGCGTGCGGCTGCCGCTCGAAGTTTATGCGGCGGTGCGCGCCAAAGTCGGCAAGGATTTCGTCGTCGGCTGCCGTTTCCTTGCCGACGAGTGCATCGATAGCGGCAGCGAGGTCGACGACGCGGCCTATTTCGGCGTGGCCTTCGCACGCGCCGGCATGGATTTTCTGTCGACCTCGCGCGGCGGCAAGTTCGACGATGCCAAGCAGCCCGCCGTCGGCTGGGCGGCCTATCCCTATACCGGGCGCAGCGGCTACGAGTGCATGCCGCAATATATTTCCGACAATCGCGGGCCGTTCGGGCGCAATGCGCCGGCGACCGGCGCCATCCGCTCAGCGATCCGCGCCGCCGGCTTCGACACGCCGATCGTCTGCACCGGCGGCGTGCACAATTTCGAGATGGCCGAGAAGCTGCTGGCCGACGGCGTCTGCGACATTGTCGGCGCGGCGCGGCAGTCGCTCGCCGATCCCGACACGTTCCGCAAATATCTGCTCGGCCGCGGCGGCGACGTGCGGCTGTGCGAGTTCACCAATTATTGCGAGGGGCTCGACCAGAAGCACAAGCCGGTCACCTGCCAGCTCTGGGACAAGATCGACACGGATGCGCCCGGCGTTCAGGTGACATCCGACGGCAAGCGGCGCCTGGTCGCGCCGGACTGGACGCCTTAGCTCACGTCAGCATAGGGCGGCGTGGACTAACCGGGAACCTGTTCGGCGGTCACATTACATTCGCCCCCTCATGACCCTAAGCGGGCATTGTTGGCTTCTAGCCGCGGTGACGCGTCCTGCGTAAGCCGCCGATGGTTTTCAAGGGTAAGCGGAAAGAGGCCAGCTTGGCCACAAGACCCGTAGACCGTTCAGAGTTTCTTAGCGCCGCGCGACCATGGTTGAATGTAGTTCTTCTTTGGAGAGAAGCGGTGACGAGATATTCCTTGGTGACTCTGCTCGTCTTTGCACTGTCATCTTCATTCACTGTTCATGCGCAAGAGTCATTCCCTGCAAATGAAATCAACTTCAAAGAGATAATAGGTAGTAGAAACGGAGATAAGTCAGCAGCTTATATCCTCCTTGGCACTGGTTTTGTTAGAGCCATGAGGTCAGACGACGTCGGGTTGATCGTCGATAATTGGCTTGCGTCTCATCCCAATGCTCAAGCCACTCCTATTACGGCTACGCCGATGGGTAAATTCGGTCAATTGATTTATGTATTAATTGAAGACGGAGAAGATTGTCTCAATATCTCGCTCATACGGGAAGGCGCCTTTCCCGGTGGAGTAATGACAGACTCGGTCGATTCCTTTCGGGCGCTGAATCTTAAGCTAAAAAAAGAGGAGGAGCCGCACCGTATGATGTCAGAGGATAGATACAACGCGTTTTTGAAAAGAGTGAGGGCAGTAGAGGCCGAGGCAAAAGATCGTAAGAATGGTATTTGGGGTGACAAATATAAAGAAATGCGCGAACAAGAAAACATTCAATAGAGTTGTCATTGCGTCGCGTTGCGCCGGACTGGACACCGTAGGTACTCCGCGTCCCCTGTCCGCTCGTGCCCGCGAAAGCGGGGACCCAGCGTTTCACGAAAGACTGGATTCCCGCCTACGCGGGAATGAGCGGAGTTTGTTCCGGGCTCAGAGTACCGCTTTCTAGCCCGCAAACCCCTTGCCGGCTTTTGCCAGTTCGACGAGCAGCGGCGCCGGCTCCCATCCCAGTCCATCACGTTCCTTCATGCGCTCGACTTCGGCGAGGATGACATCAAGGCCGATTCGGTCGGCTTCGAACATCGGCCCGCCGCGCCAGGCGGGATAGCCATAGCCATTGACCAGGACGAGATCGATGTCGGAGGCGCGCAGCGCGATGCCTTCAGCCAGGATCTTGGCCCCTTCATTGACCATCGCGGCGACGACGCGCGACTGGATTTCCGCCGCAGCGAGCGGACGGCGCACGATGCCCTTGGCGCGCGAGGCCGCCTCGATCAGTTCGGCGACTTGTGGATCCGGCATGCGCTTGCCGTCGACATAGCGATACCAGCCGGCGCCCGTTTTCTGGCCGAGCCGTCGCATCTCGCACAGCGTGTCGGCGACGGTGACATAGCGCTCGCGCGGATCGCGCGTCGGCGCGAGCCGCTTCCGTCGCGCCCAGGCAATATCGAGGCCGGAGAGATCGTTGACGGCGAACGGCCCCATCGGCAGGCCATAGGCCTCGACAGCGCCGTCGACATCCTGCGGCAGCGCGCCGTCTTCGAGCATGTATTCGGCCTGTTTGCGATAGGCCGAATAGATGCGATTGCCGATGAAGCCTTCGCAGACGCCGGAGACGATGCTGAGCTTGCGCAGCTTCTTGCCGACGGCGAGCGCGGTGGCCAGCACATCCGGCGCAGTGCGCGCGGCGTGGACGACCTCGAGAAGCCGCATGACCTGCGCCGGCGAGAAAAAGTGCATGCCGACGACGCGGTCCGGCCGCGCCGTGGCGAGCGCAATGTCGTTCGGATCGAGATAGCTGGTATTGGTCGCAAGAATGGCGTCGGGCCGCACGATCGCGTCGAGCGACTTGAACAAGTCCTGCTTGACCGCGAGATCGTCGAACACCGCTTCGACGATCAGATCGGCGGGCGCGAAGGCAGCGCGGTCGGCGGCGACGGTGAGGCGGCCCATGCGCTCGGTCTTGTCGGCCTCGCTCATGCGCTTCGACTTGATGGCACGGTCGTAGAGACCGCCGATGCGCGCGCGTCCGGCCTCCGCCGCCGCTTGGTTCTGCTCGACCACGATCACCTTGTAGCCGGCGTCGAGGCAGGCGACCGCAATGCCCGATCCCATGGTGCCGGCGCCGGCAATGCCGACGGTTGCGACGGTTCGCGGCGCGACATTCTCGAGCCCGGGCACTTTGGCCGCCGCGCGTTCGGCGAAAAAGATATGGCGCAGCGCCGCGGCCTGATTGGATTTCACAAGATCGGAATAGATCGCGCGCTCGCGCTCGAGGCCTTCATCGATGCCGCAATCGGCGCTGAACATGACGGCGCGCGCCGCCTGCCCCGGCGAATGCTGGCCGCGCGCCTTGCCCTCGATCGCGGCGACCTGTTTCTCGGCGGCGGCGCGATCGAAAGCCGGCACGGCGAGCGCGCCGGTGCGGCGGATTGGCTTGCCGATCAGTTCGCGGGCGAAGGCGATCGCGGCCCCGCGCAGATCCGTATCGACAACACGATCAATCAACCCGACGGCGTGCGCTTGCTGCGCCGGCAACGGCTTGCCGGAGGTGGCGAGATCGATGGCCGCCGGCACACCGGCGAGCCGCGGCGCACGCTGGGTGCCGCCGGCGCCGGGAATGATGCCGAGATTGACCTCGGGAAGGCCGACGCGGGCGTCGCTCGCGGCGATGCGCGCATGGGCGGCGAGCGTCAGCTCAAAGCCGCCGCCGAGCGCGGTGCCGTGAATTGCGGCGACGACCGGCTTGCCGCTCGCCTCGATGGCATTGCAGACCTCGGGCAGAAACGGCGGCTGCGGCGGCCTGCCCTGCTCCCTGATATCGGCGCCGGCGACGAA
The DNA here is from genome assembly GCA_035509535.1 of Xanthobacteraceae bacterium. GTDB lineage: Bacteria > Pseudomonadota > Alphaproteobacteria > Rhizobiales > Xanthobacteraceae > BOG-931. The sequence goes on along the minus strand of DATJLN010000021.1, from coordinate 7,121 downwards.
GGTCCGTCCCGCGGCCGCGAGCACGATCGCTGCGACAGCCGAATCCTCGGCGACGGCTTTGAGCGCCGACATCAGGCCGGCGCGGACCGCCAGCGAGGTCGCATTGACCGGCGGATTGTCGATCTCGATCACCGCAACATCGCCATGCCGGACGATGCGAACGACCTCGGCGGCAGCGGCGGACTCGGTGGAGGCGGTTTGGGCCATGATCTGGGCTATGACTGGATCGCTTAGCTGCATCACGAGCCGGCATTGACAGCGGCCCCGGGGATTATTTTATGTATAAAATAATCTCTACGCCGTCCAGTTGGCCGTCCAGTTGGCGTCCCGACGGACGGCCGACCGGACGTCCGCGATCTTAGCCAATCCAACCGGCGAAATCCCCGCCGCACCAGCCGAGCCAGTATCATGACGCCATCCCATCCGATGCACGGACCGAACAAGTTCAAGCTCGGCGTTTTCTCGATGAATTCCGACGGCGGCCTCACCTTGACCAAGGTACCGGAGCGCTGGCCGGCGCTCTGGAACGAGATCGTCGAAGTGTCGCAGATGGCCGATCGCGCCGGCATCGAATTCATCCTGCCCATCGCGCGCTGGAAAGGTTTCGGCGGCGAGATGAACAGCCGCGAATGGTCGCTCGAGACCTTCACCTTCGCGGCCGGCCTTGCCGGCGCGACCAAGAAGATCGCGCTGTTTTCCACCGTGCATGTGCCGATGGTGCATCCGGTGTTTGCCGCCAAGGCGCTGACCACGATCGATCATGCCTCGAACGGCCGCGCCGGGCTCAACATCGTGTGCGGCTGGAATCCGGAAGAGTTCGCCATGTTCGGCGTCAACCTGGCGCAGGTCGACGACCGCTACGGCCAGGGGCTGGAATGGTTCGAGATCATGCAGCGCATTTACACGTCGAACGCGCCGTTCGATTTCGACGGCAAGTATTACAAGCTCAAGGGCGTGTCGGGAAAGCCGGCGCCGGTGCAGAAGCCGCGCCCGATCACGCTCAACGCCGCCTTCTCGCCGCCCGGCCGCGACTTCGCCGCCAAGGCCGCGGACTTTCTGTTCACGACCTTCGTCGACATCGAAAAAGGCCGCGAGCACATCGAGGACATGAAGCGGCGCGCCCAGGCGCAGGGACGCGATGTCGGCGTCTACACCACTTGCCATGTGATCTGCCGTCCGAACCAGGCCGAGGCCGAGGACTATTATGAATATTACGCCTCGACCATGGCCGACCAGGAGAGCGTCGATCACTACATGGGCCAGAAGCAGGCGTTCTCCGGCTCGCATGAGGCCGAGGCTTATCGGCTGCATCGCAAGCGCTTCGCCGGCGGCGCCGGCACTTATCCGCTGGTCGGCACGCCGGAACGGATCGCGTCGGAGATGGTGAAGATGCACGAAGTCGGCTTCGCCGGCACCACGGTCTCGTTCGTCAATTTCAAGAACGAGCTGCCATACTTCATCGACCAGGTGCTGCCGCTGTTGCGCGAGGCCGGCTTGCGCCAGGCCTGAGGGTGAACGCACCTCACGAGAGCGAAGTCGTTTCAGACTGAATTTGATCGCTTCCGGAATCCGATCCGCTGGCCAAGCCCCCTCTCAGGGCTCCGGCGTATGTCGCATTCTTGGGGAGAAGCGGTCATTTTTCGACGATCCGGCCAATTCGGCTTTTGACCCAATTCGGACGTGTCTTATCAAAAAGATCTGTTAGTCAGGGACTAATCCAACCCGGCGCGGCGAAAGCCTTCCAGATAATGCTCTCGGTCGGCGTCCTGCTGGATTGGCATCTCTTTGGCGATCCAGTCGAGCGACACATTGGGCTGCGCGCGGCGGAGGTCCTTCAAGGCGACCTTGGCTAGGTCGTTTTGCCCCGCCATAGCCGCAGCGGCGGTGAGCACACGATGCGCGCCGACGAAGTCGCTGCGCTGGCGAATCCCTTCGCGGGCAAGCCGCATCGCCTCTTCATAGTTGCGCCCGACGTATTGCGCGTAAGCCACGATGCCGCAATAGATCGCGGCCAGCGGATCGCGCGGGCTTAGCCGCAAAGCGCGCTGCGCTGCCCTGGCTGCCTCTTCCCAGCGGCCGCAATAGGCAAGCGCCAGGCCGTGATAGCCTTGCGCCAGCGAGAAGTTCGGATTGAGCCGCAGTGCCGCTTCGAACTCGGCGAGTGAGTCATCGAACCGGCGCGCAAACAGATAGACGCAGCCCAGCGCGTGATGGGCCCAGGGATCCTCGCTGTTAGCCAAAATCGCAGCCACCGCGGCGCGCTCGGCAATCGGCGCCGCCACCGCCATGTCCTCCCAGCCCATATGGGCGCTGAAGGTATGGCTCGTGGCCAGCACGCCCAGCGCCTGGCCGTAATTGGGATCGAGAACGATGGCTTTTTCCAGCAGCGCCTGCGCGACGACGTTGTCCTGACGGGTCACCCGCCAATAGTGCGACAGCGCCCGCATCACCAGGTCCCAGGCGTCCATGCTGTCGGGCGGCTTGCGCCGGGCGCGGAAATTCTCCGCGGCGTAAAGCTGCGGTTCGATCGCGGCGACGATCGCTTCAGTGATCTCGTCTTGCACCGCAAACACGTCGGCAAGATCGCGGTCGTAGCGCTCTGCCCAGATGTGGCTGCCGGTGGCGACGTCATTGAGTTGCGCGGTGATGCGTACGCGCTCGCCAACCTTGCGGACGCTGCCCTCGACCACATAACCGACGCCGAGTTCGTCGCCGATCTGTTTCAGATGCACGGCTTTCCCCTTATAGATGAACGAGGAATTGCGGGCGATGACGAAGAACCAGCGCAACTTCGACAGCGCGGTGATGATGTCCTCGCTGATACCGTCGGAGAAGTAGTCCTGCGCCGGGTCGTCGGTCATGTTGATGAATGGCAGCACGGCGATAGCGGGCCGGTCCGGAAGCGGTAGCGCCGGACGCGGCAGCTCGGGGCTGTCGCCAGCCGCGGGTGCGGTATCGCTGGCCGTCTGCGCGCGCACCTCGCCGACGAAGCGAAAGCCTTTGCGCGCAATGGTGCGAATGAGCCGCTGCTCCTCGCCGTTGTCGCCGATCGCCTTCCGTGCCGCATTAATGCGGCTGGTCAGGGTCGATTCCGACACTATGCGGCCGCCCCAGACCGTGGCGATGAGATCGTCCTTGGTGACGACATGGTCGCGGTTCTGGAGCAGATAAACCAACAGATCGAATACCTGGGGCTCGATGGGGACGGGATCGCGGCCGCAGCGCAGCTCCCGCCGCTCGACATCAAGCATGTGATCGGAAAAGCAAAATTCCACCATATGGCCCTTGCGCCGGCATCTGCCGCGGCAGTCAAGCGATAATCAAGCGTATCTCAAGGGCAAATCAAGCGCCGGACAAGGCTTTTTGGCGCCGCCGCCGTCATGCTGCACGCCTCGCCGGCCCATTCCCGGCATCCGCTAGGTTTCGCAGAGCGCCATGACCCAGATCCAGACACTCCAAAATCACGTCCCCAGCCAAGGCCATCCAGCCGGCCGCGTTGTCGGGTTCCTGTACGGCATTGCGGTCTATCTGATCTTCTTTGTGACGTTTCTTTACGCCATCGGCTTCGTCGAAAACCTGGTGGTGCCGAAGACCATCGACGGTGCCGCAGCGTCATCGGCCACATCGCTTATGCAGGCAGTGATCGTCAACCTCGTGCTGATGTCGATCTTTGCCATCCAGCACAGTGTGATGGCCCGGCCGCAGTTCAAGCGCTGGTGGACCAAATTCGTGCCGTCGTCGATTGAGCGCACCACCTACGTCCTGCTGGCGAGCCTGGCACTCGCGCTCATGATCTGGCAGTGGCAGCCCATGCCTACGATCGTCTGGCAAATCTCTGACCCGCAGCTTGCCGTAGCGATTATCGGCCTATCGCTTCTCGGCTGGCTCATCGTGCTGACCAGCACCTTCCTGATCAATCACTTCGAGCTGTTTGGCTTACATCAGGTGACCAACAATCTCGCAGGGCGGCCAATGCCGGAGCCGCGCTTCCGTACGCCGTTCTTCTATCGTTTCGTACGCCACCCGATTTACCTGGGCTTCATCATCGCCTTCTGGGCAGCGCCAACAATGACGCAAGGGCATCTGTTGTTCGCAGCGGTGACCACCGCCTATATCTTCGTCGGCATCTGGCTCGAAGAACGCGATCTGGTCGCCGCATTCGGTTCGCAATATGAGCAGTATCGCCAGCGGGTTTCGATGGTGCTGCCGTGGCGCAGGTCGGTGTGACCAGCGGCGGGAACCGAGCCGAGATACGAATAGTCAAGGCGAACGTCAGATGGCAACCTCACGGACATCGTTCGGCCGCGGGTTATCCAGGCTGAACTAAGGGAGCGTGATTTCGTTGCTGCAGTCCAGTCACGGACTCAAGATCAAATTCGGAGCAGTAATCCCGGAGCGCGGCGGCAACTCTCCCGATGACAGGCTCCCACCCTCTGCTTGCGTCCTGACGGAACTGACGGAGCGTCGGATACCAGGGTGAATCTTCCCGGTCGAGGAGCCATCGCCAGCAGGTGTTATACCGATTCAAGAGCCAGACCGGTTTGCCTAGCGCTCCGGCAAGATGGGTGACGGACGTGTCGACGGAAATAACCAAGTCAAGATTTTCAATGAGGGCTGCGGTGTCAGCGAAATCACAAAGCTCGTCCGTCCAGTCGGTCATTGCCTGACGAAGCGGATGCGCCCGCATCTGCTGCACCGCGTCGTCGCCCTTTTGCAGGCTGTAGAACTGGCATCCATTCAGGTGCAGCAACGGCGCCAGCTGCGCAAAAGGAAGGCTGCGCTGGCCGTCGATATGACTAGCCCCGGGCAATTCCTTACGCGGATTACCCGCCCACGCAATACCGATACGCGGCTTCGATCGCCTGCCCAGACGCCCCTGCCAGAAGCGCACCTTTGCCGGGTTGGCCGAAAGATAGGGCATCGACGACGGTATCGTCTCGACCTGCGTCGCAAACGCAAGTGGCAGGCTGAGCAGCGGACAATGGAGATCAACGTCAGGCAGCGGACCGTCGCGGCCGACGACACTGGTATCGCCGCGCAGCGATTTGATCAGTTCACGCAGCGGCTCTTGCACCTGCAGAACCACACGCGCGCCGCGCTCGCTGACCAACGGGGCATAGCGGCAGAATTGAATCGTATCGCCAAGGCCCTGCTCGTGGTGAAGGAGAATAGTCTTTCCTTCGATCTGTTCGGCTCCAAGCCAGAGTGGTTGCTGAAAGCTGCGCTTGGCCCGCTTGAGCACCGTGGTCTCCCAACGCCGCTCGTGTTCTTGCCATCCGCGATGGTAGTCGCCAAGGGCTAATCTGCACAATGCGCCGTTGTAATGGGCGTCGGCAAAATCTGGTCGCAGCGCTGCCGCGCGCTCGTAGTCGCGCAGGGCTTCATCATGTCGATTCATTTCATGCAAGGTCAGGCCGCGATTATTGACGACTTCGGCACGGTCGGGCTGCACCACCAGCGCGCGATCATAGCTGTCCAATGCATCCTCAAAGCGCCGCAGAAGATGCATCGCATTGCCGCGATTAAAGTACGCCCCGGCATGACGCGGACAAAACGTCAGCGCCTGATCGTAACTCGCGACGGCCTCATCCAGCCGCCGCAACTCGTGCAAGACGATGCCGCGGTTATAGTGAGCGTCCGCCAAATCCGGCCGCAGCGTCAGAGCTGCGTCATAGCTGCCAAGCGCTTCCTGATGACGCCGGAGAGCGAACAAAGCGTTGCCGCGAATAGCGTGTATTTCGGCAATTTCGGCACGAATTGCCAGCGCCTTTTCGCATGCTGCCAGCGCTTCGACGAAAAGGCCGAGTTCGCACAGAACGCTCGCACGATTGGCATGTGCCTGCGTCGAGTTAGGATCGGCAAGCAGCGCCGTTTCGTAGCTCTGCAGCGCGTCCTCTCGCCGCTGCAGAGCCTTGAGTACGTTGCCTCGGTTGATCAACACCGCGACATTGTCAGGGCGGGATGCGAGTGCGTGGTCGTAACTGCTCAATGCATCCTCGAACCGTCCCTGCAAATGCAGGGCGTCGCCACGATTGGCCAATGCTTCCACAAAATCCGGCTTCAAGGTCACCGCGCGATCATAGCTGGCCAGCGCTTCGTCGAGGCGATTGATCGCCATGAGGACAAGGCCGCGCCCGTTCAGAGCAAGGGTGTTGTCCGGATCAATTTTGAGGGCGGCATCGAAATATTCGATCGCCGGCGCGTGGTTGCCGCGCTGCAGAAAGATCACTCCGAGTAACCGCAGGCACTCAACATGTCCGGGGACGATCAAGAGAATTTGCCGGTAGACGGTCTCCGCCTCAGAGAGGCAGCCATTCTCGTGCAACTTGATCGCCTCGTTGACAAAAGTAGCGATCATCTCGGCTTCGTTCTGTCGCAACAGCCAGCCGGAGGATGACGAAACCATCTGCACTGCGGGCGACGGCGCGGCAAGAGTATTCGGAATGCTCATCGTCAATCACCGGGCCGAAAAAGAAACAGCCTCGATTCGCGCGAAGGTTGAAATATGCGGACCGGCCGGTTAACTAATCGTAACCGCGCGCAATCTCAGGAATTCACGACCAAAGATGTGCAATCGCTGAGCGGATCGGGTGCACAATCAATTCTGCGGATTTCACTGGCGATCTTCGTCGCGACGGTTAAGCCAAATGCAGCCCTGTCGGATGGGGCCACGAAAGCTTCGCTTGTCCGCCGAGCTGCCGCGATGTTTGAAGCAGGTCCGGTATCGGCATCCATGCCGACCTAGGTTGGACATCAGTGCAAGACAGGCTTTTGACCCGAAGCGGACTGAGGGTCATTCGGGGGCGGAAGCCAGGCACTCCTCGAACAGCAGATACAGATAGCGCCAGGTTTCATTCCACTCGCAACGCTGCGCCCCCCCCCAGCGACCCGGCATAAGCCCCGCAAAGGAAAAATGGAGGGAACGCAGAGCCAAAATTGAGAAACCCTGAAGGACAGGGCGCCGCCATCTCTGGCATCGCGATGGCACCGGCTTAGTTTGGGCAGCACAGATGCCGAGCTTCAGATTTGAAAGAAACTCAATCTTTTCACTTTGTCTTATTTCGAGCGTACTGGGCAGTTCTACGGCCGGTGCTGTTGTCGGCGGCCAAGCCGCTTACGTC
>DATJLN010000020.1:0-24480 GCA_035509535.1 Xanthobacteraceae bacterium | reverse complement strand
GCCGCGCTCTTCACCCGCGCGCGCGCGAGTTTGATCACTTCCGGGATCGCCGCGTCGTTGCCGGGCGCCATGATGTGGACGCCGGCGACGCCTAGGATTGTCGATAGCTCTTCGATCAGTTCGACGCAGATCGCGATCCCTTCGCGTGACGGGTCAGCGGCTTTTTCCAGGCGCTCGATATAGGCGTCGGCGATGATCGTGCCGTAGAGGTGCTTCTTCATCCAGGCCGCCGATTTCGCCGAGCGCAGCGGATTGACGCCGATGAGAATGGCCAGCTGTTTGGTAATGCCGGCCGCTTCGAGCACGCCGACATAACGGCGCACGATCGCGGCATCCATGCAGAACTGGGTCTGGGCGAATTGCGCGCCGGCTTCGACCTTGGCGAGGAGGCCCTTCGGCTGCCAGCCCGCCGGCGGGTCGATCGGCATGTCGGCTGCGCCGATGAAGAAATCAGCCTTGCCTTCGACCTTGCGGCCAGTGGGCAGTGTTCCATCGTCGCGCAGCCGCCGCGCGGTTTCGATCAGCGTGCGCGAATCGATGTCGAAGACCGGCTTGGTGTCGGGCTGGTCGCCGGCCTTCGGGTCGTCGCCGGTGAGAATGAGCAGGTTCTTGATGCCGAGCGCGGCGGCGCCCATCAGCTCGCTCTGCAGCGCGATGCGGTTCTTGTCGCGGCAGGTGAGCTGGAGCACCGGCTCGACGCCGATGTTAAGAAGCAGGCTCGCCGCGGCCAGCGCCGCCATATGGGCGCGAGCGCCGGCGCCGTCGGTGACGTTCACCGCATCCGCCAGGCCCTTGAGCGCCGCGGCCTTGCGCGAAAGTTCCTGGCCGTCGAACGCCACCGGCGGCGCGATTTCCGCCGTCATGACGAAGCGGCGGTGGGGGCCATCCTGACGAAGCCGGTCTTGCAATGTCGGGGGGAGGGGGCGACTGCCGCTGTGGTCGTTCATTCCATGCTCAGTTTCGCGGCAGCGCGCCGCCAAAACAGCGCATATATGGTTTAAGGCTATACATCAATTCCGCCGGTGATTCTGCGGTTTCCTGGACAGGCGCGAATGGGCTGGCTAGAGCATGATCCCGAAAAGTGGGAACCGGTTTTCGGATACGATGCTCCGGTTAAGAAGGCCCATTCCGGCTCGAGATCAAGAGATGACAGGCGTCAACGACATCAGGTCGACTTTCCTCAAGTTTTTCGCCGACGAGGGGCACGAGGTCGTGCCCTCGTCGCCGCTCGTGCCGCGCAATGACCCGACCTTGATGTTCACCAATGCCGGCATGGTGCAGTTCAAGAACGTCTTCACCGGTCTCGAAAAGCGCCCTTATTCGCGGGCGGTGACGGCGCAGAAATGCGTCCGTGCCGGCGGCAAGCACAACGACCTCGACAATGTCGGCTATACCGCGCGGCATCACACCTTTTTCGAGATGCTCGGCAATTTCTCGTTCGGCGATTATTTCAAGGAGCGCGCGATCGAGCTTGCCTGGAAGCTGATCACCAAGGAATACGGCGTTCCGGCCGACAAGCTGTTGGCCACCGTCTATATCGACGACGACGAGGCGTTCAAGCTCTGGAAGAAGATTTCGGGGCTGCCGGAGCGGAAAATCCTCCGCATCGCCGGCAGCGACAATTTCTGGTCGATGGGCGATACCGGCCCGTGCGGTCCTTGCGCCGAGATCTTTTACGATCACGGCGACCACATTCCGGGCGGGCCGCCGGGCTCGCCGGATGCCGACGGCGACCGCTTTGTCGAGATCTGGAATCTCGTCTTCATGCAATACGAGCAGCTGGCCGATGGCAAGCGCGTCGACCTACCGCGGCCGTCGATCGACACCGGCCTGGGCATCGAGCGCATGGCCGCGGTGCTGCAGGGCACGCACGACAATTACAAGATCGATTTGTTCCAAAGGCTGATCGACCATATCGCCGATATAACTGGCGTTAGTGCGAATGGGCCACAAAAAGCATCGCATCGGGTGATAGCAGATCATCTGCGGGCATGTTGTTTTCTGATTGCCGACGGTGTGATGCCGTCGAACGAAGGCCGCGGCTATGTGCTCCGCCGCATCATGCGCCGTGCTATGCGCCACGCGGAGCTTCTCGGCGCCAAGGAGCCGCTGATGTGGAAGCTGGTTTCCGACTTAACGCATGAAATGGGTCGAGCCTATCCAGAGCTGGTGCGCGCTGACAAACAAACGACTGAAATTCTCGGTCTGGAAGAGGTACGGTTTCGGCGCACGTTAGCTAAAGGACTCGAAATTCTTGAGGAAAAGAGTGCAGGGCTGAAAAAGGGTGACATGCTGGATGGCGAAACCGCGTTCTTGCTGGCGGACACCTATGGATTTCCGTTGGATCTCACACAGGATGCGCTCCGCTCACGCGGTATTGGCGTCGATATCGCCGCGTTTACTGACGCTCTAGAGCAGCAGCGCGCCAAGGCGCGCGCGTCATGGGCGGGCTCCGGCGAAGCGGCCGACGAGGCGGTGTGGTTCGCGCTGCGCGAAAAGACCGGTGCCACCGAATTCCTCGGCTATGAGACGGAAAGCGCCGAAGGCGTGGTCGCGGCTTTGGTGAAAGACGGCAAGGATGTCGCGACACTGAAAAAAGGCGAGAGCGGCACCGTCGTTATCAACCAGACGCCATTCTATGGCGAGTCCGGCGGCCAGGTCGGCGATACCGGCATGCTCACCGGCGAAGGCTTGCGTTTCAAGGTCACCGATACGCAAAAGTATGCCGGCGACGTGTTCGGGCATATCGGCACGGTCGAGGAAGGCACGTTGAAGCCGGGACTGGCGTTGGCGCTCGAGGTCGATCACGCCCGGCGCGGCGCCATCCGCAAGAACCATTCGGCGACGCATCTCTTGCACGAAGCGTTGCGCCAGGTGCTCGGCGACCATGTCGCGCAAAAGGGCTCCCTGGTGGCGCCGGACCGGCTGCGCTTCGACTTCTCGCATCCCAAGCCCATGAGCAGCGAGGAGATCGAGCGCGTCGAAGACATCGCCAACGACATCGTGTTGCAGAATTCGCCGGTCACGACGCGGGTGATGCCGATCGACGATGCCCGCGCCTCCGGCGCCCGCGCGCTGTTCGGCGAAAAATACGGCGACGAAGTGCGCGTGGTCGCCATGGGAGAAGGCGGCAATACGATGGGCTGGTCGGTCGAATTGTGCGGCGGCACCCATGTCAAGCGCACCGGCGATATCGGCGTCATCTCAGTGGTCGGTGAATCCGCGGTCGGCGCCGGCGTGCGCCGCATCGAGGCGCTCACCGCGAAAGCGGCGCGCAGCAATGCCAATCATTTCACCAAGCTCGCCAAGGGGGCGGCGGCGGAATTGCGCGTGCCGGTCGACGACGTACCGAACCGCGTTGCCTCCCTGATGGAAGAGCGCAAGCAGCTCGAACGCGACCTGACCGACGCCAAGAAGAAGCTCGCGATGGCCGGGGGCGGCAAGAGCGATGGCGGCGACGGCCTGCGCACCATCGGCGACATCAAGCTGATGGCGCGCGCGGTGGAAGGCATCGAGCTCAAGGATCTGCGCAGCCTGGCGGACGAGGGCAAAAAGAAAGTCGGCTCCGGCGTGGTCGCCATCGTCGGCGTCACCGGCGATGGCAAAGCCGGCGTCGTGGTCGGCGTCACGCTCGACCTTACCGCGCGCTTCAACGCGGTCGATCTGGTGAAGAAGGGCGCCGAGGTGCTCGGCGGCAAAGGCGGCGGCGGCCGGCCCGACATGGCGCAGGCCGGCGGTCCCGATGGATCGAAAGCCGCGGCCGCGCTCGCCGCGATCGAAGCGGCGCTTGGGGCATAGAGGGCGCTTGGAGCATAGCGACCAGGATCGTCCTGGCCGGACATAGCGGTGCGAAGAACGGCGTCGCCTCGCCCGCCTCTGTTCCGGGCATGACGGTGAAGTTACAGCTCCACAATCATCCCATCTTCCGCAGACTCGTACGGCACCTCGGCGCGGCGCGCCAGCATGTCGTTGCTCATGTGCGTGAGGATGAGCCGCTTCGGTTTGATCTGGGGGAGGTGCCTTTCCAGGGCGCTGAGCGCCATGTGAGTATTGATCGGCTTGTCGCGCGTATAGGCTTCGCAGATGAACAGATCGGCATTGCGTCCGATGTCGATTACGGCGTCCGTCCATTGCGTATCGCCGGAATAAGACACGATCTTGCCTTCGGCCTCGCAGCGATAGCCGAGGCAGGGGCCGGCGCGCTCGTCGTGCACGACACGGATCGGCGTTGCCTGCACATTGCCGATCTCGTTGCGCTTGCCGATCTCGACCTCACGCAAGGTCAACGGGAAGGCGAGTTGCAGATTTGCCGTTCCGGGATAGGCGCTTTCCATCACTTCGGCGAAGCGCGATTTGAGGCCGGGCGGTCCGGCGATGGTCAGCGCGCCTTTGCGCTTGAGGACATAATTGGCCTCGAGAATGAAAAAGGGCAGGCCGCCGATATGGTCGGCGTGAAAATGGGTGATGAAAATGGTGGAGATGGCATTGCGGTCGATCGCAAGCTTGTTCATGCCGACAAGCGAGGAGCCGCCGCAATCGATCAGCGCATTGATGTTGTTGCCGACGAGATGAAAGCAGGTGTTGAATCGACCACCGGTACCGAACGCATCACCGCAGCCAACAAATTGCAAGTGCATGTGATCCCCCGGCGACTAGCGGCCCCCTGAGCCGCGGCAAACGTTGGCGCGTAGGCGAAACTCAATGTCGCGTTGGGCGGGAAAAAAATCCGTGATCTGCATCACAATGGCACAGTTCGGTGGTGGACGAAGAGTCCGGTCAAGTCTTTGCTACTCCATCTGATTTAAACTTTACCGAACAGGGTTGATGGGTTTTGATACATTTATGTCATATATTCAATGACCATAGGGGCCGGAACTCAGCGCCATGATCGCAACACAAATTCCCGCAAGCTCGCGGGCCAGTGTAGAACGCGCAAGTCGGCAATAGGATCGGGTCTAGGGGACAGTTGCGTGCTGCTTCGATCGCATCGCTTAATCGTTCTGGCGGCGCTCGCTGCGGCCGCCGCGCTGAGCGGCTGCTCCGATTTCGACAGCGGCCAAGCGTGGTTTGCCAAGCCTTTCGACATCAGCGGGCGCGGCGCCGGTTATTCCTTCTCGGAACTTTCGGAGACCAAGAAAAAGGAACGCCCGATCACGGCCAATGATCTAGTCAACGCCAATGGCTCATGCCCGGCGCCGGCAACGCCGGTCGCCGCCGCGCCGCCGCCCGCACCGGCTGCAGCCGCAACGCCGTCGGGCGCGCCTTCCGGTGCGCCTCCGGGGACGCCTCCCGGCGCACCGTTGCCTCCGTCGCCTGACGGAACGGCGAGCGATCCGCTCCTGGGCAGCGGCATTGCGCTCGGCATGAGCGAGTGCGATGTCGTTTATCGCGCCGGTGCGCCCTCCGCGGTGCAGATCAGCAGTCAGCCGAACGGCGACCGCACCGCGAGTCTGACCTTCCCGGGCGGCCCGCGGCCCGGCATCTATCGCTTCATCCGCGGCAGGCTGACTGAAATGGACGCCGTCGCTGCTCCGCCGCCGCCGGTCGTCAAGAAAAAGCCGGCGAGGCTGAAGAAGTCCGCGCAAAACTGAATGCCGGCATTGTCGGCCAAAATCCGATCAGCGCGCAATTTACACGACAACGGCCCCGTTCTGTTTGCTCAGAGACGGGGCCGTCATTTCAGTCGCAGCGGTTTCGCGTGGGCTCAGTGGCAGGCATTGATCCAGCGCAGCACCGCACCGGCCCACAGGGCGTATAGACCCAGCGCCGCAGCACGCAGCCGCCGTCAGCCAGCCCGGGCGCCTGGTTCGTGCCGCCGCCGCGTCCGCTTGCCGGGGCCAAGCCTGGAGGCTATAAGCCCGGCGCGGTTTACCGCCGCACTCGCAAATGCTTCCAAGGAAAATTCGGCCTAAAGGATAAATTGATGCCGGTCGAGCGTACATTTTCGATCATCAAGCCGGATGCGACCGCCCGCAATCTGACGGGCGCCATCAACGCCATGATCGAAAAAAAGGGTCTGCGGATCGTTGCGCAAAAGCGCGTGCGGATGTCGACGGCGGAGGCCGAGACATTTTACGGCGTGCATCGCGCGCGGCCGTTCTTTCGCGAGCTCGTCGATTTCATGACCTCGGGGCCTGTGGTCGTGCAGGTGCTGGAGGGCGAAAATGCCGTCGCCGCCTATCGCGACCTGATGGGCGCGACCGACCCGGCCAAGGCCGCGCCCGGCACCATCCGCAAGGAGCACGCCAAGTCCATCGGCGAGAATTCGGTGCACGGCTCCGATGCGCCCGACACCGCGGCAAACGAAATCGCGCAATTCTTCTCCGGCAACGAGATCGTCGGTTAGCGCATGTCCCGGACAGGCGGGCCATCGGTGTCCGACGGGGACGTGCGCATAACTGAAGACTTAGACCGCGCGCGCTCAGGGGCCTAGGTCGCGTGGGACTGCTCGCGCAATATCTGCATCCCGAGTTCTGGCGCGCCTGGTTCGACGCCGGCACCGCCGAATTGGAAGCCGCGACGTTCTGGCTGGCCGTTCTTCAGCTTGTCTTCGCCGACCTTCTGTTGTCCGGCGATAATGCGGTCATCATTGCGCTCGCGTGTCGCGGGCTCCCCGATCATCAGCGGCGCTGGGGCATCGTGCTGGGCGCCGGCGCGGCCGTCATCCTGCGCGTCGTGTTTGTCGCGATCATCGCGCGGCTGATGTTGCTGCCGTATCTGAAGCTTGCCGGGGGCATCGCTTTGGTGATCATTGCCGCCAAACTGATCGTTCCGGACGACCCTGAGGAAGATGGAGTCCAAGCCGCCGCGCATCTGTGGCGCGCGGTCGCGATCATCGCTGTTGCCGACATCGTCATGAGCATCGACAATGTCGTCGCCATCGCTGCGATCGCGCACGGCGATCTTCTCCTGCTTGCGATCGGGCTCGGCGCCTCCGTTCCGCTGATCATGATCGGTGCGGCCTTGATCACTGTTTTGCTTGACCGGTTCCCGATTCTGATCTGGGCCGGATCGGCGCTGCTTGGCTGGGTCGCCGGCTTAGTCATTGCCACCGATTCGGCAGTGACGCGGCATCTCGCTGCGGCTTTCGGCGAGACAATGGCGCACGAAGTCGCTCTCGCGTTGGCAAGCGCTGCGGCTTTGCTTGCAGTTGCCACAGGCGGATTGTGGTCGCGGCTGCATGCGGACACAAGGATTCGTAGCGGCGTCGTCGCGCGCGCGGAAGACAGCGCTCCGTAAGATCGTGTGAATCACATGTTGATCGTGTAGCGAAATGTGGCAGCCACGCTTGCGCCGCATTTCTTTGGCTTGCTTGTCACGCAAACGGATTTTGGTCATCCGCTCGGTGCTGCCTTGCCGATTCGATCGCCTCGGACTTCTCCGCTTCGGACTTCCCCCCAAAATCTAGCTTGTGGCGCGGAGCACGGCTCTCGCACGCGTCATGCAAAAGACTTGCAAGAGTTTTTGCAAAAGTCCTTGCAGGGGTCGCGCCCGTGTCTTCACTGACATCGACATCTGGAATGAACTAGGAGACAGACGATGCAAAAGGGCACCGTCAAGTGGTTCAACTCGACTAAAGGCTATGGCTTCATCAAACCGTCGACCGGTGACAAGGACGTATTTGTTCACATCTCCGCTGTCGAACGCGCCGGACTGCGTTCGCTCAACGAAGGTCAATCTGTGGAGTACGAGCTCGTCACCAATCGCGGCAGGACTTCGGCGGAAAATCTCAAGGTCGCATAAAGCAACCAAGTTCCGTTCCGACACGCGTCAAAATTAATAACAATCGCTCACGTCATTGCTCGTGGCCCCCCGGTCGTCCGCCCGGGGGTTTTTATTGCGCACCACCGCGGACAGTGGATGCCGGACCGGGCATTCTGGCGCGGCCTTCGGCGACCAGGCGGAGCGCCTGCGGATAGATCTGGTGCTCGACTTCAAGGACGCGCGCGGCCAGCGAGGCTTCGGTGTCGCTGCCGAGCACGGGAACCGATTTTTGCAGGATCACCGGGCCCTCATCCATTCCGGCGCTGACGAAATGAACGGTCGCGCCGTGTTCTTCGACCCCGGCTTGCAGCGCGCGGCGATGCGTGTCGAGGCCTTTGAACCGCGGCAACAAAGCAGGATGGATGTTGATCATGCGGCCGCTCCAGCGGTCGACGAACCCGGGTGTCAACAGCCGCATGAATCCGGCGAGACACACGATGTCGACCCGCTTGGCCTCGAGTTCCATGTCCAGCGCGCGCTCGAAAGCCTCGCGATCCTTGCCGAAGGCGGTGTGATCGACGAGCGCGGTTGCGATGCCGGCCTGGCGCGCCCTCGCAAGCCCCAAAGCATCGGGCCGGTTCGACACCACGAGAACGATTTCGGCAGGATAATCTTTCGCCTTGGCCGCTTCGATCAGCGCCGTCATGTTCGAGCCGCGGCCCGAGATCAGCACCGCCACGCGCTTCTTCAATGACTGTCTCATGCTGGCCGTCTCATGATGGCCGTTTCATGCTGACCGACTCATGGGGCTTTGAAGCCCAAATCGAGATGGCCGCGGAAGGCGACGCGCTCGCTTCCTGAAGCGGCGACGACCTCGCCAAGACGGACTACCGTCTCGCCGTGCCTGGCGAAGCTTGCGCATGCTACCTCGGCCGTGGCGCGATCGAGCACGGCCACCATGCCGATGCCGCAATTGAAGGTGCGCAGCATTTCGTGCTCGCTGATATGTCCGGCAGTGGCGAGCCATTTGAACACCGGCAGCACCGGCACTTGCGCAAGGTCGAGCGAGACGCCGAGCCCCTGTGGCAGCACGCGCGGGATATTCTCGATGAAACCGCCGCCGGTAATGTGCGACAGCGCCTTCACCGCCTTGGTTTCGCGCAGGGCGGCAAGACATGAGCGCACGTAAAGCCGCGTCGGCGTCAGCAGCGCGTCGCCGAGTGTGAGCAACGGCGCAAACGGCGCGGGATCTTTCCAGGTGAGCTTGGCCATTTCCGCCACCCGGCGCACCAGCGAATAGCCGTTGGAATGCACGCCGCTTGAGACGAGGCCGATGACGAGGTCGCCGGCCGCGATATCCTTGCGCGGCAAAATGTCGTTGCGGCCGACCGCACCGACGGCGAAGCCGGCCAGATCATAATCTTGGCCGTGATAGACGCCGGGCATTTCGGCCGTCTCGCCGCCGATCAGCGCACAGCCGACCTCGCGGCAGGCGGCGGCGACGCCCTTCACCACCGCGGCCCCGACCTCGGGATCAAGCTTGCCGCAGGCAAAGTAGTCGAGAAAGAACAACGGCTCGGCGCCTTGCACCACGAGATCGTTGACCGACATGGCGACCAGGTCGATGCCGATCGTATCGTGGCGGCAGGTCTCGATGGCGATCTTGACCTTGGTGCCGACCCCGTCGGTCGCCGCGACCAGGATCGGGTCGTCAAAGCCCGCGGCCTTGAGATCGAACAGGCCGCCGAAACCGCCGATTTCGGCGCCGGCGCCGGCGCGCGCGGTGGCGCGCACCAGGGGCTTGATCAAATCCACCATGCGGTTTCCGGCATCGATATCGACGCCGGCATCCGCGTAGCGCGCCTCATCCAAGGAATGCACCAAAGTGAAATGCCACCAAAGTGAAATGCCACCAAATCGGGCCGAACAGCCTCCCCGGCGGGAAGGCATCGCTCGCGCCTCCTACGTCGGAATCGCGGGGTGCGCAAGCGCGTGGCCGCCGTTATATTGTGGGAACCAGATCTTGTGGGAAGTTTGAACTGTGCGCGAAATGTCGGTCGAACCCGGCCTTTGCCCGGTTGAAACGCCGACGATAAGTTAGCCGGGGCAGCGCTTGAGTATCCCAAATCTCATTACTTTGGGCCGCATCCTGTTGGTGCCGGTCGTGGTCTGGGCGATCGTCTCCGGCGAGATGCGCGGCGCCTTTGCGCTCTTCCTGCTGGCCGGAATCAGCGACGGCATCGATGGCTTCCTGGCCAAGCGCTTCCAGATGAAGAGCGAACTCGGCGCCTATCTCGATCCGCTCGCAGACAAGGCGCTGATCGTGTCGATCTACATTTCGCTCGGCATCGCCATGGCGCTGCCGATCTTTCTGGTCATCCTGGTCGTATCGCGCGACATCATGATCGTGTCCGCCTTCATGCTGACCTTGCTGATCGGCAAGCCGATGCCGGTACGTCCGCTCATGGTCTCCAAGGCCAATACCGCGGCGCAAATCCTGCTCGCGGTGCTGGTGCTCGCCGAAAAGGCCTTCAATTTCGATGCTTCGCTCGAAGCCAATATCCTGATGGCGCTGGTCGCGGTCTTGACCTTGCTCTCGATCGCCTTCTATCTCGCCGAGTGGGTTCGCCACATGAATTCGTTCGGTGCCGGACACTAGATCTTCATCTGGAGCATGATCCTGTCCGAAAATCGGTTCTCATTTTTCGCGATTGTGCTCTAGGCTGGCGGGCGGGAGCGGGCAATGCATTTGGAACGCAACATTGTGTTCTGGCTTGCGGCGCTTGTCGTCTTCGTTGCGCTGCTCTGGCTGTTGAGCCCGGTTCTGCTGCCGTTCGTGCTCGGCATGGCGATCGCCTATGTGCTCGATCCGCTGGCGGAGCGGCTGACCAGGCGCGGCATGAGCCGGCTGATCGCGGCGCTGGTCATCCTGCTCTGCTTCCTCGCGGTATTTGTCACGTTGCTCGTGCTGATCGTGCCAATTCTGGCGCACCAGCTGTCCGCGCTGATTGAAGACGCACCGAACTATGCAAAGCGGCTGCAGGCCCTCGTGAGCGATCCGAAATATCCCTGGCTCAAGCATGTCATCGGCGACAATCTCGCCGGCGCCAACCAATCGGTCGGCGATCTGCTCAACCAGGCATCCGGCTATCTGACCGGACTGCTCGCCTCGGTCTGGGAACGCGGCCGGGCGCTGATTTCGATCTTCTCGCTTCTGGTCATCGCGCCGGTCGTGGCGTTCTATCTGATTTGCGATTGGGACCGCATGGTCGACGCATTCGATCGCCTCATTCCGCTGCCGCAGCGCGACACCGTGCGCGGCCTGTTCAAGGAGATGGACAGGGCGATCTCCGCCTACGTGCGCGGCCAGTCGAGCGTGTGTCTGTTCCTCGGCTCCTATTATGCGTTGGGCTTGACGCTCGCGGGATTGAGCTATGGCGTATTGATCGGCGTCGTGTCGGGGCTGATCAGCTTCATTCCCTATGTCGGCTCGCTGACCGCGCTGGTGCTGTCGCTTGCGGTCGCGACGGCGCAGTTCTTTCCGGATTGGAGCAGTATTCTCATCGTCGCCGGTGTCGTGCTGCTCGGCCAGTTCCTCGAAAGCAATGTGCTGTCGCCCTATCTGGTCGGCCACAGCGTCGGGCTGCATCCGGTCTGGCTGATGTTTGCCTTGATCGCCTTCGGCTATCTGTTCGGCTTTGTCGGACTTCTGCTCGCGGTGCCGCTTGCGGCCGCCGCCGGCGTGCTTATCCGCTTTGCGGTGCGGCGCTACCTGGCATCGCCGCTTTATACCGGCGAAGAGCCGGCCCAGATCGGATTTTCAACCGGGCGCACCGATCCTCCGCCGTCGTCTTGACTCTTCGCGCCATGCCCGTTGTCCGTGGCTATTGCGTTGCTTACACCGATGTTCGTATCGTCGTCGATGCCAGTCTATCCGCCGCGTCAACTTGCGCTCGCGCTTGATCACGCCGAAAGCTATGCGCGCGAGGATTTTCTGTCCGGCCCGTCGAACGAAGCGGCACTGGCGCTGATCGATTCGTGGCCTGACTCCTGGCCGGCGCGGGCGGTGGCGCTGGTCGGTCCGGAAGGCTCGGGCAAAACGCATCTGGCGACGATCTGGGCGGCGGCGGCCGGCGCCCGTGTCGTCTCCGGCCGGCATCTCGGTGAAACGAATCTGCCGGCCGCCCTCGCGACCGGTGCTTTGGTCGTCGAGGATGCCGCCGCCGTCGAAGACGAGCGGACGCTGTTCCACCTGATCAATCTCGCGCGCGAGGAAGGCGCGTTTCTTCTCTTCACCGGACGGACCATGCCGTCGCTGTGGCCGGTGAGCCTGCCGGACCTGGTATCGCGGCTGCGCGCGCTGCCGGTGGTCACGCTGGAAGGGCCCGACGATGCGCTTCTGCTCGGCGTGCTGCTCAAGGTCTCCGCCGATCGCCAGCTCGCGCTCGACGACAGCGTCGTCCGTTATCTCCTGACCCACATCGAGCGGTCCTTCGCCGCGGCCCGCGGAGCGGTGATCGCGCTCGACAAGGAAGCGTTGCGCCAGGGCCGCCCGCCGAGCCGGGCATTGGCTGCGGAGATGTTCCGCGACAGCGGCTAAGCCCGGATTTCAGCGCGGCCCGGCGCGGCCGCGATTTTGTCGCTTTGCCCGCAACACTCAAGCCAAAGAGACAGCTGCGCCTTTACTCGGCCTTGACGATGTGGCGCGTGGCCGCGTTATCTGGCTAGGGATTTTTCACAGGATTGTTGCATAAGTGGCCAACGTCGCCTTCGAGGAGCATGAGAAAGCCATGGCCGATCGCGGCCAAGCTACTGCGGTTGCACGAGAAACCGCTTCGCTGCGGCGCGCTGAGGAGCGTTTGGGAGGGGAGGCGGCGCGTCCGGCGCAGCCAAATCTTCTCGACAGTCCCGACCGTTTTATCAACCGTGAGTTGTCATGGTTGAATTTCAACCGGCGGGTGCTCGAGGAATCCGCCAACCGCAAAAATCCGCTGCTCGAACGGCTCAAATTCCTGGCGATCTCCGCCAATAACCTCGACGAATTCTTCATGGTGCGCGTCGCCGGTCTCGGCGCGCAGGTCCGCGAAGGCATCACCACCAAGAGCCCGGAAGGCCTCACCCCCGCCGAGCAACTCGAGCGCATCGCCGAAGCGGTCTCGGTCGTGGTCGACGACCAGCAGGCGCAGTGGCGCGAACTGCGCAAGGAACTCGCCCAGGCCGGCATCGTCCTGATCGACGGCCCCGACGTGACGCGGCAGGAGAAATCCTGGCTCGAGGATTTCTTCCTCGCCCATGTCTTCCCGCTGCTGACGCCGCTCGCCATCGATCCGGCCCATCCGTTCCCGTTCATTCCCAATCTCGGCGTTACCATCGCTCTGCAGCTGTCGCGGGTGAAAGACGGCAAGGCGATGAATGCGCTGATCCGCATGCCCAACCGCATCGAGCGCTTCGTGCGGCTGCCGCAGTCGGGCGACGCGACCGAGGTGCGCCTGATCTCGATCGAGGGCGTCACCTCGCTCTTCATTGGCAAGCTGTTTCCGGGCTACGCGGTGAAGGGGCTCGGCGCCTTCCGCGTCATCCGCGATTCCGAAGTGGAAATCCTGGAAGAGGCCGAGGATCTCGTCCGCGTGTTCGAGACCGCGCTCAAGCGCCGCCGCCGCGGATCGGTGATCCGCGTCGACATCGAGGCGACCATGCCGGTCGAATTGCGGCGCTTCGTGCAGCATATTCTCGGCGCCACCGACGAAGGCGTGTTCAGCGTCGACGGTGTGCTGGCACTCAACGAGATGGGCCAGATCGCCAACCTCAACCGCCCCGATCTCGAATTCGTGCCCTATACGCCGCGCTATCCCGGCCGCGTCCGCGATCACGGCGGCGATTGCTTCGCCGCGATCCGGCAGAAGGACTTCGTCGTGCATCACCCGTACGAATCCTTCGACGTGGTGGTGAATTTCCTGCAGCAGGCGGCACGCGACCCCGACGTCGTCGCAATCAAGCAGACGCTGTACCGGACCTCGGCGGACTCGCCGATCATCAGAGCGCTTGCCGAGGCGGCCGAAGCCGGCAAGTCGGTCACCGCGCTGGTGGAGCTGAAAGCGCGCTTCGACGAAGAGGCCAATATCCGCTGGGCGCGCGACCTCGAGCGCGCCGGCGTGCAGGTCGTGTTCGGCTTCATCGAGCTCAAGACGCACGCCAAGCTGTCGCTGGTCGTGCGCCGCGAAGGCGCTGCGCTGGCGTCCTATTGCCATGTCGGCACCGGCAACTATCACCCGGTGACGGCGCGCATCTATACCGATCTCTCGTTCTTCACCTGCGATCCGATCATCGCGCGTGACGTCGCCCGCGTGTTCAATTTCGTCACCGGCTATGCCGAGCCGGCCGAGCTCGACCGCATGGCGGTGTCGCCGCTGTCGCTGCGCAACCGCATCCACACCCATATCGACGAAGAGATCGCCAATGCCAAAGCCGGACGGCCGGCGGCGATCTGGATGAAGATGAATGCGCTGGTCGATCCCGACATCATCGACGCGCTCTATCGCGCCTCGGGCGCCGGCGTGCCGATCGATCTCGTGGTGCGCGGCATCTGCTGCCTGCGTCCCGGCATTCCGGGCGTGTCGGAAAATATCCGCGTCAAGTCGATCGTCGGCCGTTTCCTCGAGCACGGCCGCATCTATTGCTTCGGCTCGGGCCACAGCCTGCCGCATCCGAAGGCCGCCGTGTACATCTCCTCCGCCGACATGATGCCGCGCAATCTCGACCGCCGCGTCGAAGTGCTGTGCCCGATCCTCAATCCGACGGTGCACGAGCAGGTGCTCGAGCAGATCATGGTCGCCAATCTGAAAGACAACGAGCAGAGCTGGCAGCTCCTTGGCGACGGCTCGTCGGAACGCATGACGCCGGCGCCGGGCGATGAAGTGTTCAACTGCACGACCTATTTCATGACCAATCCGAGCCTGTCGGGGCGCGGCAAGTCGCCGAAGGATTCCGTGCCTCGCCTGCGGCATCGGCCGGAGCCGGTATAGTTGGCCGATAGGGGCCGTGTGATGCCTGCTTCGAATCGCATAAGATAAGGCCCTGCGCCGCCCAGCCGGGCCCAGGCGGCCGAAGCCAAGCCGAAAATTCCTTGCGACCACGATCCGCGGCCGGGTGGACTGCGCAGTGAATAGCTGAGTGCTGATTGCGACCGATGACGCTAGCGAACGACGACGCTCAAGGACGTCTCGACCACGGGCCGCCCGTCGCCGTGATCGATATCGGCTCGAACTCCGTGCGCCTTGTCGTCTACGAAGGGCTCACGCGCAGCCCGACCGAGATTTTCAACGAGAAGGCGCTGTGCGGTCTCGGCCGCGAAGTGCAATCGACCAAGCTTCTCGCCGCAGACGCCGTGCAGCACGCGCTCGCGACGCTCAAGCGTTTTCGCGCGCTGTGCGAGACCATGGGCGTGAAAAAGACGCTCGCCATCGCCACCGCCGCCTGCCGCGACGCCAAGAACGGTCCGGCCTTCATCAAGCTCGCCGAAGCCACCATCGGCGCGAAGATCGAGGTCCTGTCCGGCACGCGCGAGGCCGATCTCACTGCCCTCGGCGTCATTTCCGGCGTGCATCGCGCCGACGGCATCGTCGGCGATCTCGGTGGCGGCTCGCTGGAACTGGTCGATGTGCGCGGCACGCAGGCGCGGTACGGCGTGACGCGTCCGCTCGGCGGCCTGGCGCTCGCCGACATTTCCGGAAAGTCGGTCAAGAAGGCCGAGAAGTTCGTCAGCAAGACGCTGTCCAATCTGTCGATGCTCAAGGCGTGCGAAGGTCGCACCTTTTATGCCGTCGGCGGCACTTGGCGCTCGGTGGCGCGCCTGCATATGTGGCAGACCGGTTATCCGCTGCATGTGATGCACGGCTATGCCATTGCCGCCGACGAGGCGCTTGAATTCGCGCGACTCCTGCACCGGGTCGATGTCGAGACGCTGTCGAACATCGAAGTGGTCAACAATGCGCGGCGGCCGCTGCTGCCTTACGCGGCGCTCGTGCTCGATCACGTCCTGCGCGTCGGCAAGCCGCGGCAGGTGGTGTTCTCGGCGCTCGGCATCCGCGAGGGCCTGCTGTTTTCGCTGTTGAAGAAAAGGGACAAGGAGAAAGATGCGCTGCTCGAAGCGGCGCGGCATCTCAATCAGCTGCGCTCGCGCTCGCCGCTGCATGGCGAGGAACTCATTCCGTGGACCGACCGCTTCATGGCGACGTCGGGTCTCGACGAGACCGGCGAGGAGAGGCGGTTGCGCCACGCCGCGTGCCTTCTCGCCGATATCGGCTGGCGCGCGCATCCGGATTACCGCGGCGAGCAGTCGCTCAATATCATCGCGCATGCGGGCTTCATGGCGATCGATCATCCGGGCCGCGCCTATCTCGCGCTCGCCGTGTTCTTCCGCCATGTCGGTCTGGTGATGGATGACGAATTGTCGCCGCGGTTGCGCGAATTGGTCTCGACCCGCATGCTGGATCGTGCGCGCGTGCTCGGCGCAGCGCTGCGGCTGGCTTACGTGGTCTCGGCCGCAATGCCGGGCGTGCTGCCCGAGACCTCGCTCGCGGTCGAGCGCCATCGCCTGGCGCTGCGGCTCCCCGGGGAGTTCGCGGCGCTGAACGGCGAGCGCATCGCCAACCGGCTGCGCTCGTTGGCGCGCCTGATCGGCCGGGAGTCGGTGACGCTGTTGGGGTGAGGGCGGTCTTCAAGCTATGGTTGATGTGGCATTGGTGACTCGCAGAATCGGCGGCATCTTGGCGTCGTGCCGACGCAAAGATCGACGTCGTGCTCAAGCCCGCCTCGGTCTGGCGCACATCGATGCCGGCTTGACGTACAAAAAAAACCCGGCACGAGGCCGGGCTGAAACACAATTTAATCGCTTTTCGCCCCCAGCTTATCTTCTGGCGGGGTGAGGCGACGGATTGCAGACGTCGCGTCGACAACAGGTCGGGGCGTTTTTGTAGAGAGTTGTCCTGCGTTGTTGTGTTTGGATCGTTCCCAGCGGTTCAACCCCCGCTGCGTATCACGTGCACCGATGAGCGGGGAATAGCGGAGTCGCAAAGCGATCTTGGCACATCGTGCGGCTGGTGTACTGCACTTTTTTGTGCAGTTACCCGATAAAAAATCGCCTCGATGCGGGCTTGGGAGCATCCAAGCCGTGCGCGGCTGCGCCGCAGCCGAGTCGCTTCCTTTTTTCCCGGCAATGCCTCGGCTTCGGCCGTGCCGTTCTTGATTCGGTAGATGATTTTGCCGCATTTTTCTTTGCCACTGCGGTCCCGGAGCGGGTTGCCTCGGCCCGTGCCTGCGCTACGATCTGTGGATAACTCGATTTTGCCGGGAGGTTGTGCATGAGCTCGCTCAGCGGCAAGGATGGCCCGCGTATTCGGCACCTGGCCGACGCGGCGCAGCCCTATGAAACGATCGGCGTCGACAAGCTCACCCCGATCATCGGCGCCGAGATCAATGGCATCGATCTCGCAAAACCGCTGTCAAACCGGACCGTGGACGAGATCCACCGGGCGCTTGCCGAAAACATCGTCATTTTCTTCCGCGATCAGCACATCACGCCGCAACAGCATCTGGCGTTCGGCCGGCTGTTCGGCGAGTTGCACGTCCATCCCGCCGCGCCGCACGAGCCGGGCGAGCCGGCGCTGATGAAAATTTACGCCGATAAGAACAGTCCGCGCGCCAACGGAGAGGGCTGGCACAGCGACGTGTCCTGCGACATCGAGCCGCCGATGGGCAGCATCCTCTATATCCAGCAGTGTCCGCCGCATGGCGGCGACACGCTGTTCGCCAGCATGTATGCCGCCTATGACGCGCTGTCGGACCGGCTGAAGACTTATCTCGAAGGGCTCGCCGCGGTTCATGACGGGGAGCTGGTGTATCGCGGCCTTTATGCGAATGCCGGTGTCGCCGACAAGCCGAGCTATCCGCGCGCGGAACATCCGGTCGTGCGCACGCACCCGGTGACGGGCAAAAAGGCGCTCTACGTCAATCGCGGCTTCACCTCTCACATCGTCGGCATTCCGCGCGACGAGAGCGACGGGATCCTGGCCTATCTCTACCAGCACCTCGAGAACCCGCTGTTCCAGTGCCGCTTCCGCTGGACCGAGAAGGCAATCGCCTTCTGGGACAATCGTTGCGCACAGCATCGGGCGATGTGGGACTACTGGCCGCACACGCGCGCCGGCACGCGCGTCACGATCAAGGGTGAGCGGCCGGTGTGAGGACGCGGCAAAGTTCCGGCGGTGCAGCGGCGATCACAACTCCGCGAGGCTCGCGCAGACGTGGCCGTCGGACTAACCGATTGTGCTCGGCCGTTTCGCTGACGATAGTCACCGTTCCTTAGCCATGAGTGGCACGTCGCCTAGCGCACACGATCGAGCTAATAACATTTGCTTGCCGATGCTTTAGGCTGTGGTACTTCGCACGGCGATCGCGCGGAACCCCTCGTGAAGTGCGGCGTGAGCGAGGAGCGAGGGCTTCGGCGGCAAAGGTTCTCGCTGTGTCACCTGGAACATGCCCGCCTGATCGCGCCTGATCGCGCCTGATCGCAATCGGTTTCCTCGCCTGATAAAATAACGGCGCTTCAACGATAATTGCCTCGGTCGAACGAAACGCCTCTACATCGATTCAGTCCGCCTGAATGAACGTCGACATGACGCGGTGGCGATCAATGACGCCACGCAACAGGAGGAAGCGATGAAGTCCGCCATCATGCAGCGCCGAACCGTCCTCAAGAGTGGAATTGCAGCTGTTGGAGTCCTGGGCGGCGGCGTTTCCGCCGAACTCGCGCCCGCGCCGGCATCCGCCGACACCGCACAATCGCAGCTTCCGGACCAGATCCAGGCCGCGATCGAACGATTCCGCCAGACGATCCCGGCCACGTTCGAGCCCGACTATGTCGAGCACGCCGTCATTCCGTTCTTCCTGACCAGCTTTTATGAAGGCGAGCGGCCGTTGCTGCCGACCATCGACGTCAATTTCAGCAAGGAAAACGCGCTGCCCTACGACCTCTGGGGCTTGATCTATCACGACTGGCGGCCGACTCCCGAAGAGGGTGTGACCGTCTTTCTGCAAGGACTCGACAGGCGCGGCGACAATAATCTTCGTAAGCGAATCTATTTTTCAGCGGTGACGCCGGATCTCTACAAGCCGATGTACGGCGCGAAGGTCGTCAGCTTCTTCGACAAGCTGTTCGATCCGCAATTCGCCGGCAAGCCGTTCATGCGGCACTATCTCGATTATTATTTCGACCTCTATTGGGACCTGCATCTCGGTGTCACCGGCGCGGCGACCCCGTTCGAGGTTCGCCAGATCGGCGAGGCGTTCAACACCGTTCTCGCCTATCGCAATCCTTTGCTGCCGGTTACCCATGACAATTACATGAAGGTGCGCGGGCTGCTCGATCCGCTGAAATCCTGGATCGACGACCGCATCGGCGACATCCAGGACGGCAAAGCCAAGAATCCCGAAAAGACCATGGCCTATTATTGGCTGAAGAACGCCGGCGACGGCAGCCACTTCAGCAAGAAAGACGTCGTCTTCGAATGTTTCCATAATTTCGTCGCGCTCAGCCAATGGGGCAACACGATCTACGGAATCATGTCGCGCCTGGCCGAGGACGGCGGCGATCCCAACATGCGCGCGTCGTTTCAGAAGACGATGAGCGGCAATTTCGACAATGCCAGCGGCGCGGCTTACACGCCGCTCGAACTGTTCGTGATGGAATCGTTCCGCGTAATCTCGCCGAACGGCGGCAGCATTTCATCGATCCAGGATGCGCGGACGAGCTTCTATGGCGCCTCGCCGCAGGCGCTGTTCGGCGTGCCTTTGGAGCGGCACAGCTATATCAGCACGCCGCATACCAGCACGAGCTTCGATCCGGTGCACTGGAAGGAGCCAAAAGCCTTCGATCCGCAACGCTATCTCGCGGTGCCGACCAGCGCCCAGATCGACGAGAGCAAATGCCGGCAGATGGGCCTGGCACGCTGCCCCTTCGAGATCACGAGCTTCGACGTCAAGGATGGCCGCAAGGCCGCACTCACGAACAGCGGTTTCGGCACGGTTTTCGGCGTCGTCGACGGCAAAAAATATCCGGTCTGCGACTATGCCGGCTTCGCACCGTTCGGCTTCGGCTACCGCCGCTGTCCGGGCGAGCAGTTGACCATCAATGTGTTCGAGGATTTTCTTCGCAAAGTCTGGCGCGACAAGATCCTGTTCCGCAGGCTCGACATCGCCAATCCCGGCGAAGTGCCGGTCGGGCCGAACGCGGTGATCGAGGACAATATCGGGTTTGCGCGATCGACCTAGCGCAGGCTTGGCGACGGCCGGTTCCTGATCTCGTTGAACTTCGCCAGCGCGCGCTCGAACTTGTCGTTGAACAGCCACATCGCGTCGAGGATTTCGCGATAAGTGCCTGATGTTTTTGCCCTGTCGGTTTTGCCGAAGGTGAAGATGCTGTTGTTGCGCAGATAGGCCATGACGCGCGGATCGGAAATCCGGTAGGCCGTGATATTGCCTGAACTGATCGCGGCTCTGGTCGGGCTCGGCACGATCTGGATCAGTTCGAACATTTTCATCTGGTCGATCGGATCGGGCAGGGCTTTGGCAATCGCCGGAATTTCCAAAAACAGGCCGGCATGCGCGTTCATCAGGCCGTCGCGCACCGCGGTCCAGTGATTGAAGCGGCGATCTATCCCGGCGGAGCGCGCTTCTTCCTTCGCGTCGCGCGCGATCAAAGCCGGGTCGAACGCGGCGATCTTGTCCTTGAACGCCGCCCATTTGCGCTGGCCGCTTTGATCTTCGGCAATGCCGGTCTGAAAACTGCCCTTGTAGGCGTTGGAACGCGCATTGCCGATGTTCTGTTTGCCGTTGGTCTCGGCAAAGAACAGGCCGAGACTGATGCGGCCGGCGGCTTGCGCGGCGGCTGCGTCGAGGCCCTTGGCGCGCGCAATATCGGTGCCGAGCCGCACGACATCATCGAATGGCGTGTCGGAGTTCTGTGCATTGCCTGGCGGCGCATCCATGATATCGAACAGGCGCAGATATTCATCGATCAGCGGCTCGATCGCGGCATCGAAATAGGCCGGCGGAATGCCGAATTTGTTCGGCCGTCCGATCCTTGAAGGCATCACGTCGGTGAGGTCTTTATATGTGCTCATCACGTTGAGCCGCGCGAGATAAAGTGCCTGGCCCGGCAGGTTCGGCAGCGGCTTCCGTGCGTCGATCTGCGCGCGCCGCTCGCGCAGCACCGCTTGAAATTGGCTGAGTGCGCCCTGGTACGCGGCGAGCGCCTCCGCTTGCGCCGGCGTGAGGGCGGCGGTTTGGCTTTTAGCTGGTGAAATGTAACCAGTTGCGCCGATAGTGGCCGTGAGCATGACAAGAACAGCCGCGATGCGCATAACGAATTTCGCGGCCGTGTCTTTATGGCTTTGGCCGTTCATGACGCAAATCGATCCCGGCAGGGTTCCGCTTGCACGACACCGCGACCTTCCGCATGCAAGGCCAAATGGCATACATTGACCGCGCAGGATGAGGTCGGGTCTGCGCTCAATACTCGGCCATTTCCATCATGTGCGAAAGGATCAATCCAATGGCGACGAAAGAGCTCGATAGTGTTTATCGCATTGTTGATGTTGTCGGCGTCAGTGAGAAATCGTGGGAGGATGCCGGCCGCAGCGCAATAGAGACGGCCGCCAGTTCCTTGCGTGATCTGCGCGTGGCCGAAGTCACGAAGATGGACATGAAAGTGGAGAACGGAAAGGTTACGGCGTTTCGCACGCGCGTCGCGCTCTCGTTCAAGTACGAGGCGTGACCGGCTTTTCCGATACGGCGCCTGTCAATCCGGCTGCGTGACCTGACGTATCTTAGCCGCCGCAGCGGTTTGGGACCAGAAGCTCTCTCGTCGTTCCAAAGCTCGCGTTTTGCGGTGGCGAAAGGCGTGTCTTGATCGTCAGCTGGATGCGGCAACATCAGTGCCGGCAACACTCGACTTGCTACTCCCGCTCGATCGCCGCGACCCGGCCCTTTTCGATCGCGAGCGCGAGCTTGCCGTGCTTGAGCGCGAGCGCCTTCTCGCCGAACAATTCGCGGCGCCAGCCGAGCAAAGCGGGGACTTCAGCCGAGTCACTGGCGGCGATGCGTTCAAGATCGTCGACGGTCGCGATCACCTTGGCGGCGACGTGATGGCGCTCCGAGACCATGCGTAAGAGCACCTTAAGGAGTTCGACGGTCGCAGCGCCGTTCGGCGCCGGCTGGTGGCGCGTCTGATGCGGCACGGTTTTTGGGTCGCGCGCCAGACCCTGGTTGACGGCGGCGACGATGGCTTCGCCCCAGCGCGAACGCTCGAAGCCTTTGGGAAGCGAGCGCAGGCCTTTGAGCTTCTCGATCGTGCTCGGCGCTTGCACCGCGATGTCGGCGATGACTTCGTCCTTGAGGATACGCGAGCGCGGCACGTCGCGCTGCTGCGCCTCGCGCTCGCGCCAGGCGGCGACCTCGATGAGGACGGCGAGTTCCTTGGGCTTGCGCACGCGCGTCTTCAGGCGCTGCCAGGCGCTCTCGGGGTCCATCCGATAGGTGTCGGGCGAGGTCAGAATGCGCATCTCGTCCTCGACCCAATGGGCGCGGCCGCGATGCTCGAGATCGGCGAACAATGCCTGATAGACATCGCGCAAATGGGTCACGTCGGAGATCGCGTAGCGCAGCTGCGCGTCCGATAACGGCCGGCGCGTCCAGTCGGTGAACCGATGCGACTTGTCGATCGCGTCGCCGGTGATGCGCTGCACCAGCTGGTCGTAAGAGATGGAATCACCATAGCCGAGCACCATGGCCGCGACTTGGGTATCGAACACCGGGTGCGGAATGAGCTTTGCCGCGTGCCAGACGATTTCGATGTCCTGCCGCGCGGCGTGAAAGACCTTCATCACCTTTTCGTCGGCCATCAATTCATAGAACGGCTTGAGATCGATGCCCGGCGCCAAAGCGTCGATCACCCAAGCTTCGTCGGCCGACGCCATCTGCGCCACGCAGAGCAGGGGATAATAGGTGGTTTCGCGCAGGAACTCGGTGTCGACGGTGACAAAGGGCTGTGCGGCCATGCGCGCGCAGGCGGCGGCGAGGTCCGACGTCGTCGTAATGGGTTGCGTCGCAACAGTGGGTGAGGAATCGAGCATCATTGGCGGCTGATAGTGTCCTTCAGGTGCTACGCATGTGGCAAGCCCGCAGGCGGGTATGACGAAACGTGCGGCGAGGGGGCGAGCGACGGCTAAGCGGGGGCTACGGCAGGAGTGTTGGCGGGAGTTTTGGCACGAATTCTAGCAAGAGCTTTGGCAAGGGGCTTTGGCAGCGGGCTTGGGCAGCGGGCTTGGGCAGCGGCTTTGGCAGCGGGCTTGGCAGGGGTGTTGGCGGCTTGGCCGTTCAATCGATGGGCAAATGGCGGAACAAGGCGACTTTCACCCGATCGAGCAGCAGGGCGAAGATAATAGCGGCCGCGAATAGGGCAGACACGAGGCCGGCCGGCAGCGGCTGCATCAAAATGCCCCAGATTGCGAGCGTTGAGACGACCGCGAGGTCGGCTGCGGAAAACATCATCATCACGATGCTAGGGCGGGAGTCCCAGAGATGCCCGCGCTCGCGCAGGACATAGACCAGAGCCTGGCCGGCATAGACGAACATCAGGAAGGTCAACGTCTGCATCTGGCCGGATGTCAAGCCGAGATGGAGGGCGCCGGTCGCGAGCACGCCAAGGCAGAACAGAAACTTGAACATGGCAAGCGGAATTGCCGCCAACGTCAGGTTGCGCAGCCGCCAGGCATTCGGACGCGGCGAGGGCGTCGCGCGATCGGCGGTGCGCGCCATGCTGACGAAATCGTTGGTGAACATCGACAGCGCCTGGAGCAGGGGGGTGAGCACGGCATGGCCGGTAAGAACGAGGCCGGCGCCCAGCACGACGAGCGTGACGCATTTGTTGACCACGATGCCGAGCGTATAGGTCAGGACGCGCTGGAACACGGCGCGCCCTTCCTTGACCGCAGTGACAATGCCGTCGAGCCCGGGCGTGGTCAGCACCAGGCCGGCGGCCGCTTTGGCGACGTCGGTCGCGGTCGCGACCGCGATGCCCATTTGCGCCTGGCGCAAGGCCGGCGCGTCATTGGCGCCGTCGCCGCACATGCCCACCGCATGGCCGCTACGTTGCAAGGCCGTCACCAGACGGAATTTCTCCTCGGGAAAGACGCCGGCATAAATGGCGAAATCTTCCGGCGTGACGCGGTCGGGGATCTGCCCGCTCGCGCAGACCTTGCCGGTGATGCCGATCGCATTGCCGACGCTGACGGCCGTGGCCGCGGTGTCGCCGGTGACCATGACGGTCGGAACGCCGAGCCCGCGCAATTCCTGCAGCAAGCGTGCGGATTCCGGCCGTGGCGGATCGTAAAGCGCAATCAGGCCGACGACATTCAACGCGCCCGGCGGCCCGCTCGCCACCGCCAAGATCCGATATCCGGCGTGCGACAGCTCGGCGAATGCCGCCGTTGCGGGTGCGGTCAGCGGCGCGACGGATTCAATCGCGGCCGGAGCGCCTTTCACGATGAGAATGTCGCGGCCGCTTGCATCTTGCGCCGCGCTCTCGGCGCGCTTGCTGGACGGATCGAACGGCGTGAATTTGCGGACCGTCGGCAGCGCACGTTGCGGTTTCACCTTGCCTGCCGCGTCGCGGATCGCCATGTCGATCGGATCGCGTCCTTCCACCGAGCTCGCCAGCGC
>DATJLN010000019.1:0-26416 GCA_035509535.1 Xanthobacteraceae bacterium | reverse complement strand
ATAGGTATCGGCGGCGCGGGCGCTGCGCGCGAGCGTGGTTGCGGAAAGCGCCGCTGCCGAGGCGAGGAAGGCGCGGCGGGTAGTGACAGAATGCAGCATGAATGCGTCGTCCGATCTGAGCGGCCCGAACACGTGCGGGCCTGGAATTGGTTGGATAATGCGGCGGCACCATAAGGCCTTGCCGATGGGCTATCAATTCCGCGCCTGGCCATTGATTTTAATGATGAATCCGGCAAAAACCGTCCGCCGCGGCGGGGTTTGCCGGCAATGCCGCGTCATTGTGCCCAGTTTGGCCGCGGCCTGGTGCTGCGTCGCCAAGGCCCGCGGCGGCGGCTAGACTGTCGAGAGAGCGGGCGAGGGTGAGGGCGGGTCACTGATTTTACATTCGCTGATGATCTTTTCCGGGCAACGATCCGCGCCCAGCTTGAGGCGGACGGCCAAGGAAACGAAAAGCAGACGAAAAGCAGGCGACAAGCAAGCGGCCGCCGACACCGGCCAAAGGAAGAGGACGGCGCAAGCGCCGGGAAACCAGGTTCACACATGTCCATTTCGCTGATGACATCGCGGCGCTTCGCGCCGCTGTTCTGGTGCCAGTTCTTTGCGGCATTCGGTGACAGCTTTCTCAAGACCGCGCTGCTCTTCATCATCGTGTTCGAAATGAAGGGCGCCAATGCCGCGTCATTGACCCAACTCGCGGGCGCCACCTTGATTGCGCCGTTCTTCTTTCTGTCGGGCCTTGGCGGCGAATTGGCCGACCGTTATGACAAATCCTTCGTCGCCCAACGTGTGAAATTCATCGAGATCGGCGCTGCCGTCGTCGGCGTCGCAGGCTTTGCGTTCCATTCGCTGAGCGTATTGTTTTTCGCCGTGTTCCTGTTTGGCACTCTCGCCACGCTGTTCGGTCCGGTCAAATACGGCATCCTGCCGGATCTGTTGCCGCGCGAAGAATTGCCCTCGGGCAATGCGTTGATCGAAGGCGGAACCTTCCTCGCCATCCTGGTCGGCACCATTCTGGCCGGCTTGGCCGCCAACGGCCATAGCAATCCGATTCATTTCGCCTGGCTGATGATCCTGACTGCGCTCGTGAGCTTCGGATCGAGTCTGTTGATCCCAAAGGTTCCTGCGGGCGCACCCGATCTTGCCATAAACCCCAACGTTCTTGCTTCGACCGGATCGCTCCTCAAGCAGATACGCAGTGACAAGCGGCTGTGGTGGGGCGGCATCGTCGCAAGCTGGTTCTGGCTGGTCGGCGCGCTGGTTCTGTCGTTTCTGACGCCACTCGTCTCGGACAATATCGGCGGCACGGAACAAGTCGGCACGCTGTTCCTTACCGTCTTCTCGATCGCAGTAGCGGTCGGTTCGGGTCTCGCGGCCTGGCTTGCCGCCGGCCGCATCGTGCTGCTCCCGACCCTGATCGGTGCGGTCCTGATCGGAGTGTTCGCGCTCGATCTCGGGTGGACGGCGTCGGCAATAACGCCTTCGGCCAGCCCGATGGACATCGTCGCCTATTTCGCTTCGGCTTACAGCCTGCGCATTCTGATCGATCTCGCCGGCCTTGCCGTCGCCGGCGGCCTGTTCATCGTGCCGGTCTTCACTGCCGTCCAGGTCTGGGCCGGGACCGACCGCCGCGCGCGTGTTGTCGCCGCCGTGAACGTGCTCAACGCCGCTTTCATGGTCGTCGGACAGGTCGTCTTCGCCGGGCTCGCCAAACTTGGCTTGGGTGTGCCGGTCCTGTTTGCTTTGATCGGTGCCGCCACTCTCGTTGTCGCGGTGGCGATCGGCTTTACCATGCCGGCGAACTGGCTCAACGATTTCTTGTCTATCGTGTTCCGTGCCTTCTTCCGTCTCGAAGTGAAGGGGCTCGAGAATATCGACAAGGCCGGCCACAACGCCATCATCGCGCTCAATCACATCAGCTTCCTCGACGCGCCGCTCGCGGTCTCGATCCTGCCCAAGCGCCCGGTCTTCGCCATCGATGTCGCCATGTCGCAGCGCTGGTGGATCCAGCCGTTCCTGAAATTCGTGCGCACCATGGCGCTCGATCCGCTGAAGCCGTTCTCGCTGCGCGCCATTATCAATGCGGTGAAGGACGGCAACATGCTGGTGATCTTTCCGGAAGGCCGCATCACCGTCACCGGCAGCCTGATGAAGGTCTATGACGGCGCGGCGATGATCGCCGACAAGGCCGATGCGATGGTGGTGCCGGCGCGCATCGAGGGGCCGGAATCGACCATTTTCAGCCGGCTGACCGACGACCAGGTGCGTCGCCGCTGGTTTCCGAAGATCACGCTGACGGTGCTCGAGCCGGTCCAGCTCAAGGTCGATCCGGACATCAAGGGGCGGAAACGGCGGCAGGCTGCCGGAGCCGCGCTTTATACGATCATGTCCAACATGATGTTCTGCACGTCGGTCACCGACCGCACGCTGATCGAAGCGCTGATCGAGGCGGCCGAGGCGCATGGCCCGGACTGGCTTGCCTGTGAAGATCCGGTCTCCGGTCAGCTCAGCTACAAGAAGCTCCTGATCGGCGTTTCCGTGCTCGGCCGCAAGCTGATGCCGCTCGCGCCGGTCGGCAAAGCGCTCGGCGTCATGCTGCCGACATCGAACGGCGGCGTCGTCACCACGCTCGCGGTGTCCTCGGCCGGGCGCGTCCCCGCCATGATCAATTTCAGCGCCGGCGCCGCCAATATTCTCGGCGCCTGCCGGGCCGCCGAAGTCGAGACGATCCTGACGTCGCGGACCTTCGTCGAAAAGGGCCGGCTGGATCATGTCGTGGCCGAGATCGGCAAGCAGGTTCGCATCGTCTATCTCGAAGACATTCGCGCCGGTGTCGGCCGCTTCGACAAGCTGCGCGGGCTGCTGACCTGGAAGAAGCCGCTGGTGCCGCGCAAGCCAGATGATTGGGGCGTCATTCTGTTCACTTCGGGGACCGAAGGGCTGCCGAAAGGCGTGGTGCTGTCGCATCGCAATATGCTGACCAATGTGGCGCAATGCGCCGCCCGCATCGATTTCGGCCGCGAGGACCGGTTGTTCAATGCGCTGCCGATTTTCCACTCGTTCGGCTTTACCGGCGGCGTGATCCTGCCGCTGGTCTCGGGCGTTCCGCTCTATCTCTATCCCTCGCCGCTGCATTATCGCACCGTGCCCGAGCTGATCTACGGGTGGTGCGCGACTGCGATGTTCGGCACCGACACCTTCCTCAACGGCTATGCGCGCATGGCGAATCCTTACGACTTCCGCTCGCTGCGCTATGTCCTGGCCGGAGCCGAGCCGGTGAAAGCGTCGACGCGGCAGACCTATCTCGAAAAGTTCGGCCTGCGCATTCTCGAAGGCTACGGCCTCACCGAAACGTCGCCGGTGCTCGCGCTCAATACGCCGATGTTCAACAAATTCGGCAGCGTCGGGCGGCTGTTGCCCGGCATGGAAGCGCGGCTGGAAAAGGTCGACGGCGTCGACGAGGGCGGCCGGCTGTTCGTCAGAGGCCCGAACGTGATGCTCGGCTATCTGCGCGCCGACAGGCCGGGCGTGCTCGAACCGCCGTACGAAGGCTGGCACGATTCCGGCGACATCGTCACAATCGACCACGACGGCTTCATCTGCATCAAGGGCCGCGCCAAGCGCTTCGCCAAGGTCGGCGGCGAGATGGTGTCGCTCGCAGCCGTCGAGATGCTGGCGGCGGAGCTGTGGCCGAACAGCATCTCCGCGGTGTCGGCGGTGCCCGATCCGCGCAAGGGCGAGCGGCTGATCATGGTCACCGACAAGCACGGCGCCACGCGGGGCGATTTCATCGCCTATGCGCGAGGGAAACATGCCGCCGAGCTGATGTTCCCGGCGGAAGTGATCGTGCTCGACAAATTGCCGCTGCTCGGCTCCGGCAAGGTCGATCAATTGGCGATCGACAAATTCGTCCGCGAACAGGCGGCGGCGAAAGCGGCGGCGGCGGAATAGGCCTGGAGCGGCCGGCCTTCTCTACCAATGCCCTCTGCGGCGGTTCCACGCGTAGAGCGCGTCGGCGAATCTGTCGTAGGCAAAGCCCGTGACTTGGCGGATGCCGGGCAAGCCGAGCAGGCGGCCGAGCCATGCATGCCCCGGCGTCGCCCGCCAAACGGCGATCACGCAGTCGGCGCCGACATGGAGTTTGCCGTCCGAGTCGACGGCGTGAAGCCGGCGCCGAATGTCTTCCAGTCCGGCGCCGAAGCGCGCAAGCGCGTCCGGTTCGAGATTGATGTCGCGAAATTCAATGATGCCCGCGCGGGCCGCCCGAACCAGGCGATTGCGCTGCCAGCCGACGCCGGCATTACAGACCGGGCACTTGGTGTTGTACCAGACCGTAAGCTGTGGACTCACAGGCCTTCCCTTGCGCCATCCCTGACGTTCTACGTGCCCCGCATCGCCAGCACGCGGTCGACCATGGCGCCGGCCTCGCCGAGATAATTCGCCGGGTCGCAAAGCCTGGCCAAAGCGGCGCGGTCGAGGTGCTTGGTGATCTCGGCATTCTCCGCCAGGAGCTCAAGGAGCGGCCGCCCGGTCGCCACCACCTTGCGGCAGATGTCGTAGACCAGATCGTGCGCATATTGGCGGCCGAGATAAGGGCCGAGCCCCATCATCACCGCTTCCGACACGATCAGGCCTTTGGTGATGTCGAGATTGGCGCGCATTTTCTTTTCGTCGACCTGCAGCCCGGTCAAGACGAATTCGGTTTGACTGAGCGCGCCGGCGGCGAAGCAGAAAATCTCCGGCAGCACGATCCATTCGATCTCCCACGGGCCGGTGGCGCGCTCGTGGTCCTCGATCATGGCGTCGAGCAGCGCCGCCGATTGCTGGCGCACCACCGACGTCAGCGCGGTGATGTAGACCGAGGAGATCGGATTGCGCTTCTGCGGCATGGTCGAGGACGAGCCGCGGCCTTCGTGGAACGGCTCGTAGACCTCTTCCACCTCGGTCTGCATCAAAAGCTTCACGTCGAAGGCGATCTTGCCGCAGCTGCCGGTAACGAGCCCGAGGAAGCAGCCGACCTCCGCGATCGTATCACGGACGGTATGCCAGGCGATCGCCGGCTGACCGAGATCGAGCTCCTTCATCAGCTCGGCCTGCGTCGCGAGTCCCTGTCCGTTCCCGTTGCCGCTGAGCGAGGAGAGTGTGCCGGCGGCGCCGCCGAATTCGCCGACCAGAACACGCGGGCGCAGCTCCCTGAGCCGCTGCCTGTGGCGCTCGAAGGCGGCGAGCACGGTGGCCATCTTGTAGCCGAAGGTGATCGGCACCGCCTGTTGCAGGTTGCTGCGCCCGGCCATCGGCGTGTCGCGATATTTCCTGGCGAGGCCGGCCAGCGCATCGCAAATGCGCGCGAGGCTGCCTTCGATCAGCGTGAGGCCTTCGCGGATCTGCATCACCGTGGCGCTGTCGGTGATGTCCTGGGTGGTGGCGCCCCAATGGCACCATTCGCCGAGGCCGTCGCTGCACAGAGCCACGAGTTGCTGCACCACCGGCAGGACCGGATAGCCGATCTTCTCGGTCTGCGTTTTCAGCTTTCCGAAATCGATCTCGCCGACGTGGCAATGCTTGCAGATTTCCTCGGCCGCCTCTTTGGGGATGATGCTGAGCCGCGCCTGCGCCCGTGCCAGACCCGCCTCGAAATCGAGATATTTCTGGACGCGGTTCTCGTCGGAAAAAACCCGCCGCATCGCTTCGGTGGTGAAGATGTCGCGAAACACGGCGGAATCGATCAATGAGGTCGGCATCAGGGCTTTCTCCGGCACGGCGGGTCAGGTGGACTTGCCAGACTTTGCGGGGCCTTTTCATAGTGCACGGCGGCCCCTCTGACCACCGTGTTGCCGAACGGCAGGCTGCCCGGCGTGCCGCCATGCCATTCCGGCAACCCGTGGTGTCGGCGGCCGATCTCAGCTAGCATCCCGGCCAATTCGGCGGACGTTCCGAAAACAACGCCGAAACGAGAAATTTGCCGGGGGAGGAACATCATGGCTGCTGCCGTCAATGCAGGTGCGCGTCTCGACCGGCTTCCGGTCTCGTCATTCCACTACCGCATCTTCTGGCTGGTCGGTGCCGGCATGTTCTTCGACGGCTACGATCTCTATGTCGCCGGCAGCGTGCTCGCCGCGACCATCCAGACCAAATTCTCGACGCTGCCGCAGAACCTGCAATTCATCTCTCTCACCTTCCTCGGCATGACTATCGGCTCGCTGATCACCGGCTTTGTCGGCGACAAATTCGGCCGCCGCTTCACCTATCAGATCAATCTTCTCATCTTCGGTCTTGCCTCGCTGGCGGCGGCCTTTGCGCAGACCATGCCGCAGCTCATCGTCTGCCGCTTCATCCAGGGGCTCGGGCTCGGCGCCGAGATCGTGGTCGGCTATTCGACCTTGACCGAGTTCGTGCCGCCGGCGACCCGCGGACGCTGGCTGTCATTCATGGCGTTTCTGACCGTCTGCGGCTTCCCGGTCACCGCGATCCTCGGCTATCTGATCATCCCGGCCTGGGGCTGGCGGCCGATGTTCGTCATCGCCGGCATCGGCTCGCTGATCGTCTGGTATCTGCGCAAGAACCTTCCCGAATCGCCGCGCTGGCTGGAAGCGCAAGGCCGCAATGCGGAAGCGGAAAGCCTGCTGCAGACGATCGAGAAAGAAGTCGCCGCATCCGGCACGCTGCCGGTGGCGGCGTCCGCCGCGCCCATCCCGCAGCTGACCGCGGCATCGATGTTTCGCCCGCCGATCCTGCAGCGCCTTCTGGTCGGCAGCTGGGTGCTGATCACCATCAACACGCTGATCTTCGGCTTTGTGATCTTCCTGCCGCAGTTCTTTTTGCGGCAGGGCCTCACCATCACCAATTCGCTCGGCTATACGGCCGTGCTCGCAGGCGCCTCGCTGGTCGGCTGCGCCTTGGGCGCCTATTTGTCCGACGCAATCGGCCGGCGCTGGAGCATTATCGGCGCATCGTTTTTCACCATCATCTTCGGCTGGTTCTATGCGCATTCCAACGCCGCCTCGGATCCGGAGATCGTGCTGGCGATCGGCGCGGTGCTGATCGTCGCCATCTATGTCCAGACAGCGATCCTGTTCGGCGTCTACACGCCGGAACTGTTCCCGACCGAGATCCGCCTGCGCGCCAATGGCATCTGCAATACACTCGGTCGCGGCGCCACCGTGATTTCGCCGTTCGTGGTCGGCGCGCTATTGGCGAATTACGGACTGCCCGGCGTGGTCGGCTTGATGATCGTGCTCGTCGCGGTGCAGATCGTCGCCGTCTATTTCTGGGGCGTCGAGCCGGCGCGGCGTTCGCTGGAGGGCCTCGATCCGCAAGCGGACGGAGCGCAACCTCAGACACGGGCCCACGCCGCGCAGGCGTGATCAGTCCTCGAACGGCAGGCCGACATATTGCTCGGCGAGCGAAGCCTGGGCGTGTTCGGAGGCCTGCAGGTAATCGAACTGGTTGAACCGCATCTGCCGCTCGAACGGTGTCTCCGCGGGGAAACGGTGCAGGAGCAGCGTCAGCCACCACGACACGCGCGCCGAGGCCCAGACCCGGCGCAGCGCCATGTCGGAATAGCACTCGAGGTAATGCGTCCTGCCGGTGCGACAGGCCTCGGCCAGCGCGCGCGACAGATAGAACACGTCCGACACCGCGAGATTGAGGCCCTTGGCGCCGGTCGGCGGCACGATATGAGCCGCGTCGCCGGCCAAGAATAGCCTGCCGTAGCGCATCGGCTCGGCGACGAAGCTGCGCAGCGGCGCGATGGATTTCTCGATCGACGGGCCGGTGACGATGGCGTCGGCCATGTCCTTGGGGCAGCGCGCCTTGAACTCTTCCCAGAAGCGGTCGTCCGGCCAGTCGTCGAGCTTGGCGTCGAGATCGCATTGGATGTAGTAGCGGCTCAGCATCGGATTGCGCATCGAGGCGAGCGCGAAGCCGCGATCGTGGCAGCAATAGCAAAGGTCCTTGTACGGCGGCGTCTCCGACATGATGCCGAGCCAGCCGAACGGGTAGCTCTTCTCGTAGGTCTTCAGCACATTCACCGGGATCGAAGCGCGGCTGATGCCGTGGTAGCCGTCGCAGCCGGCGACGTAGTCGCAATCGACGCGATGCGCGATGCCGTTCTTCTCATAAGTGATGTGCGGCCGGTCCGTCGTCAGGTCGTGCGGCTGGACATTGCCGGCCTCGTCGACGATGTGGCCGCCGGCGGCATCGCGCGCGGCGTAGAGATCTTCGGTGATCGCGGTCTGGCCATAGGCCATCATCCGCTTGCCGGTATATTTGAACGTGTCGATGAAAAAGCGCGGCCGGTCCTCCCAGGCGATCGCCGCGCCGTCATGCGGATGGCCGTCGCGATCCATGCGGGTGCCGAGCCCGACCTCGCGCAGCAGCGCGACGGTGCCCGCTTCCAACACGCCGGCGCGGATGCGCTCCAGCACATATTGGCGGGTCTGCCGCTCCAGCACGATGCTGTCGATGCCGTTCCGGTGCAGGATATGTGACAGCAGCAGGCCGGCCGGCCCCCCGCCGATGATCGCCACTTGAGTTCGGGTCGTTGCGGTCATTTTTGCTGGCGCGGT
Organism: Xanthobacteraceae bacterium; assembly: GCA_035509535.1. Taxonomy (GTDB): domain Bacteria; phylum Pseudomonadota; class Alphaproteobacteria; order Rhizobiales; family Xanthobacteraceae; genus BOG-931. Next base: position 17,852 of record DATJLN010000019.1, on the reverse strand, counting down.
CATGTTTTGCGGATGGCCGGGAGGCCGGGACAGTTCGGGTCTTTTAAGGAAAACGATCCTTAGGAAAGGCGCATTTCGCCGGATTAAGCAAGCGTGCGGTTTATGGCAGGCCCGCCTGCCGCTTCACTCGGCCCCTCGCCGCAGGCTTGAACCGGGGCGGCAATGCCGCGATATAAGGCCCGCCGCAACAGGATCATTGCATGTTCGAAGCTTTCAAAAATTTCATCTCCGATTTTGTCGATGGCGCGAAGCATCCGAGCCAGTTCGCCGACGACGATTACCGGCTGGCCGCCGCCGCGCTTCTGGTCCACGCCGCCGCGATCGACGGCGAAATGTCGCAGAGCGAGGGCGACAAGCTGCGGACTGTCCTGAAGAAAAATTTCGCACTCGACGACGCCGCCACGGCGGAATTGATCGAGCAGGCGACCGCGGTCGAGCGCGAGTCCGTCGACCTCTATCATTTCACCCACGCGCTCAACCGCTCGCTTAACGAGGCCGGCCGTGCCCGCATCATCGAGATGATGTGGGAGATCGTCTATGCCGACGGCCGGCGCGACGAGCTCGAGGACAATCTGCTGTGGCGCGCCGCCGATCTGCTCGGCGTTTCTCCGCGCGAGCGCATCGAATTGCGGCGCCGCATCGGCGGTGAAGACATCGACGACGCCGAGACGGAAAGGAGCGATGCATGACGCCCATCACGCTGTTGACCGGCGCTTCGTCCGGTATCGGCGCCGAACTGGCGCGGGTCTTTGCCGCGCATGGCCATGAGCTCGTCCTGGTGGCGCGGCGTGCGGATCGCCTCAACGCGCTGGCCGACGACATCGGCAAAACCGGCCGGCCGCGGCCGGTCGTGCTGGCGTCGGATCTCGAACAGCGCGACGCGGTGGGCAAGATCGCGGCGGAACTGTCGTCGCGCGGGCTCGAGCCGAATTTCGTCGTCAACAATGCCGGCTTCGGCCTGATGGGCGAAGCGGCGAGCCTCGATCGCAACGAACAGCTCGGCATGGTCGATCTCAACGTGCGCGCGCTCACCGAATTGTCGCTGGCATTCGTCGACAGCCTGACGCGGCATCGCGGCGGGCTCCTGAATGTCGCCTCCATCGCCGCCTTCCTCCCCGGCCCGGGCATGGCGGTCTATTACGCCACCAAAGCCTATGTGCTGTCCTTCACCGAGGCGCTGCATCAGGAGTGGTCGGACCGCGGCATCAAGGTGAGCGCGCTGTGTCCGGGTCCGGTGCCGACCGAATTCCAGGCGCGCGCCAGCATGGAACTGCCGAGCGCGGCCAAAATGATCGAACTGCCGCCCGACCGTGTGGCGCAGATCGGCTATGACGGCCTGATGCGCGGGCAGCGCGTGGTGGTCGCGGGGCTCGGCAACAAGCTCGCGGTGTCGTTCATGCATTTCGCCCCGCATGCACTGTTGCTGCGCGCCGTCGACCAGCGCACCGGGGCGGCGAACGGCTAGTGCCAGCTGGCGTCGAGCTGCTGGGCGAAATAGGCCACCGTCTTGGTATAGACCTGCGACGCGTTCCACTGCAGCAGAACCTGGAAATTGTGGGTGCCTTCGCCCCAGGGCTGACCGGGCTGCCAGCCGTAGCCCTTGAGATAATTCGCGGTCGAGGCGAGCACGTCGGGCACGCTGTGAATGAGATCGCGGCGGCCGTTGCCGTCATAGTCGACGGCATATTTCAGATAGGACGACGGCAGGAATTGCGTCTGGCCGATTTCGCCGGCCCAGGCGCCGTGCATGTCGGCCGCCGACATGTCGCCGCGATCGATGATCTGCAGCGCCGCGATGGCCTCGCCGCGGAATTTGTCCGGCCGCCGGCAATCGTAGGCGAGCGTGACCAGCGAGCGGACGGTCGGGAATTTGCCGACATTGACGCCGTAATCGGTTTCCAATCCCCAGATCGCCACGATCACCGGGCCGGGCACGCCGAACTGCTGTTCGATCCGGTTGAAGACCGAGCCGTATTGAATCAGCTTATCGCGGCCGCGCGCGAGCCGCGGCGGCACCATGCGGCCGGAGAATTGCTCAAAGCTTTGTTTGAACACGCCTTGGGCATGGTCGCGCGCGATGATGGTCGGATCGTAGGTGACATTGCCGAGCGCCGTTTGGATCGTGCGCTGTGAAATGCCGTCGGCGGCGGCTTCCTGTTTGAGCCCTTGCAGCCAGGTTCCGAAATCGCCGCCGCAGGGGGCGGCGTGCGCCGGTAGCGGGATAGTCCCAAGCGCAAATACGAGCCACATGATGCGGATAATCAGCAATCGCATGCCTTATCCTTCCAGTTCTGTCGTTCGCCGCCCGGGGGATGATCGCTCATCGCTAAGCCTATGATGCCGCAGGCGCAGGCGCCGTTCCAGCCATGATCCGATCGGCGGCGTCATGCTTTCCGGGATCACGCGCGAGGGTCAGATTTTGGGAAGGTCGTAGCGGTCGGCCGCATAAAGCTCGACAAAAATCAGCCGCGAAATCGCCACCACGATCAGAATGCAGACACCGCCGATCAGCACCGAGGGAATCGTGCCGAACAGCGAGGCCGCGGCGCCGGCGCGGAAATCGCCAAGCTGATTCGAGGTGATGACCGCCATGGAATTGACCGCATAGACCCGGCCGCGCATCCCGTCCGGCGTGCGCAGTTGCACCATGGTCTGGCGGATCACGACGCTGATCGTGTCGGACGCGCCGATGATCGCCATGGCGGCAATGGCGAAGACGAAGTTCGGCGCCAGTCCCAGCAAGATCGTGCCGATGCCGAATATCGTGACGGTGATGAACATCACGCGGCCGACGCGATCGGAGATCGGCCAGCGCGCCAGCACCAGCCCGGTTACGATGGCGCCAACCGCGGGCGCGGCGCGCAAGATGCCGAAGCCGAGCGGGCCAATGACGAAAATGTCGCGTGCGAAGATCGGCAACAGCGCCATCACGCTGCCGAGCAGCACGGCGACCATGTCGAGCAGAATCGCGCCGAGCACGACCTTGTGGTGGGCGATGAAGGCGACGCCGCTGAACAGCGTTTTCAGATCGAGCGGCGGCCGTGTCGTCGCCGTCCGTTCCATTTTGACGGTGATCATCGCAAGGCCCGCGGTCAGCCAGATCACGGCGCAGACGCTGAACACCAAAGTCGGGCTGAGCGCGACCAGAATGCCGCCGAGCGCCGGCCCGGCGACGACCGCGGTCTGCGATCCGGAGGTCGAAGCCGCCACCGCGTTCGGCAGCACTTTGGCCGAGACGATATTGGGCAGAACCGTTTGTACGCTCGGCTGCTCGAAGGCGCGGCCGGTGCCGACGACGAACGCCATGGCGAGCAGGAGATTCGGCGTCAGATGTCCGGCAAGGTTCGCCAAAGCAAGCACGCCGACCGCGACGGCCTCGACGATCTCGCCGATGAAGGTGACCCAGCGCCGGTCGAAACGGTCGGCGACATGGCCGGTGAAAGGAAACAAACAGATCGCCGGAATGAATTGCACGAGCCCGATCAGGCCGAGCCGAAACGGACTGCCGGTCAAAGCGTACATCTGCCAGCCGACTGCAACGACGTGGATTTGCAGGGCGATCGACGCCGCCACCCGCACGTAGAGGTAACGCTGAAAGGCGGGATGGCGCCAAAGCGATATTTCGGGCGTGGAATCACTCTGCGTCATTGCGCGTGTTGTTTAGCGGTCGCCGCCGGTCTTGTCCCCCGCCGCGGCGGGCACAGATGCCATGATTTTGGGGATGCCTGGGCAGATGGCGGGCCGGGCGCAAATGGAGAAGGAAATAATTCCAGTCGAGCTGCAAGGCCGCCTTCGCGGCGCTGTGCGAGTGAAGGCTGGTGGAGCCGAGGGGAGTCGAACCCCTGACCTCCTCATTGCGAACGAGGCGCTCTCCCAACTGAGCTACGGCCCCGCCTAAGGCAAGAACCGGCGAAAATGGCCGGTCCGGCGAGTGCGGGCCATTTAGGGCCGCCTTTCCCGGGTGTCAAGGACGGCGCCGGTTGCCGGACCGCCGGCCAAGCGATGGCTTGTTCGGAGCGCCACAAATGGCTAGTTTCCGCCATCGCTGGAGCGAAATCGCTTCGGAGGTCCGTTCCAGCATTTTGATGAAGCATGGTCTTCTTGGAAAGCCGCTCGCCATCCTCGGATCGAGGAGCAAGCTTTTCCGGATCATGCTTAGGTTTTATTGGGCATGATCTTGTCGGAGAACCGGCAACCACTTTTCCGGATCATGTTTTGGGGTAGTTGGGCATGATCTTTTCGGAACGCCGGCCACCGCTTTTCCGGATCATGCCCTAAGCACAAAGAAGGTCCATGCGCGCTCTTTTCGAAGTCATCGATATCGCTCTCTCGCTCTATATGTGGATTGTGATCATCATGGCGATCTTCTCCTGGCTCGTCGCCTTCAACGTGGTCAATACGCGCAACAATGCGGTGGCGATGATCGGCGATTTTCTCTACCGCATCACCGAACCGGCGCTGCGGCCGATTCGCAGTGTTCTGCCCAATCTCGGCGGTATCGATATTTCGCCGGTCATTCTGTTTCTGATCATCATTTTCATTCAGCGCGTGATCGAGCTTTACATTCTTCCCAACGTCTATTGAGCGCGATGGCTTTTGCGCCGTCGGCGAAACCGTGGACGCAACTGGCGGACGGCGTCGTGCTCGACGTGCGGCTTACGCCGCGCAGCGCCCGCGACGCCATCGAGGGCATCGAGCGCCTCGCCGACGGACGCTGTGTGCTCAAGGCGCGGGTGCGCGCGGCGCCGGTCGAAGGCGAGGCCAATGCGGCCCTGCAAAAGCTTGTCGCCAAGGAACTCGGGATTGCGCCGCGCCAGGTCGAGCTTGCGGCCGGCTCCGCCGCGCGGCTCAAGCGGCTGCGCATTTCCGGCGATGCACGTGCGCTCGATGCGCGGCTCGACCAGTTGATGCGGGGCGCCGCGAGAGCGGCCGCAAAGTGACGACAGAGGGGACGACATGAGCGCGACAATCATCGACGGCAAGGCCATCGCCGCCGATCTGCGCGTCAAGCTCGCGGCCGAGACACGGCGGCTGACGGCGGCGCACGGGCTCCCGCCCGGGCTCGCGGTGGTCCTGGTCGGCGATAATGCCGCGAGCAAGACCTATGTCGCGAGCAAAGCGCGCGCCTTGGTCGAAACCGGCATGCGGCCGTTCGACCATTACCTTCCGGCCGATACCAGCGAAGCGGAACTTCTGGCGCTGATCGCCAAGCTCAATGCCGATGCAGCGGTGAACGGTATCCTGGTGCAATTGCCCCTGCCGCCGCAGATCAATACCGCGCGTGTCGTCGGCAGCGTCGCGCCGGACAAGGACGTCGACGGCTTTCACCCGATCAATTTCGGCCGCCTGGCGGATAAATTGCCGACGCTCGTGCCCTGCACGCCCATCGCCTGCATCAAGCTTGCCAATTCGGTGCGGCCGTCGCTCGATGGGCTCGATGCGCTCGTCGTCGGCCGCTCGAATATCGTTGGCAATCCGCTCGGACAATTGCTGATGGCTGCCAATGCGACCGTGACCATCGCGCATACCCATACCCGCAACCTGCCGGATCACTGCCGCCGCGCCGACCTGCTGTTTGTCGCCATCGGCCGCGCCGAATTCATTCGCGGCGATTGGATCAAGCCGGGCGCGACCGTCATCGATGTCGGCATCAATCGCGTGCCGGGCCCGGACGGCAAGTCGAAGATCGTCGGCGACGTATGTTTTGCCGAAGCGGCACAGGTCGCCGGCGCGATCACGCCGGTGCCGGGCGGCGTCGGGCCGATGACGATCGTCTGTCTGCTGGTGAATACGCTGCGCGCCGCCTGCCTTCAGGCGAAACTGCCGCCGCCGGACGTGTGACGGATGAGGCTCAGCTGTTCCAGCCGAACGCGACCTTGTCGAGCACGCGCGTGCCGAATTTCTCCGAGGAACGCGCCACCGCCTTGCCGCCGAGCGCGCGATAGAATTCCACCGCGTTCTCGTTTTCCGACAGTGCCCACACGACCAGGGACTTCATCGAGCTCTGCACCAGGTCGCGGCGCGCGGCGGTGAACAGGCGGCGGCCGAAGCCGAGGCCCTGGAATTCCGGCCGCAGATAGAGCTCGTAGATCTCGCCGTCATAATAGAGGCTGCGAGCGCGGTTGCGGCCGTAATTGGCGTAGCCCGCGATCTTGTCGCCGAATTGCAGGAGCGCGATTCGGCTGCCTTTGCGTATGGCCGATTCCCACCACGCCGGACCCCGGCGATTGATGAGCTTTTCGAGTTCGGTACCCGGAATGATGCCGGAATAGGCCGCGCGCCAAGCCTCGTCGTGGGCTTCGGCGACGTCGCCAGCGTCGCGCGACGTAGCGCGGCGAATTTCAATAAGGACTGTGCTCATGATGCGATGCTCGTGCCTCGATCAAAGCAAGCGATTCCAGGTTACTCAAGAGCCAAGATTCACGTTCAGTTAACGATGAGGATTATTAGCCAAAAGATCGGGCTTGGCCAGAATTGCAAAGGAAAAAATACAGGCGCACCGGGCGTTCTCGACAGCCTGTTGCAATAGCGTCACGGTCCCCCGGTTTTTGCGCCGGAGATATTTCGAAGGTGTCGCAATTTGTGACAGGATAGGCCGGGTCGCGAGCTTTTCCGCCGCCGCGCGCAACGCGCGACAGCGGAGCTGTTCACACGCGCATGATTTACACCCGTTCCGCCTCCTTGCGCCGCTCCTCGCGTTTGCGATCGTTCGGGTCGAGCAGCTTTTTGCGCAAGCGGATCGATTTCGGCGTCACTTCGACGAGTTCGTCGTCCTCGATATAGGCCAGCGCCTTTTCCAAGGTCATGCGAATCGGCGGCGTAAGGCGGATCGCTTCGTCTTTGGAGTGGGTGCGGATATTGGTGAGCTTCTTGCCCTTGAGCACGTTGACTTCGAGATCGTTGCCGCGCGTGTGCTCGCCGACGATCATGCCGCGATAGACCTTGGCGCCCGGCTCGATCATCATCGGGCCGCGGTCTTCGAGGTTCCACATCGCATAAGCCACGGCGTCGCCCTGGTCGGTTGAGATCAACACGCCGTTCCTGCGGCCGATGATCTCGCCGCGATGCGGACCGTAGGCATGGAACAGCCGGTTCATCACCGCGGTGCCGCGCGTATCGGTGAGAAGCTCGCCCTGATAGCCGATCAGGCCGCGGGTCGGTGCGTAGAAGATCAAGCGCACGCGGCCGCCGCCCGAGGGGCGCATTTCGATCATCTCGCCTTTGCGCTCGGCCATCTTCTGCACGACGACGCCGGAATGTTCCTCGTCGACGTCGATGACCACTTCCTCGATCGGCTCGAGCAGATCGCCCGAGGCGCCGTGCTGATACAAAACCTTCGGCCGCGACACCGCGAGCTCGAAGCCCTCGCGCCGCATGGTCTCGATCAGAATGCCGAGTTGCAATTCGCCGCGGCCGGCGACTTCCATGGAATCCTTCTCGCTCGATTCCGAAATGCGCAAGGTGACATTGCCTTCGGCTTCGCGCAGCAGCCGATCGCGGATGACGCGGCTCTGCACCTTGTCGCCTTCGGTGCCGGCGAGCGGCGAATCGTTGATGCGGAACGTCATGGTCAAGGTCGGCGGATCGATCGGTTGCGCCGGCAGCGGCTCGGTCACTTCGGGCGCGCACAAAGTGTGCGAGACGAAGGCCTCCGGCAGTCCGGCAATGGCGACGATGTCGCCGGCGACGCCTTCCTCGATCGGCGCGCGCTCGAGGCCGCGGAAGGCCAGCACTTTGGTGACGCGGCCCTCTTCGATCAGTTCGCCGTTACGATCCAGAACCTTGACCGGCTGGTTCGGCTTCACCGAACCCGAGGTGATGCGGCCGGTGACGATGCGGCCGAGATAGGGATTGGATTCCAGAATCGTTCCGAGCATCCGGAACGCGCCGTCCTCGACCTTGGGCGGCGCGACATGGCGCAGCACGAGATCGAACAAGGGCGCCATGCCCTGGTCTTTTGGACCATCCTCGGACGCAGCCATCCAGCCCTGTTTGGCGGAACCGTAAAGGATCGGGAAATCGAGCTGCTCGTCGGTGGCGTCGAGCGCCGCAAACAGGTCGAACACCGCATTGACCACTTCGGTCGGCCGGGCATCGGAGCGGTCCACCTTGTTGATGACGACGATGGGCTTCAAACCCATTTTCAGCGCCTTGGAGACCACGAATTTGGTCTGCGGCAGCGGGCCCTCGGCGGCGTCGACCAGCACCAGCGCGCCGTCCACCATATTGAGGATGCGCTCGACCTCGCCGCCGAAATCGGCGTGGCCGGGCGTATCGACGATATTGATCCGGGTATCCTTCCAGACCAGCGAGGTCGCCTTGGCCAGGATGGTGATGCCGCGCTCGCGTTCGAGGTCGTTGGAATCCATGGCGCGCTCGACGACGCGCTGATTCTCGCGAAACGAGCCCGATTGCTGCAGCAGCCGGTCGACCAGGGTGGTTTTGCCATGGTCGACATGGGCAATGATGGCGATATTGCGCAGGTTCATAGCCGTATCCAGCAATCACGATCCGGGAATCAAACGCGGGCCCCACCGGGCGCCGAAAAGGGCGCCTTGGGGCCCGCTTTTGTGCGCTGTATATAGGGCTTTTTGCGCCGGAAGCAATCGAAGTTTGTGCACAGCACAATGACGCCGGGCGTTAAGGATAGCGCCTGCGCGGCGCCGCCCGCCGGTGCATTTATTCCGCGGCGACCTTGGCTTCGCCGGCCGAGTCGTCGGGCGCCATCGCCGGCATGGTCTCGCCCGGAACTTGGGCCGGACCCTCGCCCGGAACCGGGCTGGGATGCGTGCCGGTCACTGAATTCGGGTCCGCGCCGGCATGGTCGAGGATCGCGGTCCGCCGCGCGGCGATGGCAAAGCGCAACTGGTCGAGCGCGAAGGCAAACGACATGCGCACCGTGTCGTCGAATTCCTCGTGCTCGCCTTGATGGACGATGGCGATGACGAGGTTGTCGGCTTCGACCTGAATCTGTTCGAGCGCTTGCAGGCTCTGCGCGGCATGGGTCTTGCGCACCAGATCGAGCGCCCGTTGCAACAGCCGCAGCCGCCGCGTGCGCGTATTGTTGCGCAAATAGCTGGCGACCCCGGCGATGGCCGAGCCGAAGATCGGGAACACCAGCAAACCGTAGAAGATGTCGTCGCCATATTTGTCGAAGAACGTCTGCTGCGTGTCGGTCAGATAGGCGAGCGCGCCGGGATGGGTGACGACGTCGGCGTCCTTGTCGGTCTTGGGCGCTTCGATCTTGACCTCGCGCGGCATCGCGGCGGCGATCGCCTGCCGCGACGTGTAGATCGTCTTGGCCAGTATGGCGATGATCGAGGAGCTCACCGATCTGCGCGCCACCAGATACTCGGCGAAACTGAGCGTCTTCAGATCGCCGCCCGGTGACGGCGGCGTGCCGCCGAAAGTGCCGGCATCGATGCTGTCCGAACCGAAAGCCGGATGGCGCTTGGCGATACCGTCGGCCTGATCGATCTCGATGAAAGTCGGTGCAACACCATTCACCGTCGCGGCGGCAACCGCGCCGGAAATCGCCGTGCCGGTTGCCGGCCCGGCGACGAACAGCACATCGACCTTGTTGCCCGCGACGGCGTCGGCGACGCCTTTCGGATCGATCTCGGATACTTTCTCCTTGTTCAGCGCCACGCCGTAATGGCTCAGCACCAGTTCGAGCAGTCCACGCGTGGCCTCGTTGCCGGTGATGATGCCGATGCGCTTGCCGGCAAGATCGGTCACCTTGCCGAATTTGCTGTCGCTCACGGCATCGCTGTCATCGCCGGAGTCGTCGCCGCTCTTTGCGCTCTTGCCGCTCTTGGCCGATTTGGCGCTCTTGCTGTTGGCCTTGTTGTTGGCCTTGCCGTTGTCCGTGCTTTTGTCGGTCTTGGCCGGCGGCGGCGGCACGATCAGCACCATGACGTTCTGGCGCAGGATCGCGACCACCGGCCAATTCAACGCGTCGTCGAGATTGCTTGGCAGGATGGCGAGATCGGCCTGACCTTTGGTCATGACTTGCGCCGTGCCTTGGGCGCTGCCGGTCGGGAGCAGTTCCAAATTCAGATAACGATGCTCGCGGGCGATCTGATCGGACAGGACTCGCACAAAGGGCGCGTCGAGCGGTCCCGCGGCGACGCGCAGATGATCGCGTTCTTGGGTGGCGTAGATGGCGGCTGCGACCACGGCGCCGAGCGTGAGCGTGCCGAGAATGGTGACGAGCCACGTATGCCGCAGGAACATCCGCATGCGGCCACGCATCAAATGTTCGAGCGACTCGATGCTCATGATCCTGACCGATGCGCGTCCTGATGCGGCGCTTGCCGTTCCGCCGGACCGTTGGGCGCGCTGGAACAGCCATAATCTCTCTGCCGCGGGCAAACGGTGCGGTGGTCCGGGCGGCATGGCAAATCCTAATACGCCTCCAAGCCTGGCGCCAAATCTTCGGCCTCAGGCACAGACCGAACCGCCAGGCCCCTATCTCGATCCGCCTTTTGTGGCCCGATCTTGACAGGCCTATGCGTGAAGACCCTATCACGTTCCGCCCGAGCCGCCTCCATGTCGGCGATCACATCTTGGCCGAAATTCCAGGAACCTCGCGCCCGCGGCCGCTGTTTGCTAGGTAAGGTTATCGAGCGTTGTGCGGCGCCTGCCGCAGCGATCGACCGAAGGGATTTTCAGCATGCCGCAAAAACTTTCCGGGGAGGCGCGCGAGGCCGCGCTGTCCCGCCTCAAGGGATGGAGCGAAGCGGGCGGCCGCGACGCCATCAGCAAGAAGTTCGTCTTCGCCGATTTCAATCAGGCCTTCGGCTTCATGACGCGCGCGGCGCTGATTGCCGAAAAGCTCGACCACCATCCAGAATGGTTCAACGTCTACAAGACCGTCGAGGTTACGCTGTCGACGCATGACGCCGGCGGCGTGACCGAGCTTGATATCAAGCTGGCCGAAGCGATGGACAGGCTTGCGGGTTAAATCCCGCCTTGCCGGTGCCGCCTTTCGGGGTCAGATTGACCAGCAGCGACGCCTCTGTGAGGGGGCGCATCTGAGGAGGCGCCCATGTGGTTCCGCGACCAGGCCACCACCTGGCAAGGGTTCTCTTGGCCGGAATTCGATTGGAAGACGTTTGCGCGGCAGCGGTCGCCGGGCCGGGGATCGGGGCAGCGATCGTCATTTCGAGATTTCACCAAACGGGCACAGCGCTTTGCCGCCGACGAGGGCGACCTGCGGCGGCGCATCTGGCGCACGCTCAAGCGTGAAGCGGCCAACATTCCCTTCGTCGAGGACGCGCTGACGGCCCATTACTGCGCATTCGATCGCAATACGCCGCTCTATGTGAAGCTCGCCCTGGTTGGCGCGGTGGTCTATTTCCTGGTGCCGGACGATCTGATCCCGGATTCGATCCCGGTGCTCGGCTATGCCGACGATGCGGCCGTGCTGGCGGGGGTGATGAAAATCTTCGCCTCCCACATCAAGCCTGAACATCGCGAGGCGGCGCAGCTGATGCTGGAGCGGATGCGCAGGGCATAGATTTTTCGCGGAGCATGATCTGACCCGAAAGTCGGTACCCCCTGTTCGGGATCATGCTCTAGGGATGCAGCACGATCTTTCCCATCACCTTGCGATCGGCGATCGCCTTGAGCGCTGCAGCAATGTCGGCAAGCGGATAGGCCGCATGCACATGGGCGCTCAGCCTGCCGAGAGCTGCCCACTCGACGATGTCCTTCATGAGCTCGCGCTGTTGGTCCGGCGCGCGCTGGACCCAGGCGCCCCAGGCGACGCCGCGGATGTCGCAGTTCTTCAGCAGCACAAGATTGAGCGGGAGTTTTGGAATTTCGCCGGCGGCAAAGCCGATGACGAGATAGCGCCCGTCCCAGGCCATCGAGCGCACCGCAGGCTCCGCATAAGGGCCGCCGACCGGATCGTAGATCACGTCGATGCCATGCGCGCCGCCGAGCCTTTTCAGCGCCGCGCGCAGGTCCTCGCGCGAATAATTCACCGTTTCGGCGGCGCCATGCTTGCGGGCGAATTCCAGTTTCTCGTCGGACGAGGCGCAGGCAATGACACGCGCGCCGATGACGCTGCCGATCTCGACGGTCGCAAGCCCGGTGCCGCCGGAAGCGCCGAGCACCGCCAGTGTCTCGCCCGGCTTCAGCCCGGCACGGATGCGCAGTGCATAAAGCGTCGTGCCATAGGTGACGGTGAGGCCCGCGGCGCGGTCCAAATCAAGCGCGGCGGGGACTTTGACCAGGATGTTCGCCGGCACGGCGACGGCCTCGCGTGCAGCGCCCCAGCCGATATTGCCCATCACCCGGTCGCCGGGCGCGATATCGGTGACGCCCGCCCCGACGCTCTCGACCACGCCGGAAAATTCGGCCGCCGGGGAAAACGGAAACGGCGGCTTGTGCTGATATTTGCCGGCGATGATCAGCGTATCGAAGAAGTTCAGCGCCGCCGCCTTGATGCGCACCACGGCTTCGCCGGCGCGCGCGACCGGCTCCGCCAGATCGGCAAATTCAAGCTCGTCCGGCGAGCAGAATTGGCGACAAAGAACCGCTTTCATGCCGCAGTCATATCAGGCTTCGGTCACTCCGGCATCACAGAGCGAACGCCGCAGCCGCGAGAAGGCAAGCCGCAGGCGCGACTTCACCGTGCCGAGCGGCAGGCACATGCGTTCGGCAATGGCGGTGTGCGACAGTCCCTCGAAGAAGGCGAGCTTGACCAGCGTCGATTGCTCGCGCGGCAGCACGCGCAGCGCCTGGCGCAGACATTCCTCGCGTTTGCTGCCGTCGATGCAGTCGTCGCCGCCCTCCGCAGGATCGGGAATGTCGAAAAATTCCTCGACGGCGCAAATCGTTTCGCGGCTGCGCCGCTTGACGTCGATGCGGCGGTTGCGGGCGATATGAAACACCCAGGTCGCCGCGGCGGCCTTGCGCGGATCGAACAGGTGCGCCTTGCGCCAGATCGTCTCCATCACATCCTGGGTGACGTCGGCTGCGGCGAAAGGCGCAAGGCCAAGCCGAACCATCTGAGCCTGCACGCGCGGTACGAAGTGATCGAACAAGACCGCGAAAGCCTCGCTGTCCCGTTCGGCACCGACGGCCGTCAGCAGCGCTTCGAGATTGTCAGCCCGCCCCGGCACGCGCTGTGGCGGCTGCACTTCGTGGTGTAACCACTCTGTGAGACTCATACGTTTCCCCGGTGATCCATCCGACCGGCCCGCATGCGCGTAGGGGAGGCGCGCCGTAACGCGAGAAATGCCACCCGATCGCGCATCTTTCAGTGTGGCTATTATTCGGTGTGCGGAGGTAACTGGCTGTGTCGCCCGTCACACATTTGCCGGTCGTGCAAATCGGCCAACGCGGCCCTCATCGCGCACCTTCAGGCGCCGGGCTGTTTCAAATCGGCACAGTGCAAGCGAGTTGCGTGCGCGGCTTTTGCAGGCAATTGGATAAATTTGAGAGGTTTGCTATCAATCGCGCGGGGGGCGATTCCGCGAGGGCCGATGCTGAACCGTCGACGGTGGCTCCATGTCCTTTTGCCGCTGGTGTCGCTGACGCTGCTTTCCGCGGCGCTATTCGGCGCGTCGGCCCATGCCCAGCAGCCGGGCGCGCCGGCCACCTCGGTCAAGCCCAAAACCAAGCCGGCGGCGAAACCCGCACCCAAACCGGCAGCCAAGCCTGCAACCAAGCCTGCAGCCAGGCCCGCAGCGGCGGCCAGGCCGGCGGTGCCGCCTGCTATGGGCGGCGTGCAGCCCAGGCTCCTTGGCCAATATGCCGATTGGGGTGCCTATACGGCGTCTCCCGGCGGCAAGAAGGTCTGTTTTGCCATCGCCAAACCGTCCTCCTCCGAAACCATCCCGCCGAATCGGCCGCGCAATCCGATCTACATGTTCATTTCGACCCGTCCCGCCGAGAAGGTGACCAACGAGGTCTCGGTCATCATCGGCTACCCGTTCAAGCCAGGCGCGGACGCCACCGCGACCGTCGGCTCGGCCGCCTTTCCGCTCTATACCCTGCAGGATGGCGCCTGGATCAAGAATGCCGCCGACGAGGCGAGCATGGTTAGCGCCATGCGGGCCGGCCAAACCGCCGTGGTCAAAGGCGTTTCCACCAAGGGCACGCAGTCGAGCGACACCTATGGCCTGAAAGGTCTGTCGCAGGCTCTCGACCGGGTCGGCCAGGAATGCAAATAGAGCGTCTCTCCCCCTTTGCCGGGGAGGCACTATTTACACGCAAACAGACCGGCCCTGTTTCGAGATTGATTTGGACTGACGATGACCGCCCCGTTGACGGCAACGAGACCAGAACGCTCGGCACCCTTTGTCGAGAAGCTCCCGCTCGAGCGCTATTGCGCGCCGGAAAAGCCGTCGCTGGTCGGGCTGACGCGCGAGGCTTTGGCGGATGCGCTGGGCCGGGTCGAGGTGCCGGAGCGGCAGCGCCGCATGCGGGTGCAGCAGATCTGGCACTGGCTCTATGTGCGGGGCGCGCAAGACTTCGAGCAGATGACCACGCTGTCGAAGGATTTGCGCGCGGCGCTGGCCGGGCATTTCACGCTTGATCGGCCGCAAGTCGCCGCCGAGCAGATTTCCGTCGACGGCACGCGCAAATGGCTGCTGCGTCTTCCCGGCGAGCATGGCGGCACGCCGCACGAAGTCGAATGCGTCTACATCCCGGAAACCGACCGCGGCACGTTGTGCATTTCGAGCCAGGTGGGCTGCACGCTCAATTGCAGCTTCTGTCATACCGGCACGCAGCGCCTGGTGCGCAACCTGACCGCGGCCGAGATCGCGGGCCAAGTCGTGCTGGCGCGCGACCGGCTCAATGACTGGCAGCGCGCCGCTGCGCCCACGGGGACCGAGCCGGAAAAGCGCCTGGTGTCCAATATCGTGATGATGGGCATGGGCGAGCCGCTCTACAATTTCGAGGCGGTGCGCGACGGGCTGGCCGTGGTCGCCGACGGCGACGGCCTGAGTATTTCCAAGCGCCGCATCACGCTGTCGACGTCGGGCGTGGTGCCGCAGATCGTGCGCGCCGGCGCCGAAATCGGCTCGATGCTCGCGATCTCGCTGCATGCCGTGACCGACGAATTGCGCGACCAGCTGGTGCCGCTCAATCGCAAATATCCGATCCGCGATTTGCTCGAGGCCTGCCGCAATTATCCCGGCCTCTCCAATGCGCGGCGCATCACTTTCGAATATGTGATGCTCAAGGGCGTCAACGATTCGCTGGTCGATGCCAGAGCCTTGGTGCGCTTGCTCAAGGGCATTCCGGCCAAGATCAATCTCATTCCGTTCAATCCCTGGCCGGGCAGCGCATACGAGTGCTCCGACTGGGAGCAAATCGAGAAGTTTTCCGAGATCGTCTTCAATGCCGGCTATGCCTCGCCGGTCCGCACGCCGCGCGGCCGCGATATTCTCGCCGCCTGCGGCCAATTGAAGAGCGCGACCGAAAAGCTTTCCGCCCGCGAACGCCTGGCGCTGCGCGCCATGGCGGTCACCGATTGATGCGACCGGACCGGGCGTCACCCGGCACCTTCATGATCCCGACCTCAACGACCCGATGACCGCTGTTTTCCGTCTCATCATGATGCTGGTCGGCTATGTCTGGGCCTGTGTCGCCGCCTCGGCGGTGATTACGCTCGGCACGCTGGCGCCGGAATGGAACGATCTCGATGCGCTCGGTCGGTCGCTCGGCCAATCCGGCGACGTGCCGACGGCGGCGTTATGGGTGACCATCGCGATCGGCGCCGCGATCGTCTTCGCGGTGGGCTTTTTCCCGGCTTTGCTTGCAGTTGTTGTGGTCGAGGGCTTCGGATTGCGCTCGATCGTCGTCTATGGCGTGATCGGCGGTGCGCTGGCGCTGGCCGCGGCCTATGGGCTCGATTTCGGCGGCTACGTCACGGCGCCGAATGCCGACATGATACACGAGCGGGAAGTGTTCGCTGCCGCCGGCATTGCCGGCGGGCTGGTCTATTGGCTGTTCGCCGGCCGCCGCGCCGGCGTCTGGAAGTGAGCGCAGGAACCGGATCATGAACCGCACCGGCCTCGCGATCGCGCTCACCATCGCCGTTGTGATCGGCGTGCTTTGCGCCGTCGATCCGCAGATCGATCTCGATCTCGCGCATATCAGTTACAATTCGAATCGCAACTTGTTCGACATCAATGCCCAGCTTTGGGTTCAGCATGCCCGCGGCGGTGCGCGGCTGATCGTGACGCTGCTGGTGCTGCCGGCGTTTCTGGCGATCATCGGCAAGCTGATCTGGCCGAAACGGCCGATGCTGATCGAAGGCCGTGCCGCCTTGTTTCTGATTGCCACGCTGGCGCTCGGGCCCGGCATCATCACCAATGTCATTCTCAAGGATCATTGGGGCCGGGTTCGTCCGATCGACGTGCAGCAATTCGGCGGCGCCGGCACATTCACGCCGTGGTGGGATCCGCGCGGCGAATGTCCGAACAATTGCTCCTTCGTTGCCGGCGAGCCGTCCGGCGCGTTCTGGACCATGGCGCCGGCGGCGCTGGCGCCGGTCGAATTGCAGCCGCTCGCCTTCGGCGCTGCGCTGCTGTTCGGCGCTGCGGTCGGCGTGCTGCGCATCGGCGGCGGCGGGCATTTTTTCAGCGACGTCGTTTTTGCCGGTGTCCTGGTCTATCTCGAAATCTGGCTCGTTCATGGCCTGATCTACCGCTGGCCGGCGACGGCGTTGAGCGAAGAGGCGATCGAACTATTTCTGGTGCGACTTGCGGATGCGATGCGGCAGGGCATGCGTAAACTCTTGCACTATGCGCGGCCGTCCAAAGTGCCGTAGAGCGGATTACGGCGACGGGATCAGTCGTATTCCTGCGGCGTTTTTTGCCGGACGGGAAAGAGGGCCCGCACGGTCCTTCGTGGCGATCCTTGTTGTCGGCCGCCTAGACCTTGGAGGTATTTCTCTCGTCGAGAATCGACTGCAGCTTTCGCTTGACCGCCGCCGGCTGCGCGGTGCCGAGAAACTCGGTCACCGTCATCCGCTTCACCAGCCGCAAATAGGGCCGGCCCGACAGCACCTCGTCGAGCCTGACGTGTTCCTGCACCACGAAGTCCCCGGTGTCGTCAGGATCCCGCACCAGGCTCCATTGGTCGCATTCGTTCTTGTCGTCCGGTCGGCCGCGAAAGATCAGGTTTTCCATGCTTATTCCCGGCTTGCGTCAGTCCCGCACCTCCCTATAGTCCGCGCAAATTTAGCTCGGATTCTGCGTCCAACGAGGTTTGTTTCGATGCCAAAAGGCGATGTCAAAAAGGTGGTGCTGGCCTATTCGGGGGGCCTCGATACGTCGATCATTCTGAAATGGCTGCAGACTACCTATGGCTGCGAGGTAGTGACTTTTACCGCCGATCTCGGCCAGGGCGAGGAATTGGAGCCGGCCCGCGCCAAGGCACTGTCGCTCGGCATCAAGCCGGAGAATATCTTCATCGAGGACCTGCGCGAGGAATTCGTCCGCGACTACGTGTTTCCGATGTTCCGCGCCAACGCGGTCTATGAGGGCCAGTATCTGCTCGGCACCTCGATCGCGCGCCCGCTGATCGCCAAGAAGCAGATCGAGATCGCCGAGAAGGTCGGCGCCGATGCCGTGGCGCACGGCGCCACCGGCAAGGGCAACGACCAGGTGCGCTTCGAACTGTCCTATTACGCGCTCAAGCCCGACGTGAAGGTCATCGCGCCGTGGCGGGAATGGGATTTCAAATCGCGCGAGGCGCTGATCGCCTTTGCCGAGCAGAACCAGATTCCGATCGCCAAGGACAAGCGCGGCGAGGCGCCGTTCTCGACCGATGCCAATCTCCTGCACACCTCGTCCGAGGGCAAAGTGCTGGAGGATCCGTCCGGC
>DATJLN010000018.1:0-20497 GCA_035509535.1 Xanthobacteraceae bacterium | reverse complement strand
CGGGCGTTACCCGCCCCTGCCTGTCCCAGTCCAGTGCGCACCGCACGGCCGGCCACGCTTACCGGCGGCTGATGCCCAAAGCCGCCCGGGTGCGGATCGTAACTCCGCCCGCGGGCACCGCACTCGCTCCGGCCTTCAGGTCTACCTCCCAAAGGCGTCCTTCACGAGCGAGATTCGATTCGCAATCATGTATCTTAATCGGTGACCGATGTCAACAAAACAGTGACAAGTCCGAAACGGCGATTGGAGGACAGGGCGGCACCGAGATGCTGAAATATTCGTGGTGACCCGGGCGCCGGTCGCGATCCTCAGCCGCCAAGGGGCTAAACTCCGCTCGTTCCGGCAACGAGGATTTTGGCGCCGACGGAATCCAGAATGAACAGCGGGCTCGCACCACGCATCTCGATGGCCGGCACCAGCATGTGCGTCCGGTTGTCAAGAATGAGCCAGCCGCCGTCCACGCGGACCGTCACGACCGCGTGTTCCTCGTCGGGAAATCGCCTGCGCACGATCACGAGTTTCACGTCCTCTTTGGCAATTCCCGCGTCCAAGAGCGCAACGTATTTCGCGATCGCGTAGTCCTCGCAGTCGCCACGCCCCGTCGCCAGTGTTTCGAGGGGCGGACTCCAATGATCGGCGACACCCCATTGTTTCATGTCGCTTGTGGTCGTGATGGCGAGATTGACCGCCCTGTTGATGACGCCGATGCGCGCCAGGCCCTGGCGCTCTCGACCGAGCGCGACAATGTCGAGCAGTTCCTGCGCCGGCCGCGGACACTCCCGATGCGCCCGGCAGCCGTCGAGAATCACATTCTCGGCGGCGATCTCGGTCTCGATCAGCCGCCATTTCTCCGGCACATCGCCGGAAACAAGCGTGACCGCGACTTGACCGAACGGTTCGGACGATGCCGGCGGTTGCACCGCCGGCATCGAGCGTTCGGCCAATATTTCCCGGTGCCGGATCAGGGTACTCGAGCTTTGCAATTCGGCCGCAAAGCCGTGTGGCGGATGGTGAAGCATCGCCGCAGCGAGCACCCCGGTGGCAAAGCTGGCTCTGATCAGGCGGAGTAACATGACACCAGATTTTGTCTTGAGATTTTGTGTTGAGATTTTGTCTTGAAATTCTGTCTTGAAATTCTGTCTTGGCGCGATCGCGCAACCGGTTGCTCGCGCTGAGATGGAGACGCGGGATCGATTCGACAACCGCAAGACACCAAATGGTCTATTCGCCGAACGCGAACAATCCCCGACTCGGCCACATTTGGACTTGGCTACATCTACAGCATTCTGCCAGTCCATGCCGAATATTCCGCCTCATTCCCCGGCCGCGGGTGGCCTGCGCTCCGTAAACGGCGTAACCTACCAAAGAAGTTCGCGCGGAACCGACGACTTGGAATCGACGACTTGGAGGCGCGAATGCTGTTGACGCCGGAAACCATTCCGCTGGCGCTGAGCGGCGCCGTTCTGTTGGCGGTCCTCATATTCATTTTTCTTGCTGGCCTGGGGCGCCGACGCCGGGCCCAGCACATGCTCGTCCTGGAACAGATCAAGGACTATTTCCTCGGCAACATGTCCGCCGGGCAACTCCGTCAGCGCATACGCGAGACGGCCAGTTATCACCTCCTGCGCGAGCGCGAATTGTTCGCACTGGTCACCACGGCCTTTCAGCGCGTGGCCGACTCGAAGCTCTCGCCTGGCGCGCATTCCGAAGAAGACGAACGGCGATTGCTCCGCCTTCTGGCGGCCGTGAAGAAAGAACTCGGGCTGACCGATCGCTATCGGATCGAAGGGTGGCGGCCGGGACGCGAATGAGGATTCCAAGCCCGATGCCGCAGCGGCCCGGCGCCCGGTCCGCATGCGGATGAGCAGCGGATTCAGGCCACCGGTTCGATCTTCTGCGACGCCGCGGAGCGGATGATGGCTTCGGTGACGGCGACGCCGTGAATGGCCTGGTCGTAGGGAATGGGATAAGCCGGCCCGCCCTCGGCGGCCTTGGCGAAGGCCTCGAGCGCGGCACGCGAGATATCCATGGTCTCGGCCTGCCAGGTCTTGGGCTCGCCCTTCACCGGCTGGAATTTGCAGGCGCCGAACAGCCGGGTGCGCCGCTCTTCCGACGAGGCGCCGGCGACATGGGTGACGCCTTCAAGCCGCAGCCAGCCCTTCGAGCCGAACACCTGGAAGGAGAAGCCCGGGCCGGTCGTGGTCATGGTGCCGAGATAGCCCGACATGCCCTCTTTCATGCGGAACAGAATTGAGGTCGTGTCGTCGGCCGCGATCGGCGCGGCGCGGCGGAAGCTCTGGGTGAAGACGTGATCGATCGGGCCGCAGAGATCGATCATGCCGTCGACCGCATGCACGCCCATCGGCATCAGCCCGCCGCAGGGCGTCTCATGCGGGTCGGCACGCCAATGACTCGGATTGATGAACAGCACATTGGGAAAGGTCATGGTCGCTTCGACATGCAGGATGGTGCCGAGCTCGCCGCCGCGGATCATGTCGCGCAGCCTGATCATTTCGGGATGGATGCGGCGGTTATAGCCGAGCGCGAGCGTGACGCCGGCCTGCTTGACGGCGGCGACCGCGGCTTCGGCCTCCTGCTTGGTCAGGGTGAACGGCTTCTCGCAATAAACGTGCTTTTTCGCCTTGGCCGCGGCGATCACCTGCGCGGCATGCATCGAGTGCGGGGTGGCGAGCACCACGGCGTCGATATCGGGATCGGCAACCGCCGCTTCATAGTTCGGCGCGAGCTTGAAGCCGTATTTCCCGGCGAAGGCTTCGGTGTCCGGCGTGACGGTGCGCGTGGTGCCGGAGATGAAGCGGATGGCGCCGCTGTTCGCGGCGGCTTCCACCAGCGTCTTGCCCCACCAGCCGAGCCCGACAATGGCTGCATTGATCATGTGCGCAAACTCCCTTTAACGCGCGCCCAAAGTCCGCCAACGACGCATCATCACCACAGGACGAATTCGGCGCGGTAATGCATCGCCACGATCAGGCAGCAGATCGCCCAGAACAGGCAATATTCGCAGCCGCCGATATTCCACAGCCATTTGCCCTCGGTCACTTTGTGCACCTGATAGCCGGCAAAGAGCAGATGGAAGCAACCGATGGCGCCGGCATAGAACGGCAGGATCGCGAAGATCAGCCCGATGGCGAGGAGGCTCTCGATCACGCAGGCCGTATACATCCATACCGCCGGCGGATTGAGCTTGGCGGCTTTGAAGAAACCGAGCGCCTCCGGCACGAAGAACTTGGCGTAGATGTGCGGAATGAAGAACAGCCCGCAGATCAGGCGCAGGATGTTAAATTCATTGGTGAGATCGAAGCTTTGCGCGAGACTGTGCATTTCCCCCTGGGTCCTTTTTCCCCGCCCCGTGTCGCCCAAGCTTAGCGCGACCGATCACGGATTGCTATTTGGCCCGAGGCGCGTCCCTTTGGTTCATGGGTCTGAACCTGCGCGGCGTCAGCCGTCGAGCTCCTTGAAGTAGCGGTAGATGCCCCATTGGCTGAAGGGAATGCGCCGTTTCGAGGCGAGATAGGCCTTGATGCGCGGGCGCTGCGCCACCTTGTCGTGCAGCGCGACGAGGCCCGGGATCTTCTTCTCGAAACGCTTCATGCGCCTGGGAAACGCATAACGCATGCCTTCGACGATCTGAAACAGCGACAGGTCGACATAGCTCAGCTTGTTCCCGACAATAAACCTGCCGCCGTTTTTCTTCAGGACGCGCTCGAAATAGCCGAGCATTTTCGGCACCTGGTAGCGCCAGAAATCCAAAGTCCGCCGCCGCGCCGCGGGCTTCTGCTCCTCGTAATAGAGCCAGCCCGAAACCGGATGATGGGTGTCGTGAATGCGCACGACGAGATCGGTGATGGTGAGTTGCAATTGATGCGCCCAGAGCCGCCCGATTTCGTCGCGCGGCGCGAGATTAAGACGCGGGCCGAGATAGAACAGAATTTCCGCAGTCTGAGCGACCACGAGCTTGCCGGCTTTGAGGAACGGCGGCGCGTAAGGCGGATGCGTCGTGCCCTTGCCTTCGAGCAACCGCGTCATCTTGGCCATGCCGCTCTTGCCGCGGCGCGCGACGTCGACATAGTCGGCGCCGGCCTCTTCCAGCGCCAGGCGGATGAATTCGCCGCGGCCTTGAATCGTCGGCCAGTAGTAAAGTTCGTAGCGCATCGTCTCCTCCCGCCCCGCTCATTCCCGCGCCCGCGGACATCCAGAGAAACCGAATCCCCGCCTGCGCGGGGACGAGCGGAATCAGCGCCGCAGCGCCGGCCTAGCCTACCGGCGCCTTGTATTGCTCGTCGGTGACGTGCTCCAGCCACTCGACATGCTTGCCGTCGAGCGCCTCCTGCATGGCGACATGCTCCATGCTCGTGTCGGGCGCGGCGCCGTGCCAATGCTTCTCATGCGGCGGAATCCACACGACGTCGCCGGCGCGGATTTCGCGCACCGGGCCGCCGAAAGTCTGCACCCGGCCCTTGCCGGTGATCACAAACAATGTCTGGCCGAGCGGATGGGTGTGCCAGGCGGTGCGCGCCCCGGGCTCAAAGCGAACCAGGCCCGAGCGCACGCGCGCCGGCGACGGCGCTTCCACGATCGGCTCCTGCCACACGGTGCCGGTAAAGCTGTCGGCCGGCCCGCGGCGTGACGGCCGCGAGCCGCAAGGGTGAATGTCCATGGTCGTCTCCTGCTTTTCGACTGCGATTGATCTTCTCGGAAAACCGGTGTTCACGTTCCCGGATCATGCGCCAGCCGGTAAGATAATGGAAATTCGGCCACGATACTGTGCCATTCAAGCGTAAGATGCGTCTCGTGGTTTTGCGGCAGGCGCGGTCGCATTGCTGCAGCGACGCTGAGTGGGGCGGCGTAGCGTAGCAGTGAGTGGACGATGCCGAGTGTGATGTCTGACAGCCAAGTGTCTGGCAGCGAAGCGTCTAGCCTGCGCCTCGCCCGATTCGACTCGTCCTCGGGCACATCATGGCGACGTGCTTCGCTGCGCGGCGCCGTGCGGGCCGTGGCGGCAATCGGTGTCTTGCTGGGCCTGACGCTTGCGCTCGGCGCCTGCACCAAATGCGACGTGCCGGACTTGACGGCGCCGCGCGCCTGTCACGGCGGTCCGGCGCCGCAATAGCGGTGGGTTAGATTTTAAGCGCGGTCTTTAAAGCGCGGTCTTTTCGGAACGCTTGCGCCCACCCCCGGATGAAGTCCGAGGACGAGCCTTGTCCGATCATGCGCTGTTCTTTTCGTCTTGTGTTTGATGCCGCAACGCCGTGCCGGTCTCGGTGTCGCCATTGATATCAGGCACCGCCTCGTTGCGCAGGCGGCCATAGGCATCGGCCAATTGCCGCGGCGACATGTCGTCCGCGGATTTGTCGACGCGCCACCAGGTCAAGAACAGCCGCGCCAGCATCACGATCAGCGTGATCTGAAAGATCAAGCCGAGGAACGACGCGGCGCCGGTGAGCTCGCTGGTCAGGCCGTGACCGAAGACGAGCCCGAGCACGCCGGCGCCGAGAAAGCCCGCCGAAAAGCCGCCGACGACGCCCGGCCGGCTGAACAAACCGCCGAGCGAGCCCCCGGTCGGCTGCGCCGCCTGCGGCAGCATGACCGCGTGGCCGCCCGACATATCGCCGGCGAAACCGGCGCCGCCGGAACCACCGTCATCGGCGTCGGTGTCAAAGAAATCGTTGCCGAGAATGGTCGAACTGAACGGCAGCGAGATCAGCCGCGCCAGACTGCCGCCGAACTTCCATTCGTTCTTGAGCCGCGCATCGGCGCCATCGGCCGAAACGAACAGGCCGAGGGTCAGCGCCACCGCGATAGCCAAGGACCGCAGGCAAAGCAGCCGAAACCACGGCGTGCGGAGCCAAGACATGCGGAGCCAAGACATGCGCAACCGCGGATGATGCCACGCAGCCCGCCACATCGGCCGCCAGGCGACCCGTGCGGGCCACGGATCAGCGGCAATTTGATTGCAAACGGAACAGTTCACGTGTTTTGCCCGCTGTCAAACGTTTGGGGGCCCGGATATCTAGGCGATTCTGAACCCAAATTCGTGCGCATTTGCGACGAAGCTTGCAGGTCTAGCTTGCAGGTCTCTCGTAGGACATTTCTACGCCGAAGCTCGCGTCCTGAGGCCTGTCGCAAAGCGTCGCACGCATTCATGCCGCACCGGAAGGTCATATGTCATATATGGACGCAAAGCAGCCCGGCTACGGGAAAGTCCCGTCCTTGAATGCATGGTTACGCGGCGGTTACGGGTGCCGGCTGCAGCCGATCACGCCGCCATCGTTTCCTTCACGGCGTTGACAAGCTGCTTGAGCGTGAACGGCTTTGCCAGGAATGCCGGCTCCGGTCCCTCCGCCGGCATGTGCTTTTGAAACGCATCTTCAGCGTAGCCCGAGACGAAGATGAATTTCAGTCCGGGATTGCGCGTGCGCAATTCGCGCAGCAGCGTCGGCCCGTCCATTTCCGGCATCACCACGTCGGAGACGACAAGATCGACCTGGCCTTGCGATTTTTCCAGCACGTCGATGGCTTCGGCGCCGTTGCCGGCTTCGAGAACGGTATAGCCGCGCGAGCTGAGTCCTCTGGCGTTGAGCTGGCGCAGGCCTTCCTCGTCCTCGACGAGCAGGATCGTCCCCTCGCCGGTCAGGTCGGCGCTTGCCGCGCGCTTGCCTTGCTCGGCGGCTGCGGCAGGCAGACCCGCCTGAGCCTGCGGCTCGGCCGTAGCGGCGCGCTCTGCCGCCAATTCCTGCGCGCTCGCGATGTGGCGCGGCAGGAAAATGCGGAACGTGGCGCCTTGCTGCTCGACGGAATCGACATAAATGAAGCCGCCGGTCTGCTTGATGATGCCGTAGACCGTCGACAGGCCGAGCCCGGTGCCCTTGCCGACTTCCTTGGTCGAGAAGAACGGCTCGAAAATCTTGTCGAGGATCTTGGCCGGAATGCCGGTGCCGCTGTCGGCGACTTCGATGAGCACATAATCCGCGAACGGCATGCCCTTGGCGCGGTAGCGCTCGCTGTCCGCCTTGGTGACATTGCTGGTGCGGATCTGCAGCCGGCCGCCTTTCGGCATGGCGTCGCGCGCATTGACCGCGAGATTGACGATCACCTGTTCGAGCTGCGAGATGTCGACCTTGACCGGCCACAGATCGCGGCCGTGCACCACGGTGAGCGTGACCTTCTCGCCGATCAGCCGCTGCAGCAGCATGCGCAGGTCGCTCAAGACCTCGCCGAGGTCGAGCACTTGCGGGCGCAGCGTCTGTTTGCGCGAAAAGGCGAGCAGATGGCGTACCAGGCTCGCGGCCCGGTTGGCGTTCTGCTTGATCTGCATGATGTCGGCAAAGGACGGATCGGTCGGCTTGTGCGCATTGAGCAGGAAGTCGGTCGCCATCATGATGGCGCCGAGCACGTTGTTGAAATCGTGCGCCATGCCGCCGGCGAGCTGGCCGATGGACTCCATCTTCTGCTGCTGCGTGACCTTGTTCTCGAGCTCGCGCTGCGCGGTGGTCTCGAGCGCATAGACGATGGCCGCTTCCTGGTCGCGCTCCTCTTCCTCGACCGCGGTGACGTAGAAACGCCCGAACCTCTCGCTGTCGCCCGAGAACATCGCATCGACCGGCGCGATGTCGCTCCTGCCCTGCGCCGCCTGCGCGATGGCCGCCGCCAGCGCCTCGCGGTCGCGCTCGACCACGGTGGCGAGGATCGAGCGGTCGCCGCTCTCGATATCGCCGCCAAAACTCGCAGCCCTTGCGCCATGAAACAAGCGCGCGAACAGCGGATTGGTGCGCACCACGCCGCCGTGCTTGTCGATGGTCGCGATCGCCATCGGCGTATGGTGGAAAAATCGCATGAAGCGGATTTCGGCGGCTCGCTCGCGGTCGGTGCCGTCGTCGCGGGCGCGGTTGAGCACCAAGGTGCGCGAGGCGCCGGGCTGGCCGTCGGCGCCGAAGGCGAGCTTGTGGAATACGCGCACCGGCAAGGTGCGCCCGGAGCGGGTTCGCAGATCGAGATCGAGCACCTCGGTCTTGACCTCGCCCGGCGGCGCCCGCAGCGTCGTCAGCAGCGCCGCGCCGTCGCCGGCGACGAGATCGGTGATCTTCAAACCACCGGAACCGACCTGCGCCAGATCCTGGTCGAGCCAATTGGCGAGCGTGGCGTTGAGATAAACGATGTCGCCCTTGTCATCGACCGAGAAAAACCCGGCTGGCGCATGATCAAGGTAGTCGATGGCGTGCTGCAGCTCCTGGAAGACATTTTCCTGGTGCGCGCGCTCGCGCGTGACATCGGACAAGGACCACACGGTGCCCCCGCCGTCGCCCCGGCCGTCGCCGAGCGGCCGGATGCGAAAACGCAACCAGCGCGGCGGGCGGCCTTTGCTGCCGGCAACGCGGACCTCCTCCTGCAGGCGCTTGCCGTCCTTGGCCGCTTTCAGGAGCCGGTAGATCGCCTCGGACGCCTCGGCATCGCCGATGAAGGCGCGTTCGACAGGGCGCATGTCATTGGCGTCCGCGGCCTCGGTGAGGTCGAGATAGGCGGCATTGGCATAGAGGACCTGGCCGTCGCTGCCGGTCACGACGATGCCGTCGAAGGAATTGTCCACCACCGATTTCAGCAGCGCATGGCTGAAGCCTGCCACGGATACGCGTAAGATCCCGCAAGCCATCGCGAACAGCGAAAATATCCCGACCGTCGCCAGCACCGCGAGGAAGGCGAGGATATAGGGCTCGGCATGGCCGCGCCCGACCATCACGATGCCGCTGGCTGCGGCCACCAGAACGATCGCGACCAGGAGCACGAGCATGATGCTGCCGCCGCGCGCGGCCTGGCTCATGCTGCGGTCGACCGAACGGCGCGGCCCGCCGCGCCCCTCCATCAGAGGCCCGACCGCCTTCGAATCGGCACTGCCGGACGCCGTCATTGCCTGCTATGCCCCGCTAACGGCGCTCTGTTCGCCACTTTTCAGCGCCTTTTTCAGTGCCTTGCATCGCTGAATCGCGCAAGCGATTTTGGCGAAACGGGGCAAAAACCCGGACCGGCCCTCCCCAAAGTTCCCGCCGCAACGTCATCGGCGGAACGTCCCCCGCAACCGCATGACATAGCCGATGATTTCGGCGACGGCGCGGTAGTGTTCCTGCGGGATTTCCTGGTCGATCTCG
The DNA here is from genome assembly GCA_035509535.1 of Xanthobacteraceae bacterium. GTDB lineage: Bacteria > Pseudomonadota > Alphaproteobacteria > Rhizobiales > Xanthobacteraceae > BOG-931. The sequence continues at coordinate 11,336 of DATJLN010000018.1, read as the reverse complement.
ACGGTGGCGTGCAATGCGCGCGCCAAGGGCGGGTTCTCCATGATCGGCACATTGTTGGCTTCGGCGATCTCGCGGATCTTGCGGGCGATCAGGTCAGCGCCCTTGGCGACGCAGAGCGGGGCATTCATGCCGCGCTCGTATTGCAGGGCAACCGCAAAGTGAGTCGGGTTGGTGATGACCACGGCGGCTTTGGGCACCGCCGCCATCATGCGCTTCCTGGCCCGCTGCGCCCGCAATTGCCGGATCTTGCCCTTGATGGCCGGGTCGCCGTCGGTCTGGCGGAACTCCTCTTTCATTTCCCGCACCGACATCTTATGGCGCTCGTACCATTGCCGGTACTGGAACAGATAATCGGCCGCCGCGACCACGGCGAGGATGCCGACCACCGTGCCGAGCATTTTGATGCAGAGCGAGCGGGCGAGCGGCAGGATCAGCGCCGGATCGACATCGATCAGCGCGCCCATGTGGTGGCTCATCGGCCACAGCAGCGCGGCGATGACGGTGCCGAACAGCGCGAGCTTGACGAGACCCTTGGCGAAATTGGCCAGCGCCATCACGGAGAACAGCCGCTTGAAGCCGGCGATCGGCGAGATGCGCGACAATTCCGGCAGCAGCGGCTCGAACGAGAACACGGCGCGGTGCTGAATGACGGTGCCGGCGAAGGCGGCCAGCGTCAGCATCAGCAGCGGAACGCCGAGCGCGGCCAGGAACGCTTCGCCGAGCGTGCGGGCGAGCTCGATGAGCGCCGCGCCGTCGGTCGGAATCTCCCAGGCATGCGCGAGCAGCCCGCGCATCGTCGTCTGCAGGCTCACCGCCGCGGGCCCGGAAAACACCATCAGCGCCATGGTCGCGCCGCCGATCATGAACCAGGTCGAGACCTCGATGCTTTTGACGACGTCGCCACGCTCGATTGCCTGCTGCAGTCGTCGCGGCGTCGGGTCTTCTGTTCGTTCGGCGTCGTCCTGGTCTTCGGCCATCGCCCCTGCGTCTCGCTGTTTGCTTTACGCGTGAGGAGCGATGTCGTGGAGAACGCCGGCGGTGTAATCGAGGAACATGCCCATCATCGCGCCGAGCACGATCACGAGAAACAGAAAGCCGCCGAGGATCGAGAGCGGCATCGCCAGGAAATAGACCTGCATCGCCGGCATCAGCCGCGACAGCACGCCGAGCCCCAGATTGAACACCAGGCCGAAGACCAGAAACGGCGCCGAGATCTGCAGGCCGATGCGGAAGGCGCCGGATACCATCCTCGTCACCAGCGCCGCGACGTCGCCGGTCGCCGGCACTTCGCCCGGCGCGAACAGCGTATAGCTGTCGTTGAGCGCCGCCAGCACCAGGTAGTGCATGTCGGTGGCGAAGAACAGCGTGATCGCCAGCATGGTGAGGAAATTGCTGATGATCATGTTCTGCTCGCCCTGACTCGGATCGACGGCGGTCACGAAACCGAGACCAAGCTCCTGCGCAATGACCGCGCCGGCAAGGTCGAGCGCGGAAATGGTGAGGCGGGCTGCGATCCCGAGCACGGCGCCGATGATGATCTCCTCGAACACCATGACGATGGCGGGGCCGAGCGTGCCGGCCACGAGGTGATAGTCCGCGCGATGCAGCGGCACCATCACCGCGGCGAGAACCAGCGCGACGGTGAGCCGCATCCGCGGCGATATCCCCTGCTCGCCGATGCCCGGCAGCAGCATGATCATGGTACCGGTGCGCGCAAAGATCAGGAGGAAGGTCGCGCCGAGCGCCGGAAGAAACGACACGTCGATTCGCACGGTCTTTGTCCGCTTTTCCGCAAAAATGCGCCGGCTCAGCCGCCGGTAATGTGAGCCGTGATGCGGATGAAATTGGCGTCCAGCTTGTCGGCCATGAACGGCAGCGCGATCAGCAAGGCGACGAAGATCGCGATGATCTTCGGCACGAAGACCAAGGTCGTTTCCTGGATCTGCGTCAGCGCCTGCAGCAGCGAGATGACGACGCCGACGACCAAGCCGACGAGCATCAGCGGCAGCGACACGACCAGCAACGTGACGATGGCGTCGCGCGCCACGTCCAAGACTTCAGGCCCCGTCATCATTGTTTTGCTCTCCCAACCCTTATTCCCAACGCCCGCCACGCGGCGCGCAAGACGTCCCCCGACACCCCGCGCGTGAATTCAGATCTGCATCTTCAAGATGTCCTCGTAGGCCGCGATCACCTTGTCGCGGACCGAGACCAGGGTCTGCACCGCGGTTTCGGTTTCGGCGACGGCGGTGACGACGTCGACCATATTGGCCTTGCCGTTGGCCACGGCCTGCGCCTGCGCATCCGACTTGACCGCGGCCTGCGACACGCTGTCGATGACATTCTTGAGCACCGAGCTGAAGCTCGGCCCCAGGCCGTGTTGCGGCGCGCCAAGGCCGTTGGCGATATTGGCGGTGTCGGTGCCCATGCGCGACAGCGCGGCATAGGCGTTGGCGGCGGCGGCTGTAGGTGTCGGCATGATCGGCTCTCAGTTGGTTAGCTTTTGATGATATCGAGGGTGCGCTGCATCATCTTGCGCGTGGCGGTGACGATGTTGAGGTTGGCTTCATAGGAGCGCTGCGCGTCGCGCAGGTCGGTCATCTCGACGAGCGTATTCACATTCGGATATTTGACGTCGCCTGCGGCATTCGCCGCCGGATTGCCCGGCTCGTGCTTGACCAGAAAGTCGGAAGTGTCGGTCTGGATCGGCCCGAGTTCGACCACATGCGCGCCGATCTGGCGGTCAAGCACGGTGTTGAAGGTGACGATGCGGCGCCGATATGGATCGCCGCCGGGCGTCTGCGACACCGAATCGGCATTGGCGATGTTCTCGGAGATGACCCGCATGCGGCCCATCTGGGCGCGCAAGCCGGTCGCGGCGACCGCAAGCGATTTGATGAAGTCCATGACCTGTCTCCGTAGCCGCGCCCCCGGGTGGAAAAACTGCAGAAAGCTTTCACGCGCCGACCATCGTTTGCGAATCCCCGCCGCCGCCTGTGCCGATCGCGCCGAACTCAGCGATCGAGCGCGATTTTGATGAGACCGAGGCTGTGCGTGTACATCGCCGTCACCGCCTCGTAGTCCATCTGGTTGTTGCCGAGTTTCATCATTTCGTCTTCGTGGCTGACGCCGTTGCCGCGCGGCCGGATTTCGTAACGGGCATCGGCATCGGTGGCGAAATTCGAGTCACCGCCGCCGCCCTGCCCGGCAATGTGATTCGGATTGGTGACCGCCAGCCCGACCGAGGACACTTCCGACAACTGCCGGCTGAAATCCGGCGGCACGAGATCACGTGCGCGATAATTCGGCGTGTCGGCATTGGCGATGTTTTCCGCCAAAACCTCCTGGCGCGCCTGATGCCACTGCATGCGGGTGCGCAGCATGGAAAGAATCGGAATGTCGATGATCGGCATGGCTTGCGTCCTCGTCTTGCGTCCTCGGCTTGCATCATTGGCCGGAACAAGCAGACCCCGGCGCTGGGCAGACTTTGCCGGGCGTATGGTTAATGCCTAGTTAAGGACGCATTTGCTGCGGTTTTGCCATTAAACCGCCGTTTACCATGAAAAAGCTTCATCCATCGGCTTTGTGCCGAAATTCGGCTATGATTTTTAATTGTTTGTTAGTAATCACAGCGGCAAGTATTTCCGGCGCTGTTAACCTTTGGGGACCGGTCAGCGCGTCAGCGGCTCAGTCGGCGGCGGTCGGCGTCTTGGCGAAACGGGGAGTAAGTGCGGATGGAGAGTCTGTTCGGGGCGGAAATGCCGCTCGCCGTACGCTTCTTCCTGGCATTCCTGATCGTGCTGGGCATGATCGGCGTGATCGCCTGGGGACTGCGACGCTTTGGCGCCGGCCGCTTTCGCGATACGGCGCGCGGACGTCAGCCGCGCCTGGCCGTGATCGATCATGCCAGTGTCGACGGCCGCAGGCGACTCATTCTCGTGCGGCGTGACAATGTCGAACATCTTCTGATGATCGGCGGACCGACCGACATCGTTGTCGAGCTCAATATCGTGCGCGCGATGGCCTCTCCGCGCGACGTGCCGGGTACGCGCCCCCCGGCCGGCATCGAGGCGTTGCCGCGCGCGATCCCGCTTCCTGAAAATGGCGGCACGTGGCCGCTGCAGCCTGAGCCTGCCGGACTGCCGCGTCCGGCGCCGCGGCTCGAACCGTTGCCCGAAGAATTGCCGCCGCGCATGCCGCAAGCGGCGGAGCCGCCGGCGCCACCGCGTCCACAGCGTGAAACACTCGCCGCTCTTGCCGATGAACTCGGCTCGCGCGCCGCGCCGCCGCCGCCGCGGCGTTCCCCATTCGGCCGGTCGCAGCCGGTAGAGCCGCGCGTCGAAGCAAAAATGGAACCGCATATCGACATGGCAGCCGAGCCGGCGAACCCGCCGCCGGCAGGGCCGGCGATCACCCAGCCGCCGGTCGTGCCACCCTCACCGCCCCTGCCGGCTGCTGCGGCAGCGCCCGCCGCCGACGCCGATGCCGATCAAAGCCTCGCCGATATGGCGAACCGTCTTGAAGCCTCGCTGCGCAGGCCGGGCGGTCCGCAACCCGCAGAGCCGCCGTTGCCGCGCCGTGCGGTGCCGCCGCGTGGTCCGGCGCAGATAACCGACGCTCTGCATCCGGCCGAGGCGCCACCGCCGCCGCGCGGGCTGCGTCCAGGGATGGAGCCGAAGCCGGTGCGAATGGAACCGAAGCCGAACCAAGCCAGCAACCAGGGCAACAAGACCGCCCTTTACGACAGCCTCGAACAGGAGATGGCGAGTTTGTTGGGCCGTCCGACCAAGACTTGAAATTCGCACAAGGAGGCCGCCGCGTCTGGTTGATAACCGGTGCGGCCTCCGTAGCGGCACTTTTGTTCTCGGCGACGCCGCTCGCCGCGCAGGACATCAGCATCAATTTCGGGCAAGGCGCCGCCGGTGCCGGCGGACTGAACGAGCGCGTCATTCAGCTGATCGCGCTTTTGACGGTGCTGTCGCTGGCGCCGTCAATTCTCATCATGATGACGTCGTTCACGCGGATCGTCGTGGTGCTGTCGCTTCTGCGCACCGCGATGGGCACGGCGACGGCGCCGCCGAATTCGGTCGTCATCTCGCTGGCGCTGTTCCTTACCGCCTTCGTCATGGGCCCGGTGTTGACGCAGGTCTATGACGTCGGCGTCAAGCCGCTGGTCAACAACGAGATCACCGTCAACGAGGCCTTCAACCGCGCCAGCGTGCCGTTGCGCGCCTTCATGGAGAAAAACGTCCGCGAGAAGGACCTGCAATTGTTCGTGGACATGTCGGGCGAAAAGCCGCCGGCCACGCCGCAAGACCTGTCCATGCGCATTCTCATTCCGGCGTTCATGATTTCCGAATTGCGCCGCGCTTTCGAGATCGGCTTCCTGTTGTTTCTGCCGTTTCTGATCATCGATCTCGTGGTCGCATCGGTGCTGATGTCGATGGGCATGATGATGCTGCCGCCCGTCGTCGTGTCGTTGCCGTTCAAGCTGATCTTTTTCGTGCTGGTCGACGGCTGGACGCTGGTCGCCGGCTCGCTGATCCAGAGCTACGGGTCGTGATTGTCCAGTGCGGCGGTGGTAAGGCCCCGCAGCGCCCCGGTCTGTAGCTTGGCCAGACGCTTTGCCTGAAGCTTGGCCGGAACGGTTGCGATCTTTTTGCCGGCAAGGATCAACGGCGCTTTGTTGTTCCGCAGGTTGAGCGCGCTGCGGCCGGAGGATCGCGCCGGCGGCACGACCGGCGCCGCGGGTTCCGCGCCGAGCGGCGGCGCGACGTCTTGCGCGCTCGATCCCGCCGCCGATGCGGACGGCGGCATCGGCTTCGACGTCATCGGCGCGGCCGGCGTCACCACGGTCCCGGCCGATTCGGGATAACGCGTGCGCATGTCGCGCAGGAACCCGTCGAGCGTGTCGATCGAAGTCGCCGCATGCGCGATGGCGGCAAACTGGTCGCCGCTCGAGCCGAGCGGCGCGGACACGACGTCAAAGACATGCGCGTCCGGCGTCTCGGCCATTTTCGCCGCGTATTTCCCGCGGAAGCGGGCGAGCCCGATCGCGTCGCTCGACAGCGCGTAGCCGATTTCGGCGCGCAGGATGTCCTGCTGCTCGACGTCGGACAGCGGCTTGAAATCCTTGTAGCGGTCGCCATACATCAGCTCGATCTGCTCGGCCGACTCGTCCCAGCGCTTGGCCGACCACAGAATGTCGGAGCGCAGCCGCGTCGCCTCGCGGCCGTCGAGATCGGCGATCACTTCGAGCGCCAGATCCGGCCGGCCGGTATCGGACAGCGCCCGGCCTTCGAGCAGCAGGCGCTGATTGCGCAATTCGTCGGAGACGTTGGCGACGCGGGTGCCGCGCAACACGGCGAGCGCCCGGTCGGGCTTGCGGTTCATCAGATAGATCACCGCGAGCCGCGTCGCGATCTGCGCGCGCGCGGCGCCCTGCAAGCGGTGGTCGACCTGGTATTGCAGCAGATCGGCGGCCTGATCGAGCAGATCGACCGCGACCAAGCGGTCGGCCAGCCGGCGGATCATTTCGTCGCCGCGGCTGCCGACCGGAGTCAATTCGCGGAAATCGTAGAACAGCGCCAGCGCGTCGATCGGCGGCATCGAATCGCCCTTGGAGGTGAGGAACAGCGCGTCGAATGTCGCGGCCGCCTCGTCCTGGATCTGTCGCGTCATCGCCGAATTTGGATGCGACGCCATGGCACTGCGCATCACGTAGAAGGCGTCGCGATAACGGCCCTCTTCGGTGTAGAGGTGAGCCAAGACCTTCAGCGCTTCGATCTCGGTCTCGTCGCCGCGCCAGACGGTGGTCAGCGATTCGAGCTGCGAAATGACGTCGTCGCGCTTGAGGTCGCCCTGCGCGAACTGCAACAGCGTCTCGCGCAGCCGGCCCTGCGCCGCGGCCGGGCGATCCCACGAATCCGCAGCCGCCCGATAGGCGGCGAGCGCATCTTCGGTGCGCCCCAGGCCTTCATCGAGCCGGCCCATCATGACGGCAAGTTCGGGCTGCAACTCGTGCGGCACGCCGATGGTCTGAAAATCGTTGAGAACCGCGGACGCGCCGTCGAAATCGCCGACCTCGACGGCCGAGCGCATTTCGTCCATCAGCGCAACGCGCTGCAATTCGATCGGCAGCGTGGCGACGGCCGCTTCCACGCTCTTGAAGCCTTGGCGCGCCCTCGCCCATTGTCCCTGCAGCGAATAGGCGAGCGCCCGCCACAGCGGCGCGTCGTGCTGATCGCCGACTGCCGGATCGGCCAGATCCTTCAGCGCATCCTCCGGACGGTCCATCATGACTTCGGCGACGGCGCGCAGCACGATGGCCGAGCCGTTCTCCGAAGCCTGCTTGTCGGCGGACAGCGCCACATCGAGCACGCCCTTGGCTTCCGGATACATGTCGCGCGCCAGATAGAAGCGCGCCAGGTTGAGCCGCGGATTCATCCGCTTGGTTTCCGGCGCCTGCGCCGCGGCATTGATCAGGTCGGCCTGGCGAACGATGAAGGAGCCTTCGCGATCGGAGCCCCAGATCTGCGAATCGAATGTGAGCACTCGCGAATTGCGGCCGTGCAGCAGGGTCTGCGAGGCCGGCGACAGAGTCAGGCCGGACGGCCGGTCGATCACCACTTTATCGGGAGCGATATTGACGGCGACGTCGTCGGCGATCGGCTCGACCACGACGCCCTGGGTCGAGGCGAGCACGCGCAGCTCGATGAAGTCCTCGTTGTTGATGAAACCGCGCTCCGGTCCATAGCCGGTGACGACCAGAAGCTGGTCGCCGACCTCGGGATCGGTGAGCCGGTGCACGTGTTGCGGCTCGTCAAAGGCGACCGAGATGCTCGCGCGATTGGGGCCGAGGATGTTGCGGCTGGCTTCAAGCGGATGCGGCGGCTCAAGCACGGAATCGCCGATCTCGAGCGTCCATACCGTGCCGTCGGCGACAATGCTGGTGAGATGCGGCCGGTCCAGCTTGAGCCGCACGATGTCGGCATTGTCGCTGTGGCTGAAATTGTAGCCGCGGATCGTCCGCGTCGCTTCATTGTCGAGCGCGCTCAGATCCATATTGACGCTGGCGTCGAACACGACCCACAGCGTGTCGGCGCGATGAAACACCGCGCTCGGAACGCTGGTCTTGAACGGAAAGGTCAGTCGCAGATTGCCGCCGTCGCGCGCAAGTTCGACGCCGATTGCGCCGGGAGTCGGGTTGCGGGGCGATCCGGCTGCACGAACCGCGGCACCCGGCGGGTTTGTGGCTTCGGCCGGCTTGTCGGACGCGGGCGCGGCGAATGCCGCGACCGGCGGGACTGCCGCCGGCGGGGGCTCTGGTGCCGGTGCCGCCGCGGCAACCATCGGCGCGGCAGGCGGCGCGGCAGGTTGCACGGGCCGCAGCGACGATGGCTGCGCCGATTGCGCTTGAGGCTGCGGCGGCAGCGCGGCCTGGGCGCCGGGCGGCCGCCCGGAAATGAGCTGTTGCTGCGGCGGCATCGGCGGCTGCGTCGACATTGCCTGCTGTGCCGGCATGGGCGCGGACAATGTCTGCGGCGCAGACATTGTTTGTGGCGCAGGTGCCATTTGTAGCGCAGGTGCCGATGCGGGCGGCTGCGCCGGCGGGGCGGCAGCGACCGGCGCGACGGACGGCGGAGGCGGCTGTTGTGCCGGGGCGGAAGGCTGCGGCTGCAACAGCATGGCCTGAGGTATGGCGAGCGGCGGCGCAGCCGGAGCGGCCGGCGCGACAGTCCGCGGAACCGCGGGAGCAGCCGGTATCGCGGCGCTCATGCTCGGATTCACGCCGGGATTGGGCAAAGGGCTTGATAGGCTGCCAAGCCGCGGCGGCAGCGCTTCGACCGGCGGCGCGGATGGCGCAGCGCCGTTCGCCGGCGCTGTGCCCGCGGCAACGGCGTGAATTGCAGCGGCCGCGGCTTCCGGGCTCGGCGTTCCTTCATTGCCGGATCTGGTCGCCGGCACCGCTTGCGGCGCCGAAGCCTGCGGACCGTCGGGCTTGACGACATCCACCACATAGCCGCTCTCGTCGCGAAAGGTGCGCAGGTCGACGTTGGCGCCGAAGACAAAGCGCACCAGCGCGGAATCGGTCTCGAGCTCGCTGTCGATCGCCTGGACGCCGGGAGGCAAAGCCGCCTGCGCGTCGGCAAGATCGAAGGTCAGCGGCGCGGAGAAATTCAGCACCAGGCGGTCCTTGGAGCGGTCCGCCGCGACGGCCGTGTCATTGGTGACGTCGAACACGTAGCGGGTAAATGTCGGCAGGCTGGCGACATGGACGCGGATCGGCGCGGTATATTTGGCCTGCGTCAGCTCCCGTTCGCGCTGCAACTGCCGCTCGGCGTCGCGTGCGCGTTTCGCAAGTTCGTTGACGACGTCCATCGGCATGGCCGGCGGCGGCCCGTTCCAGGACGACGGCAGCAGGTCGACGAAGAGCTTTTCCCCGGCGCCCATCATGTTGACGGTGATGTTCTGCGCCAGCGCGATGCGGATCGCCGAACCGTCGGGGTCGCGCCGCGCCGCGCCGATATAATTCGACGCCAGCTCCGGCAATCGATCGACCGACACGTCGACCGGCTGCTTGAAGCTGATGATCAGAACATGACCGTCGACCTTGGTGCTGGCCTCGATATATTGGCTGGCGCTGAACAGGAGCCGCGCATAGCCATCGGTGGTCGTAACCGTCAGCGTGGCCTTGATCGGCTTCGGCGCCGGCGCGGCGACACCGGGCGGCGCCGCGAGCGACACCATCGCGAGCCCAAATATTGCGAGCGCGCCGACGCGCCCCGGTTGGGCGCGGCTCCATAGCCGGCGCGCCAGGCCAAATGCTGCACCAAGGCCGCCGACGCGAAGCCCCATGCTCCGGATGGTGCAAGCGCACGCCATACAGGACTCAAAACTCACTCAACGCGACACAACACGGCCGGGGAAACAGATCGCCCGATGCCAGCCCAGACTTGACCATAAGAGCGCGTGCTTAATGGCGGCTTAATCTAATCAATTCAAATGCTTAGGTATTTATCCCGAGGCCCCGTGACGCGCACCCCCGCGGTTACGGCGCGCGCGCCCTGGCAAAACGGCCCTGCCCGGCCCGGCGTCGTGCCCCGCCAAGCTCCATGCTATGGCGATGGCCGAAGCCGCCGCGCCGGCGCGGAATATCACGGGACAGGGCCTGATGTTGCACACCTATCCGCTTGATCATGCACGGACTTCGCTGTCGCAATGCACCTGGATCGATCTCGTCGATCCGACCAAAGAGGAGCAGGCCGCCGTGGAACGTGCCTTCGGCCTGCGGGTGCCGTCGCGCGACGAACTGCTTGAGATCGAGACCAGCAGCCGGCTGCAGATCGAAGACGGCACCCTCTACATGACGGCGCCGCTCATTCTCGCCGACGGCGGCGAGCCGTGGATTCCGGAGCCGACCGGCTTTGTGCTCGCCAAGCATGTGCTTTTGACCGTGCGCTCGATGCCGTCGCCCTATTTCGACAAGGTGGTCGGGGAAATCTCCCGCCACCCGTCATTCGATCCGGCCTTCGCCTTCGTGCGTATCCTCGAGGAGATCGTCGCCCACATGGCGGACTTGCTCGAGACCACCAGCAACGAGCTCGACGACGCCTCACATGTCATTTTCCGCGCCGACCGGCGGCCGAAATTATCGCATGAAACCGCACTGTTGCGTCAGCTCATGATCCGCACCGGCCGCACCAGCGAGCGCATGGCCCGCATCCACTACACGCTGCTGTGTCTCGACCGCATGGCCAAATTCACCCAGGACCGCTGCCGCGATTGGATCGCGCAAAACCTCTGCGCCGACCTGCAAGCGATTTCGTCCGACGTCACTTCGCTGGTGCAATTCGTCGAAGGTGTCGTCAACCGGGTGCAACTCCTGCAGGACGCCGCGACCGGCATCATCAATATCGACCAGAACGACGTGATGAAGGTCCTGACCATCGCTTCGGTCGTCGGCATCCCGCCGGTTTTGATCGTCGGCGTCTACGGCATGAACTTCAAGAACATGCCGGAATATGACTGGACTTACGGCTATCCCTATGCGCTGGCGCTGATCTTGATCACCGCGCTGGTGCCGCTGCTCTGGTTCAAGTGGAAGGACTGGATCTAAAGGCCAGGCCGGATCAGCTATTTCGCCGTCGGCTGGCCGTCGATCTTCGGCAGATCGCCTGAGCCGGTACCGGGCTGCGGCGCCTGTTGCGCCTTGCTCGCGAGCTCGACGGTCAGGCGCTGGGCGACATCGGCCTGCATCTGGGCCAGAATATCCGCCATGGTGCGCGGATTGATCTTCGCGGCGACCTCGACGAGGACGCTGTCTTCGAGACCGT
>DATJLN010000017.1:0-48050 GCA_035509535.1 Xanthobacteraceae bacterium | reverse complement strand
GCCGAGATGCTGCGCACGCCGAATTTCGGCCGCAAGTCGCTCAACGAGATCAAGGAAGTGCTGGTGCAGATGGGCCTGCATCTCGGCATGGAAGTTCCCGGCTGGCCGCCGGAGAACATCGAGGAATTGGCCAAGCGCTTCGAGGATCATTACTGAGCCGGGTCCTCGGCACGAGGCCGGCATCGCGGATTAAGAGTACACGCAAATGAATCACGGCAAAGCCTACCGCAAGTTCAACCGGCGCTCGGATCATCGCCGCGCGATGCTGGCCAATCTCGCCGCCTCGTTGATCAAGCACGAGCAGATCGTCACCACCTTGCCGAAAGCCAAGGACCTGCGTCCGATCGTCGAGAAGCTGGTCACGCTCGGCAAGCGCGGCGGCCTGCATGCGCGCCGCCAGGCGATCGCGCAGATGCGCGACATCGCCATGGTCAAGAAGCTCTTCGACGTGATCGGCCCGCGCTACAAGGAGCGCAACGGCGGCTATACCCGTGTCATGAAGGCGGGCTTCCGCTATGGCGATTCCGCCCCCGTCGCCGTGATCGAGTTCGTCGATCGCGATGTCGACGCCAAGGGCTTGGATTCCGGCCCGGTGCAGACGCGCACCGAGGAAGCAGCACCGGCCGCGGCGTAATTGGTAAGCGGTTCAGGGGGCGCGATCCGGACGATCTTGATTTGCTCTTTGGCAGGATCGCACGGAAGCGGGACAACTTGCGCCCTTCTAAGGCCTCGGTCGGCTGCCTATAAGGGGCGCGTTGATTCGGGGTTTTTCATGCAGCGCTCGCCCATCTCGGCCGTTATCGCCTTTGTCGTCGCTCTGTCTGGCCTGTTTGCTCCGGCTGCCTCCTTTGCGCAGAACGCCGTCGAGCGGCAGGTGCCGAGCTCGATGGGTCAGCTGGAGCTCTCCTTTGCTCCGATCGTCAAGCGCGTGGCGCCGGCGGTGGTCAACGTCTATGCCGCTCATGTCGTCGAGAACCAGAATCCGTTCATGGCGGATCCGTTCTTCCGCCAATTCTTCGGCGGCGGCATGCCGCGCGAGCTGGTGCAGCGCTCGCTCGGCTCCGGCGTCATCGTCGATCCGTCCGGCCTCGTCGTCACCAATTATCACGTCATCGCCGATGCCAGCGAAGTGAAGGTGGCGCTCTCCGACAAGCGCGAATTTGCCGCCGACATCGTGTTGAAAGATCAGCGCAGCGATCTCGCGGTGTTGCGCATCAAGGGCGGGAACGAACGCTTCCCGACCCTGCAATTCGCCAATTCCGACGATCTGCAAGTCGGCGACGTGGTGCTCGCCATCGGCGATCCGTTCGGCGTCGGCCAGACCGTGACCCACGGCATCGTCTCGGCGGTGGCGCGGACCGAGGTCGGCATCAGCGATTATCAGTTTTTTATCCAGACCGACGCCGCCATCAATCCCGGTAATTCCGGCGGCGCGCTGGTCGACATGAACGGCCACCTCGTCGGCATCAATTCGGCGATCTATTCGCGCTCCGGCGGTTCGCAGGGTATCGGTTTTGCCATTCCCTCGAACGGCGTGCGCGTCGTCGTCGCCTCGGCCGAGCGCGGCAGCAAGACCGTCAAGCGCGCCTGGCTCGGCGCCAAGCTGCAAGAGGTGACGCCGGAAATCGCCGACAGTCTCGGCCTGAAACGGCCGACCGGAGCGCTGATTGCAAGCCTCGTTGCGGGCAGCCCCGCGGCCAAGGCCGGGCTCAAGACCGGCGATCTCATCGTCAGCATCGATGGCGTCGAGGTCGACGACCCCAACGCCTTCGATTATCGCTTCGCCACCAAGCCGCTCGGCGGTGCGGCGCAGGTCGGCGTCATGCGCCAGGGCAAGAGCTTCGTCGTGCCGGTCAGTCTCGAGCCCTTGCCCGACACGCCGCGCGACGAGATCGCGATCAAGAACCGCTCGCCGTTCGCCGGCGCCACCGTCGCCAATCTGTCGCCGGCGCTCGCCGACGAATTGCAGCTCGATCCGCAGACCGAGGGCGTCGTCATTACCGACATCGCCGACGGCTCGACGGCGCAGAATATCGGCTTCCGCAAGGGCGACATCGTGGCCTCGGTCAACGGCCAGAAGATCGCCAGATCCGCCGATCTCGAACGCGCCACCAATGGCGGCGGTCATGCCTGGCGCGTCACCATCATCCGCGGCGGCCAGCAGATTTCAGTGATGTTCACCGGCTAGGGTGTTGCTTCGCCGTTCTGACAGCTTGCGGCGGCGGCGTGCATTCGCCATTTTCAGCTTATGGCCAAACCGGCTGCTCCGAACCTCTTCTCCGCCAGCGGGCTCGAACGCGACGCGCCGCGGCCGCTGGCCGACAAGCTCCGTCCCGACAAGCTGGCCGACGTGGTGGGCCAGGGTCATCTGCTCGGTCCCGACGGCGCGCTCAGCCGCATGCTGGAGACCCGCTCGCTCGGCTCGCTGATCTTCTGGGGGCCGCCCGGCACCGGCAAGACCACCGTGGCGCGGCTTCTGGCGCACGCCACCGCGCTTTATTTCGAGCAGATTTCAGCGATCTTCTCCGGCGTCGCCGACCTGAAAAAGGTCTTCGACGCGGCGCGGCTGCGGCGCGAGACCGGGCAGGGCACGCTGCTCTTCGTCGACGAGATCCATCGCTTCAATCGCGCGCAACAGGATTCCTTCCTGCCGGTCATGGAAGACGGCACCATCGTCCTGGTCGGCGCCACTACCGAGAACCCGTCGTTCGAGCTGATCGCGCCGCTGCTCTCGCGCGCCCGCGTGCTGGTGTTCAAATCTCTCGATGAGGCGGCGGTCGAAAAGCTGCTCAGCCGTGCCGAACTGATCGAAGGCAAGAAGCTGCCGCTCGATGCCGAAGCGCGCGCCTCGCTGATCCGAATGGCCGACGGCGACGGCCGGGCCGCGCTCACGCTCACCGAAGAAGTCTGGCGCGCTGCGCGGGCCGGCGAGACGTTCGATGCCGCCGCCTTGCAGAACGTGGTGCAGCGCCGCGCCCCGATCTACGACAAGAAGCAGGACGGCCATTACAATCTGATCAGCGCACTGCACAAATCGGTGCGCGGCTCCGATGTCGATGCCGCGCTCTATTATCTCTGCCGCATGCTCGATGCCGGCGAGGACCCGCTCTATCTGGCGCGCCGCATCGTGCGCATGGCGGTGGAGGACATTGGCCTTGCCGATCCGCAGGCGCTGGTGATCGCCAATGCGGCCAAGGACGCCTACGACTTTCTCGGCAGTCCCGAAGGCGAACTCGCGATCGCGCAGGCCTGCATTTACGTCGCCACCGCGCCGAAATCGAATGCGGCCTATGTCGCTTTCGGCGCAGCCAAGCGCATGGCCAAGGAAGCCGGCTCGCTGTTGCCGCCCAAGCATATCCTCAACGCGCCGACCAAGCTGATGCACGCGGAAGGTTACGGCGCGGGCTACGAATACGATCACGATGCGCCGGACGCCTTTTCCGGCCAGGATTATTTCCCGGAAGCGCTCGGCCGCCACCAGTTCTACGATCCGCCCGAGCGCGGCTTCGAGCGCGAGATCAGAAAGCGGCTGGACTACTGGGCGAAGCTGCGGAAAGAGCGGAGCGGGGAATGAGGGGCAGTCGGGGACCACGCCAGCCGGGTGGCGGACGGCAGATGGCCGGGCCAAGGCACAAGGGGCGGCAAAACGAGCGGCATGAGCAGCGCAAACGTCAGTCGCGCGCGTTTCGGCACAAGGACGAGGCTCGGCGCGGCGATGGTCCCCCCAAGCCTGGCAAGCCGGGCGGGCGACCGGCGCATTCGAAGCCTGGAAAGTCGGAGAATGGCGGGCGGCGGCATCCGGAGCGTTCGCGCCATTCGTCCTTCGAGCCGCGGCCGCGCCACACGCTGCAGGATCGCGATCGGCAACAGGACCGTGACCGGAAAAGAGAAGCCCCGTCACCCGCGCTTGAGGCGGCAACGACCGTGCAAAACGTTACCGTCGGCGCTGACGAAAACGGCATGCGCGTCGACCGCTTCTTCGAGGCGCGGTTTCCGGGCCTGAGTTTTTCCCATATCCAGCGCGTCATCCGCAAAGGCGAGGTGCGGGTCAACGGCACGCGCACCGAGCCGAAGAATCGCCTCGAAGCCGGACAGACCGTGCGCATTCCGCCGCTGCGGCTCGAGCCGCCAAAAGCCGGGGCCGCGCGCACGCACGGCAACGCCGCCGATCAGAAAACCGTCGAATTCCTCAAATCGATCACGCTCTACGAAGACGATGACGTGCTGGTTCTGAACAAGCCGATGGGGCTTGCGGTGCAGGGCGGTTCCGGCACGACGCGGCATCTCGACGGCATGCTCGATGCGCTGCGCGACGCGCATGGCCAGCGGCCGCGTCTCGTGCACCGGCTCGACAAGGATACGGCGGGCTGTCTGCTCGTCGCCAAGACGCGCTTTGCGGCGGCTGCGCTCGCCAAGACTTTCCGCTCGCGTTCGGCGCGGAAAATCTATTGGGCTCTGGTGGCCGGCGTGCCCAAGGTGCGGCAGGGCCGCATCTCGACTTTTCTCGCCAAGGAAGAACGCGAGCGGGACTCCTTCATGCGCGTCGCGCGCCACGGCGAGGAGGGGGCGAGCCATGCCATCACTTATTACGCGGTGGTGGAAACGTCGGGCCGCGCACTGTCATGGGTTTCGCTCAAGCCGGTGACCGGTCGCACCCATCAATTGCGCGCGCATATGGCGCATATCGGCCACCCGATCGTCGGCGATCCGAAATATTTTTCGCGCGAGAACTGGGAATTGCCGGGCGGCATGCAGAACAAGCTGCATCTGCAGGCGCACCGTATCGCCGTGCCGCATCCGCGCGGCGGCGTGATCGACGTCACCGCGCCGTTGCCGCCGCATATGCAGCAATCGTGGAACCTGCTCGGGCTTGACGCCGGGCGCTACGATCCGATCGAAGAGGCGCCGGAAGAATAGGCTCTGGCCCGGGGTTGATATTGGCGGGCGCCGCGCACAATTGTGTTCGTGGCGGTGGGCAGACGAAGGAGAGAGCCGTGAGCTTTCGCGTGCCGCCCCGTTCCATTTCGCCACGCCCGGCCATCCTGACATTGCTGTCCGCGACCGCGCTCTTCGCGACTGCCGTTTGTGCCGCAAACGCCCGCGATTTTGAGATGGGAGGCGACGGCAATTACAGCATCATGGCGCCGGAGCCCGCTCCCGGGCCGCATCACGCCGTCCGCAACAGGCATGTCCGGACCACGCCGCGCCACGCGCGATCTCTGGCGGCCGGCAAATCGGAGACCCAAAAAGCAGAGATCTCAAAAGCGGGGACCCAAGGGGCGCCTCAAGGCGTGAATTCGACCGTGGGCACGCCGGCGCAAATCGAAACCTTCAAGCGCAACCGCCGTGCATTCGCTTCGCGCGGCTCCTCCGGCCTGGTCCTGCCGACGCCGCCGGCAGGCCCGACGCATTACGCGCCGATCGGCACCCCGGCGGCGCCGCTGCGCAGCGTGGAACAGCCGGGACCGACGATCCTGCCCGGCTCCAGACGCGCCATTCCGAACCTGCCGCATGGGCCGGAAACCTTCCAGGACCGTGCCTCGCGCTGCGCCTTCCAGTCGAGCATCAACAACATCCACGCCGGCCAGTTCGGCAACTACATGGCAAGTTGCATGTAGCGGCTCGCGCCAGAAGGTCCTGAAATTCACAAGCCGGCGCGGCATTTCCGCGTCGGCCTTTAAGCTGCTTGACAGGCAACCAAATGGTTGCATATTGTATCCATGGATGACGGGTTCAAAGCCGATGCCGTGTTCAAGGCCGATGCTGTCTTTAGAGCTTTGGCCGACGCCAGCCGCCGCGAGTTGCTCGACCGGCTGCGGGCGGACAATGGCCAGACCTTGAACGAGCTCTGCGCGCGTCTCGACATGACGCGGCAGGCGGTGAGCAAGCATCTGGCGATCCTGGAGGACGCCAACCTCGTCGCCACGGTGTGGCGCGGGCGGGAGAAGCTGCACTATCTCAATCCAGTGCCGATCCACGAGATCGCCGAGCGCTGGATCGGCAAGTTCGAACGCTCACGCCTGCAGGTGCTGAGCGACCTGAAGCAAGCGTTGGAGCAGAGTGATGAGTGACACCACGATCAGCGAGCGGCCGAAATTCGTCTATGTGATCTATATCGCCTCGTCGCCCGAGAAGGTCTTCGAAGCGCTGACCAGGCCGGATATCACCGAGAAATACTGGTTCGGCTTTCGTGTCGCAGCCTCAGGTCCGGCCGGCGCGACGTTCACCGCACAAAGCCCCGGCGGCGACAAATTCAACAAGGGCGTCATTCTCGAAAGCGATCCGCCGCGGCGGCTCGCCTACACCTGGCATCCGCAATATGACGACGACAAACACGAGCGGCCCTCGCGCGTGACCTTCGATATCGAGGCGTTCAAAGGCCAGGTGCGGCTCACCATCGTCCACGACGACTTCGATGCCGGCAGCAAGATGTTCATAGGCATCAGCAAAGGCTGGCCTGCGGTGCTGTCGAGCCTCAAGAGCTACCTGGAAAATGGGCGAGTGTCGGACCCGTCGTGGTTCTACGAGACGAAAAAAGCAGAAGAGGAAGAGCAGCGTCATCGGGTGCAGGCGCGAGCGGAGCCGGTAGAAACATGAATGCCGCAGGTTCAAGCTTCGTCTATGTCACCTACATCCGCACCACGCCTGAGAAACTGTGGTCGGCGCTGACCGATCCGCAAACGATCAGGAAATACTGGTTCGGCATCACGGCCGAAAGCGACTGGATGCCGGGCTCACCCTGGGCCCTCAAATTTGAGGACGGCCGCACGGCCGATGCCGGCGAAATCCTCGAGGCCGTTCCGCCGCGCCGGCTGGTGATCCGCTGGCGCAACGAATGGAAGCCGGAACTGAAGGCGGAAGGCTATTCGCGCTGCACGATGGAAATCGAGCTGGCCGACTACTATCCCGACCGCGGCGGCACGGCGGTGAAGCTCACCGTCACTCACGAGATCGAGCGCGAGGGCGGTGGGAAGTTCATCGAAGCGGTCTCCGGCGGCTGGCCGAAGGTCCTGTCGAACCTCAAATCGCTGCTCGAGAGCGGCGACATTGCATTCAAGGTCTAGTCCGGCATGATCGACATCGCCAAGTTCAAGCCGAAAACCGTCTACGTCACCTACATCGCCGCGCCGCCCGAGAAAGTGTGGGCGGCGCTGACCTCGTCGGAGTTCACCAGGAAATATTTCTGGGACCGCTCCATCGAGCTCGAGCCAAAGCTCGGCGGCAAGTTTGCGCTGCTGATGCCGGACGGCACGGTGAACGTCACGGGCAAGGTCATCGCCTGGGATCCGCCGCGCAAATTCGCCGTCACCTGGCAGGTCGCATGGCCGCCCGAATTTGCAAAGCTGCCGGAATGTCATGTCACCTACGAGATCGCGCCGGCGGGCGAGGCAGTGCGGCTGACCATGACCGAGTCCCATTCCTGGGACGTGCCGGACGCGATTCTCTCCGGCGGCCGCAGCGGCTGGCCGGCGATATTGTCCGCGCTCAAGAGCCTGCTCGAGACGGGCAAGGTGCCGGCGATCAAGATGGAGCCGCCCGCAGCCATGATCGAGGCGATCAGAAATTTGAAGCTTTGACGTTTTCTTTCCGCTCATTCCCGCGCAAACGGGAATCCGGCGCCGATGTTCGAGTTTCCGCCTTCGAGGGACGCGCCGAAGGCGCGAAGATCACCGCAAGGCGGCGTTGATCTTGTCCAGCGCCGCGGAGCCTGGACACAGCTCCTTCTCGTTGAGCGCATTCAGCGGCACCGCGACCGTATTGAGATGGCCGTGCAGGTCGTCGGATTCCTGTTCCACATAGAGGAGGCCGGTAACGACCTGGCCCTTGGCAGCCTGCTGCTGGATGAAGCTCATGGCCGCGTAGCGGTCGTGCAGGTCGTATTCGGAATCGATCTTGCGCAGCGCCACAGTGGTGCCGTCGTGCTGCTCGACCACTTCGACGCTGCCCGGCGCGTAGTCGACCTTGATCGGCGGCCGGCCGGTGATGACGTCGAGCCGGTTCACCGCCTCGTTGTGCTCGCGCACGTAATCGAAGCTCTTGGTCGAGCCGGCGTGGTTGTTGAAGGCGACGCAGGGCGAGATCACGTCGATCAGCGCGGCGCCCTTGTGCTCGATTGCCGCCTTGATGATCGGCACCAGCTGCTTCTTGTCGCCCGAGAACGAGCGCGCCACGAACGTCGCGCCGAGTTGCAGCGCCAGCCCGACCATGTCGATGGCGCTGTCGGTGTTGATCACGCCGCGCTTGGACTTCGAGCCGCGGTCCGCGGTGGCCGAGAACTGGCCCTTGGTCAGGCCGTACACGCCGTTATTCTCGACGATATAGACCATGTTGACGCCGCGGCGCATGCAGTGGGCGAACTGGCCGAGCCCGATCGAGGCGGAATCGCCGTCGCCGGACACGCCGAGATAGACCAGATCGCGATTGGCGAGATTGGCGCCGGTCAGCACCGACGGCATGCGGCCGTGCACCGAATTGAAGCCGTGCGAGGCGTTGAGGAAATAATCCGGCGTCTTCGACGAGCAGCCGATGCCGGAAATCTTTGCCACCCGGTGCGGCTCGATCGCAAGCTCGAAGCAGGCCTCGATGATCGAGGCGGTGATCGAATCGTGGCCGCAGCCGGCGCACAGCGTCGAGATCTTGCCTTCGTAATCGCGCCGGGTATAGCCGAGCGTGTTCTTGGGCAGGTCCGGATGATGGAATTGCGGCTTGGCGAGATAGGTCATGACACGACTTTCCGTAGCGGCGTGACTTTCAGGGCGTCGAGGTGCTCGCTGATGCTGCGCGCGATATAGCGCGCGGTGATCGGCGTCCCGTCATAATGCAGGATCGGAACCAGCCGCACCGGGTCGATGCTGCATTCGTTGACGATCAGCGAGCGCAATTGCGCGTCGCGGTTCTGCTCGACGACGAACACGAAATCGTGGTCGGCGATGAAGCTCGACACGCTGGAATGAAACGGGAAGGCGCGGATCCGCATGCGGTCGAGATGCGCGCCCTTGGCTTCGAGCATCTGGATCGCCTCGTCCATGGCGGGCGAAGTCGAGCCGAAATAGATCACGCCGTATTTGGTCGGCTTCTCGGCATTGGCCTGGAGCGGCCGCGGCACCAGATCTTTCGCGGTCTCGAACTTGCGAAGGAGCCGTTGCATGTTGTCGGCATAGGCCGCGCCGTCCTCGGTATAGCGCGCATAGCGGTCGCGCGAGGTGCCGCGGGTGAAGAAGGCGCCCTTGGTCGGATGCGTGCCGGGATAGGTGCGGTAGGGGATGCCGTCGCCGTCGACATCGAGATAGCGGCCGAACTCCTTGCCGGCTTCGAGGGCCGCCGCGGTCATCACCTTGCCGCGGTCGTATTTGCGGGCGTCGTCCCAGGCGAGCGGCCGGCACAGCCGATGGTTCATGCCGATGTCGAGATCGATCATCACGAAAACCGGCGTCTGCAGCCGGTCGGCGAGATCGAACGAGATCGCCCCGAAATCGAAGGTCTCCGCCGGGTCTTCGGGAAAAAGAAGGATGTGCTTGGTGTCGCCGTGCGAGGCATAGGCACAGGACAGAATATCGGTCTGCTGCGTGCGCGTCGGCATGCCGGTCGAGGGCCCGGCGCGCTGTACGTCGAAGACGACGGCGGGGATTTCGGCGAAATAGGCCAGACCCAGGAACTCCTGCATCAGCGAAATGCCCGGGCCCGACGTTGCGGTGAAGGCGCGCGCGCCGTTCCAGCCGGCGCCGATGACGATGCCGATCGAGGCCAGTTCGTCCTCGGCCTGCACGATGGCGAATTTGTTCTGCTTGGTGCCCGTATCGATGCGCAGCCGGTTGCAGTAGCGGGTGAAGGCTTCGGCCAGCGACGATGACGGCGTGATCGGATACCAGGCGCAGACGGTGGCGCCGCCATAGACTGCGCCCAGCGCGGCGGCGGCATTGCCCTCGATAAAGATGCGGTCGCCGACCCTGTTGGCGCGCTTCAATCGCAGTCCGATCGGATGTTCGAGATTGAGCATCACCCAGTCGCGGCCGAGATGCAGCGCGTGCTTGTTGGCGTCGAACAGCTTCTCCTTGCCCTTGTACTGTTCGGCGATCAGCTTCTCGATCTCGCCGACATCCATGTCGAGCAGGGCCGACAGCGCGCCGAGATAGATGATGTTCTTGAACAGTTGGCGCTGGCGCGGCTCGCTATATTCGCGGTTGGTGATGGCGGTGAGCGGCACGCCGATCACGTTGATGTCGTCGCGGAATTTCGAAGCCGGCAGCGGCTTGGTCGAATCGTAGAGCAGATAGCCGCCGGGCTCGATGCCGGCGACGTCCTTGTCCCAGGTCTGCGGATTCATCGCCACCATGAAGTCGGTGCCGCCGCGCGCCCCGAGATGGCCAGCTTCGGAAATCCGCACTTCGTACCAGGTCGGCAGGCCCTGAATGTTGGAGGGGAAGATGTTGCGGGGCGCGCAGGGAATGCCCATCCGCAGCACCGCGCGGGCGAACATCTCGTTGGCGCTCGCCGAGCCCGAGCCGTTGACGTTGGCGAAGCGGATGACGAAGTCGTTTACGCTTTGGAGTGGCATGCTTGGTCCGCGTGAGTCATCTCGATCAGATATTTCTGCATGTCCCAGGCGCCGGTCGGGCAGCGCTCGGCGCACAGGCCGCAATGCAGGCAGACGTCTTCGTCCTTCACCATGATGCGGCCGGTTTTCAGGCTGTTGCCGATATAGAGGTCCTGGGTCAGGTTCTTCGACGGCGCCTGCAGCCGTTGCCGCAGCTCGGCCTCTTCGCCGTTCGCGGTGAAGGTGATGCAGTCCATCGGGCAGATGTCGACGCAGGCGTCGCACTCGATGCAGAGCTGGCCGGTGAAGACGGTCTGCACGTCGCAATTGAGGCAGCGCTCGGCTTCCTTCAGCGCCAGATCGACATCATAGCCGAGCTCGACTTCGGCCTTGATGTCGCGCAGCGCCACGACCTTCTCGCGATGCGGCACCCGATAGCGCTTATCGAGCGTGATCTCGTTGTCGTAGGACCATTCGTGGATGCCCATCTTCTGGCTGCTGACGCTGATTTGCGGCGCCGGCCGCGCATTGACGTCTTCGCCGCGGCAAAGGCGGTCGATCGAGATCGCGGCGTCGTGGCCGTGCGCCACCGCCCAGATGATGTTCTTCGGTCCGAAAGCGGCGTCGCCGCCGAAGAACACTTTCGGATGCGTCGAGGCGAAGGTCCTGGGATCGACCTTGGGCATGTCCCACTTGTCGAACTCGATGCCGAGGTCGCGCTCGATCCAGGGAAAGGCGTTCTCCTGGCCGACGGCGACCAGCACGTCGTCGCAAGGAAACAGCTCGTCCGGCTCGCCGGTCGGCACCAGATTGCGGCGGCCTTTGTCGTCGCGCACCGCTTTGACCTTCTCGAACACCACGCCGGTGAGCTTGCCGTTGTCGTGGGTGAATTCCTTGGGCACCAGGTAGTTGAAGATCGGAATGTCCTCGTGCATGGCGTCTTCCTTTTCCCAAGGCGACGCCTTCATCTCCTCGAAGCCGGAGCGCACGACCACTTTCACGTCCTCGCCGCCGAGCCGGCGGGCCGAGCGGCAGCAATCCATCGCGGTATTGCCGCCGCCGAGTACGATGACGCGCTTGCCGATTTTGTCGATGTGGCCGAACGATACGTTGGACAGCCAATCGATTCCGATGTGAACGTTCTTGGCGGCTTCCTCGCGGCCGGGAATGTCGAGATCGCGGCCGCGCGGCGCGCCGCAGCCGACAAAGACGGCGTCGTAATCCTCGGCCAGCAGCGCCCGCAAACTGTCGATGCGCTTATTGCCGACGAATTCGATGCCGAGATTGAGGATGTAGTCGCATTCCTCGTCGATCACCGTTTCCGGCAGGCGGAATTTCGGGATTTGCGTGCGCATCATGCCGCCGGACTTCGGGTCCTGGTCGAACACGGTGCACGCGTAACCGAGCGGGGCCAGATCGCGCGCCACGGTGAGCGAAGCCGGTCCTCCGCCGACCAGCGCAATGCGCTTGCCGTTCTTCTTCTCGGGCGTTTTCGGCAGGCGCTCGCGGATGTCGTCCTTGAAATCGGCGGCGACGCGCTTGAGCCGGCAGATCGCGACCGGATCTTTCTCGACGCGGCCGCGCCGGCAGGCCGGCTCGCAGGGGCGATCGCAAGTGCGTCCGAGAATTCCCGGAAACACATTCGATTCCCAATTGACCATGTAGGCGTCGCTGTAGCGGCCGGCGGCGATCAAACGGATATATTCAGGAACCGGCGTATGCGCCGGGCAGGCCCACTGGCAGTCCACGACTTTGTGGAAATAATCCGGGACCGAAATATCGGTTGGTTTCATTGACTCCCTCGTACACGCGGCAACCGCTCTTGCTTGGGCGGTCATTACGCCTGCCGCATGGATTCTTCTTTTCTCCCCGGCGAGCCCCGTAGCCGAGTCCGGGCGGCGATAGTAGTCGAGCAAGGGTGGGATTTCCACCGCTTCTGCTTGTAACAACAAGGTTTTCCGGGGTTCGAGCGTTAACAAAATCGCGACCGGCAACGCGGCCGCGCCGGGCTTTCGACGCGGCCTCTTGCCGATCCGCACGCGGCGCCATAAGTCTCTGAAAATAAAAGTATAAATTAGGATAGATCGCAGATCATGCGGGAACTGTTCGAAAGTCTCGATCCGCCGGACCCGACGGCCGCCGCGCGCCGCAGCGTGCGTCCTGCATTGCGGGAGCGTTTTTATCAGCATGCCGGCACGGCCAGCGGCCCGGAGGGCCACGCGGTGCGGCTCGACGGCAAGCCCGTTCAGACCCCCGCGCGCCGGCCGCTGGCGGCCCCGTCCTTGCCGCTGGCGCAGGCGCTGGCCGCCGAATGGGACGCACAGCGTGACAAGATCGATCCTGCCGGCATGCCGCTGACGCGGCTCGCCAATTCGGTCATCGACGGCGTCACCGATGCGCCGGGCCCGGTCAAGGCCGAGATCAAGAAATATCTCGGCTCGGATTTGTTGTTCTATCGCGCCGGCAGTCCGCAGCCATTGCGCGAGCGGCAGGCGCAGTTGTGGGATCCGATATTGCGCTGGGCCAAGGAAACATTGGGCGCGGACTTCAAGACCGGCGAGGGCGTCGTGCATGTTGCGCAGCCCGCGGTGGCGCTCGAAGCCGCAAGCGCCGCCATTCCCGACGACCCGTGGCGGCTGGGCGCCCTGAACGTCATTACGACGCTGACCGGCTCCGCCCTGATCGCGCTTGCGCTTCTGCGCGGCGAGTTGTCCGTCGATGACGCGTGGCGCGCCGCGCATGTCGACGAGGACTGGAACATGGAGCAATGGGGCCGCGACGAGATCGCGCTCGAACGCCGCGCCTTCCGCCGCGCCGAATTTCAGGCCGCGGCGGTCATGCTTCGCCATTGCGCCTGAAAACGTACGGCCCGGATTCGCTCACGCCAATCCGGGCCGCAATCAAGTTGGTATGCGCTTACTGCTGGACGTTGTTATTCTTGGCACCATCGGCACAGCGCCCCCGCTGGCTGATCGGCAGTGAGCTTAGTCGGATGCGCGACGTTCCGGACTTCGCCGGGCTGAGGCGGGATGTCGCAGGCTTTACCCGCCGGTGACGCTCATATGGCGCGGTAGCGCCGGCCGCTGGTGGCGGCGGTCGATGATGAAATCGTGGCCCTTGGGCTTCCGTCCGATCGCTTCGTCGATCGCGGCGAAAAGAAGCTCGTCACTTTCCGAAGCGCGCAGCGGCTTGCGCAAATCGGCGGCGTCGTTCTGGCCAAGACACATATAAAGTGTGCCGGTGCAGGTAAGCCGGACGCGATTGCATGACTCGCAGAAATTATGGGTCATCGGCGTGATGAAGCCGAGCGTGCCGCCGGATTCGGCTACCTGCACATAACGCGCCGGGCCGCCGGTGCGGTAATCGATGTCCGTCAGCGTGAAGCGCTCGGCAAGCCGCGCCCGCACCATCGATAAAGGCAGATATTGATCGAGCCGGCCTTCGCCGATCTCGCCGAGCGGCATGACTTCGATCAGCGTGATCTCCATGCCGCGGCCGTGGGCCCATTCGATCAGCGCCGGCAGTTCGCCCTCATTGAGGCCGCGCAGCGCCACTGTGTTGATCTTGATCTTGAGCCCGGCCGCCTGTGCGGCGTCGATGCCGGCCAGCACCTGGCTCAGATCGCCCCAGCGCGTGATGGCGCGGAACTTGTCGGCATCGAGCGTGTCGAGCGAGACATTGATCCGGCGCACGCCATGCGCCTTCAGCTCGGCGGCATATTTGGCGAGCTGCGAACCGTTGGTGGTCAGGGTCAATTCGTCGAGCTCGCCCGAGCGCAAATGCCGTGACAGGGATTCCACGAGCGTCATCACGCCGCGGCGCACCAGAGGCTCGCCGCCGGTGAGACGCAGCTTCCTGACGCCACGCGCAATGAAGGCCGAGCAGACACGATCGAGTTCCTCGAGCGACAGCACTTCCGCCTTGGGCAGAAACGACATGTTTTCCGCCATGCAATAGGCGCAGCGGAAGTCGCAGCGGTCGGTCACCGAGACGCGCAGATAGCTGATGGCGCGGCCGAACGGGTCGACCAGGATCGGCTGTCCGGCGCCGTCTTTCAATTCGTGTGGCCGCAAGTTCTTCATGCCCCTAAAATAATGCCGGATTTTGCCCGATAAAGCCCTGACGGTCCAGAAAACCCCGCCATCGGCGGGCGGCCGGCTTCGCCGCTTTAAACTGGGGCGGTTTCGATCCCGTGTATGGCGGCGCGGAGTTCGCCATAGGAGCTGATCAGCCGGTCCGGGCGCAGGCTTTCGATCGGCACCTCGCTATAGCCGAATGTGACGGCAATGACGGGCAGCGAAGCGGCGCGGGCGGTGCGCACGTCAGTGCCGGAATCGCCGATCATGATGGCGCGATCGGGCGCGCCGCCGGCCTTGACGATGGTGCGCCGCAGGACCTCCGGATCGGGCTTCTGCATGCCGAATGTGTCCTGGCCGCAGACGGCGGCGAAGTAGCGCGTGAGATCGAGCGTATCGAGGAGCCGTACCGACAGCCATTCGAGTTTGTTGGTGCAGACCGCAAGCCGATAACCCGAGGCGGCGAGGCCATCGAGGGCCATTTCCAGCTCCGGAAAAGGGCGAGAATGGTCGGCGATATGGGCGGCGTAATGTTCGACGAAATTACCGAACATGCGGTCGAGTTCGGCCTTCAATTTCACCGTGTCGCCGCCGTGCCCTTCGGCGACCAGCGCCTTTTCGATCATGCCGCGGGCGCCGCCGCCGATCATTTTGCGCGCCTCCTCGTAGGGCACCTCCGGCATGCCCTCGCTGGCCAGCGTGATGTTCAGGGTCGAGATCAGGTCCGGCGCGGTGTCGATCAGCGTGCCGTCGAGGTCGAAGACAATGGTGCGCATGGATTTGGCCTAGCCGGCCTATGTCCAAGGTGCAAGTTCCGACGAAGCGGCCCGGGGTTGCCGCGCCGTCCGGATTGCTTCGCGGAGCCTGTCGCCGGGCCGGCCATTTCGGGCCGGACCCGGTGGCTCGCAATGACGCTTTCCTCTAGGCTCGCCGCCGGAAGGCGGCTACACAGCGGCGCATGAACGTCGAAGAGCAAAAGCGGGCCGCCGCCGCCCGGGCCCTTGAATTCGTACGTCCGGGCATGCGGCTTGGGCTCGGCACCGGCTCGACTGCCTATCATTTTGTCGATCTGCTGGGCGGGTGGGTGAAAAGCGGACTCGACGTTGTCGCCGTGCCGACCTCGGAGGCGACGCGGGCTCAAGCCGAGCGGCTCGGCATCAGGTTGACCACGCTCGACGAGATATCCGAACTCGATTTGACGGTCGACGGCGCCGACGAGATTTCGCCCGATCTCACCCTGATCAAAGGCGGCGGTGGCGCGCTGCTGCGGGAAAAGATCGTGGCGGCGGCCTCGGCGAAAATGCTGGTGATCGCCGACCAGTCCAAGCTGGTCCCGCAATTGGGCCGCTTTCCGCTGCCGATCGAGATTGTGCCGTTCGGCGCCTTGGCCACCCGCCGGGCGGTCGAAGCGGCGGCAGCGGCTGCCGGCTGTCCGGGCCCGGCGCCGCTCCGCCGCGGCAAGGACGGCCATCCTTTCGTCACGGATGGCGGGCACTGGCTCTTCGACGCTCAGCTTCAGCGCATTGCCGAGCCAAAAATGCTGGCGGAACGGCTATCCGCGATCCCCGGCGTCATGGAACATGGCTTGTTCATCGGCCTTGCCTGGGCTGCTATTGTCGCAGGTCCGGATGGGGTTCGCCTGATCGAGCGGACTTGAGTTTTTCAGCCCACAAGGGAGTGCGTCCATGATCGCCAATCTTTCCACGCGTCTTGCGGGCAAACGCCGCGCCGGCGGGTCAATGGTGGCCGCCGCGCTGGTCACGCTTGCGGTGGCGGGCCTTGCCTGCCCGGCAATGGCGCAACCCGGCTCGTCGCCCGCCGCAGCCGCGCAAGGGTCGCCGGATGCCGAGACCGTGCAGGTGTCGCCGGGGGCGCTCCTCCTCGCCAAGCAGATCGTGCAGATCAAAAAGGTCAACGATGTCTTCAAGCCGATCGTCGCCGGCGTAGTCAAGAAGGCGCGAGACTCGTTTCTGCAGACCAATTTCATGTACCAGAAGGATATCGACGAGGTCGCGATCAACGTCGAAAAGCAATTCGCGCCGCGCGTGAGCGAGCTCGTCGATGTGAGCGCCCGGTTCTATGCCAGCCATTTCACGGAGCAGGAACTGCGCGATCTGTTGACCTTCTATCAGTCGCCGCTGGGCCAGAAGGCGCTGGCCGAAGAGCCGAAAGTGCTCGACCAGAGCATGGTCTATGCCGGCACCTGGGCCGACAATCTCTCCATCGAAATCGTTGCCGCGATGCGCACCGAATTGAAGAAGCGCGGCCATGATATGTGACGCGAAGATCACTATATAGAAAAGCAACATGTCCGATCACGACGTCGATCTCTTCGTCATTGGCGGCGGCTCCGGCGGCGTGCGCGCCGCGCGCATCGCCGCTGAATATGGCGCGCGCGTCATGGTCGCCGAGGAATATCGTCTCGGCGGCACCTGCGTCATCCGCGGCTGCGTGCCGAAGAAGCTTCTGGTCTATGCCTCGCGCTTTCACGGCGAGTTCGAAGACGCCGCGGGCTTCGGCTGGACCGTGCCGCACGCCTCGTTCGACTGGCCGACCCTGATCGCCAACAAGGACAAAGAGATCGCGCGCCTTGAAGCGGCCTATGGCGCGACCCTCAGCAAGGCCGGCGTCAAGGTCGCGAAGACGCGCGCGGTGATCGCCGATCCGCAGACCGTTGAATTAGCCACCGGCGAGCGGGTGCGCAGCAAATATATCCTGGTCGCGACCGGCGGCACCCCGAGCTTCGGCAATCCGATCCCCGGCCGTGAACACGCCATTTCCTCCAACGACGCCTTTCACATCGAGGAACTGCCGCGCCGGATCGTGATCCAGGGCGGCGGCTATATCGCGGTCGAGTTCGCCGGCATCTTTGCCGGGCTGGGTTCGCACGTGACCTTGATCTATCGCGGCGAGAACATCCTGCGCGGCTTCGATGACGATGTGCGCCAGCATCTGCGCGTCGAGCTGGAACAGCGCGGCATCCGCGTCGTTTGCGGCCGCACCATCACCGCGATCGAGCGGACCGGCACGCATTATGCGGTCCACGTCTCCGACGGCAATCACGTGCCCGCCGACAAGGTGATGTTCGCGACCGGCCGCGTGCCCAATATCGCCAAGCTCGGCCTCGAGGCCGCGGGCGTGACGCTCGCCAAGAACGGCGGCATCGCGGTCGACGACTATTCGCGCTCGTCGGCGCCGAGCATCTATGCCGTCGGCGACGTCACCAACCGCATCAATCTCACGCCGGTCGCCATCCGCGAGGGCCATGCCTTTGCCGACTCCGTGTTCGGCGGCAGGCCGACCAAGGTCGACCACGGCAATGTGCCGACCGCGGTGTTCTCCGAGCCGGAAGTCGGCGTGGTCGGCCTCACCGAAGCTGAGGCGCGGGCGCGGCTGGCGATCACCGACGTCTACAAGGCCATGTTCCGGCCGATGAAGGCGACGTTGTCCGGCCGCGCCACCAGCGTCCTGATGAAGCTCGTAGTTGACGGCATGACCGACCGGGTGGTCGGCTGCCATGTGGTCGGGGAAGGAGCTGCCGAAATGGCCCAGCTCGCCGCCGTCGCGGTGAAGATGGGGGCCACCAAGGCCGACTTCGACGCCACCGTGGCGCTGCACCCCACAGCCGCCGAGGAGCTCGTCACCATGCGCAAAAAGACCGCGAGCTACGCGCAGGAAGCCGCCGAATAGGCGTTTGGCGGCCGTTTTCGTCGAGTTTCTTGGGCTGTCGCGGCGCTGAGTCCTTGTGTATATATCCCCCGTCATTCCGGCCAGGCTGCCGACGCCGCCCTGGCCGGAATCCATAACCACATCCGTGTGAATATGGATTTCAGGCCCGCGGGACAAAGCCCGCGCCGAGGAGTGGCGGTTTGGAGATGAGTTATGTCGACGCGGTCCAATATGCCGAAATGGAGCCCTGATTCCTGGCGCAAAAAGCCGATCGTGCAGGTGCCGGATTATCCCGATCCGAAGGCGCTTGCCGATGTCGAGGCGCAGCTTGCCACTTTCCCGCCGCTGGTCTTTGCCGGCGAGGCGCGCAATCTGAAAAAGGTGCTGGCGCAGGTCGCTGCCGGCGATGCTTTCCTGCTGCAAGGCGGCGATTGCGCCGAAAGCTTCGCCGAGCACGGCGCCAACAATATCCGCGATTTTTTCCGCCTGTTCCTGCAGATGGCGGTGGTGCTGACCTATGCCGCGGCGTGTCCCGTGGTGAAGGTCGGCCGCATCGCCGGCCAGTTCGCCAAGCCCCGCACCTCGCCGGTCGAGAAGCGCGATGGCGTCGAGCTTCCGGTCTATCGCGGCGACATCATCAACGGCACCGACTTCACAATGGAGGCGCGCACGCCCGATCCGCGCCGGCAATTGGAGGCCTACCGGCAATCGGCGGCGACGCTCAATCTGCTGCGGGCTTTTTCGACCGGCGGCTACGCCAATCTGTCGAACGCGCATCAGTGGATGCTGTCCTTCGTCAAGGACTCCCCGCAGTCCAAGCGTTATCAGGAATTGGCCGGCCATCTCACCGCGGCGCTCGACTTCATGCGCGCCTGCGGCATCGATCCCGAGGTGCATCCGGAAATGCGCACGACGGATTTCTTCACCAGTCACGAGGCGCTGCTGCTCGGCTACGAGCAGGCCTTCACCCGCATCGATTCCACGACCGGCGACTGGTACTGCACGTCGGGCCACATGGTCTGGATCGGCGACCGCACGCGTCAGGCCGATCACGCCCATGTCGAGTTCTGCCGCGGCATCAAGAATCCGCTCGGCATCAAGACCGGGCCGTCGCAGAAGCCCGACGAATTGCTCAAGCTGATGGACATCGTCGATCCGGATCATGAGCCGGGCCGGCTCACCTTGATCTGCCGTGTCGGCGCCGAGAAGGCCGCCGATCTGCTGCCGCCTTTGGTGCGCGCGGTGAAGCGTGAAGGACGCAAAGTGGTGTGGTCGTGCGATCCGATGCACGGCAACACCATTACCTCGGTGACCGGCTACAAGACCCGGCCGTTCGATCAGATCCTCAAAGAGGTGCGGACGTTTTTTCAAGTTCACGACGCCGAAGGCACCATTGCCGGCGGCGTGCATCTGGAAATGACCGGGCAGAACGTCACCGAATGCACCGGGGGCGCCCGCGCCATCAGCGAAGAGGATTTGAACGACCGCTATCACACGGTCTGCGATCCCAGGCTCAATGCCGAGCAGTCCCTCGATCTTGCCTTCCTGCTCGCCGATCTGTTGAAGTCGGAACGGCTGGCCAAGGCCAAGCCGATCCCGCAAGTCGCCGCGCTCTAGCCTTGCTTGACGGCAGGTCACGCGCTCGCCCCGGCAACGGGGCGGGCGGTCTCGTTATTTGGTTCTCGTATACCAAGACGCTTTACCAGGCGCTCAGCGTGATCGAACACGGGCCGCTCCGGACCGCGCCGGTAAACAGATACACAAGCAATTTGAATCAAATTTTCCGCGCCACAACAGGAATTGGTAACAGGCGCGGGGCGTGCAGTGTCGTTACGGAATTATTTGCCATTCGCGGCCGTGATCGTTTTGATGATCGCGGGCCCGGCTTTTGCCGCCGATATGGCGCCGTTCGAGCCGGTGCCGGCTCCGGCGGCGCCGATCCCGGACGTCGAATATTTCAACCCGAAGCCGCTCCCCGCCATCCAGGCCGAATTCGGCGCGCGCTACTTTTTCGGCACCGGCAAGACGAGCAAGAACCTGTACGGCCCGCCAAGCATCTACAGCGGTCAGGTGTCGCGGCTCACCTATAACGACTTCCTGATCAATGCGGGCGAGTTCGATTGGCGGGTCGCGGCCTCGAGCGGCTGGTTCATCAAAGGTTACATCGGCGGCGGCTCGGCCACCCAGGGGAAGCTTCAGGACGAGGATTTCCCGCCGGCGATCACGCCCTATTCCTCGACGACAAGCAACGAGAACAGCGGCTTCCTCGGCTATGGCAGCGTCGATGTCGGCTACGACGTTTTCCGCGGCGGCGATTTCCGCGTCGGCGCTTTCGTCGGCTATCACTATCTTAACCAACAGGTGAACGCCTATGGCTGCACCCAGACCGCGACCAATCCGGACGTGTGCCAGCCCGCGATCCCGGCGACAGTGCAGGGAATATCGCAGAACAATACCTGGCAATCGCTGCGCCTCGGTCTCGATGGCGCGGTGCAGCTTGGCCGGCACTTCACGTTTTGGGCGGAGGGGGCTTACCTGCCTTATGTGAATTTGCGGGGTCACGACACGCACTTTCTGCGCATCGACGAAGGCGACTTCAGCGGGCCCATTCCGGAAGACGGCACGGGGCAGGGCTTTCAGCTCGAGACGCTGCTCTCCTACAACATCACGCCCTATGCCAGCGTCGGCATCGGCGGCCGCTATTGGCACATGGAGACCAGCGGCACGTCCCATTTCGAAGATGTCGCGGTCGGCGGCATGCCGCAACCGGTGGACTGGAAGACCGACGTTTTGGGCGGCTTCGTCCAGGCGAGCTTCAAGTTCGGGCCCTATCCGATCGGCGTGCGCTAAACACGCGCTTCATTTGGACCGGTTCAATGCCTACATTTGGCTTGCGCCTGTCGCCGGCAAAGACCGGGTTTCCCTGTTTGCGATCATGCTTTAGACCAGCACCATGAATGCTCCTCCCGCCGACCGTCTGGCCATCACGGTGGCGCAGCTCAATCCGATCGTCGGCGATATTTCCGGCAATCTGGAGCTTGCCCGCAAGGCGCGCGCGCAGGCCGCCCGCGACGGCGGCGATATCGTCGTTTTTTCCGAACTGTTCATCGCCGGCTATCCGCCGGAAGACCTGGTGCTCAAGCCGGCCTTCCAGGCCGTTTGCCGGACGGCGGTCGAGACGCTGGCGCGTGAGACCGCGGATGGCGGCCCGGCTGTCCTGATCGGCACGCCCTGGGTCGAGGACGGCAAGCTCTACAACGCCTATGCGCTGCTTGCCGGCGGCCACGTCGAGGCGCTGCGTTTCAAGGTCAATTTGCCGAACTACGGCGTGTTCGATGAGAAGCGCGTCTTCGCCGCCGGTCCGTTGCCCGGCCCGGTGAACTTCCGCGGCGTGCGGCTTGGGCTGCCGATCTGCGAGGACACCTGGACCGATTGGGGCGATTACGAGAATGTCGTCGAATGTCTCGCCGAGACCGGCGCCGAGATTCTGGTCGTGCCGAACGGCTCGCCGTATTGGCGCGACAAGGGCGAAGTCCGGCTCAATGTCGTCGTCGCCCGTGTCACCGAAGCCGGCCTGCCGCTGATCTATGTCAACCAGCTCGGCGGCCAGGACGAACTCGTGTTCGACGGCGCGTCGTTTGCGCTCAATGCCGACCGCTCGGTGGCGTTCCAGCTTCCGGCCTTCCGCGAAGAGATTCTCACCACGCAGTGGTCGCGCATCGACGGCAAATGGCGTTGCGCCAAGGGCAAGATTACGCCGGCGCAGGACCTCGACAAGGCGGACTACACGGCCTGCGTTCTGGGGCTGCGCGACTATGTCGAGAAGAACCGCTTCAAGGGCATCGTCATCGGGCTCTCCGGCGGCATCGACTCCGCGCTGTGCGCGACGATGGCGACCGATGCGCTCGGCGCCGATCGCGTCCGCTGCGTGATGCTGCCTTATCGCTACACGTCGCAGGCCTCACTTGACGATGCCGCGGCGATCGCGCGCGCGCTCGGCATCCGCTACGACATCGTGCCGATCGAGAGCGCGGTGAAAGGTCTTGAAGCGGCGCTGGGCGGCATCTTCCAGGGCACGCAACGCGACGTCACCGAGGAAAATCTGCAGGCGCGCGCCCGCGGCACCATCCTGATGGCGATCTCCAACAAATTCGGCGCCATGGTGGTGACCACGGGCAACAAGTCGGAAATGTCGGTCGGCTATGCGACGCTCTATGGCGACATGAACGGCGGCTTCAACCCGATCAAGGACATTTACAAGACCGAAGTGTTTCGGTTGGCGCGATTGCGCAATGCGTGGAAGCCCGAAGGCGCGCGCGGGCCCGATTGCGATGTCGTTCCGGAGAATGTCATAACGCGGCCGCCGAGCGCCGAACTGCGCGAGAACCAGACCGACCAGGACACGCTACCGCCCTACGATATCCTCGATCAGATCCTGGAGCGGCTGGTCGAACGCGAAGAATCCACCGCCACCATCGTCGCCGCCGGCTTCGATCGCGACACCGTGCTGAAGGTCGAGCGCATGCTCTATCTCGCCGAATATAAGCGCCGCCAGGCGGCGCCGGGCGTGAAGGTGACCTTGAAGAATTTCGGCCGCGACCGCCGCTATCCGATCGTCAACCGCTTCACCGATCCGGGCGTCGTCCTGCCGCAGCCCGACCGCACGCTGGCCAAAGGCGCAGCCATGGCCAAAGCGGGCAGTGCGGATTTCTAAGAAGGCACGTTGTGCGCCGGCGCCTGATGTGGCCGCGGAGCGAACGCTCGAACGGAACGCCGCCGAATTCGGCATGCCGATTTCGGCCAGTCCAAATGCTCAAGCCGGCAGCAGCCGACTTGAGGGCCGTCGGCCTTCGACAAAAATATCAGCGCTGCGGCTGCTGTGCCTGCTGCTGTTGCATCTTCTGCTGTTGCATCTGCCCCGGCGACAGGAACGGCGGTCCGACCATGCGCACGGTGCGCTTGCCGGGCTCCGTGGTGCTGCTTGCCTCCTGTGCCAAGGCCGACTCGGCGGACATATGCGGCTGGCTTGCTCCGGGAGCCGCGGAAGCGCCTTTGCCGCCTTGCTTCGGCGGTTGCGACAGCGCCTTCGCATTCTGGTCGGTGACGACGATGTCACCCTGTTCAAGGGTCGTAGAGTCGTCGGCGCCCTTCAGCGCATCGGCCCAGCTCTGGCCGGGTCTTCGGCAAGAGCAGCCGTTCACGACTTCCTTGCGGTAACGATAGGCATTCGGCAGCGCCGTATAGAGCTGTCCGGTATCCGACACGGCCTGGTCCATGTCCTCGCCCGGATTGCGGAACGAGTAGAGCTGGGCTTCCGCCGCCGGGCACAATCGCTGGCACGCCTTCGCGTCGTCCGGGAAGCGGGCCGGCACGGTCGAATAGGAGAGCGGGAAATAATAACCGTCGCAGGTACGCACGCAGACGGTGTGATAGGTGCCGGACGGCGCGCCGTCGCCGCTCGGATTGACCACGGTGCCGTTACCGAACAATGCATCAAAGAAGTTGGCCGGACCCGACGACGCGGCGGCTGAAGCATATTGCGCGCCGCAATTGTTTTGTGCCAAGGCGCTGATCAATGCCCGGCGCTGGCCATCCTGTGCGTCGCCGCCGCCTTTGAGCTGCTGCTCTTCGCTCGTCATGCGGTCGAGAGCGCCGCGCATCTGCTGGATCGACGAGGTGATCGGTCCGCATTGCGGCGACAGCGCCGAGAACAGCGCGAAGAAGCCTTCGCCGGCGCATCCCTGCTTGTGCGCCTGCGACAGCGCGCGATCGAGATCGGCCTGCTGTTTGGCGATGGCGTCGTCGGCGCGCTTGATCTGTTCGGCGCGCGCGGGATCGGCTGCGCCCTGATCGACGGATGCCAGTTGCGCTTGCAGCCGCACACAGACCGGATTCGATGCGGCCTGGTTGGCGCCCGGCTGGGCCGCCGGCGTCGGCGCGTTTTGCGCCGGCTGGCTCAGGGGCGGCGGCGCCGGCTGATAGGGCCGCGGCTCATAAGGCTGTTGCGAGCTCTGTGCCAGCGCGGCCGTGCAAGAGGCCGACAACGGCACCAGCAAGCCGAACAGGACTCCAAGCACGTCTTGCGACGAGACTCGGCCTAAGCCACGCGATTTATTGAACATTGAGGGTTCCGGCCCCGGTTCCTCGGGGTTCGGATCAAGCCCCTGAATGGTGGTTAAAATGTGAAGGCGGGCTGTGTCAATCGGACCGGCCGGTCGCGCGCCGCCTTGCGCAGGCAGCGCCGCATTCCGCACGCTACTCGGCGTCCGGCTGATTTTCCGGCCGCGCTCCGTCGAAGGCGGGCAGCTTGAGACAGGCCGCGTCAACGGCGACGATCTTCGGGAACTTGTCGAGCGGCACTTTCAGCCGCCGCGCATTGGCGACCTGCGGCACCAGGCAGACATCGGCGATCGTGACCTCTTCGCCGAACAGATAAGGACCGTCGCCGATCATCGCCTCGAGCGCCTCGAAACCTTCCAGCACCCAGTGATGATACCAGGCATCGATCGTGCTCTGCTCCTGATGAAGCTCACGCTTCAAGTAGCGCAGCGGGGAGGTGTTGTTCAGCGGATGGATGTCGCAGGCGATCAGCTCGGCGAGCCCGCGCACTTTGGCGCGTGCGATCGGATCCTTGGGCAAGAGCGGCGGCTGCGGATATGTTTCGTCGAGATATTCGATGATGGCGAGCGATTGGATGAGCGTGTCGCCTTTATCCGTCACCAGCACCGGCACGCGCATCTGCGGATTGACGGCGCGGAATTCCGGCCGCCGGTTGAGGCCGCCG
Source organism: Xanthobacteraceae bacterium (assembly GCA_035509535.1). Taxonomy (GTDB): domain Bacteria; phylum Pseudomonadota; class Alphaproteobacteria; order Rhizobiales; family Xanthobacteraceae; genus BOG-931. Next base: position 22,987 of record DATJLN010000017.1, on the reverse strand, counting down.
TCCTTGATCAGATGAATGGAGATCGTGTCGTAGGCGACGCCTTTAAGATTGAGCGCGATGCGAACCCGGAAGGCGGCAGAAGAGCGAAAATACGAATAGAGCTTCACGGTTCCTCCACCCGGCCGTCTTGCTCGATGGCTTCCGCCACCAGCTGCGCCGACCGGTCGGTGAGCTGCTTGAGCGCGCGGTGGAAGGCGTCGCGGTCGCTCGGCGTCAAAATCTCGGTGAGGCGGCGCGAGAATGCCACCGCATCCGGGGCGAGTTCCTCATAGATCGCGCGCCCGGTCGCCGTGAGCGCGACCAGAGACTCGCGCATGTCGGCGCGATTGGCGCGCCGCGTGATGAGCCGGCGCCGCTCCAGCACCGCCACCGCCCGCGAGACTTTGGTCTTGTGCATGTGGGTACGGGTGCAGATCGCCTTGCCGTTCATCCAGCCGAACTGGCCGAGCGACACCAGCACCCGCCATTCCGGAATGCCGAGGTGATGGCGCCGGGCATAGATGCGCGACAGCGCCTGCGACGTCAGCGTTGCTACTACCTGTAGTTGATAGGGCAGGAATTGCTCAAGCTTGAGCGGGGCCTGGTCGCCCGCCGGCGGGACAAGGTCCTCGTCGGCATCGCGGTCCCTCGCTTCTTGACCACCCATTGACCACCTGTGGGCCTTGTTGTTCGGCGCGTCGTCCCCTCGCGCCCCTTCGAGGTCGAGCGCAGCCTGGTAACGTAGTACGGTGCGGCAGAATGACCGAACTCGTTGATCCGCGCAACTGAAAGGCGCAAGCCTCGGAGGGTCCAAAAACGGGCGGTAGATGTCAGATTGGCGCCGATACACCCTCAGCGCGAGCACTCGATGGCGACGAAATTATCGCAACTGCCGCCGTGGCAGGAATTCGGGGCGGAAGGGAGTGCGCCGGTAATGTCGTCGCGGTTGACCTTTTGAAACGAGGTCGCCTGGGCGAATTCACGCGAATGGCAATAGGAATTGGCCACTGCCGCGCCGCAGGGCCCGCCCGCGGCGAGACAATTGTCGATGCCATAGCCGTCGCCGTCATTGGCGATGATGAAGACGCGCTTCTCCGCCTCCGCCGACGCGGCGCCCAGCAGCACGGAAATCGCGGCGCATGCGGCCATCAGAAAACGCATGATTCCCCCACCTGGCGCAGTCGCACCACTCGGTCGCAAGTTTTGATCTTGCCCTCTCCGGAACCCCTTGTCGGCGTGACAAGCGGGCCGGCCCACGCCCCAACGGGGCTGAACAATGAGACTGCGGGGTTAAGCTTTCCTTAAGTGACGTTAATCCGCGGGCGCGGATCCATTCGCTGTGACGACGCGCCGGTTCGCTGTCATGATTTGCGCGCGCGAGCAACGCCATCCGCATGACGCCTTTGGCCTTCCCATGACCGCTCCCGCGTTTTCTCAAATGCCGTGGCGGGGCGGTGACAGTCCGCACTCGTGCACGCGGCAACGGGCCCTTGACGCGCCGCGCCCGACCCATCATTGTGCGCGCCCATGTACGGGTTCCGCACCGTTTTCGGCGTTTGCCGGGGGATTATTAGCTAGCGACATCGCTGGCTGCGGCCGTCTTTTCTCTTCGCTCGAGATCGCTAGACGCCCGGCCAGCAGGCCCGCGGTGGTATGTTTGATTCGGGTGCAATGGATTGGCGGCGATGGAATTGAAGCTTTACGACACGCTGACGCGCGAGAAGCGGGTGTTCCGGCCGCTCGATCCGAACAATGTCCGCATGTATGTGTGCGGACCGACGGTCTATGACTACGCCCATATCGGCAATGCGCGGCCGGTCATCGTGTTCGACGTGTTGTTCCGTCTGCTGCGTCATCTCTACGGCGCCGATCACGTCACCTATGTGCGCAACATCACCGACGTCGACGACAAGATCAATGCGCGGGCGGCCGAGGAATTTCCCGATCTCCCGCTCAACGAGGCGATCCGCAAGGTCACCGACGCCACTGAAGCTCAGTTTCAGGCCGATGTGAAGGCGCTCGGCTGTTTGCCGCCAACCCATCAGCCTCGCGCGACGGATTTCGTATTGCCGCGTAGCGATGGCCGGTCAGACATGAAGACCTTGATCCAGGAACTTCTCGACCGAGGCAACGCCTACGTTGCCGAAGGCACTGAGGGAAAAGAGGTTCTATTCGACGTGTCTTCGATGCCGGATTACGGCGCACTCTCCGGACGTAAACTCGAGGATCAGAAGGCTGGCGCGCGCATCGCGGTGGATGCGCACAAGAAGAACCCCGAAGACTTTGTCCTCTGGAAGGAATCCGGCGCTAAAGAGCCTGGTTGGGAGGGCGAGTTTAGCGAGTTCAAGCCCGACCCAAGAAGTGGCTATGAAGCTGAATTCACTATCTCGCCTGAAAATGCGTCAAGGCTTGGACGTAACTCTCGAGTTGTTACGATCCACGGCCGTCCGGGCTGGCACATTGAATGCTCGGCGATGAGCGCGGCCTATCTCGGCGACATTTTCGACATCCACGGCGGCGGTCTCGATCTCATCTTCCCGCATCACGAAAACGAAATCGCGCAATCGCGCTGCGCCCATGGCACCCCCGCGATGGCGAATTATTGGATGCACAACGGTTTCCTGCAGGTCGAAGGCGAGAAGATGTCGAAGTCGCTCGGCAACTTCGTGACGATTCATGAGTTGGAGCGTGTGTATCCTGGAGACGTACTTCGCTTGCTCATGCTTGCCACTCATTACAGACAGCCGATTGATTGGACGAGAGAAGGACTTGAGAACTCCAGAAAGGAGCTTTTAGCCTGGTCTGAGTTGGTCTTGGACTATTTTCCTCCAACTGAAAATTTAGAGGGCTTGGACGCTGTTGTTGATCGAAAGGTTATCGACGCGTTGTCTGATGACCTAAATTCACCGCTCGCTTTGACACGATTGCGAGAGATGTATCGTTTGGTCAAAAGCAGGGAGCAACCGATTGAGGGGTTCATTGCGACGCTGAAATGGTTGGGGATTCGGAATCTCAACAGGCCGGGATTCTTTCACCTCGGTTTTGATGCGCGCATTTATGAAAGCGGACCCAGGCCGACTCAGGAACAACAGATGGAGATTGTTGCCTATCGAGCTGCGCTCGCCAACGGTTGGCCGGAAACCGCGTCACTCCTGTTTAATCGCCTTTCGAATTCGGGGTTCGTCATCCAAGTGAATGACGCCGGTGTGATGTTTGTTGGGAATAAGACCAGCGCGGATATGGCAAGCCTGGAAAATGAATTTAAGGCTCAAGTCGAGACTAAGATTGCCGAGCGTAACGCCGCACGTAAGGCCAAGGACTGGAACGAATCCGATCGCATCCGCGATGAGCTTGCCAAAATGGGTGTCGTCCTCAAAGACACCAAAGACGGCACCACCTGGGAGATCGCGCGATGAACGTCGAGCGCACTCCAAATCCCTCTCCCGTAAAGGGAGAGGGGAAGAACATTATGCCTCGCGTGATGCGGCGCTGCGCACGCGCGATGCGCATCGCGATGACGGATGCTGAACGTAAGCTTTGGTATGCTTTGCGCGACAGGCGGTTTTCCGGCTTCAAGTTCCGCCGTCAGGTGCCCATTGGCCGCTTCATCGTCGACTTTGTTTGTTTCGAAAAGCGGCTGGTGATCGAGGTCGACGGCGGTCAGCATGCTGATTCCGTACGTGATGTGTGGCGCGATCGTTGGTTTGCGGCAAATGCCTTTCGCGTCGTGCGATTTTGGAACAACGACGTGCTGTCGATGCTCGCTGAGGCTTTGCAAGGAGAGCCACGTCGATGACCTCCCGCGAGACCCCGAAGCTCGCGTTGCGGCCGATGTTGCCGACGGATACCCCGTTTCTGGCCGAGATCTTCCGCGCCAGCATCGAGGACCTGACCGCCGACGATTACAGCGCCGGGCAGCAGGAAGCTTGGGCTTCGGCCGCCGACGATGAGGAGGAATTCGCCGCCAGGCTCGCCGCCGAATTGACCCTGGTCGCGACCTTCGGCGGCGCCGCCATAGGCTTCGCCGCGCTCGCCGACAACACGCGCATCGACATGCTCTATGTGCATCCGACCGCGACCGGGCAGGGCGCGGGCGCCATGTTGTGCGACGCGCTTGAAAAGCTCGCCGGCGCGCGCGGCGCCAAGGAACTTGCGGTGGATGCGAGCGACACCGCGCGCGGCTTCTTCGAGAAGCGCGGCTATGCCGCCAAGACCCGCAACACGGTCTCGCTCGGCGGCGAATGGCTCGCCAACACGACCATGGTCAAGCTGCTGGCCGCCAAGGACGGCGGCAAAGAGGGCGGCAAGGAGGGCGTATCATGAAAGGCCCCGAAACTCCGTTCCCGCGACACTGGCTTTATTATCTGATCTTGAAATACGCGGTGATCGCGGCCGCGGTGATCGTCACGCTGTTCACCTTCTATCGGCTTTACCACGGCTAGAGCATGATCCCGAAAAGTGGAAACCGGTTTTCGGAAAAGATCATGCTCGAACAAAATTGGATTCTGTCATGACCGAGCCGCGTCCGACCTTCTTTGGCCTGCGCACCCACCATCTGATCGTGGCGCTGGTCGCCGTATTGATCGCCGTCGCTCTGGCGTCGAACTATCATCTGTGGTGAGGCTGTCCGATGCCGCGCGAGAGGCTTTATTTGTTCGACACCACGCTGCGCGACGGCGCGCAGACCAACGGCGTCGATTTCACGCTGGCCGACAAGCTCGCTATCGCGCGCATGCTTGACGAGCTCGGCATCGATTATGTCGAGGGCGGCTATCCCGGCGCCAATCCGACCGATACGAGCTTGTTCGCCGAGAAGCGGCCGATGCGCGCCAAATTCACCGCCTTCGGCATGACGCGGCGGCCGGGCCGCTCGGCGTCCAACGATCCGGGCCTGGTCGCGCTGCTCGATGCGCAAGCCGACGCCATCTGCTTCGTCGCGAAGTCGTGGGACTATCATGTGCGGGTGGCGCTCGAGACCACCGAGCAGGAAAACCTCGCCTCGATCCGCGACAGTGTGCGCGCCGCCAAGGCCAAAGGCCGCGAAGTGCTGCTCGATTGCGAGCATTTCTTCGACGGCTACAAGGCCAAGCCGGCTTACGCGCTGGCCTGCGCGCAGGCGGCCTACGAGGAGGGCGCGCGCTGGGTCGTGCTCTGCGACACCAATGGCGGCACGCTGCCGCACGACGTCGAACGCATCGTCGGCGAAGTCTGCAAAAAAATCCCCGGCGATCATGTCGGCATCCATGCCCATAACGACACCGAACAGGCGGTGGCGAATTCGTTCGCCGCGGTGCGCGCCGGCGCGCGGCAGGTCCAGGGCACGCTCAACGGGCTCGGCGAGCGCTGCGGCAATGCCAATCTCGTCTCCATCATCCCGACGCTGAAGCTGAAGAAGGAATATGCGCAACAGTTCGAGATCGGCGTCTCCGACGAAGCGCTGGCGCGGCTGTCGCGCGTTTCGCATTCGCTCGACGAATTGCTGAACCGCTCCGCCGATCGCCATGCGCCTTATGTCGGCGAGAGCGCCTTCGCCACCAAGGCGGGCATTCATGCCTCCGCCATCGTCAAGGAACCGGCGACCTACGAGCATGTCGCGCCGGAAAGCGTCGGCAACAAACGCAAGCTCCTGGTGTCCGATCAGGCCGGCCGCTCCAACGTGCTGGCCGAGCTCGAGCGTATCGGGCTGTCGATCGACAAAAACGATGCGCGGGTGGCCCGGCTTCTCGACGAAGTGAAGGAGCGCGAGGCGATCGGCTACGCCTATGAAGCCGCCGACGCCTCATTCGAGCTTCTGGCGCGGCGCTCGCTCGGCCAGGTGCCGCATTATTTCGATGTCGAGAAATTCGACGTCAATGTCGAGAAGCGCAACAATGCCAAGGGCGAGCCGGTGACGGTGAGCCAGGCGGTGGTGAAGATCAAAGTCGGCGACGAGGAACTGATCTCGGTCGCCGAAGGCATCGGTCCGGTCAACGCGCTCGACCTCGCGCTGCGCAAGGATCTCGGCAAATATCAGAGCTACATCAGCGGCCTCGAGCTCACCGATTTTCGCGTGCGTATCCTCAATGGCGGCACGCAGGCGGTGACGCGCGTTCTGATCGAAAGCTCCGACGAGAGCGGCGATCATTGGACCACGATCGGCGTCTCGCCCAACATCATCGACGCCTCGTTCCAGGCGCTGATGGACTCCATCGTCTACAAGCTCGTGAAATCCGGCGCGCCCGCGTAACCTTTCCTCTCCCCCTTGTGGCGAGGGTCGGGTGGGAATGGGGAGGTCACGTGAGAGGCAGGACGAGAGCACAGCATCCGTCCAATCTTGCGCACGACCTCCCGATCCCCTCCACCCCTGACCCCTCCTCACAAGGGAGAGGGGAAGCCGTTATTTCTGCGGCTGCAGATATTCGATCGGCGTGCTCGATACCACTTCGGCATAGATCGGCTGGAAACTGGCTGGGCCGCCGTCGACCAGAAGCGCGAATTGCGGTCGCATCTCGGCGACGATCTTGAGGATCTTCTTGTGCTCCTCGACGCTCTTCCACTCGCCGATCAGGAAGAAGCGCCCCGGATCGCTGACGTCGCGGCAGAGTACGCCGTCGCGCACCTGCGCGGACGACTTGTGCATCGGGTTCTCGTCGGAATAATCGAATTGCTCGAACAGCCTGATGAACTCGTCTTCCATGCCTGGCTTCACACGGAAGTCGTAGATGTGCAGCACGTTTCCCTTGTCGGCGAGCGCTGTCAGGGCCATGTGGTTCTCCTTCACCGGTCAATTTCTGTAACGCGAGAGCCCGCGGTCACGCGGGCCCGCTTTGCAGCGGCGGCGCCGCCGTTGTGATCAGCGCCGGTTCCGCGGTGGCGCGCCGGGACTCATGCCAGGGGATGAGGACGCGTTCGAGCAGTTCCATCAGATAGAACAGCGCCGTGCCGATCAGCGCGAGAATCAGGATCGCGGCGAACACCCGGTCGGTTCGAAACATGCCTTGCGCGCTCAGGATCACGAAGCCGAGGCCGTTCTGGGCGGCGACGAACTCGCCGACGATGGCGCCGACCAGCGACAGCGACATCGCCACCTTCATGCCGGCGATGATGCTCGGCAGCGCATTTGGCAGGCGCAGCTTGAACAGGATCTTGAGCGCGGAGCCGCGCATGGCGCGGCCGAGATCGATCACATCCGGCGGCAGCGAGCGCAAGCCGAGCACGGCATCGATCACGATCGCGAAGATCGAGATCATAACGCCCATGGCGATTTTCGACGCATTGCCGGTGCCGAGCCAGATGACGAACAGCGGCGCCAGCGCGATCTTAGGCACGTTGTTGAGCGTCACCAGCACCGTATAGAGCGTTCGTTCAAGAAATCTCGAATGCACGATCGCAATCGCGAGACCGACCCCGAACACGACCGACAGCACGAAGGCCGCGAGCGTATTGGAAAGCGTGTGCAGCGACTGCTCGAAGTAGAAATCAGCGTGGGTGACGATCTCGCGGACCACGAGAGTCAAGGGCGGCACCAGGATTTCCGGAACCTTGAAGATCGATACTGCCGACTGCCAGAGCACCAGCAGGGCGGCGAGCGTCCAGATCTCGGCCGGAATTCGTATCCTTCCTGTCCGCATCTTTCCCGTCAACGACATCGGATCGTACCTCGCGAAAATAAATCACGCTCTGCGGAAAGCGCCGTAGCGTTCGAGAACGCCGCGCAGATGGCGGCTCAGCCGCCCGAATTCCGCTTCGTCGCGAATGTCGAGCGAGCGGGGGCGCGGAAAATCGATCTCCAGCACTTCCACGATGCGGCCCGGTTTGTCGGAAATCACGACCACGCGATCGGACAGAAAGACGGCTTCGGAAATGCTGTGGGTGACGAACAGCGCGGTCTTGCTCGAATTGCGCCACAAGCTCTGCAATTCGACATTGAGCTGGTCGCGGGTCATGGCGTCGAGCGCGCCGAACGGCTCGTCCATCAGCAGGAGCTCGGGGTCGTCGATCAGCGCCCGGCAGATCGCCGCCCGCTGCCGCATGCCGCCGGACAATTCCCACGGCCGCTTGCTTTCAAATCCCCGCAGGCCGAACGTGTCGAGCAGTTCGCGTGCGCGCTCGCGATAGGCGCGCGGCTTCTTGTTCTTGAATTCGATCGGCAGCAGCACGTTGTCGATGATCGTGCGCCAGTTCAGCAGCACGTCGCGCTGGAACACGAAACCCAGTCCGTCGAGGGCGCGGCCGTGCAGATGGACGCGCCCGGATGTCGGATGTTCAAGGCCGGCGACGATGCGCAACAGCGTCGTCTTTCCGCAGCCGCTGGGGCCCAGAAGGCTGACGAATTCGCCCTTGCGGATATCGAGCGTGACCGAGCCGAGCGCGCTCACCGCGCCGCCGGACGATTGATAGACCTTGCCGACAGCTTCGATCTCGATCGCCGGCGGCCGCTCGGCCGCCGGTGCGGCGCCGTCGATGCGTGTGGTCGCGACCAGCGCCATCGTCTAATTGCTGCTGGCGACGATCGATTTGCCGTAAGCGGGATCGATATAGTCGTTGGTGAAGTATTTCTCCGGCGTGCTGCCGGGCGAGATCACGCCGGCGGCTTCCATGAGCTTGATCGCCTTCACCCAGTCGTCGCGCTCCTGCAGGCCGGGGAAGATCGTCTTGCCCTGGGCGCCGAAATAGGGCGCCTGCTCCTTGAACTCGCCCTTGAGGCGTTCCACGGTGGTGGCGGCATTCGGCCGCTGCTTCATCACCGCCTCGGCCGCTTCGTCGCTATGGCCCGCAAGGATGTAATTCCAGGACGCAGAGACGACGCTGACGAAGCGTTTGATCGCCGGTCCTTTGGCTTTGAGCGCCTCGGTATTGGCCACGATGCCGAAGGTCGGCAGGTTCATGCCGTAGTCGGCGAACAGGATGGCCTTGGATGGCCGCTTCTGATTGACGCGCGGGAAATCGGAGGGGACGGTGGTGACGAAGGCATCCGCCGCCCCGGTCATATAGGATGACATTTTGGCCGAGGCTTCGACGCCGGTCATGGTGATGCTGCTGAGCGGCAGTCCATTGGCGGTGAAGAACGGTTCCAGGAACGGCGATTCGAACGAGGCCGGCGTGTAGATGATCTTCTTGCCGGCGAAATCCTTCACCGACTTTATGTCGAGATTGGCGTCATAGATGATACCGAGCGGGCTCTTCTGCAGATATTCGGAAACCGAAATCACGCCGAGCCCTTTGGAGGCGCCGACCGCCATCGAGGACAGCGCGCCGTGGCCGAGGTCGAACTTGCCGTTGCCGACGAGCTGCACCATCGTGATGGAGCCGTTGCCGTCCTCGAGCTGGATGTCGATATCGGCGGCTTTGAACCAGCCCTTTTCCATGGCGAGATAGAACGGCAGATGCATCACATAGGCCGACCATTCGAGCCGCATGGTCAGCTGCTCCGCCGCTCGCGCCGGCGTTACCAAGGATCCCGCGAAAGGGGCCGCGGCGGCCGCGGTCATCGCGGCGAGTGCGCGCCGCCTCGTCAGTGATGGGTGTCGTTCTGCAGCACGGCGCGGCATGGATTGGTCTCCTCTTGGTTGCTGTTGCCTCGGCATCGTTCCGGCCCGGACATCATGGCGGATAAACGATGCAGGTCGGGACCAGCACCGTGTCGTAAATGCAGTTGCGCTCCTTGAGCAGAAGCCTTTCGCCTTCCATCAGGAAGGTGTCGCGGTACCTGCCGCATTGCAGGAGGCGCGTCGGCTCGTCGATCAGCGTTTCGTAGATCACGTAATTGGCGCGCGCGCTGATGATCCGTCCGTCGAAGCCGGTGACGCGCACCTGGGTGATCTGATGCAAGGTGTAGCGCGGCGCGAACATCTCGGTATGCGCGATCGCATAGGCGCGATCCTTGAGCATGCCCATGCCCTCGCACGACATCAAAGACAGCGGCAGGTTGGCGTCGGCATTGTCGCGCGCGATGAGGCGGTAGACGCCGTCCTCGGTGAAATAGGCCGGCCATTGCTCGATCGCGCCGCGATCGAGCGTGTCGGCATAGTCGGCATTGAATTCCTCGACCGCGGAGCAGAGATCGCGCAACTGCGCCCGGCTGAGCGGTTGCGCGACCGGCGAATGGGCGGGGGTGAGCACTAGAGACCCATTTCTTCGCGATAGTGCCGATACAGGCTGCGGATGGCGCGATCGGTGATGACGACCTCCGGCCCTTCGACATCCTGGCCGAGCGGGGCCACGCCGTGGCGCGCGATGGAATGGCTCACGCCGTCCTGGACGAACTTGATCGCCTCGTTGTCGTCGATGCCGATGAAGCCGCCGGGGCCGAAAATGTTGTTCTGCCGCAGGCGATGCTGCTCCATCGCCGCGTCGTCGTCGGCGTAGCCGAACGTCGTCCAGATCAGCATGAACTGGTTCACGCCCATGGGCACGATCTGCCGCGCGCCGAGAATATTGGTCTGCCGCAGCAGAATGAGGTTCGGCCAGATGGTGATGGCGTTGCTGGTCCAGGGCGAATCCTTTTCCGGGATGAGCTGCAGCACGCGCGGATCGGCAAGCTTCATCGCGGCATGAAACGACCGGATCTCCTTCTTGGCCTGGTCGTTCTCCGGGCGCCCCTGCGGGCGCGCGTTGCACAGCGTCGAATGCCGCCCTCTGCTGTCGGTCAGGATCATCGTCTTGTTGCCGGCGACGAACAGGCCGAACGTCGTCAGGTAAGTGTGCAACAGCGTCGCGTGATAGGGGTCCTTCAGGTTTTCCTGATAGAGCTTCCAGTTGCCCGGCATCGTGTTGCGATGCACGCCGAGCAGCTTGAGCGGGCGGCCGTCGAAAACGGTGTCGAACTGGTCCAGCATGTCCGGACCGAGATAATCCTCGAAGGATTCGATGTCGTCGCGGAACGAGGCGAACACCACGCCGTGGCGGCAGGTGACGTTCAGGCCGCGCAGATTGTGCTCGTCGAGCTTGAAATCCGCCGGCATGCCGCCGACGCCCTTGACGCCGCGGCGAAACGGCACCGAGGCGAGCGCGCCGGACAGGTCATAGGTCCATTGATGATAGGGGCAAATGAACAGCTTGGTATTGCCGCGGTAGGTCTTGCAGAACTCGGCGCCGCGATGCGCGCAACGGTTCTCGAAGGCGTGCACCTTGCCGTGCTCGTCGCGCGCCACGATGATCGGCGTGGCGCCGATATAAGAGCGGATGTAGTCGCCGGGATTGGGCAGTTCGCATTCGAGCGCGACATAATTCCAGGTGCGGCCCTGGAAGATGCGCTTTTGCTCCAAGTCGTAGATGCGCGGGTCGGTGTAGATCCAATCCGGTATCGCCGCCGGATCGTCCGGCCAGTGCAAGTCGGAGACGTCGTCCGCATGATTGACGGCGGGAGAGCTGGCGAAACGCGACGTATTCGTCATGAAGCGGACACCACGATGCTCAGCGCGGTCTGGCACTTTGAGCGCATTGCAAGACTGAGCGCATTGCAAAACTAAGCGCGTCAAGAGACCGAGCACATGAAGATCTTCGCGGCCCGCCCGCAGCAGCACGCCTCACGATCAAAACTTAAGCGTTCCAATTTTGGGATCAAGCACAAAAATGTGCGTCGCTCTGCCTAAACCGAATGCCCCCCATTCGGTTTAGCGGCCAGCGTCAATCGTGATTTGTCAGATTGGATTCTTCCACTTGAGCGGGAAGGAAGCTCAGAGTTTCTCTGCCGGGACTGCCATTCCGACATCTTCTTTGGCGACGGCGCGCGCCGCCTCGCGCAGCTTCGGCAGGATGTCCTCGGGCCGGTTCGCGGTCAGCAGATTGCCGTTGAGCCCGCTATAGATGAAGCCGAGCCTCTCCATATGGTCGAGCAGGTCGCGCAGCGGCTCCCAGAAGCCGTTGATGTTGGCGAGCAGCACCGGCTTCTTGTGCTGGCCGATCTGCACCCAGGTCAGTTGCTCGACCAATTCTTCCAGCGTGCCGATGCCGCCGGGCAGCGCGACGAAGGCGTCGGCCGCTTCGAACATCTTCTGTTTGCGCTCATGCATGTCGCGCGTGACGATCAGATTCTCGCGCAGTCCCTGCGGACGTTCCTTGCGGAATAGGAATTCCGGAATGATGCCGGTGGCGTCGCCGCCATGCTCGAGCACGGCGCGCGCCACTGCGCCCATGATGCCGACCGAGCCGCCGCCATAGACCAGCCGCACGCCGTTCTGCGCCAGCGACTTTCCCAGAACCTCGGCCGCTTTGACGTAGGCCGGATCGCTGCCCGCGCTCGATCCGCAATAAACACATACCGCATTGATTTTGCTCATGGAGTACCATGTGGCGCGGATTCGCCTCTGCTGCAAGCATTTTGGCCCGGATGCCCGGTACCGATGCGGACCACGGCAAAGATCGCTATATGACGGCCATAAATGCTGCGCGGGAGGGGCGAGTGCCGTCCGAGGGTGTCCGCTTGCCGCGGCGGGCGAGGAGGCGGTAGCGAGCGTCGATGAGCGATTTTCACCGGGCGATGCAACGATCCAGCCAGCAGCCATCTGGCGAGGCGCGCGGCCAGGCAGCACAAAGCGGCACGCTGCTTTCCACGCTCGTCGAGCTGTGGCCCTATATCTGGCCGTCCGACCGGCCGGATCTGAAAGCGCGGGTGGTGTTCGCCACCGTGCTCTTGTTCCTCGCCAAATTGGCCACGATGGCGGTGCCGTTCACCTTCAAATGGGCGACCGACGCGCTCGCCGGCCACGGCACAGCGCCGTTTGACCCGAACAATTGGCGGGTCTGGGTGTTCGGCGCCCCGATCGCGCTGACGCTGGCTTACGGCGGCACCCGCATCGTCATGGGGCTGCTCACGCAATGGCGCGACGGCATTTTCGCCAAAGTGGCGATGAACGCGGTGCGGCGGCTGGCGATGCTCACGTTCGAGCACATGCATCTGCTCTCGCTGCGATTTCATCTCGAGCGCAAGACCGGCGGGCTTACCCGCGTGCTCGAGCGCGGAAGGAACGCCATCGAGACCATCGTGCGCATGATCCTGCTGCAGCTGGCGCCGACCATCGTCGAACTGGTGATGATCGTCGCGGTGCTGCTGTTTCATTTCGACTGGCGCTATGTCGCCGCCATCGGCGCCACGGTCGTGGTCTATATGTGGTTCACCTATGTCGCGACCGAGTGGCGCATCAATATCCGCCGCACCATGAACGAGAGCGACAGCGATGCCAACGCCAAGGCGATCGACTCGCTGCTCAATTACGAAACCGTCAAATATTTCTCCGCCGAGGAGCGCGAGGCCAAGCGTTACGACCGCTCGATGGCGCGCTATGAGGATGCGAGCGTCAAGGCCTATGTCTCGCTCACCGTGCTCAATGCCGGCCAGGCCGTCATCTTCACCGCGGGTCTCGCCGCGACCATGGTGCTGTGCGCCTACGGCATCGAGCGGCACACCAATACGGTCGGCGACTTCGTCATGATCAATGCCATGATGATTCAGCTCTACGTGCCGCTGAATTTCATGGGCATGGTCTATCGCGAGATCAAACAGGCGCTGATCGACATCGAGATGATGTTCAAGGTGCTGGAGCGTAAGCCCGAGATCGAGGACCGGCCGGGCGCGCCGCCGTTGCGTGTCACGTCGGGCACCATCCGCTTCGAGAACGTCGCGTTTTCCTATGAGCCGGAGCGGCCGATCCTCAAAGGCCTCAGCTTCGACGTCGCGGCGGGACACACCGTCGCCATTGTCGGGCCGTCCGGCGCCGGCAAATCGACGATCTCGCGCCTGTTGTTCCGCTTCTACGATGTCAGCGGCGGGCGCATCCTGATCGATGGCCAGGACATCCGCGATGTCACCCAGACATCGCTGCGCGCCGCGATCGGCATGGTGCCGCAGGACACCGTGCTGTTCAACGACACCATCCGCTACAACATTCGCTATGGCCGCTGGGACGCGAGCGACGCCGAGGTCGAGGAGGCCGCGCGCCAGGCGCAGATCGACGGCTTTATCCGCCGCGCGCCGAAAGGCTACGAGACCGAAGTCGGCGAGCGCGGCCTGAAATTGTCCGGCGGCGAGAAGCAGCGCGTCGCCATCGCCCGCACCATTCTGAAAGGCCCGCCGATCCTCGTGCTTGACGAGGCGACCTCGGCGCTCGACAGCCATACCGAGAAGGACATTCAGGACGAGCTCGAGCGCGTGTCCAAGAACCGCACCACGCTGGTCATCGCGCACCGGCTGTCGACCATCGTCGCCGCCGACGAGATCCTCGTGCTCGATCACGGCAACATCGTCGAGCGCGGCACGCATCGCGTTCTGCTCGCCACAGGCGGGCTCTATGCCGGCATGTGGAATCGCCAGCGCGAGGCGCAGATGGCGCGGGAAATCCTTGCCGAGACCGAAGATGATTCCAGCGCGCCCAACCGCAATCCGCCGCAATTGCCGGACGGCGACGGCGCCGACCTGCTGCCCGCCGCGGATGCGGCGGAGTAGATCCTCATCGTCATTGCGAGCGAAGCGAAGCAATCCGGCGCGGCCGCGAAGTCTGGATTGTTTCGTCGCTCCGCTCCCGGCAACGGCGAGCTATCGACAAACCGCCTGCAAATATTGTTATAAGGCCGCATGTCCGTCATCGACTCGATCCGCAAGCAGCTCGCGCCAATCCATCCGGAGGGCTATCCCTTCGTCGGCGGCTTTGCCTTTGCCAGCATCGTTCTGCTCTGGCTGTGGCCGCCGCTCGGCTGGCTCGCCACTTTGGCGACGGTCTGGTGCGCTTATTTCTTCCGCGACCCGCCGCGCGTCACGCCGGTGCGCGACGGCATCATCGTGGCGCCGGCCGACGGCCGCGTCAGCCGGATCGCCAATGCGGTGCCGCCCAAGGAGCTCGGGCTCGGCGACCGGCCGCTGCCGCGCGTCTCCATTTTCATGAGCGTGTTCGATTGCCATGTGAATCGCAGCCCGGTCAGCGGCCGCATCGAGCGCATCGTCTATCACGCGGGAAAATTCCTGAGCGCCGATCTCGACAAGGCGAGCGAGGACAACGAGCGCAATGCTTTCGTCATCACCATGACGAATGGACGGCGCATCGCCGCCATCCAGATCGCCGGGCTCGTCGCGCGGCGCATCGTGCCGTTCGCGCGCCAGGGCGAGGCGGTCGCCGCCGGCCAGCGCATCGGCATGATCCGCTTCGGCTCCCGCGTCGACGTCTATCTGCCCGACGGCACGCGGGCGCTTGTCGCTGAGGGCCAGACCGCGATCGCCGGCGAAACCGTGATCGCCGATCTCGCGTTGTCCGATCCGGGCCGCACATTCCGCGTGGCGTGAAGGCGGATAGCGTTTCAGTTTGAATTTCGGATCGGGTGGTGGCTGCACGTGGCGAGTCCAGGTGCCGCCGTCGTGCGCCGAACCGCACGCATACTCAACTGCCGGCCGAGGAAAAACGAATGTCGAATGAAGACGGCACCAGGATCATTTACCGGAGGACGCCGGAATCGGCGGCCATGTTGGCAAACGTCAAACGGGCGATGGCGATCACGGCCGCGCTTAACCGTTTGACCTTCAACGATGCCGACGAAATTCGCGCCTTGTTCGGCCAGCTCATCGGCAAAAAAGTGGACGAAAGCTTTTTGCTGATCCCGCCGTTCTATACTGCCGGCGGGGACGAAATCTGCGTCGGGCGTAATGTCTTCGTCAATCAGAACTGCACGTTCTATGACCTTGGCGGCCTCGACATCGCGGACGATGTGATGATCGGGCCGAACGTGAGCATCCTCACGGCGGGCCATCCGCTTGAACCTTCGCAGCGCCGCGCCGCTACGATCGGAAAGCCCATCGTAATTGAGAGAAACGTCTGGATCGCCGCCGGCGCGACGATTATCGGCGGCGTGACGGTGGGCGAAAACGCGGTTGTGGCTGCGGCTTCGGTCGTCACCAAGGACGTTCCTGCCAATACCCTTGTCGGAGGAAACCCGGCGCGGGTCATTCGTTCGATCGGCGCCAGCGATCGAGCTGCCGGCAACGATCAGCCGACGATCAGTTGACGATCAGCCGGGGTCGTGAGCGGACGTTCAAACTGAAACATTGCCTGAAAGCGCGTTAACGACGCAGGCGGCCCGCATGGCGAGGCGCGCGCAAACGCGCTATATTGCGCCAAAGCGAGGTAATGAACTTGGCCATCTTGCCCAAAACCTTCGGCGATCGGCGGCGGCGGCGCCGGTTCCGCCGTATTCCGGTACGTACGCTGGCGCCCAACATGGTGACGCTGCTGGCGCTATGCGCCGGGCTGACCGCGATCCGCATGGCATTCGAGGACCGCTACGTGCTGGCGGTCGCGGCCATCGTTTTCGCCGCGGTGCTCGACGGTCTCGACGGCCGCCTCGCGCGTTTCCTCAAAGGCACCTCGCGCTTCGGCGCGGAACTCGACAGCCTGTCCGACTTTGTCAATTTCGGCGTCGCGCCGGCGCTGATCCTCTATTTCTGGGATCTGCATAATCTGAAATCCGCCGGCTGGATCGCCGCCATGGTGTTCGCCATTTGCGGCAGCCTGCGCCTGGCGCGCTTTAACGTGATGATCGACGATCCGGACCGGCCGGCCTGGACGGCGAATTTCTTCGTCGGCATTCCGGCGCCGGCCGGCGCGATCACGGTGATGCTGCCGATCTATGCGGTGTTCCTCGGCGTGCCGCATTCGCTCTTTCTCACCTGGCTGACGCTGGTCTACACCCTGGTCATCGCCTGGCTGATGGTGTCGCGGCTGCCGGTTTTCTCCGGCAAGCGCGTTGGCACGCGGGTGCCGCCGGAAATGGTCGGACCGCTGATCGTTGTCGTGGTGCTGAGCATCGCGCTTCTGATCGCCTATCCGTGGGTGGTGCTCACGGCGGGAACGCTCGCTTATCTCGCCGGCCTGCCGTTCGGCTATCTGTCCTACCGCAATTACGAGCGGCGTTCCGCCCAGGCGCAGGCGGATATCGCAGCGGCGCAAACGCCGGGCGTCGTGGTCAATATGATCCGCTCGGGTAACAACGACAATCGCGACGACGGCGATCGTCCATCGCGCCGCAACTGACCCGCCTTTGATGCCCCCGTCGAAAAGCAGGCGGGCATAGGAGGGCCGGGAAGGCAATACGGGCCGGCGGGGGAGGGATGTGATGCGGATTGCCCGGCGCACCTTGTTCGGCTCAGCGGCGGCCGTCATCGCTGCTCCCGCTCTGGCGCGCTTCGCGCGTGCCGACGCGCCGCCGGTCGTGCTCAAGCTGCACCACTTCATGTCGTCGGTGTCGAGCGCGCATGACCGCTTCATCGTGCCCTGGGCACGCAAGGTGCAGGCGGATTCCGGCGGCCGCATTCGCATCGACATTTTTCCCTCGATGCAGCTCGGCGGCGCGCCGGCGCGTCTGTTCGATCAGGCGCGCGACGGCGAAGTCGACATCGTATGGACCACGCCGGCGCTGACGCCGGGACGGTTTCCGAAGATCGAGATGTTCGATCTGCCCTTCGTGCCGTCGCGCCGCGCGCTGGTCAGTTCCCTGGCATTGGCTGATTTTGCCGCGGTCAATCTGAAGGACGAGTTCCGCGAGGTCCGCCCGCTCTGCTTCTCCTGCAGCGATCGCGGGGTGATGCACGCCAATCAGCCGATCCGCACCGTCGAAGACATCAAAGATTTGAAAATCCATGTGCAGACGCGCTGGGCCGGCGAGGCGATGCAACTGCTCGGCGCGCAACCGGTGCCGATGCCGCCGGGGCAGCTGCAAGCCGCTCTCGGCGCACACGTCATCGATGGCTGTCTCGATCCCTGGCATCTGATGCCTGGCTATCGGCTCAATGATGCGCTGAAGATGCACACCGAGTTCTACGATACATCGCCGAGCTCGACGACGTTCATCCTGGCCATGAACAGCGCCGCCTATGACCGCCTGTCGCGCGATCTGAAAGCCGTTGTCGAGAGCAATTCCGGACACGCCGCAGCCGCCATGGCCGGCGCGATGTGGGACATCGAGGCCGCAAGCGTTGCCGACAGCGCCGTGCGCGGCAGCGATTCCATCATTACGCTGCTGCCGGAGGCGGTCGCGCATTGGCGCAAGCTCACCGAACCGGTCGTGGGAAAGTGGCTCAAGGACATGAAGGAGCAGAAGACCGATGGCGGCAGGCTCCTGGCCTCGGCGCATATGCTGATGCAGAAATACGCCAAGGAGCCCGAGCCGCAGCCGCCGCAACCGCCGCCGCAGCCGGCATCGCAACAAGAGGCCGTGACGCAGGCGCCGCAAGCCGGGCCCAACCCCGCGCCCAACCTCGCGCCCAACCTCGCGCCTAAGCCCGTGCCCGCACCTACAGCAATTGCAAAACCGGTCCCACCGACGGGACCGGCGCTGCAAGCGCCGGTGCCGCCGTCAACAGCGTCCATCGGGCCTGTCGCGAAACCGGCCGCTGCCGTGGCGCCGGCGCCGCCTGCAGCCGCTGCTCCCGCACCGCCGGCCGTTACGGTCGCGCCCGCGGCAAAGCCCGCCGCAACGGCGACAATCGCGCCGCCACTGCCGCCGCCAGCTGCAGCACATGCTCCGCTACCGGCTGCCGCGCCAGCCGCGACCGCAGCGCCGCCCGCGGCACCGGTGCACGCGCCGCCAGCGCCGAAATCTCTCGATATTCCTTTCTAGCGAGGCGCGCACGCCGAAGTTCCGCACGAGGTCGACGAACCAGGGTCAACGAACAAAGGTCAACGAACAAAGGTCAACGAAACGGGCAAGGTTCCGGGCGCGATCTTTTCCAAAGACCGGTTCCCGCTTTTCCGGATCATGCCTCTAGCGTGCCAAGGTCACCGCGCCGCCGCCGGCGGTCTGGCCCTCGAAATGGCCGTTGGCGAAAGAGAGCTGCACCAGCACGTCGCTCTTGTGATTGCGGATGACGAGCTTGTCGTTCTCATAGCTCCATTTGCGGCTGGTGAAGAAATTGAGAGGGCACCCGCCGGCCGGTGCAATCGAGCCGTCGGAGGCGCCGGTCGAGCCGCCGAAAGTCATGGTGCAGGCGCTGGAACCTGCGACCGACAGCCGCCACTTGCCGGCAAGGTCGACCGGCGGCGGTGTGAGCACCGGCGGCGGCGGAACGGGCGGCGGCGCGGCCGCCTGCCCGGGCGGATTGTTGAGACTGCTGGTGCTGGTGCAGGCATTAAGCCCGAGCACAAGCAGGACGAGATACAGCGCGGCTCCCGCTCCGCCGGCACCAGACTGCAGCCGTTTCATCCCGACCATGGAGATCGCCCAAACGCGCAAAGCCGAATTCGCACTAGAAGGTAAATCGAAAATACAGCAAGGGCCAATTGCCGCATCGCCGCAAGCCCTCGATGGCGGCGGTGCCGCGGCATTCAAGCCGTTCCCTCGTGTCGTGCCCCACATGATGCCCCACTTGCGCCAATATTGCTGCGCGAAATCCGCGAAGGCTGTGTCGCGGGAGGCACATCACCATGAAATCGTCATTCATCCTTCGCGCCGAGCGCGCGCCGTATCTTGCGGCCCGGCTCATGGCGGTGCTTGCGGTCGCCGCTTTTGCGCTCGCCGGTGGGGCGCGCGCCGACGATGCGAATGGCGAGCCGGGCGGCAAGATCACCGCCGGCACGCCGGTCTCGCCGGTCGACGCGTTCTCGCAGCAGCTCGAGGACTTTCAGAAGAGCGTCCCCGAGCTGACCAAGAAGATCCAAGACGGCGCCTCGACGATCGACGCCGCAACCGACATCGATAAGGCGCGCGCCGAGATCGACAGCTTGCGGCAAGACGTCAGTACGCTCCTGTCCGCCGTCGCCGACAACGGGCCGATTGCGCAGCTCGGCGCGAAAGCGCTCACCCATATTCGCGACAAGCTTCGCGCCTTGGCGCAGGACGGCCGCTTCAAGCCGGAAGAGCGGCAATATCTGCTCAACCAGTGGCAGCGGCTGCAGGCGCAGACCGAGGATGCCACCAGGGAATTGCAGGACGCCCGCAACCAATTCGCCGGCTTGTTGCAGACCCTGCAGTCGAACGAGGATTTCATCGGCGAACTGGTCGAGATCAGGCAGGCCGAGAAGGCGCTCGACGTCATCCGCGGGCTGACGCAGGACATCCGCAATGCGTCGTCGCAGCTCAACAAGCTGGTCGGCGGCATCAAGCCGCCTGGCGCGTGATTGGCGCCTGAATTGACGCCCGGTGACGCGACATCCGGGACACCGGCGCCCGGCGGCAGCGCGAAGAAGCGCACGATCATCGGCCGCGTCGTCGGCATTCTTGCGAGCGCGACGATCGTCGTTGCGGCGATTGTGGCCTGGAAGCCGTCAGGCGACATCGGCTATGTGCAGATCAACGCCGTGCCGGTTGCGCCGATCACCCAAGCGCAGCTTTATTTCGACGCGATCAAGCTCGCGCCGCTCAAGAACGGCACGGCGTTATTGCGCCAGAGCGTCGGCACACTGACGCTCCGCGCCGACGGCTATGGCAGCACCACCGTGCCGTTGTGCCAGATCGAAGTGCGCAAGGACCGCATCACTACGGTCACCGTCTCGATGCTCGAGCGCCCGCCGCGCTGCCAGTGCCGCTTCAATTCAGGCGGCGACGCCACGAACCACAGGTGCGTGAGCTGAAAGCTGCGTGAGCCGACAGCGCGATGCAGTCGATCGCGCCGTCGCGGCCTCAGGCATGCGCCGTCTTGGCCACCCTGACGTTCGGCAGAAACGCGGTGAGCAGGCCGATCAGCGGCAGGAACGAGCAGACGTGGTAGACAAAATCGATGCTCGTATAATCGATAAGCTGGCCGAGCACGGCGGCGCCGGTGCCCGCCATGCCGAACGCCAGTCCGAAGAACAGTCCCGCGACCATGCCGACGCGGCCCGGCATCAGTTCCTGGGCGTAGACGACGATCGCGGAGAACGCCGAGGAGATGATGAGACCGATCACGATGCTCAGCACGATGGTCGCGGTCAGTCCCACATAAGGCAGCACCAAGGTGAACGGCAGCACGCCGAGGATCGAGCCCCAGATCACGTTTTTGCGCCCGAAGCGATCGCCGACCGGACCGCCGATGAACGTGCCGGCCGCAGATGCCGCGAGGAAAACGAACAGGCACAGCTGTGCCCTTTGTGTTGTCATGTCGAAGCGATGCATCAGATAAAAGATGTAATAGCTGGTGATGCTCGACAGATAAAAGAATTTCGAGAAGATCAGCGCGATCAGGACGACGATGGCGCGCCGCACATGGCTTGCCGACAAGCCGTCCGCCAGCATCGGCGAATGTCTCGCCGGTTTTTTGCTGTGCCCGGAATTCTGATACCAGCGTCCGATCGCCGCCAAAATGAATATGCCGGCGAGCGCGACCAGCGCAAACCAGGCGAGGCTGTCGCGGCCATGCGGCAGGACGAAGAACGCCGCCGCGAGCGGAGCGATCGAATTGCCGAAATTGCCGCCGACCTGAAACAGCGATTGCGCGAAGCCGTGCGCGCCCTTGGATGCCAGACGCGCGATCCGCGACGATTCCGGATGGAAGATCGCCGACCCGATGCCGATCAGCCCGCCGCCGGCGAGCACCACCAGAAATGCCGGCGCGAACGCGACGATCGTCAGCCCGAACAGCGTGCAGGCCATGCCGAACGGCAGCGAATAGGCTTGCGGCCGCCGGTCGGTGAACAGGCCGACAACCGGTTGCAGCATCGAGGCGACGCCTTGGTAGACCAGCGTGAGCAGACCGATTTGCCCGAAGCTGAGATCGAGCCCGCTCTTGAGCACGGGATAAATGGCCGGCAGCAGCGATGTCGAAAGATCGTTGAGAAAATGGCAAAAGGTGATCGCCCACAGAATCGCGGACGCGTTCATCGTGCCGCCAGTTGCGCGCCGGTCTAACGCCGCCTCGGTCACAGCAAAAATTCCTTTCGTCCGCCGCGAAGGTAAAGTTCGCGGCGCGCCGCAGCGCGGCTCATGAAGGGTGGATCGTTGTGCGCGTCATAAATAAAGACGCGCTGAATCGGAAGTAAGGCCGCACCCCTAATTGTGCATTGCTCCTATGAGCGGCGGCCTTCGGACTGCTGACACAATCTGCTCTGGAGACCTTCAGCCCGGTCCTTGTTGCGTCATCAGCGCATCGTCGGAATGACGAATTGCGCGCCTTCCTTGGTGCCCGAGGGCCAACGCGCAGTCACGGTCTTGGTCTTGGTGTAGAAGCGGATCGAGTCCGGGCCGTGCTGATTGAGGTCGCCGAAGCCCGAGCGCTTCCAGCCGCCGAACGTGTAATAGGACAGCGGCACCGGAATGGCGAAATTGACGCCGACCATGCCGACCTGAACGCGATTGGTGAAATCGCGCGCGGTGTCGCCGTCGCGGGTGAAGATGGCGACGCCGTTGCCGTATTCGTGTTCGGAGGGCAGCCGCACCGCTTCTTCGTAATCCTTGGCGCGCACCACCGAGAGCACCGGACCAAAAATCTCTTCCTTGTAAATTTTCATGTCCGGTTTAACATCGTCGAACAAACAGCCGCCGATGAAATTGCCGTTCTCATAACCTTGCAGCTTGAAGCCGCGGCCGTCGACGACGAGCTTGGCGCCTTCCTTGACGCCGGTGTCGACATAGCCGCGCACTTTGTTGAGGAGTTCGCGCGTCACCATCGGGCCGTAATCGGCTTGCGGATCGCTCGACGGGCCGATCTTGAGGCCTTCGACGCGCGGCACGAGTTTTTCGATGAGCGTATCCGCGGTCTTCTTGCCGACCGGAACCGCGACCGACACCGCCATGCAGCGCTCGCCGGCCGAGCCATAACCGGCGCCGATCAGCGCATCGACGGCCTGATCCATGTCGGCATCCGGCATCACGATCATGTGGTTCTTGGCGCCGCCGAAACACTGCACGCGTTTGCCGTGCGCGGTGCCGGTCGAATAAATGTATTCGGCGATCGCCGACGAGCCGACAAAGCCGATCCCCTGCACCCGTGCGTCGGTGAGCAGCGTGTCGACGGCTTCCTTGTCGCCATTGACGACATTGAGCACGCCCGGCGGCAATCCCGCTTTGATGAACAATTCGGCGATGCGCATCGGCACCGAAGGATCGCGCTCGGATGGCTTCATGATGAAGGTATTGC
>DATJLN010000016.1:0-27228 GCA_035509535.1 Xanthobacteraceae bacterium | reverse complement strand
TTCTTCAGCGTCGCGCGGATCTGGACATTGCGGCTCGACGCATCGACCCGCGGATTCAGCGCCGAAATCTCGCCGGCAAATGTCCGATCCTTGTAGGCGTCGACCTTCACATTGACGCGCTGGCCGATGCGAATCTGATCTACCGCCTGCTGCGGCACGAAGAAATCCATGAAGATCGGATCGAGCGCCTGCAGAGTGACGATGGTGGTGCCGGCACTGAGATATTGGCCAAGGTCGACGGCGCGAATGCCGAGATGACCGGCAAACGGCGCGTGCAGCGTCTTCTTGTCGAGAATGGCCTGCTGCTGCATGACTTGCGCCTTGGCATTCTTCAGGTTGGCTACATCGGTATCGATCGTGGCCTGGCTTACCGCCTGAAGCTTGAACTGCTTTTGGTCGCGCTCGTAAGTGATCTCGTTCAGATCGGCGACCGCTTGCAGCGACTGCAGCTTGGCGGCGTCATCGTCCGAACGCAGCTTCAACAGCACGTCGCCCTCCTTCACGTCGTCGCCGGACTGAAACGAAATGGAATCGACTACGCCCGAGACTTCGAGCGAGAGGTCGGCGCCGTTGAGCGCGCGCAGGCTGCCGACAGCCTCGATCTGCGGCTGCCATTGACTTGAACCGGCCCGCGTCGCCGATACGGTCTGCGTCTGCACCGCCATGGACGCCATGAACTTCTTGATCATGACGGCCTTGAAGGCCTGAAACCCGAAGACGGCGCCGAGCACGATGGCGACACCGATCAGCATGATCACCATGCGCTTGGTCATTCGTGAGACTCCGTAGCGGCTGACGCACCGATCACGCCGCCGACATGTTCCGCAAGACCATTGGCCTCGGGGCTGTAGGGATTGGGCGCCGCATCAGCGCGATTCCACCAGCCGCCGCCGAGCGCCTGAAACAACGCCGCCGTATCGGCAAAACGCGCCGCCTGCGCCTGGACCACGGCCAAGCGCGCCTGCTGATAGCTGCGCTGGGCATTCAACAGGGTGATGTAAGTGATGGCGCCGAGCTTGTACTGGCCGCGCGCCAGGTCGAGCGTGTCGGATGCGGCCTTGAGGGCGTTGCGCTGCGCGCGCAACGTCGCGGCGTCGAGCTGCAAGGCCCGCAACGCATCGGCCACGTTCTGGAACGCCGACAGCACGGTGTTGCGATATTGCGCATCGGCCTGGTCGTAGGCGGCGCGTGCCGCGCGCTCCTGGTGCAACAGCGTGAAGCCGTGGAAAATCGGCTGCGTGCCGCTGCCGACGATCTCCCATACCGCGGCCGCCGGGCTGAACATGGCATCCGGCGTCAGCGCCGCGGTGCCGTAACTTGCCGTCAGCGTGATTTTCGGCAGCCGATTGGCAACGGCGACGCCGATCTGGGCGCTGGCCTGATGCAGTTGCGCCTGCGCGGCGCGAATGTCGGGGCGCCGCTCGACAAGCAGCGACGGCACGCTGAGCGGCAGCAGAGCCGGCAGCCGCAGCGAGGCGAGCGTCATGCGCGTGCTCAAGCCTTCGTTCGGAAAACGGCCGGTCAGTGCGAGCAGGACATGGCGTTCCTGCTCCAGCTGCTTTTGCAGCGGCGGCAGCGTCGCTTCTTGCGTCGCCACTTCCGACTGCTGCGTCAGCACATCGGTCTTGGCGGCGGCGCCGACGTCGAACTGGTGCTGAACGACGTCGAGCTGTTCGCGCTCGAGCCTGATGATATCGCGCGTCGCGTCGATCTGGCCGCGCAGCGACGCCGCCTGGACGTAGGCCGTCACCACGTTCGAGGTGAGCGAGAGATAAGCCGCTTCAAGCTGGAAATACTGATAGTCGGTGCTCGCCGCCGAGGCCTCGATCTGGCGGCGGTTGCCGCCGAACACATCGAGCGCATATGAGACATTCACGCTCGCCTGGTAAAGATTGAAGATCGACGGCGCCCCGTTGCCGCCGAACTCGGCCGGCGAAAACTGCTGCCGCTCGGCCGAGGCATTGGCGTCGATGGTCGGCAGCAGCGCGCCGGCCTGGGCGTAGAGATTTTCCTTGGCCTGCCAGAGCGACGCCTGCGCCGCTTCAAGGTTGGGATTGGCGAGCAAGGCCTGCCCGACCAAGGCGTCGAGTTCGCGCGAGTGGAAGACATTCCACCACTCGCCGGGAATGTCGCGGCCAGGCGCGAATTTCTGCGACTCGCCGGCGGCGATATCCGCGGAAGCCGTGGCGGCTGGCCTCGCTTCCGGCGTGTAACCGCTGACATCGGGTGCCGGCGGAGCCGCGAAGTCGGGCCCGACCGCACAAGCCGACAACGCCAGCGCGGACACCGCCAGTAAAAAAAACGCCGCGAAAACAGGCGCATAAGCGCTCTGTCGCCACGAACGGCGGCACCCCCAGTAACGACCCACTGAAACCGACACGTGTTTCACCCTTAACAAACTCACAATAATTATTTACTATCCAGTCAGTCAATAAGGGGATGAGACAGGTATCGGCATAAGCACAAGCTCTTGGGAGAAATGCCCGGCGTGACCGATGTAGGCGAAATCAGAACTGACGTGAGGCGGCGCCGCAAAGCGGAGCGCCCCAAGGAAATCCTCGAGGCGGCCTTCGCCGAATTCTCGCGTAACGGCTACGCGGCCACGACGCTCGACCAGATCGCCGAGCGCGCCGGCGTCACCAAAGGCACCATCTACGTCTATTTCGAGAACAAAGAGCACCTCTTCATCTCGATGGTCCACGACTGCACCAAAGCCGCCTTCGATACGGTGGAGGACATGTTCGCGACCCATGAAGGCTCGACGGCCGATCTGTTGCGGATGCAATTCAGCTTCATCTATCAGCACATCGTCGAAGACCAGCGCCGGCGCGAAGTGGTGCGCATGCTGATTGCCGAGGCGCCGCGCTTTCCCGAGCTTGCCGATCGCTACTATCAGGAAATTCTCGCGCCCTGCATGGAGCGGCTGAAACAGGCAATCCAGCGCGGCATCGATCGCGGCGAGATTCGCCGTTCCTCGGTGATCGATTCCCCGCATGTCGTGATCGCCCCGATCGCGCTCGTCGACATATGGCTCATGATGTTCGGGGACCGCCAGCCGCTCGACTTGAAGACGTATTTCGACGCGCATCTGGATATGGCGCTCAACGGTCTGCTGGCGAGATAGCCACCGCGTAGGTCTTGATGTGCTGCTTAATGCCCTGCCCCCGCCGCCGCTTGCGGCCGCGGCCGCTTCATCAGCAGGCCGAAGCCCGCGAGCACCAGGAATAGCACCGTCAGCATCAGGAACACGTCGGCATAGCTCAGCACCGCCGCTTGCAGGCGTACGATGGCCATCATTTTCGCCAGCGCCTGATCGTGCGCGTCGGAGCCTTGGAAGCGCGCGGCCAGGTTCGCCAGCCGCTCATTGGCGATCACGCTCGTTGGATTCACGGCCTCATGCAGCCGCTGCAAATGCAGGTCCATCCGGTCGTTGAACCAAGTATTGATCGCAGCCAAGCCGATGGCGCCGCCGAGATTGCGCATCAGGTTGAAGAGGCCGGAGGCATTCTTGACGCGTTCGGGCGGCAGCGTGCCGAGCGCGGTATTAGTCACCGGGATGATCGCGAACATCAATCCGACGCCGCGGAAGATTTGCGGCCACAGCAGTTCCCAGAAATCCCAGTCGGAGGTGACGTAAGTCATCTCCCACGTGCCGACGGCAAAGAAGACAAAGCCCGCCATCAGGACGAAGCGGGGATCGAGCCGCTCGACGAGCTGGCCGGCAATCGGCGCGGTCGCGAACATCACCAGCCCGGACACGAACATGGTCTCGCCGATCATCAGCGAGTCATAGCCGCGCACCTGCGCCAGATAGACCGGATAGAGATAGGTCAACCCGTAGAGCCCGATGCCGAGCACGAAAGAAAACAGGCTGCCGACCGCGAAATTGCGATTGAGGAAGGCGCCGAGATCGACGATCGGCACCCGCGCCGTCAGCACACGGGCAAAGAACGCCACGGCCGACAGCCCCGATACAATGGCGACGGCGAAGATCGTGTTGTCATCAAACCACTCATAGCGGGGGCCTTCCTCAAGCACATATTCCATCGCGCCGAGGAAGCCGGCCATGCTGATCAGGCCGTACCAGTCGAAATTCTTGAGCAGGGCGAAATCCGGCTTGTCGAAATCGACCAGCAGATAGGTCGCGATGGTGACGATGATACCGGGCACGACATTGATGAAGAACAGCCAGTGCCAGGAATAGGCGTCGGTCAGATAGCCGCCGACGGTCGGGCCGATGGTCGGCGCCAAGGTCGCGATCAGGCCGACCACAGGGGCCACGAGCTTCTGCCGCGGGCCGGTGAAGATCAGATAGGCGGTGGCGAACACGGTCGGCACCATGCCGCCGCCGATGAAGCCTTGCAGCGCCCGCCACACGATCATGCTGTCGATCGAAGAGCTCGTGCCGCACATGATGCTCGAAAGGGTGAAGCCGGCCGCCGAGATCGTGAACAGGATGCGCGTGCCGATGGCGCGCGACAGAAATCCCGACAGCGGAATAGCCACGACTTCGGCGATCAGATAGGCCGTCTGCACCCAGGGAATTTCATCGGCCGATGCCGACAGGCCGGCCTGAATATCGGACAGCGACGCCGAGACGATCTGGATGTCGAGAAACGCCATGAACATGCCGAAGCACATGGCAATGAAGGCGAACAGCCGGCGCGGCGGAATCCCATCCACCGCCGCGCCCGGCTGTTGCTCGGCCTGGGACTCGGGCCGGGGAGACTCGGGCCGGGGAGACTTGGGCCGGGGAGACTTGGTCCGGGCAGACTTTGCCCGAGAAGAATTGGGCCGGGGAAATGGCAGCGAGGCGGTGCTGGCGGTCACGGCACCTACTCCATTTATTGCGTATCGGGGCGCAGATTGGGCACGGCTTCGGCGGCATTGGCCGAGGACACCAGCCCGGCATCGCGTGCCGCGCCCGGCTTGGTATTGACGCTGACGACGACCGACATTCCCGGCCGCAATACGCGCTGCGCGGCAACGCCCTCCGGGACCTCGATGCGCACCGGCAACCGCTGCACGATCTTGGTGAAATTGCCGGTGGCATTATCCGGCGGCAGCAGCGAAAACACCGAGCCCGAAGCCGGCGAGAGCGAGGCGACGCGGCCGGTAATGTCGTGATCCGGCAGCGCATCGACGCTGATCGAGACCGGCTGGCCGGGACGGATATGCGCGAGCTGGGTCTCCTTGAAGTTGGCGTCGATATAGACCTCCCGCAGCGGCACGAGGCTCGCCACGCGCTGACCGATCTGGACATAGTCGCCGGTCTGCACAGCCCGATTGCTGAACACGCCGTCGACCGGCGCGCGGATGACGGTGAACGACAGGTCGCGCTCGGCCTTGGCGAGCGCCGTGCGCAATTCATCGAGCGTGCGCGCGGCTTCCTGCTGCTGCGCCTTGAGCACATCGAGATTGGCGATCGCTGCATCGATCACCGCCTGCGCGCTTTGGATGGCGGCGGTCGCCTGATCGCGCGCGGCTATTGCCTGTTCGAGCGTCTGCTCGCTGGCGAATTTCTGCACCGCCAGCGCCTGCTGCCTGTTGTATTCGAGCTGCGTCTTCCTGGCTTCCGCCTGCGCCGAGGCCATTTGCGCCTTGGCCTGATCGACATTGGCCTGCTGCGCGACGATTTGGCGGCCGATGCGGGCCACCGTGGCTTCTTGCGTTGCGACCTTGTCGCGCGCGGAATCAACCGCGAGCTTGTAATCGCCGTCGTCGATGGTCGCGATCACGTCGCCGGCATGAACCGTCGCGTTGTCATTGGCCGGGATGCTGACGACATAGCCCGAAACCTTGGAGGCAAGCGTCGTATTGTGGGCGCCGACATAAGCGTCGTCGGTCGAAATCATATAGCGGCCGGAAATCCACCAGCGCGCGCCTGCCCCGCCGGCGACCATGACGGCAAGCGCGGCGGCTGCCGCAATGAGCGTACGCCGGTCGAAAGCGGGCCATAGCGACACCCGGCGCGCCGTCGGCTCGAAATCCTCGTCCGCCTCGTCGCCGGGCTCACCGTCGGGCGCACCCAATGGAACAAGCTCGGTTTGCGACGGCTTTTCGACGAGCGCCGGCAGATGGCTCTCCGCTTCATCCTCTTCGCTGTGATAAGAGTTCTGGCTGCGATACGAATCCGGGTCGCGGAACATGGCGCGCTCCATGCTGATTCAATTGAGGCTGTCATTGACCAAGCGGTCATTGACCGAACCGTTCGGTCAGTTTATATAAGTGACGGCCCGGCAAGTCAATATGACCGAACCGTTCGGTCAATAAAATTTAATGGCTATGTGCTAAGCCTTTGGTGAGAC
Organism: Xanthobacteraceae bacterium; assembly: GCA_035509535.1. Classification (GTDB taxonomy): domain Bacteria; phylum Pseudomonadota; class Alphaproteobacteria; order Rhizobiales; family Xanthobacteraceae; genus BOG-931. The sequence continues at coordinate 20,920 of DATJLN010000016.1, read as the reverse complement.
AGAGCCATTTTTCTCATCACACGAGGGAGCTGAAGACCATGGTGGCCCAGGCCCAGCTGAAGGCGGTCGCGACGGCAGCTGAAGACAGCGCCAAACGCCGCCAGATCATCCAAGGTGCGCGGGAAATATTCCTAGCGCGCGGCTTCGACGCAGCCAGCATGAGCGACATAGCGCGCGCCGCGGGCGTCTCTAAGGGCACGCTCTACGTCTATTTCGAGAACAAGGAGCAGCTGTTCGAGGCCATCGTCCACGAAGAGTGCCAGGTCCACGCCGAAGGCGCCTTTACGCTCGATTACGCCAACCACGACGTCGCGGCCGTGCTGACCCGGCTCGGCACCGCCTATCTCGAATTCCTGTGCACCACAGAAAAAGCATCCGCCCTGCGGACCGTCGTCGCGATTGCCGAGCGCATGCCGGAAATCGGCCGGGTCTTTTACGAAACCGGCCCTGCCGTCGGCATTGCCAAGCTTGCCGATTATCTTAAGGCCCAGAATGACGCAGGCATTCTCGCGGTCGAAGATTGCACGGTCGCAGCGGCGCAGTTCCTCGATGCCTGTAAGTCGACGCTGTTCATGCCGGTACTGTTCAACTTCAGCGACGCGCCGCAGCCGGAGGCCATCCGGCACGTTGTGGGCATAGCCGTGCGCACATTCCTGCGCGCCTACCAGGCAAATCCGTAGACTTTTACGGTCCTGACGGTTCCGCCCTCCCCCACCTGGCGAATTCTGTCCAGCGTGCTCGGGAACGGGCGTTGCATCCGATCGTTTCCCGTAAAGGCGGGGGCGTTTGGAACGTGCGCACGAGCACCCGAATTATGACAAGCCAAGCCGTTTCCACGCAGCATCCGCGCGGTGCTGTTCATCCTGATCAAGACATCGCTGAGATCTGCATCAACACAATTCGCACGCTCGCCATGGACGCGGTGCAAAAGGCGCAGTCCGGTCATGCCGGCGCACCGATGGGGTTTGCGCCTGTCGCCTACACGATATGGCAGGATTTTCTGCGCTACGATCCGGCGGCACCGCTGTGGCCGAACCGCGACCGCTTCATTCTGTCCAACGGCCACGCCTCGATGATGCTTTACGCGCTACTGCATCTTGCCGGCGTGCGACGCGTCGCTGACGGCCGCGTCACCGACGTGCCCTCGGTGAGCCTCGACGACATCAAGAATTTCCGCCAGCTCGACAGCATGACGCCGGGTCACCCGGAATACGAGCGCACGACCGGCGTCGAAATCACGACCGGACCGCTCGGCCAGGGCTGCGGCAACAGCGTCGGCATGGCGATCGCCTCGCGCTGGCTTGCCGCACGTTACAATACGCCGCGATTTCCGCTGTTCGACTTCAAAGTCTATACGATCTGCAGCGACGGCGACTTGATGGAAGGCGTGGCGAGCGAAGCCGCGTCGCTCGCCGGACACCTCGGCCTCGGCAATCTGTGCTGGATCTATGACAACAATACCATCACCATCGAGGGCCATACCGATCTCGCCTTCAGCGAGGAAGTCGAAGACCGCTTCAAGGGCTACCGCTGGAAAGTGCTCCGCGCCGGCGACGCCAATGACCGGGAAGGCGTTGCCGCGGCGCTGCAGCGGTTCAACGCGACCCAAGACAGGCCGACCCTCGTCATCGTCGATAGCATCATCGGTTACGGCGCGCCGCATAAACAGAACACCGCCGCCGCGCACAGCGACGCGCTTGGCGAAGAGGAAGTGCGGCTTGCAAAACGCTTCTACGGCTGGCCCGAGGACGCGCAATTCCTGGTGCCGGACGGCGTCTATGATTGCTTCCGCGACGGCATCGGCCGGCGCGGGCGAAAGCTTCAGCATGAGTGGGCAAAACTGTTTGCGGACTACAAGAGCGAACAGCCGCAGCAGGCGGGCGAGCTCGAGACGCTGCTGACGGGCGGCTTGCCGCCGCAATGGGACGCGGGCCTGCCGGCATTCCCGCCCGACGCCAAAGGTCTCGCCACGCGCGAGGCTTCCGGCAAAATCCTCAACCAGATCGCCAAAACTGTTCCGTGGCTCATCGGCGGCGCGGGCGACCTCTCGCCTTCGACAAAAACGGCGTTCGAGAATGCCACCTCGCTCGAAGCGAATACGCCCGGCGGCCGCATCATGCATTTCGGCGTGCGCGAGCATGCCATGGGCGCGGTCGTCAATGGGCTCGTTGCCTCGAAGCTGCGCGCCTTCGGATCGACCTTCCTGATCTTCAGCGATTATATGAAGCCGTCGATCAGACTCGCCGCATTGATGGAGCTGCCGGTCTTTCACGTCTTCACCCACGATTCGATCGCGCTTGGCGAAGACGGCCCGACACACCAGCCGATCGAGCAACTGGCAGGGCTTCGCGCCATTCCCAATCTCATCGTGCTGCGGCCCGCCGATGCCAACGAAGTGATCGAGGCCTATAAGGTCATTCTCGCCCTGAAAAACGAGCCGGCCTGCCTGGTGCTGAGCCGACAGAAGCTCCCGATATTCGACCGCAGCCGCTACGCGCCCGCTTCAGGTCTCGCCCGCGGCGCTTATGTGATGGCCGATGCCGAGGGCGGCGAGCCGCAGGTGATCCTGATCGCCACCGGCAGCGAAGTGCAGCTTTGCATCGATGCTTATGAAAAGCTCAAGGCGGAAAATATCGGAGCGCGCGTGGTCGGCATGCCGAGCTTCGAATTGTTCGAGCGGCAGTCCGAAAGTTACCGTCGTCAGGTTTTGCCCCCTCAAATCCCGGCACGGGTTACCGTCGAGGCCGGCGCGGTGATCGGCTGGGATCGCTATGCCGGGCCGGCCGGGACCATCATCGGCATGCATTCGTTCGGAGGGTCCGCACCGGGCACGGCTTTAATGAAAAAATTCGGATTTGTTCCTGATAAGATATTGCGGGCCGCCAAAGACCAGATCGCCCATCACCGGATTGCGAGGAATAGACAATGAATGCCTTGAAGGCGCTGCAAGATCACGGCCAGGCGGTTTGGCTCGATTTTCTGTCGCGCGGCTTCATTGCCACGGGCGGGTTGGAGAAGCTCGTCGATGAGGACGGCCTGCGCGGCGTGACGTCGAACCCGTCGATCTTCGAGCATGCCATTGGACAGACCAGCGAATACGATGATGCCGTCGCACAAATCCTGAAACAGCAGGATCGCCCGGCCGGCGAGATTTTCGAGCAGCTCGCCGTCGAGGACATTCAGCGCGCAACTGACGTGCTGCGCCCGGTGTTTGACGCGACCAAGGGCGCCGACGGCTTTGTCAGTATCGAAGTCTCGCCCTATCTCGCCAAGGACAGCAAAGGCACCATCGCCGAAGCCAGGCGCCTGTGGCAGGCGATCGCGCGCAAGAATCTGATGATCAAGGTGCCGGCGACGCCGGAAGGCCTGCCCGCCATTCACGACCTGATCGCCGACGGCATCAACGTCAATATCACCTTGCTGTTCGCGCAACAGGTCTACGAACAGGTCGTCGAAGCCTATCTCTCCGGACTCGAAGCCTACGCGGCCAAAGGCGGCGATATTTCCGCCGTTGCGAGCGTCGCAAGTTTCTTTGTCAGCCGCATCGACACCGCGGTCGATAATCTTCTCGACGACAAGATCGCGAAAGCCAACGACCCCGACGAAAAGAAGCGTCTTGCGGCGCTCAAGGGCAAGATCGCCGTCGCCAACGCCAAGCTCGCCTATCAACGCTATCTGCGCCTCTTCGCCGGCGCGCGCTGGGAGGCGCTGAAGACGCACGGCGCGCGGGGGCAACGGCTGCTCTGGGCCTCGACCGGCACCAAGAACAAGGCCTATAGCGACGTGCTCTATGTTGAGGAGCTGATCGGGCCCGACACGGTCAACACGATGCCGATCGCGACCATGGACGCGTTTCGCGATCACGGCAAATTAAGCGACAACCTCACGCAGGACACCGCCGCGGCACAACGCACCTTGGGCGAACTCGATCGGGCCGGCATTTCGCTCAAAGCCGTCACCGACAAGCTCCTGGACGACGGCGTGCGCCTGTTCGCGGACGCGAACGACAAGCTCCTCGCTGCGGTCGCCAAAAAGCGGCTCGAAGTCCTTGAAAAGGACATCGACAAACAAGAGTTCGCGCTCGGCGACGAACTGAAGAAGAAAACCGACGCCGCCGCCGAAGACTGGCGCGTCCATGGCAATATCCGCAAGCTCTGGCAGCGTGACAAGTCGCTGTGGACCGGCGCCGACGAGGATCGCTGGCTCGGCTGGCTCGACAGCGTCGATGACAAACAGATCGCGGATTTCACCGCCTTCGCCGAACAGGTCAAGCGCGATGGCTTCACCGATGCCGTTCTTCTCGGCATGGGTGGATCAAGCCTCGGCCCCGAAGTCCTTGCAACGACTTTCGGCCACCGCGGCGGCTGGCCGCGCCTGCGTGTTCTCGATTCCACCGTGCCGGCGCAGATCAAATCGGTCGAAGGCGCGATCGATCCTGCCCGGACTCTGTTCATCGTTTCGAGCAAATCGGGCGGCACCACCGAGCCCAATATTCTGACCGATTATTTCTTCAAGCTCGTCTCCGACAAAGTCGGCGCGGACAAAGCCGGGACGCATTTCATCGCCATTACCGATCCGGGATCGTCGCTGGAGAAGCGGGCCGCACAGCAGAAATTCCGCCATGTATTCCACGGCGTGCCGAGCATCGGTGGACGCTATTCGGTGCTCTCGCCGTTCGGCCTGGTCCCTGCGGCCATAGCCGGCATCAATGTCGCCGAACTCGTGCGGCTCGCGCGCGCGATGATGCGCACGTGCGGTCCGGACGTGCCGCCGGCGGAGAATCCCGGGATCGCGCTCGGCATTGCGCTTGGCACCGCGGCGACCGCCGGCCGCGACAAGGTCACCATCACCGCTTCGCCCGGCCTTGCGAGTTTCGGCGCCTGGGCGGAACAGCTCTTCGCCGAATCCACCGGCAAGAACGGCAAGGGCCTGATCCCGGTCGACAGCGAGCCGCTTGGCCGGCCGGAGGTCTATGATAATGACCGTATATTCGTCGACTTGCGGCTGGCGAGCGATGCGATCAATGCGGATCACGAGCGAAAGCTCAACGCGCTGCAGAAAGCCGGCCATCCCGTCATCCGCATCGTGCAGAAATCCACCGAGAATATCGGCCAGGAATTCTTCCGCTTCGAGATCGCAACCGCGATCGCGGGCGCCGTCATCGGCATCAATCCGTTCGATCAGCCCGACGTCGAAGCGAGCAAAGTCAAAACGCGCGAATTGACGTCGGCCTTCGAAACGTCGGGATCGCTGCCGGCTGAGACGCCGGTCTGCGCCGAGAACTCGATCAAGCTTTATACTGATGAGACCAATGCGGCCGCGCTACGCCAGGCCGGCGCCGACGGCAGCATCGAAAGCTGGCTCAAGGCGCATTTCACCCGTATCCGCTCCGGCGACTATGTCGCCCTGCTCGCTTATCTCGCTCAGGACGAGGATAATACCGAGCGCCTGCAGAAGCTGCGCGTCGACATGCGCGACAAGCGTCACGTCGCGACCTGCCTTGAATTCGGGCCGCGCTTCTTACACTCGACCGGCCAGGCCTACAAAGGCGGCCCGGATTCGGGCGTGTTCCTTCAAATCACCTCAAGCGACGCGCAAGACCTCCCCATCCCCGGCCACCGCGCCAGTTTCGGCGTGGTGAAAGCGGCGCAGGCGCGCGGCGATTTCGGCGTTCTGGTCGAGCGCGGCCGGCGCGCGCTGCGGGTGCATCTCGACGGTGATTTGCAAGCCGGCCTGTCCGAACTCGCCACCGCATTTGAACGCGCTATTTCGTAGACGGAGTTTTTGCCTATGCAGATCGGCGTGATTGGCCTTGGGCGCATGGGCGGCAATATTTCGCGCCGCCTGATCCAGAACGGTCATGAGGTGGTCGTCTACGACCATGATCCCAGAGCCACCGCCGCGGTCGCGGCCGACGGCGCCAAAGGCGTCGACGGTCTCGACAAGCTCGTCGCGCAATTGATTCCGCCGCGCCCGGTTTGGGTCATGTTGCCGGCGGGCAGGATCACCGAAGACACCATCGTCCAGTTCGGTAAATTGCTCGATGCCGGCGACATCGTGCTCGACGGCGGCAACACGTTCTGGAAGGACGACATCCGCCGCGCCAAGATGCTCAAGGAGCGCAAGATCCATCACGTCGATGTCGGTACCAGCGGCGGCGTATGGGGGCTCGAGCGCGGCTATTGCATGATGATCGGTGGCGACAGGGCGGTCGTCGATCGGCTCGATCCGATCTTCAACGCGCTGGCGCCGGGCCTCGGCAACGCGCCGCGCACGCCGGGTCGCGACGGCCGCGATCCGCGCGCCGAACGCGGCTACATCCACGCCGGCCCGAACGGCGCCGGGCATTTCGTCAAGATGATCCACAACGGCATCGAATACGGCCTGATGCAGGCCTTCGCCGAAGGCTTCGATATTCTGAAAAACGCGTCGAGCGATGCCCTGCCGCAAGATCATCGCTTCGATCTCGATCTCACCGACATCGCCGAAGTGTGGCGCCGCGGCAGCGTTATCAGTTCCTGGCTGCTCGATCTCACCGCGAGCGCGCTGACCAAGGATCCGCATCTCGACGCTTTCCAAGGCGTGGTCGAGGATTCCGGCGAAGGCCGCTGGACGGTCATGGCGGCCATCGAAGAAGCCGTACCGGCGGACGTTCTGTCGGCGGCGCTCTATACGCGCTTTCGCTCGCGCCGCGACCACACCTTTGCGGAGAAGATCCTCTCGGCCATGCGCAGCGGCTTCGGCGCGCATGTCGAGCCCACGTCAACGCATAAGGCCGCGTCATCATGACCGGCAAGACCGCGGCGACCTCGGCGCGGCAGGCCGATCCGTGTTCCTTCGTGATCTTCGGCGCGTCGGGCGACCTCACCCATCGGCTCCTGGTGCCCGCGCTCTATAATCTCGCTGCTTCCGGGCTGTTGCCCGAAGCTTTCGCTGTGATCGGCGTCGCCCGCAGCCCCTCGACCAGCGAGACTTTCCGCAACGACCTCGCCAAGAGCCTGCCGAAATTCGCCACCCGCGACATCGACGAGCGCGTCGTCAAGAAACTGCTGTCTTGCATCGCCTATGTCGAAGGCGAGCCCGACGACGAAGCCACCTACAAAAAGATCGGCGCGGAGCTTTCGCGCGTCGAGCGCGAGCGCGCCACCAAGGGCAACCGGCTGTTTTATCTCGCGACGCCGCCGGCGGCTTTCATGCCGATCGGTTGCCGTCTCGGGCAATCCGGCCTCGCCCGCGAGGAGAACGGCGCGTGGCGGCGCGTCGTCATCGAGAAGCCGTTCGGCACCGATCTCGCGTCGGCGCGCCGGCTCAACGACGGACTGCTGCGCGTCCTCAAGGAGGACCAGATCTACCGCATCGATCATTATCTCGGCAAAGAGACCGTGCAGAACATCATGGTGCTGCGCTTTGCCAACGGCCTGTTCGAGCCGATCTGGAATCGCCACCATATCGAACATGTGCAGATCACAGTCGCGGAATCGCTCACGGTCGGACGGCGCGGCAGCTATTACGATGCGACCGGCGCCCTGCGCGACATGGTGCCCAACCATCTGATCCAACTGCTGTCGCTCATCGCCATGGAGCCGCCGTCGCGCTTTGCCGCCGATTCCGTGCGCGCCGAGAAAGCCCAAGTGCTCGATGCCGTGCAGTATCAGATGAACGGCGACGCGCTGCGCAATTCGGTGCGCGCGCAATACGGCGACGGCTATGTCGATAACCGCCCGGTCGAGGCCTATCGCAAGACCAAAGATGTGAAGCTGGACAGCACGACCGAAACCTATGTCGCGCTCAAGCTGATCATCGACAATTGGCGCTGGGCCGGCGTACCGTTCTATCTGCGCACCGGCAAGGCGCTGCGCGCCAAGCAGACTGAAGTTGCGATCAAATTCCGCCAGGCGCCGGTTGCCATGTTTCGCGAAACACCGATCGACCGGCTCGCCGACAACTTCCTGGTGATCCGCATTCAGCCCGACGAATGCATCGGGCTCGAATTCAACGCCAAGGTCCCCGGGCCTTCGGTCACCATCGGCGGCGTCGAAATGACCTTCAAATATGCCGATTATTTCGAAGCCTCACCGTCGACCGGCTACGAGACGCTGATCTACGACTGTATGATCGGCGACGCGATCCTCTATCCGCGCGCCGACGGCATCGAGGCGGGTTGGCGCGTGGTGCAGCCGTTTCTCGACGCCTGGCGCGAGGCGGGCGGACAAGGGCTTGCGACCTATCGCGCCGGCAGCGAAGGCCCGGCCGAAGCCGACGAACTCCTCGCCCGGGACGGCCGGCGCTGGCGGCCGATCCCATGAGCGGCATCGTGGCAACCGCAAAGCGCCCGCAGATCATCACCGTCGCCGATTCCGGCGCCTTGGCGGAGGCGGCGGCGCAGCGGCTGGTGCATCTGGTCACGCGCGGCGACCGCGCCGCCGTGTGCCTGACCGGCGGATCGAGCCCGCAGGCCCTCTATCGCTTGCTGGCAACGGCGCAGTGGCGCGGCAAAATCCCTTGGCCAAAAGTGCATTGGTTCATGGGCGACGACCGCTTCGTCCCGCAAAGCGATCCGCTGAGCAATATGGGCGCCGCGCGCAGCGCCTTTCTTGATGCCGTCGGCGCGCCGCCGCAGAACATTCACGCGATCGCGACCGATGCCGGCGAACCCGAGCATGCCGCGCGCCTCTACGAGCGCGAGCTGAAGGACTTTCACGGCGCCGGCCGGCTCAGTCCGGCGCGGCCGCTGTTCGATCTGGTGCTGATGGGACTGGGCGGCGACGGCCATACCGCGTCGCTGTTTCCGCATTCGCCTGCCCTCGATGAAAAAGAGCGCTGGGTGGTCGGCATCGCTCAAGCCGGCATGGAACCCTATGTACCGCGCGTGACCCTGACCTTTCCGGCACTCGGCTCGACCCGCGAAATGCTGTTTCTTGTCGACGGTGCCGAAAAGCGTACGATCCTGGGCCGCGTGCTGTCCGGCGAGGACCTTCCGGCGGCCCGCGCCTATTCCGACGGCGAACTGGTTTGGCTGATCGATCGCGCCGCAGCGCCGGAGATGAAGGTATGAGAATAGACGACCCGTTCGATGACGGTTGCGTGCTGGTGGTGATGGGCGTGTCGGGATCCGGCAAGAGCACCATCGGCGCCATGCTGGCGCATCGCCTGCATTGGCTCTACGAAGACGGCGACTGGTTTCACCCCAAAAAGAACATCGAAAAGATGCATCACGGCGAGCCGCTCACCGACGAGGACCGCTGGCCCTGGCTGCATGCCATTGCCGACTGGATCGACGCCACGCGGCACTCCGGCAATCGCGGCATCGTCGCCTGTTCGGCGCTCAAGCGCAGCTACCGGCGGATTCTGATCGGCGACCGGCAAAATGTCCGCCTGGTCTATCTCAAGGGCGACCGGGATGTGATCGCACGGCGGGTTGCGGCCCGCGCCGATCACTTCATGCCGCCGGCGCTGCTCGACAGCCAATTCGCCGCACTCGAAGAACCCACCGCCGACGAGCGGCCGATCACCGTGTCGATCACTCCGCACCCACGCGAAATTGTCGAGACAATCGTCAAAAAACTGAATATCGATGAGCCTGCGAGCGCCGAATCTTATCGCGCGCAGCGATGAGCGGCGCCTCGGGATTTCGTTTGAACATGATCTTTTCCGAAAAGCGGCGTGTATTTTTCGGGATCATGCTCTCCCAGCGAGAACCATCGATCCGATGAGCGAGCTTCCGCTCGCGCCGCCGGCCGGCGCGGCATCCGACGACAGGCGAACCATCAACCGGCTTCTGGTCTTCTTTGCGCTCGTTTACGTCGTCGAGGGTGTCGGCCAGATCGTCGGCCTGATCTCGCAGCCGCTCAACTATTATCTGAAGCAGGCGCTGGGCTGGACGCCGGTGCAAGTCACTGCCTTCATCACCGTCTTCAATCTGCCCTGGGTCATCAAGCCGGTCTACGGCCTGATCTCCGACTTCGTGCCGTTGTTCGGCTATCGGCGCAAGAGCTATCTGATCATTGCCAATGTCGTCGCGGTCGGCGGCTATTTCTGGATCACGCGGCTGACGGCGCCTGCCGACCTTTTGGTCGCGCTTTTGCTCACCGCCTATGCGATGGCGATCTCGAGCACGCTGTGCGGCGCGGTGCTGGTTGAAAACGGCCAGCGGCTGCACGAGAGCGGGACTTTCGTCAATCAGCAATGGCTGTGGTTCAACATTGCCGCGATGGCTGCCGCCGTTCTCGGCGGCGAGCTGGTGCAGCATCTGGCGCCGGCGCGAGCCTTGCACACCGCGGCTCTCATCGTCGGCATGGCGCCGTTCCTGGTCATTTTCGGCACGCTGTTTCTGATCGATGAAAAAAGGACGCCGATGAACGTGCAGGGCATGAAAGCGACGCTCCACGGCTTGGTCGTCGCCTTCAGGCGGCGCGAGCTCCTGATCGTCGCGGCCTTCATCTTTCTCTACTATTTCAGCCCCGGGCTCGCCACGCCGCTCTATTATCACATGACCGACGAGCTGAAATTCTCGCAGGCCTATATCGGCATTTTGTCGTCGATCGTCTCGGCCGGCTGGATCATCGGCGCCCTGCTCTATCGGCGCTTTCTTGAAGACCTCAGCATGAAAACGCTGCTCAATTTGAGCATCGCCTTCGGCACCGTGGCGACACTCGCATATCTCCTATTGTCGAGCGAGGCCTCGGCGGCGATCATCAATTTCTGCGCCGGTTTCTCGGCCATGCTCGCGACCGTCGCGACGGTGACGCTCGCCGCCGATTATTGTCCGCCGCGGGCGGAAGGGTTCTCCTTCGCCGTGCTGATGTCGGTCATCAATCTTTCGAACACGCTCGGCGACAATATCGGTTCATATCTCTACGCCAACGTCTTTGCACGCAGCTTGCCGCCACTTATCATCATCTCGGCGGCCTTCACCGCGTTTGCCTTCGTGCTGGTGCCGCTTCTGCATCTGGGCGACAAGCCGCAAGGCGCGCCGGCCCATCTCCGAGATCGGATGGAACCGAGCGATCCCGCCGCGCGTTAACTTCGGCCTTTGTGTAGATTTTCCAAATGGCCGCGTTGGCCCCGTTCCGAACCGGGACTGTGCAGACAAGGGTATTGGCGATGCGCAAGATTGTCGCGCTCTTTGCATTCGCAATCTCGGCCGCTTTGATTTTTACCGCGCCACCGGCTGCGGCGTTCGGTCTGCGCATCGGACCGTTCCATATCGGCATACCGTTCGGCTGGCATCGCCGGCACCACCCGCTCTACATGCACGCCAATCCCTATCAGATGGCCCGCTCCGAGGCCGGCCGCTCCGAGCCGCGAGAGACGACCGCACCGCAAAACACCGTGTCGCCGGCGCTCGTCTATCCGAGCCTCGCATTGCCGGTTATTTTCCAGAACGTATTCTGGCCGAACGCCTCGCAATGGCCGTTCGGCTACCAGAACATTTTCACCACGGCCTTCGCCAAGCTCCCGACCGAGCGCGACGAGCATCTGTGCCAGCAGCCGTTCGACGCCAATGCCATGATCGGCCGCATCAACAGTGACATATCGCCCACGCCCGAACAGACGCCGCTTCTGCAGAAGCTTGGCGGTGCGCTCGGCATGGCCTCGGGCTATCTCGCCAAAGCCTGTCCCGCGGGAATCCCGGCCCAGCCGGTGGCCCGCCTGCAGATGATGCAATCGCAGATCCAGGCGCTCGCCATGGCGATCGATATCGTCCGGCCGCCGTTACAGGCGTTCGAGCAGTCGCTGACGCCGGACCAGAAGGCCCGCTTCGACGGCGCCCAATCGGCCCAAGCTCCCGCCCAGACGACGGTCCAGGAGCAGAACCAGGCCGGCAATCTGGTGCGGCCGTGCGGCAATTCGACAGGCGCGATCGACTGGTCGATCGAACAAATCAACAAGTCCGTTCAGCCGACCGACGCGCAGCGTGACGACCTCGCCGGTATCAAGCAATCCCTCAACGCCGCGGCGGCCGATCTCGACGGGCATTGCCCCGCCACGGCGCCGGCGACGGCGCTCGGACGCCTCGAGACCATCGAGGCAAGGCTCGATGCGGCCTGGCGCACCGTCCTCTCCATGCAGGTCGCGCTCGCCAATTTCGAAGCCAAATTGACCGACGCACAGAAGAGCCGTTTCGACACGATGAATGTCGCCTCGCGCTGAGACGACATTTGGCTACGGTTTGCGGTTCTGCGCGTTCCAGTGGCGCTCGAGATTGGCAATCAGCGCCGGGCTGAAATGGCAATAGGCCTGCTCGCGGGCATAGACCGCCATGTAGCGGCGGAATGCGTCGAGCGGCTCCTGGCTGACGCGAAGCGCGCGGCGATTGCCGGCGGCGCTGACGACGCCGGAACTGGTGAAATTATCGATCACCGCCTGCAGCGCCGCATCGATGGCCGAAGCCGGCGCGATCTCGTCACAGATCAGCCTCCCCTCTGGCGTGTCGCAATCGAGGCGGCGGCCATAGAGAATGGCCTGGCGCGCGATACGATCGCCGGTGAACCGCCACAGCCGCAGATTGGCGGCGCCCGGAATGATGCCTTCCTTCCGCGCCGGCAGCGTCAGATAGGCGTCGTCGGCCGCCAGCACGTAATCGAGCGCGAGGAGAAGCTGACAGCCGCCGCCGATGGCAAAACCGTCGACCGCGCTGATCCATGGCTTCTCGATCGATCCGCCGACCAGTTCGTCCGGGCTCATATCCGCCCGCGCGACGCCGCGGAACAGCTTGTTGACCAGCCCCATGTCGCGCTTGACGTACCAGACGTAGGAAATCTTGCCGTGATAGAGGTGGGTGAGATTGATGCCGGCGGAGAACAGGCGCCGGCCGCGATATTTCGTATGCTCGACGACATCGCCGCGGAGCACCGCAATGTCGCTTGCGCGATCGAGCGTCGCGACATCGATCGCGGTCTCGAGCCCGTCGACCGTGCTCTCATCCTCGGAATTGAGGAAGCGCAGGTGACGCATGGTTACGAATGCGGCCTTGCCGCGCCGTTCCAACGTCGCGCCCTCGAATTCAAGCGTGCCGCGCTCGGCGAAACGGCGGGCCTGTTCGAAAGCCTCGGGCCGCGGCAACAGCATGGCGTGACACAGATGCATGCCGCAGGCGGCGTGGCCAAGAACGTGCGACAGGAAAAGACCCTGGTCGATTTCGAAACCGTTCTTGGACTGCTGCTTTAGGCCGTCTTCCTGCGCGAGCTGCGCTTGGCTCGGCACGAGGCCGGGCGTCACTGTCGCCGCATCGCGGACCAGATGCTCGACGCGTTTGAATTTGGTCAGATTGTCGGTCAACCGCCGATAAATGGTTTCGACATGGGTCGCGAGAAATCTTTCGCGCGCCTCGCGATCGCGTTCCAGGATCGCTGCCGCGGCTGACGCCTCCGTTTGCGAGCGCGCCGACTTTTGCGGCAGGTGCGCCACGAGTTCGGCGCCGATTCGCCATTGCCGCCAGAAATTGTCGGCATCGCGCCGATAATCGCCGGTGACCGTATCGTCGGTGCCGAGCCAGGCCGCAATGCCCTCGCGCGGCAAGCCGACTCGCTCAAACACATCCGTGCGTGACGCATCTTCCACGATTGCCATTGCTTTCCTCGGATATGACGCGTTCCCTTTGATCTAACTGCGCGGCCGCTTGTCGATCACCCGCTTGGCCTTGCCTTGCGAGCGCTCGATGATCCCCGGTGCAACCGCGCGGACGGTCACCGACACGCCGACCTGCGCCCTGATCATATGGGCGCCGCGTTCGGCCAGGACCATGGTGGCGGCGGGCGGCAGAGCTTCGCGGGTTTCGACGATCACTTCGAGCTCGTCGAGCCGGCCGGGCCGGGTCACTTCGAGAATGTAATGCGGCGCGAACATCTGTTCCGCCGCGAGCGCGGCCTCGATCTGGGTCGGGAAGACATTGACGCCGCGGATGATCAGCATGTCGTCGCTGCGGCCCTTGATCCGCTCCATGCGTCGCATGCCGCGGCCGTCGCCGGGCATTAATCGGGTCAGATCGCGGGTGCGGTAGCGAATGACCGGCATCGCCTCCTTGGTCAGCGACGTGAAGACGAGCTCGCCTTCTTCACCATCGGGCAGCACCCGGCCGGTCTCCGGATCGATGATCTCGGGATAAAAGTGATCCTCCCAGATCGTCAGCCCATTCTTGCTCTGCGCGTATTCCTGAGCGACACCGGGGCCGATGACTTCCGAAAGCCCATAGGAATTGACCGCATCGAGGCCCATGCGCCGCTCGATCTCGACGCGCATCGCCTCGGTCCAGGGCTCGGCGCCCAGCATGGCAATGCGCAGCGACGATTTGCGCGCGTCGATGCCTTGGCGATCGAACTCGTCGGCGATGGCCAGCAGGTAGGACGGCGTCACCGCAATGATGTCGGGCTCGAAATCGCAGATCAGCTGCACTTGCCGCTCGGTGAAGCCGCCGCTCACCGGAATCACCGTACAGCCGAGATATTCGGCGCCGTAGTGGAAGCCGAGCCCGCCGGTGAACAGGCCGTAGCCATAGGCGATGTGCATCTTGTCGCCGGGCCGGCCGCCGGCGGCGCGCATGGAGCGCGCCATGATGCTCGACCATGTCTCGATGTCGCCGCGCGTATAGCCGACCACCGTCGGTTTTCCCGTCGTGCCGCTCGACGCATGCACGCGCAGAACCTCATCCATCGGTACGGCAAACATGCCGAACGGATAGTTCTGGCGCAGATCTTCCTTGGTGGTGAACGGGAACTTGGCGAGGTCGTCGAGGCTCTTGACGTCTCCGACCTCGATTCCCGCCGCGGCGAATGTCTTCCGGTAATGCGGCACGCGCTCTGCGCGCGACAAGGCCTGCTTGAACCGATCGAGTTGCAGCGCGCGCAATTCGTCGAGACCGGCATTCTCGACCGGATCCGGCTGTCCAAGCATCCCCGCCTGCGCGTTCTCGCTCCGGCCGAGCCCGGTCCGGTTCCGTTTTTCCATTGCGCGTCCTCCCTCGTCTCTGGAGCGGCCGTTCTTGATTGGCGGTTTATCGGCAGTCTAGGGTCTGTCGGATTCGGCGGCAATTCGGCCGCGCAGCCTGCGGGAGGCAACGATTTATCCGAAAATAGGCCGCAAAGAGCGTATCAGTGCTTTCCGTCCCCTGGAGCGGCGGTAACGTCGAATTCCGGGCTCCGACACCGCCCGCAACTCTCAGTGGACGATCAATAATATATCTATCTAGAATGATTCCATTCAGTTGGGATGGGCCCGCTTCCGTATGCCTGACGTCGCTATCCTCTTGTGCACATACAACGGGGCACGATTCCTGCCCGCGCAATTGGCCTCGTTTGACGATCAAACCTGGCGCGATTGGCGCTTATTCGCTTCGGACGACGGATCGAGCGACGCGACCGCGGCGGTTTTGGCGCAACATCAAAAAGCGCTCGGATCAAACCGCATGCAAATCCGCAGCGGTCCGCGGAGTGGTTTTGTCACCAATTTCCTCAGCCTTGTCTGCGATCCCTCGATAGATGCCGACTACTACGCCTATTCCGACCAGGACGACATCTGGGAGCCCGAAAAGCTTGCGCGCGCCATCGACACCCTGGAGAAAGTTCCGCCGCATATCCCTGCCATCTTCGGCTCACGGACCCGATTGATCCGCGATGACGGACGCGAGTTCGGTCTATCGCCGTTGTTTCGGCACAAGCCGGAGTTTCGCAACGCTTTGGTGCAAAGCATCGCCGGCGGCAATACCATGGTGATCAATGCCGCAGCACGCGAACATCTGATGGCGGGCGGCGCTCGGCTGAACCTTCCCGGCCATGACTGGTGGACCTATCTGGTGACGACGGCGGTGGGTGGCCAGGTGCATTACGATCCGACGCCGCTCGTCAAATACCGCGTCCACCCGGGCAACATCATGGGATCGAACGCCGGGGCGCTCAATCACGCACGGCGCTTGCACATGGTGGCGCTCGGCCGCTACCGGCAGTGGATCGATCTCAACGTTACGGCGCTAAAACCCTTGCGCGGCAGAATGACTCCCGAAAACCAGGCGCTGTTCGACCTGTTTTGCGACGCACGAAGCCGTTCCTTGATCGGTCGTCAGATCGGCCTGCTGAAGACCGGCATCTACCGGCAAACGCCGCTCGGCAATGTCGGACTGGTCATTGCGTCCTTGCTGAAGAAGCTCTGATCGTGCCGCAAACAGCAAGCCGCAGCCGCGACGGCATCAGACATCTATTTGTGGCCGCGCGTTCCGTGCGCAAGCTTGCGCCAGACTCCACGAAGCCCCGTTAGCGACGGCGCCAAAAGATAATAAAAAAGCTTTGACGAGTGATCGGCGAGAATCTGATTTCGTCTCGCGGCTGTCATGCTCCCGCGGCACATCCACACTCGATACGCCATGCGCGCTTTGCGCATGGCCATGTTGAAAAACGTCTTCCGGACGTAGGGCTTCGCGCCGTATTCCTCGAACAGCGCGACGTTCTCATCGATGAGAACGCCGGTATTGATGCTCTCCTTGGTCAACTGGCCCGGATGCCGGCGTATGCCGCAGACTTCGCCGGCGAGGTTTGCGAGGTCGCCCCGCTCCAGCAGATAGAACCACATTTCGAGATCCATGAGCTGCGACAGCAACGCATGAAAGCCTCGTTGCGCCGTCTGCCTGCGAAACATCACAGCGCTCGGCTCGCCGATGTCATTGCCGCCAAACAAGCACCTGTTGATCACTTCGGTGCCCGGTACCGTGACGTCCCGGCCTGCGTAACATTGCGTGCCAACCTTGGCGCCGCTCTCGTCAATCAGGCGGCGTCCGCCCACAACCAGAGCGACCTTCGGGTCGTTGTCGAGCACATCCGACATGCGCCGCAGGCTCCGCGGCAGCAGCAGATCATCGGCGCAAAGAAACTTCACATATTCGCCGGCCGCATATTTCAGACAGGCATTGAAATTTGCGGTCATGCCGATATCGGCCGGATTCCTGTAGAAGCGAAGCTGCGGCGTGTCTTTTGCTTTTTGCTCGATCCATTGCGCCGTGCCGTCAGTGGAGCAATTGTCGACGACGATCAATTCGATATCTTCAGCCGATTGGCTCAAGACGGATTCGACGGCCGCCGGCAAAAATGCGCCGCCGTTCTTGACCGGTATGCAAACGCTGATCTTCGGCGGCGCCACGACCTACCCGCTGCGAAAGAGCCCGGAATTCTTCTTGGCGTCTGCCACGACGGCACCTGCACGCTCGTGCAGCACCGTGCCGCCCAAGACGCCGACGCCAAAAACATAGAGCCAACCGTTGGAAAAATCGAAGAGATGGGTGTGCACGGTGGACGACACGACGTTTTCGACGACCACAACGGTGCCGAGCCAGGCCGCCATGCCCGCGCCGCGAAACAGCAAAAGATGTGCGAACCACATCGCCCACAGCGCCAGCGCGCCGACAAGACCGATCTGGATCGCCACTGCGAAAGTCTGATCGTGCGGATTGACGGTTTCCACCGCCGAGGCGCCACTCCCTCCGGCCGTCACCTGCCGGAACTCCTCGCCGATTGATCCCGTACCATGTCCGAGAATCGGCGCGAGCTGAACGATAGCCAAAGATTCTTTCAGAAAAGCGATGTGCTGGCCGATCGATGACGCGTCATTGGTGCTGATATATTCACGCGCTTCGCCGATCGAGCTTTGCACGCGCGCCCGCAGATTGGCTGACCCCAGCCAGAGGGCTGCGCCGACCGCAATCGCCCCGACGCACGCCGTCAACAGACCTTTCCATCGCGCCAAATGCCAGCCCAACAAGACCACGAGCACCGGCGCAACCAACAGCGTGGCACGGCCGATCTCGGAAAAGGCAAAGTTGACGATGAACAGCGCGCCGACCAGGGCAAGTCCGACAGCTGCCAACCGGTGAGGCCAGACGGACTTGTCGAGCGCGCATCCCAGCGCGCCAAAGCCGCAGATCAGAAATGCCGAGTCCTGGTAGAGATAGTCGTGGACGGGTACCCCGAGGTATTTGCCGCGCCAGCTCAGCCCCGGTGTCAAGATCAGTCCGAAGGAAACCAGCAGGACGAGTATGGACGAGGCCAGGAAGGCCCAGGCGACCCACGCGCCGCGATCGGAGCCGCGGAATTGCGCCAAGAGCAGCGGGATGACCAGGAGCCGCTGAAAGCTCGAAAAGCCGCCCAGGCGCTCCGCCCAGCCGACGTCAGCCCATAGCATCCCCATGGCGCCGAGCCCCCATAGTACGACAGGCAAACCGCCCGCGGGCGTCAGCACCTCGCGCTTGATCGCCGCCAGATCGAGGACGGGAAACAAGGCGACCAGCCACAGAACAATGCAGACGCTCGTGACCGACGTGGACCACGGCAGCGCCACCGCGACAGCCGCCGCAAGGCAATCGGCAACAAGACAGAAAAGCGCGCGATCCGGGCGGGCGGCGTCCGACGAAACCGTCATGCTGCAGGCCTTAGGCGTTTTCGCAGCGTCGTTCAATATGGGACGACGCGACACAAAATATATACTCGGCCCGGTCGATACCTTACGGGCCTCGTAGGAGCATTTTTCCTGCGTTGACTCATGCGCAATGACCGCTTACCCGTCATCGTCACCAATCCGGAGATTTTTATGAGCCATGCGGCAACCTTCCTTGCCGAAGTCGCCGAAACAGCACGGCGATTGCCCGCCGAATCGATCGAAGCGCTCTGCACCGAGCTTGCCAGCCTTCGCGAGCGCGACGGCAGGCTCTTTATAATCGGCGTCGGCGGAAGCGCGGGCAATTGCGGCCATGCCGTCAACGACTTCCGCAAGCTGTGCGGCATCGAAGCCTACGCTCCGACCGATAACGTCTCCGAATTGACGGCGCGAACCAATGACGAAGGCTGGCCGACGGTGTTTGCCGAGTGGCTCAAGGTCAGCCGCGCCAACAAAAATGACGCGATCCTGGTATTCTCAGTCGGCGGCGGCAATCTCGAAAAAAACGTCAGCCCCAACATCGTTCGCGCCATCGAGGAAAGCAAAACACGCGGGCTCAAAGTATTCGGCATCGTCGGCCGCGACGGCGGCTATACCAAACAGGCCGGGGATGTTGTCGTCGTGATCCCGACCGTTGAGGAAAGCCGCGTCACGCCGCATGCCGAGGCATTTCAGGCGGTGGTGTGGCATTGCCTGGTTTCGCACCCCAAGCTGCAGAAGAACGCCACGAAATGGTAAAGGCTGCGGTCTTTCTTGATCGTGACGGCGTCATCAATGCGAATCTCGAACGCGACGGCAAGCCGGTCGCGCCCACCCGGATCGAGGAATTTCGCTTCCTGCCCGGCGTGCAGGACGCCATACGCCGTCTTAAGGAGGCCGGCTACACGGTCATTGTCTGCACCAACCAGCCGGACGTCGCCACCGGCCGCACCTCGCGCTCGACGCTTGACGCCATGCACGCCCTCGTTCGCGAAAAGCTGAAGGTCGATGACATCAAGGCTTGCTTCCACACCGATCAGGACGGCTGCGGCTGCCGCAAGCCCAAGCCGGGGATGCTTCTGGCTGCAGCGCGCGAACACGGCATCGATTTGGCCGCAAGCTACATGGTCGGCGACCGCTGGCGCGACGTCATGGCCGGCCGCGCGGCCGGCTGCCGCACCATCTTTGTCGATTATGGCTATCGACAGGATGGACCGAACGAGCCTGACCACGTCGTTGCATCGCTGCCCGACGCGGTCGATATCATTGTAGGCCGCGGCCGGCAAAAGAGTCGTTTGGCATCGAATCAGCCCGTCACGTAATAAAGTTCACGCTTTCGCGAAGTGCTTCTCGACTTTCACGATCGCCTTGACGATATCGCGCGCTTCACGTTCGCCGTAACGCTCGTTGAGATAAAGGTTGAAAGAGCGATTGCAGATGTCATGCGCATTCGGAACATCGAAATCGTCGGCCAGATAGGGTCGAATGTAAGGCCAATCCGACACCACGAAGCGATAGTGCGGGTTTAGATCAATACCTTCGGCGCGAACCGCCTCGGCAAATTCGATCTTACTGCAGGTAATAGCGTCGCAATCGACCATCACCTGATAAAAGAACGGCGAATTGGTCGGCGAGAAGGGATACGGGCTGCACACGCTCGACGAATCGACCAGGCGAGCGACGAAATCCGACACGAAGGCGAGCCGCGTAATAATCGTGCTGCGCAACCGCGCCAACGACGCCAAGCCGATCGCGCAGGAGATTTCATCCGTATTGTGATTAAGTGCCGGAAATAGATAGTTCGACGGATCGCGATCGCTGAAATCCTCTCGCCAACGCGGCTTGCCGCGGTCGGCATGCGCTACCGCGCGGCGGAACAGCTCGGGATCCTTGCTGTAGACCACGCCGCCGGAGGGGCCCGTCATGTGGGCCTTGCGATACATCGTCGAGAAGGCAGCGATATCGCCAAAATTCCCGACTGGCTTGGCGCGTAATAAGGCTCCATGCGATTGCGCGCAATCCTCCAAAACCTTGATGCCATGCGCATGTGCAATTTCTACGATCTTATCGATCTCGGCGACTTGCCCCCCGGCATGTACGATCAGCGCGCCGGTTACATTCGGGGTAATACGCTCAGCAAACTGTTCTACGCCAATGTTGTAGCTGCCGGGCGCGCTATCGGCGAGGCGAGGTTTGAGGCCATTGAGGACAATAGCTGCCAAGGAGCCCGGATCAGTGATCGGGGATACGATCACCTCACTGCCCTTCGGCAGATCGAGCGCGGCTACCGCGATGTAAAGCGCCGAAGTGCCGGTTGCGACCGCGTCGGCATAGCCCCCGCCCATCATCTCCGCGAACGCGCGCGTGTATAGCTTCTCGAAATGGCCCTCGTAACCGGGATCAAGATTGCGCTCGCGGTAATAATCAAGAACCGAGATCACCATCTCGCGCTCGCGCTCACCGAGCGCAAGCCGTGGCGGCATAGGGGTCTTGCGCACGCGCTCGCCGCCATGAATGGCGAGCAGTG
>DATJLN010000015.1:0-55640 GCA_035509535.1 Xanthobacteraceae bacterium | reverse complement strand
GTCGCTGGTCCCGTTCATTGCCGGCGAAGCGCGGCTAGCGCGCTGGGCAGCGCTTCGCCCGGCCACCGCCTTCGCCTATGAGTTCATCCGCTTCGGCGTGAAGCAGGCCTGGGCCTGCCTGTTCGGCGGCATGATGGTCGCCCTCATCGTCGCGACCTATCTCTGGTATCCGCGCGGCGCCGTTCTGGCGCGCTACGATTTTCTGTTTCTGATGGCGCTCGCGATCCAGGCCGGCATGCTTTTCTTCAAGCTCGAGACTTTCGACGAGGCCAAGGTCATTTTCATTTATCATGTCGTCGGCACGCTGATGGAAGTGTTCAAGACCGGGATCGGCTCGTGGACCTATCCCGAGGCCAGCATCTTTCATATCGCCGGCGTGCCGCTGTTCTCCGGTTTCATGTATGCCTCGATCGGCAGCTATATCGCGCGCAGCTGGCGGCTGTTCGATTTCTGCTTCACCCATCATCCGCCGCTCTGGTCGGTTTATCTCCTGGCGCTTGCGGTCTACGCCAATTTCTATGCCCACCATTACATGACCGATCTGCGCCTGGTTTTGTTCGCCGCCGCCGCGGTGCTGTTCGGGCGCACCTGGATCCATTATCGCATCCACTACACCTATCGCCGCATGCCGCTTCTGCTCGGCCTGTTTCTGGTCGCGGTCTTCATCTGGATTGCCGAGAATATCGGCACTGCGACCCGGACCTGGCTCTATCCGCACCAGCTCGGCCTGGTCTCACCCGGCAAGCTCGGCGCCTGGTTTCTGTTGCTGCTGATCAGCTACGCGCTGGTCACGATCGTGAACCGGCCGCAGACGCTTGAACAGCGCGAGTTGAAGGCGAAGCTTCAGCCGGCAAGCGTCTGATAGGCCGCCTGCAGCACTTCGATCATGTCGCAACCGGCATAGATGAAGGTGCCGACGCCGGCGGCTTTCAACGCATCCTGTTCGGCCGGCCGGCCGGCCAGATAGAGCTGCTTGACGGCAGGGGCGGCGGCTTTCGCGGCGGCAACGGCTTCGTGCGCATAGACGTCGTCGGAAGAGCACAGGCAGGCCAGCGCCGCGCCCGAGGCTTTCAGCGCGGCGACCATGTCGTCGAGGCTCGCGAAGCCGTCATTGCTCACAGCCTCGATGCCGCCCGCTTCGAAGAAACTCTTGGCGAAGGTCGCGCGCGTCGTGAACTCGCTCAGCTTGCCGAGATTGGCGAGAAAGATCTTTGGCCGCATGCCGGTCCTGGCGAGGATTGCGTCGGAGCGGTCGCGCAGGTTTTCGAACGGCTCGGCGAGACGGATGCGCGGCAAAGGCTCGGCCCCGACGACGCTCGCCTGCACCGCGCCGGATTTCTGCAATGGCGCGACATCGAGCACCGCAGGCGTGCTCTCGTGAATGTCGGGATAGGCGTTGGTCCCGGTCAGCGTGTCCCGGCCGCGCGCCGCGGCCTTTTCGCGCTCGCGGCGAACTGCCGCCGCGTTTTTCTGAATGAGCCCGCTTTGCAGCGCCGCCCAGGCGCCGCCGGCCTTTTCGATGTCCTGAAACTGCGTCCAGGCTGCCGCGCAAAGCTCTTGCGTGAGCGCTTCGAGCGCACCCGAACCGGCGGCCGGATCGGCGACACGCGCCAGATTTGATTCTTCCAGAAGCAGAAGCTGGGTGTTGCGCGCGGCTCGGCGGGCGAAAGCGTCGGGCAGGCCGAGCGGGGCCGTATGCGGCAGCGCCGTGATCGCATCGGCGCCGCCGAGGCCGGCCGCGGTCACGGCGATCGCATTGCGCAACATGTTCACGTAAGGATCGCGCCGCGTCAGCATCCGCCAGGCGCTCTCTGCCGTGACCATCACCGGCTTCGGCGTCAACCCGCAGGCGGCTTCGATCCGCGCCCATAATTTCCGGATGGCGCGGAATTTCGCCATGGTCAGGAATTGATCGGCGTCCGCCGACAGGCGGAAGTAGATCGCATCGCGCGCGGCTTCGAGCGCCATGCCACCCGCTTTGCCACCCGCTTTGCCACCCGCTTTGCCGCCTGCTTCGAGCGCGCGCAGATAATCGACGGCGCTGGCCAGCGCAAAGGCAAGCTCCTGCGCTTCCGAACCGCCGGCATTGTGAATCACACGGCCGTCGGCGACGGCAAACGGTCCATGAAAGCCGTCGCCGGCAAAGCCGCGCACCATCTCGGCGAAAGAGGGCGCGAGATCCTTCCATGTGCGGGGGGCCGTACCGCAGGCGGCAAAGCCGCCGATCGGATTGATGCTGAAGCGGATGTCGACCGCGCCCGGCGCCACGCCGCGGCTCTTCACCAGCGCGGCAAGATCGTGAACGATGCGCCGCGACGACGGGCTGAGATTAAGGTCGAGCGCGGTCGCCGTCAGATCGACGCCGTCGAGCACGCGCTCAAGCGTTGCCGCCGAAGGCGCAAGGCCGAAGCCATTGGCGCTGATCGATTCGGCGAAAATCAGAATGAGGCCGGTGGCGCCGTTTTCGAGATCGGTCAGTGCCTGCGCATTGGCCGCCGCCGGATCGGGATGATCGACACGCTGCAGGATGGTCCAGGCACGGCCCGGTGCGCGGCCCGCGACAGCGTGAGCGGAACGGTCCCGCGCATAGAGCGGCTCGATGGTCAGTCCGTCATGGGTCTTGCTCTCGAGGCGCGCGAAAGGGGCGCCCTTGAGCACGGCATCGACCAGCTTGCGCCAGTCGGTTTCGGTGGCGGGCGCAAAATCACTGGCGAGCGAAAGCGGTTCGGCGGTGGTCATGATCATAAATTGCCATGCCGAGTGCGGCGGGCCAATACGCGGCGGCTCCGACCAAAGCCTGCAATTGCCGTGCCGTATCGCGCCGGCCGGGAAGGGCTAGGACAGCCGTTCGACGCCGGCGGCGTCGACCCGCGCCAGGGCGTCGCGCACCCGGACGCCGGAGATGATCCGGTCCGGCGCGATTTCGGCCAGCGGCACCAGCACGAAGGCGCGCTCGAACATGCGCGGATGCGGCAGTGTCAGTTCCGGCGTGTCGAGCGTGACGTCGTCATAGGCGAGCAGATCGAGATCCAGCGTGCGCGGCCCCCAGCGCCGTTCGAAGGCGCGATTGCGGCCGAGATGCCACTCGACCTCGCGCATGCGGCCGAGCAATTCGCGCGGCGACAGCGTGGTCGTCACCGCGATCGCGGCATTCATGAAGGCGGCCTGATCGGTCACGCCCCATGGCGGGGTGCGATAATTCGCCGAGCGCTGCCTGAGCCAGACGCTTTTTTCGTCGCAGAGCATGGTCACCGCGCGTTCGAATGTCAGCGCCGCGTTGCCGATATTGCCGCCGAGCGCGATCAGCGCTTCGGTCGAATTCGCCTTGGTCATTTTTGCGGGCCGCGCTTGCGCGCAACAGTGACGCCGACATCGTCGAAGGTCGCGGCGATCGGGGCATGCGGCTTGTGCACGGTGACGCGCACGCCGTTCACTTTCGGACAGCGCGCCAGCACGGTCTCGGCGACCGCGCCGGCCGCGGCTTCGACCAGGCGATAGCGGCGGCCGCAAAACGCCTCGCTGACGATCTTGACGACGAAGTCGTAGGACACGGTGTCTTTCAGCTTGTCGCTGCGCGACGCGTCAGCCAGCGCGATGTCGAGCGTAAGATCGAGCTTGAAGGTCTGTCCGACTTTGGCCTCATGCGGCATCACGCCGTGATAGGCGTGCAAGGCAAGACCGCTGACGAAGATCGCGTCGCTCATCGGATTTGGCTCACCGCGCTTGTCTGATGGCGGCGGCGACCGCGAGCGCCTGCACCGTCGGCGCGACATCGTGCGTGCGGATGATGTCCGCGCCGTTTTCGGCGGCGAGAACATGCGCTGCCAGCGAGCCGCCGAGCCGCTGCTGCGGCTGCGATGGCGCGATCGAAGCGATGAAGCGCTTGCGCGAGGCGCCGACCAGAAGCGGCATTTCGAAGCCGGACCATTCGTGCAGCCGTGCGATGCAGGCGATGCTCTGCTCCGCCGTTTTGCCAAAGCCGATGCCGGGATCGAGCACGACGCGGTCGCGCGCGATACCCGCGTTCCAGGCGATTTCCAGCGAGCGCGAGAAGAACTCCGACACGTCGGCGATGATGTCGATCGACGGATCGGCGGTTTCGCGATTGTGCATGATGATGACGGGGGCGCCGTGCTCGGCGACGACACGGGCCATGTCCGGATCGCGCTGCAGGCCCCAGACGTCGTTGACGATGCCGGCGCCGGCATCGAGCGCCCAGGCGGCGACGGACGCCTTCATTGTGTCGATCGAAACCGGAATGCCGAGGCTGACGGCGGCCGGCAGCACCGGCTCGAGCCGCGCCCGCTCGTCGTCGGCCGAGATCGGCTGCATGCCGCCATAGGGCCGTGTCGATTCCGCGCCGACATCTATAATGTCGGCGCCTTCGGCGACGAGATGGCGCGCGTGCGCGATGGCCGCCGCGGGCTCGACAAATTGGCCGCCGTCGGAAAAGGAGTCCGGCGTGACGTTGAGAACGCCCATCACCAGCGGTCGCCGCAAGGCGTGGGTCTTCGCCAGAAGCTGTCCCAGCACGCCGCCGCTTGGCGCGGCGCCCGGGGGGCGCACGGCCTGATGGGCCCCGCTGATGGCCGCGCTATTGGCCATGTTTGAGCTGTCCTGATCCCTGATCGGGCTGGTCCCTGGTCCGCGCCGACCGCAATCACCGTTCGGCCGGCCGTTGTTTTGGCGCTGGCTTTGCGCGGTCGGCGGCGGGGAGTCAAGCGCCGGAATTTTCGCCGGCGGCGTCAAGCGGCCCCGCCGATGATTGCGTCACATCAATAGCGGATGGCGGGCGGCAGTTTCTTGGCGTCCTCGATCCAGCGCGTCACGGTGTGCACCGAGGGCAGAAGGCGCACCAGATTGCGCCGGCCGTTGATCTCCGCCATCGCGGTCGCAAGCTTCTGCGGATTGCGGAAGCGCAATTCGTTGACCGTGCGCACGCCGGCCGCGCGCAACAGCTCGGAATATTCCCAGCCCACGCCCTTGACGCGCATGCGGTCGGCGGCCGTCACCCAGTCGAGCACGCATTTTTCGGGCGCGCCGGTTTTTACCGCGATCTTGAGCCGCTGCTTCGGGGTCTTCGCCTGATGCAGGAGGCTGATGGTGGTTCGAATCCCATCGGACTTGAGGATCGCAACGATCTCCGTTTCGATCACCTGAATTTCGGTAATGGGATACCCCATCACTAGCCCCGCAGTCTCAAGTCCAATGGCTTTGTGTACGCAAACACTCAAACAAATTGCACAAGACCGGGAATTGCCGCGCCGACGGTGCGCGCGACATCCTGCGCTTCACCCATGCTTCGTCGTGCGGATATCATGCGCATGCCGGCATCACTCCATCCATGAGTCCGCCGCCACGCGCGCCGGTCGAATTCGTCAGGAAGCTTACGGCCCCCGGGAACTTGGCCAGGAGCAGTTGAATCTTGTCTGCCAGACCTCCCTTGACCAGAAAGTCGAGATTGATGCCGACAGCTTTTTCCGCGGCCGAACGATCAATGCCGACGCCGACGATGAGACGCGTGATCAGTTCGTCCATTATCCCCCCAGGTCCCCACACTGTTGGCGGGTTCTTGCCACAATAATGAAGAGTCAGGCGGCGGGTGACAAGGCGATCGCATTGTTCTGTGACACTCTGCACGGGTGCGCGCCGCGAAACGTTGGCGAGCGTTGCAAAGCTGCAACGCATGGACCGACCGAAACTGCGGTGGAAACGGCCGTCTTCGCGGCTTATAGGAATATGCAGCCCTGAATGTCCGCGAATGAACGATAGAAGCGACAAATGACAGCTCCGGACCGTGACGGCGAAATCTTTGTCGGCAAGGGCGAGCACGACGAGTTCCTGTCTTTGGCGCTCGCCAATCGCCACGGCCTTGCCACCGGTGCGACCGGCACCGGCAAGACCGTGACCTTGCAAATATTGGCGGAAGGGCTGTCGCGGGCAGGGGTCGCGGTATTCGCCGCCGACATCAAAGGCGACCTCTCCGGGATCGCCGCGCGGGGCGAGGCCAAGCCTGATTTCGTCAAGCGCGCCAGTGAGTTAGGTTTTACTTATGCGCCCGACCAATATCCCGTCGTGTTCTGGGATCTGTTCGGCGAGAAGGGCCATCCGATCCGCGCGACCGTGTTCGAGATGGGGCCGTTGCTCGTCTCGCGCATGCTCAATCTCAACGACGTGCAGGAAGGCATCATCAACATCGCTTTCCGCTATGCCGACGATGACCCGGAACTGAGAGCATCCGGCGGCATGGGCTTGATCGATCTGAAAGACTTGCGCGAGCTGCTTTCTTATCTGTCGAAGAACTCAAAAGACATCAGCGCGCGCTATGGCAATGTCGCGGTCACCGCGGTCGGCGCGGTGCAGCGGCAGCTTCTGGTGCTGGAAAACCAGGGCGGTGCGCAGTTTTTTGGCGCCCCGCAACTCGATATCGGCGATCTGATCAGGACCGATCCGATGAGCGGCCGCGGGGTCATCAACGTGCTCGCCGCCGACAAGCTGATGGCGAGCCCGCGGCTCTACGCCACGTTCCTGTTGTGGCTGTTGTCCGAACTGTTCGAGAAGCTGCCGGAAGTCGGCGATCCGCCGCAGCCCAAGCTCGTCTTCTTCTTCGACGAGGCGCACCTTCTGTTCAACGAGGCGCCGAAGGACCTGCTCGACAAGGTCGAGCAGGTCGTGCGCCTGATCCGCTCGAAAGGCGTCGGCGTTTATTTCGTCACCCAGAATCCCGCCGATGTTCCGGACAAGGTGCTGGCGCAGCTCGGCAACCGCGTGCAGCACGCGCTGCGGGCCTTCACGCCGGCGGACCAGAAGGCGGTGAAGGCCGCGGCCGACACGTTTCGCCCCAACCCGAAACTCAACACCGCGCAGGTCATCACCCAGCTCGGCAAAGGCGAGGCGCTGGTCTCGTTCCTGGAAGGCGCCGGCACGCCGGCGATGGTCGATCGCACTTTGATCCGCCCGCCGTCAGCCCGTCTCGGTCCGGTGACCGATGACGAGCGCAAGGCGATCATCGACAAGTCGCCGCTCAAGGGCAAATACGACACCGCAGCCGATCCGAATTCGGCGTTTGAAATTTTGCAGAAGCGGCTGGCCGAAGGCGGTGCGCTGCCGGCGCCCGAAGCGGGCGTGCCCGGCGCTCCTGGCGACGCGGCGGCGCCCATGCATGTCGGGTTCTTTCATCGCATCACGCTGTGGTTCAAGAATCTGTTCGGCATTGGCCGTGCGCGCGGGGAGCGGCTGACGACGTCGCAATACGTCGCGCGCAATGTGGCGCGCGCGGTTGTCGCGGGCGTGGCAACGCAAGTGGCGTCGGAATTCGCCAAATCATCCGGCGGCAAGACCGCGGGCAATATCGGTAAGGCGGTCGTGCGCGGCGCGCTCGGCGGCGTTTTGAGACGGTGACATCATGACAGCACTCGACGTTCTTCCCGCGGTTCTCGATCGTGTCGACCGCGATCTTGACGCAAGCCTTGATCGCTTGTTCTCGCTGCTGCGCATCCAATCGATATCGACCGATCCGGCCTATGCGCCGCAATGCCGCAAAGCCGCGGACTTCGTCGCCGCCGATCTGACCGGGCTCGGCTTTGACGCCAGCGTGCGACCGACCCAAGGCCATCCCGTCGTCGTCGCCAAAAGCACCGAACAAAGCGGCAGGGGTAACGGCAAAACGCCGCGCATCCTGTTCTACGGCCATTACGACGTGCAGCCGGTCGATCCGCTCGATCTGTGGCAGACCCCGCCGTTCGAGCCGCGCATCGAGACGCTCGACGGCGGGCGCAAGATCATCGTCGCCCGCGGCGCCTGCGACGACAAGGGCCAGGCGATGACCTTCGTCGAGGCCTGCCGCGCCTTCAAGGCGGTGACCGGCAAGATTCCGCTCGACATCACGATGATGATCGAAGGCGAGGAGGAGTGCGGCTCGAAACACCTGTTCGGCTTCGTGCGCGACAATGCCGCCGAGCTCAGGCGCGATCTGGCGCTGGTTTGCGACACCGGGATGTGGGACGCGCAGACGCCGTCGATCACGACCTCGCTGCGCGGACTGGTCTACGAGGAAATCAGGCTGACCTGCGCCGACCGCGATCTGCATTCGGGCCTGTTCGGGGGAGCCGCGCGCAACCCGATCCATGTGCTCGCCGACATTCTCTCAGCACTGCACAAGCCGGACGGCTCGGTGGCCATTCCAGGTTTCTACGACGGCGTCCACGAATTGCCGGACGACATCAAGGCCGATCTCTCCGGTCTTGGGCTCACGCCGGAGAAATTCCTCAAGCCTGTCGGCCTGAAGATTCCGGCCGGCGAAAAAGGCCGCATGCTGATCGAGCAAATTTCGACGCGGCCCACAGCCGAGGTCAACGGCATCATCGGCGGCTATACCGGGGAAGGGGCCAAGACCGTGATCCCCGGCAAGGCATCGGCAAAGGTCTCGTTCCGTTTGGTCGGCGCGCAGGATCCGGAAAAGATCCGCGCGGCGTTTCGCGACTTCGTCCGCGCCCGGCTGCCGGAAGATTGCAGCGTCGAGTTCGGCAATTTCGGCTGCAATCCGGCTTTCGAGGTTGCCTTCGACAATCCGGCGCTCAACAAGGCGCGCGCTGCGCTCGCCGACGAGTGGGGCAAGAAGGCGGTCACCGTCGGCGCCGGCGGATCAATTCCCATTGTCGGCGATTTCAAGACCGTGCTCGGCATGGACACGCTGATGGTCGGGTTCGCACTCGACGACGATCGCGTGCATTCGCCGAATGAAAAGTACGACCTGCGGTGTTTTCACAAAGGCATCCGCAGCTGGGCCCGCATCATCGCCGCGCTGGCCGGGTAAGCGGGCAGCTCATTCCGTCGCCTCCGCCAGAAGCCGCGGCGTGACGAAGCGCTCGAGCCTGCCGGCGCGCGGATGCAGGCGCGACCAGTCGTCGATCGGCAGATCGATGACCACGAGCCCCGAGGTCGGCAGGCCTTCCTTGAGCTGTTCGCGCAAGTCCACGTCGCCCGAAGCGACCAAATGGACGGCGAGTTCGTGAAAGCCCGGATTGTGGCCGACCATCAGCAGTGATTTTGCCGCCTGCGTTTCGGCGACGAGTTCGAAGAGCTGGGCGGTGCCGGCGTTATAGATGCGGTCGTCCGTCACCATCGGCGGCGTCCTGGCGAAACAGGGAGCGAGCAGATCCCAGGTTTCGCGGGCGCGGACGGCCGGCGAAACCAGCACCAGATCGGGAACGAATTTGTGCTTGGCCATGTAAGCGCCGATGATCGGCGCGTCGCTGCGGCCGCGCTTGGTGAGCTTGCGGTCGCGATCACGCTCGCCGGATTCGGCGCGCTCGGTCTTGGCATGACGCAACAGCAACAATCGGCGCATGCCGCTAATGTCGCCTTCCGCGCCGGCGCTGTCCAGTGCGAGCGCGCCGGGATTTCCGGCGGCGTCGGCTTTTGCGGTGACCCTCTGGTGCGCTGCGTCCAAATTCCGTAAAAGCCGGGTCATTGCAGGCGGCGCAGCCGGATCTCTGTTTGATGACTGACGACAACCCCACCGCGGCTTACGGCAATTCCTGGTATGCCGCGACCAAGATCGACGCACCCGCGCGGCCGCCTTTGTCGTACGATGTCGATGCCGATGTCTGCGTCATCGGCGGCGGGCTCGCGGGCCTCACCGTCGCGCGGGAAGTGGCGAAGAGCGGCTGGTCGGTGGTGCTTTTGGAGGCGGGACGCCTTGCCGCAGGCGCCTCCGGCCGCAATACCGGCTTCGTGCTGCCGGGCTTCGGCGCCAATGAGGACAAATTGGTCGCGCGCGTCGGTTTCGAACGCGCCAAGGATCTTTGGGCGCTGTCGCAGGCCGGTCTCGATTACGTGCGCCAGACGGTTCAGTCGTTGGGGGCTGCCGGCATCGATCCGCAGGACGGCTGGCTGCATGTCTCCAAGCAGGACAACAGCGACCATTTCGTTCGTCAGGTGCAGTTGCTCGGCGAATTGGGCTGCGAGATCGAGGCGTGGCAGACCGACCGCGTGCGCAGCGTCTTGCGCAGCGAGCGTTATTTCTACGCCATCAACTATCCGCGCGCGCTGATCATCCATCCGCTGAACTATGCGCTCAAGCTCGCGGCCGCCGCCGAGCATGACGGCGCGCGGATCTTCGAAGACACGCGCGCCCTGTCGATCGACCCGTCCGGCGTGCGCAAGCGCATCGTGACGTCAGGCGGGCGGTTGCGGGCAAACCACGTCGTGTTGTGCGGCAATGTCCGCCTCGGCGAATTGCTGCCGCAGGTGGCGGCGACGCTGGTGCCGATGACGACTTATGTGATCGCCACGGCGCCGCTCGGTGCGGCGCTCGGCGAAGCGGTCGGCTATCGCGGCGGCATCAGCGATACCGAACATGCCGACAATCATTATCGGATCGTCGACGGCGATCGTCTGATGTTGTCCGGCCGCTCGACGGCCTGGGCGCGTGATGCGAAAGCCTATGTCAACGCGTTGCGCGGCGACATCGACAAGACTTATCCGCAGCTCGGCCGCGTCGCCGTCGATTACGCGTGGTCCGGTACCTTGGGCCTGACGCTCCATCGCATGCCGCAGATCGGCGAACTGGGTCCCGGCGTGTGGCTCGCATCGGGCTTCGGCGGCCATGGTCTCAATACCACCGCCATGGCCGGCAATCTCATTGCACGCGCCATTCTCGAGGGCGATGAGACGTGGCGGCAGTTCACGCCCTTTGAGCTGGTCTGGGCCGGCGGCGTGTTCGGCCGCGCCGCCGCGCAGGTGCGCAGCTTGGCAAAACGGCTCCGCGCGGAGCTTGGCGAGCGCCGTGCCAGGGCGCGCGAGACGGCCCGTCGGCAGGCGCGCAAGCGCGCAAGCGCGGTTGGCGGCGCAAGCGGAGCGGCGAACTGAGCACCAAGCGCAGCATGGCTCCGTCGCAACTCACGCATCGCAACGGCCGTACGATTGTGCCGGCGGTGCGGCCGTCACGGCGTCGGTCGCAGACGGCAAAATTCCGATCAAAGCGCCTGAATTTTCATCGCACCGGCAAATCCGCAACAGGTGTTCGGAAAACGCTTTCGCCTCGTCGCGCCGCCACTATTTCTCCTCTATGTTCCGCTCGTTTTGCGCCGAAGCTGGCGGTCGGTGGGGAATTGGGTCGGTAGGGAATTGGGAATGGCGGTGCGGTGTCGGTATTGGTGTCTTGCGTTGCGTGCCGTCACCATAGGTTTCGTAACTGCAGCGGGACTTTTCGCTGCGGCCGTCGCCGCGCCGGATCTTGCCGACGCTGCCGATCTGCCGCAGCCGGCTTCCCCGCCGACGCCTGTCGCCTACACGCCGCCGGTGCCGGACTGGATCGTCACCATCGGCATCGAAGGCCGCGTCGTTCCGGCCTGGCCCGGTGCGCCCGACAGCAAAATTCGCTTCACCGGGTTGCCGCTGTTCAGTGTCCGGCATGCCGGCGAGCCGCCGCCTTATTTCGGGCCGCGCGATAGTGTCGGGTTCGCGGTCATCGATCTGGGTCAATTGAAGTTCGGGCCCGCCTTCAGGCTGGTCGACCAGCGCAAGGCCTCCGACTATGCCGCCACGGTCGGTCTCGGCAATGTCAACTACGCGCTGCAGGCCGGCGCTTTCGCCGAATATTGGCCGGTCGACTGGCTGCGGCTGCGAGCCGAAGTGCGCCAGGGCTTTTTCGGGGAGGGCGGCGTCACCGGTGATGTTTTCCTCGATGCCGTCGTTCCGTTCGGCCAATTTCGCTGGTCGGCGGGCCCGCGCGTGACGTTCGCCTCGGCGCCGGCGATCAACCCCTATTTCGGCATCACGCAGACGCAATCGATCAACTCGGTCGACGCCGGCTTGCCGCAATTGCCGGTCTATCACGCCGGCGGCGGCCTCTATTCCTATGGCGCCGGCACGCAGCTGCAATATTTCATCAACGACCAGTGGGCGGCGCACACCTTTGTCGAATATGAGCGCCTTGCTGATTCCGCAGCCGACTCGCCGCTGGTGACGCAGCGCGGCTCGCCCAATCAATGGACCTACGGCCTCGGCGTGACCTATTCCTTCAGCATGCACCCGTTGTGGTGAATTTGCGCCGCGCGGTCAGCGTCCCTCGCGCCGCGCCATGAAGGCGAGCCGCTCGAACAAGTGCACGTCCTGCTCGTTCTTGATCAGCGCGCCGTGCAGCGGCGGGATCAGGCGCTTGGGATCGCGCTCCCGCAGGGTTTCCGCCGACACGTCTTCCACCATCAGCAATTTCAGCCAGTCCAAAAGCTCGGATGTCGACGGCTTCTTCTTCATGCCCGGCACGTCGCGGATCTCGTAGAACAGTTTCAGCGCCTCGGCGACCAGGCGCTGTTTGATGCCGGGAAAATGCACCTCGACGATGGCGCGCATCGTATCGGCGTCGGGGAAGCGGATATAGTGGAAGAAGCAGCGGCGCAGGAAGGCGTCCGGCAATTCCTTCTCGTTGTTGGACGTTATGACGACGATCGGGCGGCGGCGGGCCTGCACCGTCTCGCCGGTCTCGTAGACGAAGAACTCCATGCGATCGAGCTCTTGCAGGAGATCGTTCGGGAATTCGATATCGGCCTTGTCGATTTCGTCGATGAGCAGGACAGGGCGCTCGTCGGCGACGAAGGCCTCCCACAATTTGCCGCGCTTGATGTAATTGCGGATGTCCTTGACGCGCGCGTCGCCCAATTGGCTGTCGCGCAGCCGCGTCACTGCGTCATATTCGTAGAGGCCTTGCTGCGCTTTGGTGGTCGACTTGATGTGCCACTCGATCAGCGGCGCCGACAGCGCCTTGGCGATCTCGATCGCGAGCACGGTCTTGCCGGTGCCGGGTTCGCCCTTGACCAGGAGCGGGCGCTCGAGCGCGATCGCGGCGTTGACCGCCACTTTGAGATCGTCGGTAGCGACATAGGCGCTGGTGCCTTCAAAGCGCATGAACTGTGTTTCCTGATTTCGATGCCGCTGCGTTTAGATCATGCCGTTGGAGGTTGGAAGCCACAAACCGCGCGTGTTGCGGCAAATTTTGCCGTGCGCCCGGCATAACTGGCACCCTGCGCGCCTGTGTCGCTGCCGGTAGTGCCTTGAAAAACATCGAACAATTCCCTGGCACGCGGTTTGCTGCAGACATGCCGGTTGTGCGGCTGCCGATTGTCGTCGCGCCTTCTGAGCCGCCGTCGCGTTGAGCTCGAGTTGGAGACAAGTCATGGGTATCTTCGATGCTTTGACCACCGCAGTGGCTGGTCTTCAGGCACAATCGTTCGCGCTGCAAAACATTTCCGGCAACATCGCCAATTCCCAAACTACCGGCTACAAAGAAACCAACACCGCCTTTCAGGATCTGGTCTCGCAGGCCTCGCTCGGTCTGCAGAACCCCGACGGCGTCACCGCTTCATCGGTCGCGACCAATACGGTGCAGGGCTCGATCACCTCTACGACGGTGGCGACCGACATGGCGATCAATGGCGACGGTTTCTTCGTCGTCGCCAAGCCGACCGGTTTTGCCGACAACCAGCCGACCTTCTCCGGCATCAACGACTATACGCGCGCCGGCGATTTCACGATGAATGCCAACGGCAACCTGGTCAACAGCGCCGGCTATTATCTGATGGGCATTCCCGTCAGCGCGACCACCGGCAATCCGCTCGGCAGCGTGCCGGAAGTTCTGCAATTCAATAACAATTTCATTCCCGCCGTCGCGACCACCTCGGTCAACTACCAGGCAAACTTGCCGGCGACGCCCAAAAGCGGCGTTCTCAATCCCAGCAATTTCGAAGCCAATCCGATTTCCGGCGCACCGGCGCAGGCGGAGATCGTCGGCAGCGGGGCGAGCTTGTCGCCGGATGCCGCGGCCAAGGGAACCGGTACGGTCGGTTCGCTCACAACCTCGACGACACTGTCCAGTCTCGGCATGCTGACGGGCGATACCATTTCGGTCGGCGACGGCACCAATACGACGACGTATACGGTGGCTGCCGGCGATACGATCAATACTCTGATGACCGCCATCAATGGCGGTACCGCCGCCGTCGCCGCCTCGCTTTCGAACGGTAATTTCGTTCTCACCGGCAATGGCGCCAACGCTGCGGTGAACACCATCGACATCAGCTCGACCTCGGGCGTGAACGGGGTCGGAGCCGACGCTACGGATCTCGGCTTTGCCAGCGGTAACACCACGTTCAAGCCGACCAACCTGCTCACCCAGAACGCCGTGGCGCAAGGTCAAACATTGACCATTACCGTTCCCGCCGGCGGCGCGACCACGGAGACGCTGACCTTCGGTACCGGCGCGGGTCAGGTCGAGACGTTGGCGCAATTGCAAACGACGCTCAACGGCCTGGCCACCGCGAGCGGCAACCTTTTCACGCCGACGGTGAACTCGGCCAACGGCGATATTTCGATCGTTGCGACCAATACCACCGACAGCATTCAAATCGGCGGCACCGCTTCGACCTCGAAGTTCGGGATCACCAATCTTACCGCCTACCCGGCGAACGGCACCGTGATTGCAAACGACGTCTCCACGTTCGATTCCGAATCGTCGGACGGCGGCTCGATCACCGCCTATGACTCCGTGGGCAATCCGGTAAACGTGCAATTCCGCTGGGCGCAGGTGTCGAGTTCGTCGAGCGGCAGCACGTGGCAATTGTTCTACCAGAGCAACTCCGCCGCGACCGGGACCGCAGCCGCCTGGCAAAATGTCGGGACCACGTTCTCGTTCAACGCCAACGGTGAAATGTCGCCGCAAATCACCAGCCTGACGCTGCCGAATCTGACCGTGAACGGCGACAATCTCGGCAACGTCCAGCTGCAGATCGGTACCGATGGGCTGACCCAGTTTGCGACCACGAGCGGTACTGTTCAGGTCAATAACCTGCAGCAGAACGGTTATGCCGCAGGCTCTCTGCAATCGGTTTCCGTCGACAGCCAGAACCGCGTGGTCGGCAATTTCACCAACGGCCAGACCATTCCGCTCGCCGAGGTGACGCTGGCGTCGTTCAACGGCACTGACGCGCTGCAGGCGCTCAACGGTGGCGCCTATGCCGCGACGCCGGAATCGGGGCCGCCGAACTATACGGCGACCGGCAGCATCGAAGGCAGTTCGCTGGAAGCCTCGAACGTCGACATCGCCACCCAGTTCAGCCAGCTCATCGTGGCGCAGCAGGCCTATTCGGCAAATGCGCGCGTCATGACGACCGCCAACCAGATGATCCAGAGCTTGCTCACGGTCATCCAATAACGATGCGGTTGTCGCGCAAGCGCCAAGCCGCATGAACGGCCGCAACCATGGGCATTAATCAGGCGCTGACCACCGCGCTAGCGGGCATTGGTGTCACCCAGCAGGCCATCTCGGTCATCGCTGGCAACGTCGCCAATGCGAATACCGCCGGATATGTCGACGAGACCGTCAAGCAGTCCGAGCTCGGCACCGGCGGCACGACCGGGACCAGCGTCGTCAGCGACGGTATCAACCGCAATCTCAATTCGCTGCTGCAGAACCAGTTGTGGACCGAAACCTCGGGCGGATCTTACGCCGACACGGTCGCGCAGTTCTATCAGCAGCTTCAGGGCATTTACGGCACACCCGGCACGTCGTCGTCGTTCGACTCGGTCTACAATAATTTCACGACCTCGCTGCAGAACCTGTCGACCAGTCCGAGCTCTTATTCCGCGCAGAGCGAAGTCATCAGCGCGGCGCAGGCGCTGGCGGCAAATCTCAATTCAATGACGACCAGCATCCAGCAGCTGCGCACGCAGGCAGAGGCTGGCATCGCCAGTGACGTGAGTACGGCCAACGGCCTGTTGCAAAGCATCGCGGGGATCAACGAAAAGCTCGAAGGCACCGGATCCAACCCCGACAGCACGGCGGCGGCGCTCGAGGATCAGCGCGACGAGGACATCACGCAGCTCACCAAGCTGATGAATGTCAACGTGGTGCAAGGGGCCAACAATCAGGTGGCGCTCTATACCGGAACCGGGCTGCAGCTGGTCAATGCGGGCGAGGCCTCGCAGATCAGTTTCAACAATGCGGGAACGCTGTCGGCGACGGCGCAATGGAACGCCAATCCCAGTCTCGACGGCGCCGGCACGATCACGCTGACGGCGCCAGGCGGCTCCACCACCGATATGATCTCCGACGGCGCTTTCCAGTCGGGCGAGATCGGCGCTTATCTGCAGATGCGCGACACGATCCTGCCGCAGGCGCAGACCCAGCTCGACGAATTCGCCAATCAGATGTCGCAGGCGCTGTCCAACCAGACCGTCAGCGGCACAGCGGTGACGTCCGGCGGCCTCAGCGGCTTTAATGTCGATGTCGGCGGCCTGTCGCCGGGCAATACGGTGCAGTTCACCTATACCGACAACAGCAATGTGCAGCACACAGTCACCGTCGTCGACACGCCGCCGGGAACGACGCTGCCGCTCACAACCTCGGCTTCAAATCCCAACAATTCGACGATCGGAATCAATTTTGCGCTCGGCATGAGCTCGGTGGTTGCGCAGCTCAATCTGAATTTCGGCTCGAGCCTCCAATTTTCCAACCCGTCCGGCACCGTGCTGCAGGTCGTCAATAACAACGGCAGCGGCGCCACGGTCAATGCGCTGTCGGCGACGTCGACGATGACGTCGCTCACCAGCGGCAATGCGCAGGTCCAATTGTTCGTCGACGGCGCCCAGCCGATCACCGGCGCTTTGACGACGACCGGCGGCACGCAAACCACCGGGCTTGCCGGCCGCATCAGCGTGAATACGGCGCTCGTCAATTCGCCGTCGAATCTGGTCGCTTATTCGGCCACGACCGCTGCGGGCGATCCGACGCGGCCGAATTTCTTGCTGAACGAGATGACCACGGCCTCGCTCACCTATTCGCCGACCACCGGAATCGGCACGGCGAAGTCGCAGTATAGCGGTACGCTGGGGCAATATCTGAGTCAGGTCGCGACCGTCCAGTCGCAAGCGGCCAATGCGGCGACCAACCTGCAGCAGGGCCAGGACACCGTGGTGACGGCGCTGCAACAGCGCTTCAACGATCAGTCCGGCGTCAATATCGACACTGAATTGTCAAATCTCATCGCGCTGCAGAACGCTTACGCCGCCAATGCGCGGGTGATGTCGACCATTCAAGGCATGATGCAGACGCTGCTGCAAATCGCCGGCTAAGTTGAGGAAGCAGGCTGAGTAAAAGGTTGAATCATGAGTATCACCGGACCCGGCTCGGTCACTGCCGCCACGATCACGGCGCAGACCAATATGATGAACCAGCTCAATACGCTCGCCGAGGAGATCGGGACCGGGCAGGCGGCGCAAACCTATTCCGGTTTGCAGTCGCAGGCGGGGCTCGTGGTGAGCCTCAATTCGCAGCTCGCGGCCATCAACGGCTACAGCAACACGATCTCGACCGTAAATACGACGCTGGGCATCGCGCAAGCGTCTTTGACGCAGATCGGCAACCTTGCCGGCACGGTCGAGCAGGAGGTCACCGATCAGCCGAGCTTCAATCTCAATGCCAATGGACAGACCACCGTCCAGGTCGCCGCGCAGAGCCAGCTCGACGAGATCCTCTCG
This sequence comes from Xanthobacteraceae bacterium, assembly GCA_035509535.1. Classification (GTDB taxonomy): domain Bacteria; phylum Pseudomonadota; class Alphaproteobacteria; order Rhizobiales; family Xanthobacteraceae; genus BOG-931. The sequence goes on along the minus strand of DATJLN010000015.1, from coordinate 38,105 downwards.
CTGCTCAATACCCAGGTCGGCAGCAATTACATTTTCTCCGGCACCGCCGTGAACCAGCCGGCGGTGGTCAGCACCAGCACCCTTCTCAACGGCACCGGTTCGCAGGCTGGACTGACGCAGATCATTTCCGAGCGCCAACAGGCCGACCTCGGCACCACCGGGATGGGCCATCTGAGCGTGGCGACCACGGGAAGCACCGTGACCGTGAGCCAGGACGGCACGCCGTTCGGCTTTCAGCTGACCGGCGTCACGTCGAGCCTGACCGGCGCCACCGCCACCGGTCCGACCGGCACGCCGCCATCGATCTCGGTCGCGCTCGCCTCGCAGCCGAATAACGGCGATACGGTCTCGTTTCAGCTGACCCAGCCCGACGGCACCACGCAAACGATCTCGCTGCAGGCGACGACGTCCACGCCGCCCGGCACCGGCCAGTTCAGCATCGGGGCGACGACGGCGGACACCGCGGCCAATCTGCAAAGCGCGCTGTCGAGCGCCATTACCAATCTCGCGCAGACCACGCTGCCGGCCGCCTCGGCGATGGAAGCAGGCAACAATTTCTTTTCGGATCCGCCCCAGATTGTCGTTCCGGGCGCAGGTAACGATTATTACGCGGCGACCTCCATGACCAACGGCACGGCGGCGAACACCGTGATCTGGTACACCGGCGACAACAGCGCCACGCCGGCGCGGCAGACCCAAACCGCTCTGGTCGGTCCCTCGACGACGGTCGACTACGGCATGCGCGCCAACGAAGCGGGCATCACCAATATCGTCAAGAACGTCGCGGTCCTGGCGGCGACAACCTACTCGGCGAATACCTCCGACACCCAATCAAGTTATTTGACGTTGTCGCACCAGCTCGAAGCCAATCTCAACCCGCCGTCAGGCGTGCAAACGATCGAGGACATCGAATCCGACATTGCCAATGCGCAGACGACGGTGACCAACGCCACCAAGCTCAACACGCAGACCCAGACGACGTTGAACGACATTCTGAACAATGTCGACGGCGTCAATCAGAGCCAGGTCGGCGAGCAGCTCCTGACGCTGCAGAACAATCTGTCGGCGTCGATGTCGATTTCGGCGCGCCTCGCGCAGATCAGCTTGGTGAATTATCTGTCGCCGTCCTCGGGCTAGCCGGCGGCCGATGGCGGACAATCGGCGGCGCGTCGTTTACCGCGCGCCGCGCGCCTGCGCCGGGCCCTGTCCGCACGAAAATCGAATCGGCGGCGCAGGTGGCGTTGCGGCCGAAATTGTCGGTAAAGCGCGTATCGACGAGATAGTCGGCGGAATGGGCGGCGAGAAACATGCGCAGCGCCCCGCGCTTGACGTCGCTGTCTTCGACCACGAGATAGTCGTCGGGCCGCAGATATTGGTGCATGTGCCCGAGCACCGCCGCCACATTGTGGTGCGCGTCCTCGATGACCAGCCATGGATGCGGCTCGGATTGCAGCAGTTCGGGTGCGAACAGTGTTTGTGGCGTCGCGCAATCGCCTTGATAGAAGCAGACCCGCGGATAGTCAGTCTGGACTTTGACCCGATCCGTGGAATGGACGCGGCCCTCGATGCCGTTTATCGCCATGAGGTCGGCGAGCCAGACGGCGCTGGCGCCGGCACCTGAGCCGATCTCGAAGATGGTGCGCGGCTGCAGTTCTGCAATCAGCGCCGGATACATCGCGAAGTCGAAGACGTTCTTCATCAGCGGCATGCCGCGCCAGCGCATCAGTGAAGGTGCGCCCTGGCAGGTCAACAGCACGTCGGCGTCGAATTCGGTGCCGAAGCGCGGATGATAATGCGCGCCGGAATGCTCGCGGCGTGCGAACTCGACGAAGCGGCCTTGCCTGTAGCGATCGAGGAATTGACGCAGGCGGCGCAAATCCCATAGCAGCCCTTGGAAACGCGCCGGCTCGCGCGCGGCGCTCTCGCGGACGCTGTCCTCCCAGGCGCGTGACGCGTCGAAATTGATGAGCTGCGAGACGACCCGGGTGAACCAGCTGTCGAATATGCTGGGCAGGCCGTTTTGCTCCTGCGCGATCTTGGTCCGCATGTCGCCGATATATTGCAAGGCGGCGGCTTTGAGCTCGTCGCCCGCGATCAGATCCGCTGCCTCAGCCCTGATGCCGGTCATTGCGCCTCTCGCGGCTCGCGCCGGCCTGACGCTAGGAAGCCACGGTAAACAAAGTCCTTACGCGTGCGGCTGTAGACGGATCGTTAACCATAGCGACCTACGGTTCGGGCGATATATTTGCGCTTGGGGGGCGACATGTGCGGAATTGCCGTGGCTATCGAATGGGATGGCGCTGAAGCGGCGGTGGAGAGTCTGATCGCGGGCCTCTTGCATCGCGGCGACGTCACCGATCCCCTGGCCCGGGTCAGCGCCACGACCGCGATGTGCACGCGCCGCTTGCGCATCGTCGACGCGGAGAACGGCGTCCAGCCCCAAGCGTCCTTCGACAAGCGCTTTCTGGTCGCGTTCAACGGCGAAATCTACAATCACGTCGAATTGCGCCATGAGCTCGTGGCGCGCGGCATCACGTTCGCCAGCCATTGCGACACCGAAGTGGTCGCCAATGTGCTGCGGGTGTTCGGCCCCGCCGGGATCAAGCGGCTTTCCGGCATGTATGCCTTCGTCGCCATCGACACCGTGACCGGCGAATTCCTCGCCGCGCGCGATCCCTTTGGCGTCAAGCCGCTCTATGTGGTTCAGGCCGGCAAGGGCTTCTTGTTCTGCTCGGAAATCAAGCCGCTCCTCGATGCGACCGAGCAGGGCGAGGTGATGCTGCTGCCGCCAGGCTACGCGCTGAGCCGCGATTTTTGCGGGTCCCACTACAATCTGCCATTGCCTGCCGCAGCCGGCGCCGCTTCGCCGCAGGAGCTTGATCGCGTGCTCGCCGAAGCCGTGCGGGTGCGCGTGCCGCCGGGGCTGCCGGTCGCGGCTTTGTTCAGCGGCGGCATCGATTCGACATTGATCGTGCATTATGCGCGGCGCTTCCGCCCCGACATTCCGGGCTATATCGCGGTCGGCTCCGGCTCGCGCGATTATCTGTTTGCCAAACATTATGCCGAGGAGACCGGGCTCGACCTGCGTGAAGTGGAGATAGAAGCGCATGGCGCCAAGACGCTACCGCTGATCGCCATGGTGGTCGCCGCGGTCGAGACGTTCGAGCCCGCGGTCATTCGCCCGAGCCTGTACACTTATCTGCTGTCGCAGCGCATCCACCGCGACGGCTTCCGCGTCGCGCTGTGCGGCGAGGGCGCCGACGAACTGTTCGCCGGCTATTCACCCCTCGAACAGGCCTTCGCGCATCAGAACGGCCTCGGCCGCAACCTGCAGCGGCAGTGCCTCGGCATGATGCATCGCGCCAATCTGCAACGGGTCGACCGCTGCGCGATGCAATTCCAGCTCGAGATCCGCGAGCCGTTCCTGGACCAGACCCTGGTCAGCTACGGCGCCGCGCTCGATCGCTCGGACCTGGTGAAGCGCTCCGGCCCTGCTGCGCCGGTCGGCAAAGCGCCGCTGCGGGCGCTCTTCGATCTCTATCCCGGACAGCTGCCGACCGTCATCAGGGACCGGGAAAAGATGCTGTTCAACGAAGGCGCCGCCGGCGATGTGGAAGAATCGGGCTGGCTCGATCTGTTCGAGGACGCCATATCGGACGCCGATTTCCGCGATGGCCGGCGCCAATTCGCGGGTTTCGGCATCGCCACCAAGGAAGAGCTGTTCTATATCCGCAGCCTTGCCGCGACGATGGACGTCAACCGCATCCCGCATCTGCGCGGCCGGCTCCGCCTCGATATGCCGCGCGCCGCGTGACCGGCGGGCCTTCAGGCAAGCAGATTGTTTCAGCTGACTTTGGCTGGCCGGTTAGGCCGCTCGGCGTGGAAGCTCAATTCTTCTCGCGCAAGCCCGCGGCCAGGCCGCGATTGATCTTGATCATGGATTTCAGATGTTGCGGCTTCGGCTGGGTCATCATGGAGAACGTTTCCGCCATGACATAGACGCCGAGCCGGCGGATATTCTCGCGCGTCTCTTCCGGCAGCCTGTTGCCTTCGCTCGTCACCGCATCGAGAAACACCGTCCAAAGCCTGCGATTATACAGCAGCGCATCGTCGAGGCCTCGCGGCTTGTCGGACCACGAGTCGTGAACCGCCTGCAATTTCGCCGCGGCCTGCAACAATAAGTTCGCTTCGAGCGCGCGCGGCGACGCCGTTTCCACCGTGGCTTTGGCGTAGGCGTTGACGGCGTGACGCATCTTCAGATGTTCCTTTTCGTAGGCGATAAGCTTGCGCGTTTCCTTCAGCGCTTTATAGAGTTCTCCTGTTAAAATTAGGTTGTTGATCTCTTCAACGATGGCCTTGGCGCCGGGCGCGGCCTTGAGAAATTGATTCGATAGCCGGAAATAGAGATCGTGGTGCTCTTTCGGATTCTTGGCCGTGTAAATGAACTGGATGGCAAGATAGATGAGCTTCGCCAGGCTGTCGGCGCGGCTCAGCGTCATGATGTCCTTCTCGCGCAGAATCCGGACCTGGCCTTCGATCCGCAGCCGCGTGCGCGGGCCGGTATTGGTCACAACGCAGTCGCCGAGCAGGACCCTTTCGTTCGGCTTGAGTTCGATTTTCAGGGCCACGGCTTCGTCCTCTGCGACTTCTCGCTGCGCGCAGGCGACATCGTTGCGCAACATGGTTAACGAGTGTCTAACGAATCGGCGCCGCCGCGGAACGGTTGCCGGGCGCGTGCGGCGCGTCCATCGGTCCACAAGGGCTCCGCCGGCTCGCCGCGGCACGAATAAAAATAAAAGCGGCGGGGTTTTCGCCCCGCCGCCATCAGATGGATCTTGATGCCGGGCCGGCTTAGCTGAACAGCTTGAGCACCGACTGGTTGGCCTGGTTGGCGATCGACAGCGCCGAGATTTCCAGCTGCTGCTGGGTCTGCTCGGTGAGCAGGTTGGCGCTTTCCTCGTTCTGGTCGGCGACGACCAAGTTGGTGGCGCCGGTCTGCAGCGTATTGATCAGCGCCGTCTCGAAGGTCGAACGGGTGGTGATCGTCGACGCGTTGGTGCCGAAGGTCTCGGTCTGGGTTTGCACCGTGGCGAGCGCGGCGTTGATTGCCGCGACCGTCGAGGCGAGTTGATTATCCGATTGGAACGACGCGGCTCCGGTACCGGACACCGCCGACAGGCCAAGACCGGCGGAATTGAAGGTCACGCCGGTGATGGTCAGCGTGCTGGTGCCGGTCGGGTTGAAGTCGATGGTCAGGCTGTCGCCGGCGAGCAGGTTGATGCCGTTATAGCCGGAGTCCGAAGCGAGCTGATTGATCTGCGACAGCAGATTGTTGAAGTTGGTCTGCAGCGTGCCGCGCGTCGAGCTCTGGCCGATGGCGACGTTATTGGTGGTCGAGCTGGTCGTGATGCCAAGCGCCGCCGAAGTGGCGTTCGCCGAAACGGTGAAGCCGATGGGCGGCTCATTGGAGAGCAGCACGAGGTGGCCCGAGCCGTCGTCGGTCGCGCTGACAGTGCCGTTGCTGCCAAGCCCGGTCGTGCTGTTGATGTCGGCTTCGATCTGGCTGAGCGTGGCACTGGCCGCGATGGTCACGCTGTAGGTCGACGTACCAACGTCGATGGTGAGCGTGCCTGCGGTGGCGAGCGTGCCGACGCTGACCGAGCCGGTTGTCGTCGCCGCGGTCGTCCAGCTTGCGGACTGCGCTTGTTGCGCGGTCGACAGCGCCTGTTGCAACAGGCTGGTCAGGCCGGTGAGGCCATCGGTGGCCGCGTTGATGGTCTGCGAGCCCTGGCCGATCTGGTCGAGCAGGGCACTCAGCGAATTGGCGGTCTGGAACAAATTCTGTGAGGTGAAATAGGAGCTCGGATTGTCGGCGGCGGAATTGACCTTCTTGCCCGTCGCCAGAGCTTCCTGGGTGGTGGTCAGGTCGTTCGACGTCTGCTGCAGCGAAAGCAGGTTCTGCCGAATGCCAGTCGTAAGAGTAATATCAGACATCGTTCTACCTTCTGCTTACAGCCCGTGCCGACTGCCGAGCCCGAAACGTTCATTCGGCTTGAGTTCGAGCTTCATGAGCACGGACGAATCCCCTTGCCGCGCCTACATGGTTACTCACTATGGTTAATGGAGAGCTAATCGGAACGAAATTCCTGGAACGACGCCCCGACGGCATCCGTAAGCTATTGTTTCAAAAAGTAAAAAGGCGGGGCCTTGGCCCCGCCTGAAAGTCGCCCCGGTAACCATAATCGGCGCCGCCGCGCCGTTGCCGGGCAAAAAAGAAAGCGGCGGGGCTTTCGCCCCGCCGCCGTTACGTAAAGGCCTGTACCAGACTGCTTTTAGCCGAACAGCTTGAGCACCGACTGGTTGGCCTGGTTGGCGATGGACAGCGCCGAGATTTCCAGCTGCTGCTGGGTCTGCTCGGTGAGCAGGTTGGCGCTTTCCACGTTCTGGTCGGCGACGACCAGGTTGGAGGCACCGGTCTGCAGCGTGTTGATCAGCGCCGTTTCGAAGCTCGAGCGGGTCGTGATCGTCGACGCGTTGGTGCCGAAGGTTTCGGCCTGGGTCTGCACGGTCGAGAGCGCCGTGTTGATGTTCGTGACCAGGCCCGACAGCACGCTGTCCGCGTTGAACGACGTCGCGCCCGTGCCGCTGGCAGACGACAGGCCAAGACCGGCGGAATTGAAGGTCACGCCGGTGATGGTCAGCGAGCTGGTGCCGGTCGGGTTGAAGTCGATGGTCAGGCTGTCGCCGGAGAGCAGGTTGACGCCGTTATAACCGGAGTCCGAAGCGAGCTGGTTGATCTGCGTGAGCAGCGTCGAGAAGTTGCTCTGCAGGGTAGAGCGCGTCGAGCTCTGGCCGATGGCGACGTTGTTGGTGGTGCTGGTGGCCACGCCCAGGGCCGCCGACGTGGAGTTCCCCACAACGGTGAAGCCGACCGGCGCGTTGTTTGAGGTCAGCACCAGGTGGCCCGAGCCGTCATCGGTCGCGGTCACGGAGCCGGTGCTGCCAAGCCCGGTCGTGCTGTTGATGGCGGTTTCGACTTGGCTCAGGGTGGCGCTGGCCGCGATCGAGACGCTGTAGGTCGACGAACCGACGTCGATGGTGAGCGTGCCGGCGGAGGCGACTGTGCCGACGCTGACCGAGCCCGTGGTGGTGGCCGCGGTGGTCCAGTTCGAGGACTGGGCCTGCTGCACCGTCGACAGGGCCTGCTGAAGCAGGCTGGTCAGGCCGGTGAGGCCGTCGGTGGCCGCGTTAATGGTCTGCGAGCCCTGGCCGATCTGGTCGAGCAGGTTGCTCAGGTTGTTCGCCGTCTGCGTCAAATTCTGCGAGGTGAAGTAGGAACTCGGATTGTCAGCAGCCGAGTTGACCTTCTTGCCGGTCGCGAGAGCTTCCTGAGTCGTGGTCAGGTCGTTCGAGGTTTGCGTCAGGGCAAGCAGGTTCGAGCGAATGCCCGATGTTAAGGTGACGTCACTCATAGCAACTACCCTTCTGGTTACAGGCCGTACTGGCGCACACTCACGCTACTTCTGTAGGCACGAGTGCGTTGTCCGATCGGACTGATCGGCGGGCACAGGTTTGCCCCATTTCATTTAAAGACGCGTAAAGCCGGGCAATTTTTGCTCGTGGGCAAATTGTGCAGCGCAACCAACGGACTTAATCCGGATTGCGTCGGCACGGATCGGGGCCCCAAGCTGTTGTCGTTTTCGCCTTTTAAATGGCGTCTCGCCGCAGCGTTAACCCGCCGTTATCCATAGCCGTGTGAAATCCGTTAACCATAAACCGAGAGCGCCGCACGGATCGTTCAAAACGGCCGGCGGTCGGCGGGCCAGGCAGAGCGGGCAGGGAGACAGCGGCGATGTCGTCCAGATCAGATTCCGGCACAACACGGGCGCTGGTGGCGGAAGCTTCGGTGCCGCTGCAGCCGGCGGTGCCGGCGCAGGTCAATCTCGCCGTCGCCGTGCCGTGTTTCGGCGGCCAGATTTCCGTTCTTTGTGCGGCTTCGCTGCTCAAGCTGCAAAAGCTCACCCGCATCTATCGCGACTTCGGAATCAAGATGCTGTTCAAGGACGGCGATGCGCTGATCCCGCGCGCGCGGGCGAGCTTGGTGGCGCAGTTTCTCGACGATCCGAGCGCGACGCATCTGCTTTTCCTCGACGCCGATATCGGCTTCGAGCCGCAGCAGGTTCAGCGGCTGATCGAATGCGGTGCCGAGATGTGCGCGGCGGTCTATCCGATCAAGCGGTTCGACTGGGGCAAAGTGCGGGAGACGGTCGCCGCCGATCGGCCGCTGCCGGCGGCCGCTTTCAATTATGTCTTCGAGGTCGACGACCCCAACGCGGTGACGCAGCGCGGCGGCTTCGTCAAGGTCCGCTATGCCGGCACCGGCTTCCTCATGATACGGCGCGAAGCACTGGAGCGCATGTGCGCGCATTATCCGCAGCTGAAATTCAAGCGTGATCACTCGGTCGATGCTTTCACCGCAAGTGACAACCGCTACGCTCTGTTCGACACCATGATCGACGCGAGCGGAACCTATCTCAGCGAGGATTTTGCCTTCTGCAAGCGCTGGACCGACATCGGCGGCGAGATCTGGGCTGATCTCGACAGCAAGCTTGGGCATGTCGGCCCGCTGACGTTTGCCGGCGATCTATCGTCGCAATTCGTCGAGGCTTGATCGCGGGTGCGGTCCGCCGGCTCCGGCCGCCGCCGGCTCCATTGATCCGGAAATTCGCGTAAAAAACGCGGCAAGCCGCGCGAACCACAAATTTGTGTCAGGCAGATCGGATGCGCCGGAGAGGCGCTCAGGTCAGCATGTCGACCAGGCTGCCGCTCGCGCCGGAAGCGCCCAGGATCGATGCGGCGCTGCTGGAGCTATACGTGAACGCGCTCTCCACGCCTGCGCTTTTGGAAGACGTCGAGCTTGTCTTGCTCGAGCTCGACGTGCTGGAGGTCGTCGTGCTGGGCGGCGTGCCGCTGGCCGCGGTCGGCTTGAAGGTCTGGTTGCCGGCGGCGAAGCCGATATTCCTGGCATAAACGCCGCTGACGCTGATCTGGTCTGTCGTGTTCTTGCTGGTAAGGACGATGTCGCCCCGGCTGTTCAGCGTGGCCTTCACCTGAGCGCTATTCGGCAGATTGGTATTGATCGCGCTCAGCAGGTCGCCGACGGTGTCGCTGCCGGTCGACGTATAACTCGTCGTATTGCCGCCGGCGCTGACATAGACCGAGCCGCCCTTGAGAATGCCGAGGCTCGCCAGCGTCGTGCTGACCGAAACCGACACCTTGCCCGTGCCGGTGGCCGCTTGGGCCGGTTTGTAATTTCCTGTCGACGAACCGCTGCTCGTGCCGGACGTTCCCGTGGTGCCGTTGAGAACGTTCTGGATGAGCTGCGTGATCTGGTTGTTGGTGCGAACCAGCGCCTCGCCGTTGGCGATCGAGGCGAGGCCTTTGCCCTTATTGGCCAAGGCCTGGCTCATCGCGCTGCCAAGCTCTTCCAGCGCCGAGCCCTGCGAGGAGCCCCACGAGATGGCCGCCGACTGCAAAAAGGATCCGATATTACTGACGCTCATTCCAAGGACTTCCGAGGCGGGTCGATTCTCACCCTCACGTTCCGTTCCATACCCCTGTTGCGGTTAACATCCGGTATCGCCGCGCCGGGCCGGGCGGTTGCCGGAAATTGTCCCGTGGTAACTCTTGATTAACCATCTTGGTCGACGGTAATCCGGCGCGGACCACGGGCTGGCGATATGACGCGCCAATCGCCGCCGACCGGGGCCGCGTCGCTGCCCATTCCGCCTTGCGTGCCTTTCGGTGACGCCAGTCATGAGCAACCCGGCCGAGGTTAAGTGCCCGCAAGCGGCACAGACCATTCAACACGCGCTGGCGTTGCACCAGCAGGGCCGTTTCGAGGATGCGGCGCAGATCTATCAGTCGCTTCTCGCCGTCGATCCCGGAAACTTCGACGCGCTGCATCTGTCCGGCGTCCTGCTTTATCAGAACGGCCATCCGGTCGAGGCGCTGCGGGCGGTCGGCGCAGCGCTGCGGGCGCAGCCCGGATCGGCCGACGCACTGACCAATTACGGCATCATCCTTCAAGCGCTTGAACGCCACGACGAGGCGCTGGCCGCTTTCGACAGGATCCTGTCGGCACGCAGCGCGGACGCCGCCGCTCACTACAATCGCGGCAATGCGCTGAAGAAGCTTGGCCGCTACGCCGAGGCGCTTGCAAGCTATGAGCAGGCGATGGGGTTCGCGCCGGAGCATGTCGACGCGCTTTACAACCACGGCAACTCGCTGTCGGCGCTGGACCGGCATGACGAAGCGCTGGCCGACTACGACAGGGTCGTGGCGCTGCGGCCACAGCATGTGCAGGCACATAATCACCGCGGCAATGCGCTTCAGGCCTTGGCGCGGCACGAGGAGGCGCTGGCCGCCTATGACACCGCGCTCGCCGTCGCGCCGGACAATGCCGAAGTGCTCAGCAATCGCAGCGTGACGCTCTCGAAGCTCGGCCGGCTGGAGGAGGCGCTGGAGAGCTGCGAACGCGCGCTCGCCGCGCGGCCGGACTATGCCGACGCCCTCTACAATCGCGGCAATGTTCTTCATGCACTGGTGCGGCCTGACGCGGCGGCCGAAAGCTTCGCAGCGGCACTCAAGCTCGAGCCGGGGCGCGTCGACGCCTGGAACAATCTCGGCCTCGCTCAATTCGTCCAGAAGAAATATGCCGAGGCGATTGCGAGCTATGACAGCGCGCTCGCGCTCGAGCCGCATCATCTGCAGGTTCTGCACAATCGCGCCGGCGCATTGGCCGGCCTTGAATCCTACGATGAGGCGCTGCAAGCCTGCGACAAGGCCCTGTCGCTTCAGCCGGACCATGTCGAGACGCTCGCTACGCGCGGTCTCGTTCTCGGCAAGCTCGACCGTCATCAGGACGCACTCGACAGCTATGATCGTGCGCTGGCGCTGGCGCCGGACCGCAGCGACATCGAGGCCAGCCGCGGCGGTGTGCTCATGGAGCTCGGCCGCCTCGACGACGCGGTGGCGAGCTTCGAGGCCGTCTTTGCCCGCGATCCCGATCACATCATCGCCGAGATCCATTGCGGCAATGCGCTGGTCAGGCTGAATCGGCCCGCCGAGGCGCTCGTAAAATATGATCGGGCGGCGGCGCTCGATCCGGGAAACGCCGTGGCGCTGTCGGCAAGCGGCGTTGCGCTCACGCTGTTGGACCGCCACGACGAGGCGCTGCTCCGCCACGACGAGGCGCTGCGCATCGAGCCGGATCTCATCCCCGCCAATGTCAACCGCGGCAATACGCTCGTCGGCATGACGCGCATGGCGGAAGCTCTTGCCAGCTATGACAAGGCGCTCGCGCTCGATCCCGAACACGTCGATGCCAACTTCAATTCCGCGGTGACACGCCTGTGCATCGGCGATTTCGAGAACGGCTGGAAGCAGTACGAATATCGCTGGAAGCGTCCGGGCGTCGCCTGGAAGCCATGGGAGTTCGAGCAGCCGATCTGGCGCGGCGAGGAGGATATCGGCGGCAAGACCGTTTTGTTGCTCGCCGAACAAGGCCTGGGCGACACCATCAATTTTGTCCGCTATGCGCCGCTGATCGTGGCGCGCGGCGCCAAGGTCATCCTCGGGGTGCAGGAGCCGCTGAAGGATATTGCCTGCACCGTGCCCGGCATTTCCGGTGTTCTGGTCGACGGCGACAAGCTGCCGGATTTCGACCTGCATTGCCCGATGCTGGGCCTGCCCATCGCGTTCAAAACCGATCTTGCGACCATACCGGCCAACATTCCCTATTTGCGGCCTTATCGCGAACGGTTGGAGAAATGGCGCGACCGCGTGCCGCAAGATGGCCGCCTGCGCGTCGGCATCGTGTGGTCGGGGAACAGGGCGCATTTGAACGACCGCAACCGCTCGATTGCGCTCGAGCGTTTCATCCCGATCTTGTCGCTGCCGGGCATCGAATTCATCTGCGTGCAAAAGGACGTCGGCGAAGCGCAGGCGGCGCTCCTCGAGGCGCACGGCGTTCTTCAGCTTGGCCAGCACTTCGAGGACTTCGCCGACACCGCTGCCGTCGTCGCCATGCTCGATATGCTGGTCGCGGTCGACACGTCGGTTGCGCATCTCGCCGGCGCCATGGGCAAGGCGGTCGCGCTGTTGCTGCCGTTTGCGCCGGATTGGCGCTGGCTGCTGCACCGCGCCGACAGTCCCTGGTATCCGACCATGCGGCTGTTCCGGCAACCGGCGATCCGCGATTGGGACACGCCGCTGGAACAGCTGCGGCAAGAGCTCAGTGATGCTGCGACGCGCCCGGCGAGGCAGAGATGACGGCAGCGCAGGCAGAATCCGGGTTGTCGCAGCCGAGCATCGCGCAGGCCTTCGCGCATTTTCAGCAGGGACGGCTTGCCGAGGCGGAGACGATCTGCACGGCGATCCTGGCGGCCGAGCCGCAGCATTTCGACAGTCTGCATTTGCTGGGTCTTCTCCGCCATCGCCAGGGCCGCAATGCGGAAGCGCTGCGGCTCGTCGCTGCCGTGCTCAAGCGTGCGCCGCGATCCGCGGAAGTGCTCAACAATTACGGGCTGATCCTCGGTGCTCTCAAACGCCACGAAGAGGCGCTCGCCTGTTTTGAAGACGCGCTTGCCTGTTGCGCGGACTATCCGCTTGCGCAGAAGAATCGCGCCGCTTCGCTGAAGTCGCTCGCGCGCCACGAGGAGGCCCTTGGCGCTTTCGCGATCATCCTCTCGGCGCAGCCCGACGATATCGATGCGTTGAACGAGTGCGGCGGTCTTCTTCTGCGGCTCGGCTGTCCCGATGCCGCTGTCGCCTGCTATGACAAGGCGATTGCCATCGCCCCGGACGTGGTCGAGCTTCATGTCAACAAAGGCACTGCGCTTGGCGCCGTGGCGCGGTTTGACGAGGCGTTGCAAAGTTTTGCCGCCGCGGTGGCGATCGATCCGCAATGCGCCGATGCGCATCATCGCTCGAGCCTCATTCGCCTGCGGCGCGGCGACTTCAAGAACGGCTGGCGTGACTATGAATGGCGCTGGCGCACCAGGCGCGCGCCGAAAGTGCGCCGTGTCGACGCGCCGCTATGGCGCGGCGAACAGACGCTGCAAGGCAAGACCATCCTGCTGCCGGCCGAGCAGGGCTTCGGCGACACTTTCCATTTCATCCGCTACGTGCCTCTGGTCGCCGCGCTCGGCGCCACCGTCATTCTCGATGTGCCGCCGCCGTTGCAGGAGATCGCAGCAGGCGTTGCCGGCGTTGCATCGGTGCTTGCCGAAAACGAGCCGACACCGCCGGTTGACTGTTATTGCCCCCTGCTGAGCCTGCCGGCGGCCTTCCAGACCGAGGTCGCGAGCATCCCGGCGAACGTGCCCTATATCCGGCCGTCGCCGGAACGTCTCGCCAAGTGGCGCGATCGGCTGCCGCAGAACGGCCGCCTGCGCATCGGCCTGTGTTGGGCCGGCAGCAGGGAGCATTTGAACGATCATAATCGTTCCATCGCACCCGAGCGATTTGCCGATCTTTTCGCGCTGCCCAATCTCGATTTCATCAGCGTGCAAAAGGACGTCGCTCCGGCGCAGGCGGAGATCTTGCACCGCCATCACGTCCTTGCGCTTGGCCACGACTTCGAAAACTTCGCCGACACCGCCGCGGTTCTTGCCCAGCTCGATCTTTTATTGTCTGTCGACACGTCGGTCGCGCATCTCGCCGGCGCCATGGGCAAGGCGGTTGCGCTGTTATTGCCGTTTCCGGCCGAGTGGCGATGGTTGAGCGATCGGACCCGCAGTCCGTGGTATCCGACCATGCGGCTGTTCCGGCAGACGACGGCCGGCGACTGGGATCTTCCGCTGCAGCAGCTCCATCAGGAGCTCAGCGCGGTCGCAGGGCGGAAGCCGACGGGCTAAAAGCCGGCAGTCTGCAAGTTAAAGGGAGCGGCTGATGGCGAGCGGCCGGCCGTGCTTCGGGTTGGGCGCTGCGGCGCGTCCACTGGCGCCATAGACCTGCGGCCCGGCCTTGCGCGCGAGATCCTTCGACAGGCGGCGCATGATGCCTTCCGACACCGCGTGCGCGGTCGCCAGCACCACCATGTTCTTCTGCAGCAGGGCGCGGAAATTGTCCTGCATCTTCGCCAGCTCGGCGCAACGTCCCGGTGCGCTTTTGAGGAATTCGGCATTGGTCCTGAGACGCTGGCTCGCGACATGGAGCTGGCCGGCGAGCTGCGATTTCTCCTGTTCGAGCGCCGAGGCGCGGCGCAACTGGCCCGCGCGCACCAGCGTCGTTTCCTGCTCGATGATGCTGCTGATCTTCTCGACGAGGCGGGCGAGATCGCCGATCGCCAGCTCGGCGTCGGCCTGTGTCGTGATCGGCGTCATGCGGAGATCCCTTGATGCCTGAGCAGCGATTCATAGACCTGCGGCGCAAGCCCGATGCCGCCGGATTTCGCGAATGATTTGGCGATCTGGTCGGTCATGAACGAACGCCAGATCTTCAGGGCGCCGGTGCCGCCGAACGGCCCGTCGCCGTCGATGCTGGTATACATCTGCTCGAACATGTTGGAGAGAAACATCGCCTCGAACTTCTCCGCCGCCTGCTTGGCCTTGCCTTTGACCTTCAACGCGTTCTGCGCGCTGGCGCTGCCGGCATTGGCGATCGAATTGAGCGAAGCGTTGAAATCGACCGGATTCAGGCTCGTCATCACATCACCTCGATATCGGCTTGGATGGCTCCTGCCGCCTTGATCGCCTGCAGGATCGTGATCAGGTCGCGCGGCCCGATGCCGAGCGCATTGAGCCCGTCGACCACTTGCTGCAGCGACACGCCTTCCTGGACCATGGCCAACCCTTTGCCTTCCTCCTGCACCCCGACCGAGGTGCGCGGCACGACCACAGTGCGGCCGCGCGAGAAGGGCGCCGGCTGGCTGACTTGCGGCGTCTCCGAGATCGTCACCGTGAGATTGCCTTGTGCGACTGCGACCGTAGAGACGCGCACGTCGCGGCCGATCACGATGACGCCCGATCTCTCGTCGATGACGATCTTGGCCGCCTCGTCGGGCTCGACCTGCAACTGCTCGATCTCGGTCAGCATGGCGACGACGTTCTGTGGAAATTTCTTCGGCAAAGTGAGTTGCACCGTCGACGGATCGAGCGGCTCGGCGACCGGCGCGCCGATATAGTCGTTGATGGCGACGGCGATGCGCTTTGCCGTGGTGAAGTCGGCGTTGCGCAGCGCCAGGCGCAACTGGCCGACGCTGTTGAGGGCGAATTCGATCTCGCGCTCGATGATGGCGCCGTTCGGCAGCCGCCCGACCGTCGGCACGCCGCGCGTAATGCTGGCGGCTTGACCTTGGGCGGTGAAACCGCCGATCGAGAGCGAGCCCTGCGCCACCGCGTAGACATTGCCGTCGGCGCCAAGCAGCGGGGTGACCAGAAGCGTGCCGCCTTCAAGACTCTTGGCGTCGCCCATGGCGGACGCGGTCACGTCGATGCGCGTGCCTTGGGTGGCGAAGGGCGGCAGATTGGCCGTCACCATCACGGCGGCAACATTGCCGGTACGGATGGTCTGGCCACGGATGTTGACGCCGAGCCGTTCCAGCATGGCCTGCAGGGACTGCTTGGTGAAAGGCGTATTGTTGAGTGTGTCGCCGGTGCCGTTGAGGCCGACGACGAGGCCATAGCCGATCAGCTGGTTCTGCCGCACGCCCTCGATACTGGCGAGGTCCTTAATGCGCGACGTGGCCGCCGCCGGTGCTACGGCGCAGCCAAAAATCAGCAGCGCGACAAGCGCTGTACGAAACGACATTCGCATCTCTTGCTCCCCCAAGAGGTCAGGCACTCTCGCTCCCCAAGAGGCCGGACGGGGCAGACAATGCGAGTTGCATGCCACCGGGGGACGTTCCTTTAAGGTACTGAAATATTTTAGTTATTGGGTGGGGCATGGCGGAGGCAGGCGGCGCGGGACAAGCATCCCTTGCCGGTCTACGGCAATTCTTGCCGCCCTTTACCCGGCATTAACCATACTGGGCACACCTTATATGTATGCGCGTCTCTGCAACGAACCGCACCTCGCTTGCCCCCGGTACAGCCGCGGCCCGGCCGACTTCGGGCGGCGGGTTCTCGCTCGGTGGGACGGAAGCGCCAAAGGCCCAAACCGCGGCCATGGCGTTGCGCACTTTGGGCGGAATCGACGCCCTGATCGCGCTGCAGGGGGTCGAAGATCCGACCGAACGCCGCCGCCGCGCGGTCAAATATGGCCGCCGTGCGCTGGACGCCCTCGACGAACTGAAGCTCGGCCTGTTGGCCGGCACGCTCGATCACACCACCATGCTGCGGCTGAAATCGGTGGCTGACGAACTACGCGAGCCGACCGGCGACGACCGGCTGGACCAGGTCATGGCCGAGATCGATCTGCGGGTTTCGGTCGAACTGGCCAAAGCCGAGGTGGCATAGCGCGGCCGTGTTTGGTGCCGTTTTCGGGCGAATTTTCTGAAAGTTCCGGTTTTGGTGATTCCGGCGAGGCCCGGAACCGTCCGGGGAGGAGTTCCCGGGCGGCGCCTTCAATTTTGGATGACCCCCTGTAACTGCCTATTATCAATGCATAAATCGCGTTTTCTGCGGCTCCATGATCGTTGTTGTCTCTGTCATGTAGCTTGGATATAAGCCGCCCAACGAGGGTAACCTCGTGAGCGTGGGGTGGGAGTTGACGCAGATGCAATTGCTTAAGGGCAAGAACGGTCGGACTGCCGATACGCTACAGAAGACTGGAAGAATTGAAGCGGCGGGCGGACCGGCCGACGACAAGTCCTATCGACCGAATGACAAAGAGCCGTTCATGAACGATCGCCAACGCGAATATTTCCGGCAGAAGCTCCTGGACTGGCGCGAGGACATCCTGAAAGAGGCCAAGGAAACGCTCCAGCATCTTCAGGACGAGAATCAGAATCATCCCGACCTTGCCGACCGCGCATCGTCGGAAACCGACCGGGCCATCGAACTGCGTGCCCGCGACCGCCAGCGCAAGCTGATCGCCAAGATCGACGCCGCGCTGCAGCGGATCGAAGACGGCACCTATGGCTATTGCGAGGAGACCGGCGAGCCGATCACGTTGAAGCGGCTCGAAGCCAGGCCGATCGCAACTCTGTCGATCGAAGCGCAGGAGCGCCACGAGCGGCGCGAGCGCGTCTATCGCGACGAATAGGCTGCCGGCGCTCCCGTCGAAAGGCGGGGAAACAAACAAGCGCCCGTCTGGTCGTGCCGGATCGCCGCCCTTAAGCCTTCGTTTACCGAACCTCTTTACCCGCTGTTAAGGAACCGTGCGGCGCCGCGCGTCGCACCGTCAAGCGGGTAGCGCTCATGCCGAACAGCGCGTCACGTCTGTCGAATTCGCCGCGCCACGCTTCGCGCCTGTTGCGCCGCGCGCTCGCCGCCCATGACGCCGGCGACGCCGCCAAAGCCGATCGGCTCTATGCCGCGGCGCTCGCAGCGGAGCCGCAAAATTTCGAAGCGCTCCACGGCCGCGGCCGGCTGCATTGCGACTGCGGCCGCCATGACAGCGCGCTGTCGCTCATCCAGGCGGCGCTGCAGATCGATCCGGAGCGTGCCGACGGTTTCTCGAGCCTCGGCCTCGTCTTTTATGAGCTGCGCCGGCTCGATCATGCGCTGACGAGCTTCGAGGCGGGGCTGCGCCTCGCGCCGCGCAATGCGGAGCTCCTTAATCAGCGCGGCGTCGTGTTGCTCGAGCTTGGGCGCTCCGGCGAGGCGCTGGCAAGCTTCGAGCGCGCGCTTGCTGCCGATCCCGCGCTGCTCGACGCGCTCGGCAATTACGGCAACGCGCTGCTCAAGCTCAATCGGCCGGCCGACGCCATCGCGATCTACGACCGCGCGTTGGCGATGGTCGCGAACAATGCCGCGCTTCTGACCAATCGCGCCATTGCGCTGCGCAAGCTCGACCGCCCGCAAGAGGCGCTGATGAGCGTCAGCCGCGCGCTCGCCTGCAAGCCCGACTTCGCCCAGGCGCGATTTGTCGACAGCCTGGTGCGCTTGACCCTGGGCGATTTCCACGCCGGCTGGCGCGCTTATGAATCGCGCTGGCAGGGCAGAAATCTGTCGTCGCAGCGCCGCAATTTCAGCGTGCCGCTGTGGCTCGGGGAGGGCGCGCTGCAGGGCAAGACCATTCTTCTTCACGCCGAACAGGGCTTCGGCGACACCCTGCAATTCGTACGTTACGCCCCGCTTGTCGCCGGGCGCGGCGCCAGGGTCGTTGTCGAAGTGCAGCCCGACTTGGTGCGTCTGCTTTCGGGCATTCCGGGGATTGAAGCTGTGATCGCCCGCGGCGAGGCCTTGCCGTCCTTCGATCTGCATTGTCCGCTGCTGAGCCTGCCGCTGGCCTGTCGCACGGAATTGCCGACAATCCCGGCGCCGGTGCCTTACATTCATGCGGCCGACGATGATATCCGCGCGTGGCGCGAGCTTCTGCCGCAAGGGCGCCCGCGCATCGGCGTGGTCTGGTCCGGCGATCCGTCCCATGACAACGACGCCAACCGGTCGATACGCTTGACGACGCTGGCGCCGCTGTTTGATGTGCCGGGTGTCGATTTCGTCAGCCTGCAGCACAAGGTGCGCGACGCGGATCAGCCGGCGCTGGCGGGCTTTGCGAATTTATTGCGGCTCGAGCGCACGTTTCGCGATTTCGCCGATACCGCGGCCGTCATCGCCGGCCTCGACGCGGTGATCTCGATCGACAGCGCTGTGGCGCATCTCGCCGGCGCCATGGGCAAGCCGCTGTTCGTCTTGCTGCCGCTTGGCGCCGATTTCCGCTGGCTGCGCGAGCGCGCGGACAGCCCCTGGTATCCGACCGCGCGCCTGTTCCGCCAGCCGCGCTTCGGCGA
Organism: Xanthobacteraceae bacterium; assembly: GCA_035509535.1. Lineage (GTDB taxonomy): Bacteria > Pseudomonadota > Alphaproteobacteria > Rhizobiales > Xanthobacteraceae > BOG-931. The sequence continues at coordinate 19,207 of DATJLN010000015.1, read as the reverse complement.
CTGGCCAGGCGCAGTCGAAAACGTGGCGCAGGAGCTGCGCGCGCAGTTCTCGCACCCGGCACGCCGGCTCACGGCCTGAGCGTTCGCGAGCAACGGCGGCCAACAAGCCTATTGCTGCCCGACCTGTCCGACCGGCGTTACCCGATAAAGATCGGCCGGCGCAAAATCATCCGTCAGCAATTCGCCGCCTTGCGAAAAATCTTTGGTAACCCGCCTGCCGACGACGTCGGACAGTGAATAGCGGAAGCGAAACTGCCGCTGCAGCGCCGCCGCCTGCTGCAGCAAAGTGTCGGCGTCCGGCCGCGGCGAGGGCGTCGCGACTGCGATCGCCTGGGCGAATTTCGCGTCCGCCCAATCGGGATAGACGTCGACCGTCGGAAAAACGGCACGCAAGGTGACCAATGTCGAGACATAGAGCTTGGTATTGGCGGCCACGTTGGACGCAACCGCGCCGCCGGGCGCAAGGTGGTCCTTGACGAGGTCATAAAACTCCTTCGTCAGCATATGGAACGGAATGCCGAGCTCGCGAAACGCATCCAGCAGGATGAGATCGTACTGGCCCTTGTGGCGGTTGAGATAGACGCGGCCGTCGCTCTCGATGAATCGCACCTTGTCGTTTTCGCGCAGGCCGAAATATTTCTTCCCCGCCGCGATGACGCCCGGATCAAGCTCCACCACGTCGATCTGCGCGTCCGGCATCGCGCGCCCGAGATAGGTCGATATCGATCCGGCGCCGAGTCCGACCATCAGGATACGTTTGGTTGCCGCGGGGTAAGTGAGCGCCACCGCCATGGTTCGATTGTAGGATACCGGCAGCGCGTCGGGATCTGTCAGATCGGCAATTGATTCGACATAGTCCGGCCGTCCCTTGAACATGCTGCTCAAGCCAAGAAGCGATCCATGCTTGTCGATGAAGAGATTATTGTACTCGGTTTCGATATGCGCGACTTGGCCGTCGCCGTGTTGCAGCATTTGCGCGCGCACGCTTTCGTCGATCAGGCCGTCCGACCACGCATTGCGGCTCGTGGCGATGAGCGCCGCGAACATGATCACGCCGAGCGTCGAGCGGAAGCCTTTTCCCGGTGCGAACACGCGGTCGAATGCGATCAGGAGCAGGGCGCAGCCCAAGCCCGCCGCGCCGAGCAGGAGCGTGATCGCCCGCGTTCCGATCAGCGGAATGAGAAAGAACGTCGTGCCGAGCGTGCCGATGATCGAACCGGCGGTGGAGACCCCATAGACGGCGCCCGAGACGGTTCCCGATTGCTGTGCCGTCCGCAGCACAAGCCGGATCGCAAATGGCGAATAAACGCCGAACAGCGTCACCGGCAGGAACATGACCGCAAACGCCGCGTAGAGGCTGCCGACGCGCACGTCATCGACCGCGTCGGCAAAGAAACCCAATACGGCGCCGGCGAAGCTCGGCAGGACCAGAAGGTAGACGGAGGCCAGGCCGACGATGGCGCCCAGGACGGCTGCCGACACGGTCTTGTCGCCGATCAGGCCGCCGAGGAAATAGCCCGCGGTCAGTGCCGCCAGGACCGTCGAAATCAGCGCCGCCCAGGTATAGATGCCGCTGCCGAAATATGGATTGAGATAGCGCGAGCCGAGCATTTCAAGGCTCATCACGATCGCGCCGATGACGAGCGCGGCCGCGTAGATGCCGGTCCGAAACACTATCAACGAGGCGCGCGGGGAAATTGTTTTTGCGGCGGGTATGGACTTCGTCCTGTTCACGTCGACCTCCGTCACCGCTACCTCGATGCGCGACACCGACATTATCGCTGCAATCACAATTCGCGAGCCGCGCGGGAGTTGCAAGCCGCGCATGCGCCGGGGAGATGGAACCGAATCTTGCCCGGCGAGAAGGATCGGGCCAACCATTTTCCGTCGCGATGCCGGCGAACAGGCCGGTGAATGTCAAAAGAAGGACCGGCGCCGGGAGTGCGAACCAATATCAATAACCCGCCGGCGCAGGGATTGTGCCTGCGGCGATTTCAGCTAGCGAATGCCGGCGGCATCGTTCGTCACGCATACTGGAAAAGGAACATGAAGCCGAAATCCATGTGCAGCTGCTGGTGACAATGAAACAGCGTCAATCCGGGATTGTCGGCGACGAAATCGAATTCGACGTCCTGGAAGCCGCCGAGCATCACGACATCCTTGATGATGCCGGAGGTCGGCTTGCCGGCCACACGCACGAGCTCGAAGCTGTGACGATGCAGATGCAGGGGATGAATATCGTCGCTGGCGTTTCGGAACTTCAGGCGGTAACGGCGCCCTTCGTGCACGGTATGGACGGGCTTCATCGTTTCCATCGAGAAGGCTTCGCCGTTGAGCAGCCATTCATTGAAGCCATCGAGCGCCGCGTTGTGCTTGACGACAGTGAACTCCATGGTTTCGTCTGGCGAGGCGGGCGCGGCGCCGGATTTGCCGAAGATCGTATAATCCCACTTGTAAGGCTTCGGCTTGCTCCATTGCGGCTTGCCTTTGGCGCCTGCGTATTCGACGACAATGCCCATGCCGTGGCCGCGATCGTCGTCGTCGAGATCGCCCATGACCCAGCTGCCCGGATGGTTCATCTCGACGATCGCCGAGATGCGCTCCGCGGTGCCGAGCCATAGCACCGGCACCTCGGCCTGTGTGGGGACCGGATTGCCGTCGAGCGAAACGATCTTGAACGTGTGTCCCGGCAAAGCGAGGCTGCGGATCTCCCCCGCGCTGGCGTTGAGCACGTGGAAAAGGACGCGCTCGCCTTGCTTGACGCGGACCGGCTCGCCGTGCCCGAGCATCCTGCCGTTGATGCCGAAGAGATCGTAACCGACCTCGTAGCCCTTCGGCCCCGGGAATTGCCGGTCGGCCTTCGCGCCGATGTCCTGCAATTCCTTGATCGGCGCGCCGGCGAGAAAATCCATCGCCATGTCGCCGCCCTGGCTGAAGGACGGCAAGAATTCCTTGAGCACGAGGAAGACCTCGCGGTCATAGGCGCCGGGATTATGCGCGGGCTCGATATAGACCGGTCCGGCTTGCCCGGTATAGGTGCCGAGGCCGAGATTGCCCATCGGCACGACATGCGTATGGTAGAAGCGGAAACCCGAGGGCTTGGGCACGAAGGCGATGCGGCGCATGCCGTGCGCGGGAATGTAGGGGGTGCCTTCCTCCGCCGCGCCGTCGACGTCCGTCGGGATGAACTGGCCGTGCCAATGAAGCTGCTCCGGCGTGTCGGTCTCGTTGTGGATGTCGACGACGACTTGCTTGCCTTCGGTCAGACGGATCAGCGGCCCCGGAAACTGGCCGTTGTAGAGCGTGGTCGACACGATGTGGTCCGGCGACAGCTCGACCAGCCCATTCGCAATGTGCAGCGTGTAGTCGGCCTTCGCGGAGCTCGGAGGATTGTCGGCGGCGCGGCCGGCGCGTGGCGCCATCGCGGCCAGCGGCAGCGCGGCTGCTTGTTTGAGCAGCGAGCGGCGATCGAACGGCATCGGCCCACTTCCTGCGATACGACGGGCAATCGCGATCTTCGACCGCAAGCGCCCAGAGCGACGAACGCCAGTGTGCCGCCGGTGGTCGGAGAGTTAAAGTCCCCACGCGAAGAATTCATCAAAGTCCGCGCGATCGCGGGCCCGGCCCGGACGGAATCGAGTCCCGGCATCGCGACCAGGCCAGGCATGTATGCGGCTGATCGCTGCCGCGCCGTTCACCGTGAAGCGCGCGTTCTCTTTTCGCGCGTTCGTCGGGCCCGCGGGCGACCGCGCCGAAAACGGTTGCGGCCTCCGGCGGGAGCTGCCGGAGGCCGCGTCGTTCAGGATCCGCGTATGCTTTACACAACGCCGACCCCGGGGAGCCCCCTTATTGTTTGCGCTTGATCCCGGAAAACCGGTTCTCCCGTTCCCGGATCATGCGCTTAGAACGGCAACAGCACGCTGAGCGCCTGGTTGCCCCAGGGCGGCGGCTGGATGGTGGAGAGCGTGCCTTGGCCGCCATAGGCGACGCGCGCCTCGGCGATCTTGGGCAATTCGATCGTATTGTCGCTTTCGATGTCTTCCGGCCGCACCACGCCGGCGACGATCAGCACGCGCATCTCGGTGTTGAGCCGGATCTCCTGCTTGCCTTCGATCACCATGTTGCCGTTGGGCAGGAGCTGGGTGACGACGGCGGCGACATTGGTCACCAATTGATCGGTGCGGTTGATCGAGCCGTTGGCATTGCTCTGCGTGTTGCTGTTGGCGGTGATCAGCGCGCCCGGCAGCACCGCCTTGGCCGGATTGTTGATCCGGTTGGCGCCGATGAAATTGGTGATCTCGTTGTCCTCGGTGGCGGTCCGCTGCACCTGGGTTTGATCCTGGAATTGCGCGGTGTCGTTGATATTGACCTTCACCGTCAAGATGTCGCCGACCTGGTGCGCGCGCTGATCCTTGAAGAAGGCGCGCGAGCCGTTGCGCCACAGCGAATTCGGATTGAAGGTGACGGGCTGCGGCGTCGGCATCGGCATCTGGACGGGCTTATAGGAAGGCTGGGCCGTCGGGTTCTCGATGGGCGAGAGCGGCGGTTCTCTGCCGATCAGCGCCAGTTTGTCGATTGCGGAACAGTTCGCGGTGAGAAAGGCGACCGATGACAACAAAGCACAACGCAGCAGGACGCTCTTCGACATTGTACTCTTCGACATTGTACTACCTTTCACCTTCGCAACTGACCGTCGCTACTGCCTCGTAACGTACTTTTCGCGGCTGGTTCGCTGTCGCTCACTGCGGTTGCGTCACCATGTTGTCGACCAGGCGCGTGGTGACGGCCCTGACGCTGACGCGATCGGGTCCGGTCACGACTCCCGGAACGACCCGCTTGGATTCGACATTGAGCACGCTGATCGTGTCGCCGAGCGCGCCGGCTTCCCGGGCTTGCCCGCGCAAGGTGAGCACGATGCCCGGCGCCTCGTAGACGATCGTCACCGTGTCGCTGCGCTGCACGATCTCCGGCTTGGCCAGGTCGGCGGCCGTGAGCGGAATGTTCGGCTGCAGCGAATGTCGCGCCGCGTAGCCGATCACGGCGCTGCGGTCCGTCAGCATGGCGGTGTCGGTCTTCGGCCGCTGCAGCATGGTGATGTCGGAGGCCTTGATCACCTGGCCGCGCTCGATCGGATGATCGACGGCGAACGCGTCGACGGTGGCGATCGCGGTGCCGACATAGTGCGTGGTCTGCCGGCGCATTTCCATGCTCGACGGCAGGCCGAGCGTGACGTCGAAATGCGACGTGCGCGGGTCGTAGGACAGGCTCTGCACCTGCAATTCGCCGGTGATGTTCGGCTCGACCTGCAAGGTGCGCACGTCATGGTCGAACGTGATGAGAATATTGTGGACGTCGCCGAAGCCGTATTGGCCCGACAGCGCCTGCGCGATGCGGTCGGAAATCTCCCGCGCCGAGATGGCGCGGCTTGCGCGCGTGACGACGACTTCGGCGAGGCCGCGGGTGTCGATGCCGATCAGCGCGTGCGGCCGGATTGCCTCGACAATGCGGTCGGTGGCGACCGCGCCGGTGGTGCCGAGATCGGGCGAGCGGAAGATCGGAATATTGGCGACCGGGCCGGCATTTTCGACAAGGTCGCCGATGCGCACCACGTCGCTGGTCACGGTGACGCTCGACCGCAGCGCGGGCGGCGGCGCGCTTTGCGCCAGCGCCGCGCCGCCGGCGGCGAGCAGAAGCGCCAGCATCGCGGCGGCGTTGCGGATCGTCTGGCCGATTTTGTGACCCATCTTTTGCCTGGTCATGGTGCCGGTCCTTTGCCGTCAATCCTTCTCAGCGCATCAATTGCGCAGTCGTCTGCAGCATTTCGTCGGCGGCGGTGATGACCTTGGAATTCATTTCATAGGCACGTTGCGCCGCGATCAGATTGGAAATCTCGGTCACCGCCTCGACATTCGACTGTTCGAGGAAGCCCTGCTGCAGGGTGCCGGCGCCGTCGGTGCCGGCGAGCGTGTCTTGCGGATTGCCGGAAGCCGGCGTCGCCGTGAACAAATTGCTGCCCTGCGCCTGCAAGCCGGCATTGTTGGTGAAGCGGGTGATGGTGAACTGGCCGAGAATCTGCGATGTGGTCGAACCCGGCACCGTCACCGAGACCTGGCCCTGATTGTTGATGGTCAGCCCGGTCGAGTTCTGCGGAATGGTGATGGTCGGCTGCACCACATTGCCTTCGGCGGTGACGATGCGCCCTTGCGAGTCCTGCTGGAACGAACCGTCGCGGGTGTAGTTGAAAGTGCCGTCCGGCATCTGAATCTTGAACCAGCCGTCGCCCTGGATGGCGACGTCGAGCTGATTGCCGGTCTGCATCAGCGAGCCCTGCGTCATCAGCCGCGGCGTGCCGACGGTCTTGACGCCGGAGCCGAGCTCGATGCCGACCGGCAGAATGTTGCCCTGATCGGAGGCCTGCGCGCCGATGCGCTGCACGTGCTCGTAGATCAGGTCCTGAAATTCGGCGCGCTGGCTCTTGAAGCCGGTCGTGCTCATATTGGCGATGTTGCCGGCGATGACCTGGACCTGAAGGTCCATGGCCGCCATGCCGGTCGCAGCGGTATCGAGCGCACGCATTCTTTACACTCCCCCGAAACTCAAAGCCCCAAGACCCGAACGCACAAAGACCCAAGTCGAACGCATCAGGTTGTCGGCGTCTGCGACAGTTGCGTCAGCGCGTTTTTGCGCAAATCGCCTTCCTGCGAGAGGATGTTGGCGATGTCGCTGTAGCTGCGGGTGATCTCGATCAGCCGCGACATTTCGGCGACGCCGTTGACGTTCGATTTCTCGATCTCGCCCTGCACCACGGAAGTGCCGGCCGGCGCCGGATTGGCGGCGACACCCGCCGGCGCCGTGAAGGTCGATGCGCCGGCTTTTTGCAGCGCCTGCGGATTGGCGAAGCTCGCCAGCTGCAAGGTGCCGCGCGGCGAGTCGGCGGTCGCATTGCCCTCGCGCACCGTGATGATGCCCGAGCCGCTGATGACGATATCGTGGTCGGTGTTCTGGAACGTGATCGGGCCGCTATTGCCGAGCACCAGATCGCCGTTCGAGGTGACGAGCTGGCCGGCGCCGTTGATCTGGAACGCGCCGTTGCGCGTATAACGCTGGGTGCCGTTCTGCGTCTGCACCACGAAATAGGCGTTGCTGCCGTCGATGGCGACGTCGAGCGGATTGCCGGTGCGCTGGATCGCGCCCGGCGCCATGTCGACGTAGCTGGTGCGATCCTCGACGAAGTCGATCTGCCGGTCGCGGCCGTTGAAGGTCTGGTCGCTGGCTTTCGGCATCAGATATTCGCCGAACACCGTTTTGTCGGCCTTGAAGCCGGTGGTGTCGAGGTTGGCGATGTTGTTGGCGATCATGTCGAGCTGGTGCTCGAGCGCCACCTGCCGCGACAGGCCGACGAGAAGCATATTCTCCATCGGAAAGATTCTCCCTTTTGCGCGGAGGAAGCCGTCGGATGGCACCCTCCATGGCGCCTCTTCGGCTCTCCCAAGCCGCGCGAGGCGAAGGGTTAATTGCAGAAGCCGTGCCAGTGCCGGGAAGGGGCTAAAATCGAGCCTTATCAATGCATTAGGGTTAACACCCTGGACCGGGGAGGGGGCAGAAACGGCCGGTCACGGCGTCGCACTCGGCAAAAAATTCCCGCTGGAACCGCCGCGGCAAGTATCCGTTAACCATTCCTCCCCTAGCTTTCCCGGCGGTGGCGCCGCATCCGGCGCCGCCGTGGCGCCCGCAACATCGTCTTGCGTTGATTGATCCGGCTGCGTGCGCTCTCCAGGCGAGCGGGAGCGATAATGGCAACGAACGAAGCGCAATCTGAAGGCGATATCGCCGAAGACGACGGCGAAAATACATCCGGAAAACGCAAGCTTCCGCTCAAGCTCATTCTTATTGCCGTCGGCGGGCTCGTCGCGCTCGGCGGCATCGGCTTTGGCGCCTATCATTTCCTGCTCGCCGGCAGAGGCGAGGCAGTGGCGACAGCTCCCGTAGTGAAGCCGCCGGCCTTCCTCGATATGCCGGAGGTTCTGGTCAATCTGTCGAACGGCGGCGGCAACGAGCGCACCCAATATCTGAAGGTGAAGGTGGTGCTCGAGCTGCCCGACCAGCAGATGGCGGCGCAGATCCAGCCGGTGATGCCGCGCCTGATGGATACGTTCCAGACCTATCTGCGCGAATTGCGCCCGACCGATCTCGACGGCTCCGCCGGCCTTTACCGGCTCAAGGAAGAACTGACACGGCGCGTCAATGCCGCGATCGCGCCGAGCCGCATCAACGCCGTCCTGTTCAAGGAAATCGTCGTTCAGTGACGATCTAATTTCGGGAATTTGCAGCAATGGCTGAAAATGACCAGATCGACCACGATGCGCTCGCCGCCGAATGGGGCGTAGCGCTCGAGGCCGAGCAGGGGCCGGCGAATGGGACGGAGGCGCGGGCTTCGGCTGCTGCCGCCAATGCCGACTCGGTGGCTTCGCAATGGGGCGCGGCCATGGCCGCCGACGACGCGAGCTTCCTGCAAGCCAGTAAAGGCGGCGCCGAACGCGTTCTGACACAAGAAGAAATCGACTCGCTGCTCGGCTTCAGTCTCGCCGACATCTCACTCAACGACAATTCCGGCATCCGCGCGATCATCGACTCGGCGATGGTCTCCTACGAGCGCCTGCCGATGCTGGAAATCGTGTTCGACCGGCTGGTCCGGTTGATGACGACCAGCCTGCGCAATTTCACCTCCGACAACGTCGAAGTCTCGCTCGACCGCATCACCTCGGTGCGGTTCGGCGACTATCTCAATTCGATCCCGCTGCCCGCGATCCTTGCGGTATTCAAGGCCGAGGAGTGGGAGAATTTCGGCCTCGCCACCGTCAATTCGAGCCTGATCTATTCGATCATCGACGTGCTGCTCGGCGGCCGCCGCGGCCAGACCACGATCCGCATCGAGGGCCGTCCTTACACCACGATCGAAACAAACCTCGTCAAGCGCATGATCGAGGTGGTGTTGGCCGACGCTGAGCTTGCCTTCCGCCCGCTGTCGCCGGTGAAATTCAATATCGACCGGCTCGAGACCAATCCGCGCTTTGCCGCCATCTCGCGGCCGGCCAATGCCGCGATTCTGGTGCGGCTGCGCATCGACATGGAGGATCGCGGCGGCACCATCGAGCTGCTGCTGCCTTACGCGACCATCGAGCCCATCCGCGACGTCCTGTTGCAGATGTTCATGGGCGAGAAGTTCGGCCGCGACGCGACCTGGGAAGGGCATCTCGCCACCGAACTGGCGCAGGCCGAAGTTTCAGTCGCTGCGGTGCTTTACGAGGCGCAATTGCCGCTCCACCAGATTATGAAGCTCGATGTCGGCGACACGCTGATGCTCGAGCTCAAATCGGACACGCCGGTCGTCGTCCGCTGCGGCGACGTCACCCTGACAGAGGGCCGCATGGGCCGCGTCGGCGACCGCGTCGCCGTGCGCGTCGCCAAGCCTTTGCGCAAACCGAATATGACTTTCGCCATTTTCGAAACGGCGGGCGGATCGAGCACTCGGATGGAGACACCATGAGTCAAGGTCTTGGCATGTTGATTGATTGCGTCGTTGCGATCTTGCTCGTCCTGACAATCGGTTATTGCATGATGCTCAACCGCAGGCTCAAGCTGCTCAAGGCCGACGAGCAGTCGCTGCGGGCAACGATTTCCGAACTGGTCACCGCCACCGAAATCGCCGAGCGCGCCATCGGCGGGCTCAAGATCACGGTGCACGAATGCGACATGGGGCTCGGCGAGCGGCTGCGCAAAGCCGAGCGTCTTGCCGGCGATCTCGACCGCGCCGTGGTGTCCGGCAAGGACCTCATCAGCCGGCTGTCGCAGATCGTCAGCGCCGGACGGCGCGCCGACGATGCGGCGAAGAGTGCCGAGCCGCGCGGGGCAGGGCAAGCGGCGCCCGCGAAAGCCGAAAGCAAGATCGAAGACATCATTCAGACCAAGGTCGAAGGCATGGCCGCGGCCAAGGCCGCGATCAAGACCGACGCCAAGGCCGTCGCCGCCGCCGCCGAAGCCTTTGCCGAGCGGTTGCGCATGAAGGTGCACGGTCTCGCAGCATGATGCGGTTCATTCGCGATCTGCGGCTTATTCCGATTGCGCTGATCGCGAGTGCCTGCCTGCTCGTGCTCAAGACCGCGGATCTGGTTCTGGAAAGTCCTTATCTGTTTTCCGCCAATGCCGGCCGGACCGGCGACGGCAACGTCTCCATCGTCCACGAGTCCGCAGGTATGGCGTATGCGCAGCCGACGCCCGGATCATGGGCGAAGCAGATGTTCAATTTTCCCGACGGCAAGACGGGCGGCAGCTCGATCCAGAATTTGCCGCAGATCGCATCGCGGCGGCCGGCCAATGCCGTGGTCACCGATCGCGACAATCTCGACATTACCGGTTCGGTGAACGAGACGCCGGCAGGACAGGCCAAGCCCGACGCCAAATCCGATACCAAGCCCGATGCCAAGCCCGATGCCAAGTCCGCGGGCAAATCCGACGGCAATGCCAAGCCCGGCGCCGCGGCGGCCAAGCCGGGGCCGGTCGACCCGCCGCCCTCGCCGGACGGCACCATCATTCCGACCGAGGGCTCGATCCCCACCGGCGCCGAGCGCGCCATACTCGAACGCCTGCAGCAGCGCCGCGAGGAGCTCGACACTCGTTCCCGCGAGCTCGAAATGCGCGAGAGCCTCATTCAGAGCGCCGAGAAGCGTATCGACACGCATCTCAACGAGATCAAGGACATCGAGACCCAGATCAAGACCGAAACGCAGCAGAACAATGAGGCGGAAGCCGCGCGGCTCAAGGGCCTCATCACCATGTATGAGAACATGAAGCCGCGGGACGCCGCCAAGATCTTCAACGGTCTTGAAGACAGCGTGCTGCTTGAAGTCGCTTCGAAGATCAATCCGCGCAGCATGGCCGACATCATGGCGCAGATGCAGCCCGACGTCGCCCAGCGCCTCACCGTCGAACTCGCCAACAAGTCGCCGCAGGCGGCGCCGGGCAGCGCGAGCTCCGCCGATCTGCCGAAGATCGACGGCCAGCCGAACGGAAAGTGACGCCGCAGCTGCAAGTTCGCAGAGCGGGGTTTTGTTATCCGGTGCCTGATCGCAGACCGCACGCGGCCGGCGCGCTCAGTGCAAATATGCGCCCATCCAGTTCAGCACCAAGGCGAACTGTGCCGGATACACAAGAAAGTAAATCACGACCGCGATGGGCAGGGTCGTCAGCAGCCAGTCGCTCATGGCTACTCATCCCAAATGTCGCCCTCGCCGCCGAATATGCGGCGATGCGATCGACCTCACAATCGCTGAGCGGTCCGGGAGTTAATGGTTTGCAACATAATCCGATCGAATTGTAGCGATGAATGCCCGCCCGGCGCCGTTGATCGCACACTGGAGGAAGTGTGGCGCCGTGCGATCGCGCCGTCCCAGGGCTTTCGCAGCCTCAGTCGGGACCAGGCGCGATATGGCGCCACGCCCGGCGGTCGGGCCGTCACGCCGCCAATTTATCCAAGGTGATGGGCAGGTCGCGAACCCGTTTGCCGGTCGCGTGGTAGACGGCGTTGGCGATCGCGGCGGCCACCCCGACAATGCCGATCTCGCCGACGCCTTTGATGCCGAGAGGATTGCTGTCGTCGGCCTCGTCGACGAAGATGATCTTGATGTCGTGGACGTCCGCGTTCACCGGCACATGATATTCGGCGATATTGGCATTCATGATGCGGCCAAACTTGTGATCGATCAGCGTCTCTTCGTGCAACGCCATGCCGATGCCCCAGACCACGCCGCCCATGATCTGACTGTGTGCGGTCTTGGTGTTCAGGATGCGCCCCGCCGCGACGGCTGAGACGACGCGGGCGACGCGAACCACGCCAAGTTCCTCGTCGACCTTGACCTCGGCAAAGATGGCCGAGTGGGTGTTATGCGCCCGCGACGAGTCATCCTTCGGGCTCGTGGTCATTTCGCGCTCGATACGATCGACCGAACCGTGTCGCATGGCATCCGCAATCGAGACCGATCGCGCGGAGTCGTGTCTGCTCGCCAGCTTGCCGTCGGTGAGCACGACGTCGTCGTCGGCCGCATTGGCAAGCTGGGAGTTCGGCATCTGCCTGACCAGGCGCAGCAGCTCGCCGCGGATCGCCGCGGCGGTCGTCGCGATCCCGTTCGCCACCGAAGCCGCTATCCAGGAGCCGCCTTCGACCGGCGACTGCGGCAGGCTCGAATCGCCGAGCTTGATGCTGATATTGTCGAGCGGCAGCCCGAGCATGTCCGCGGCGACTTGCGCCATGATCGTATAGGTGCCGGTGCCGATGTCGGAGGTTGCGCAAGCGACCTCGGCATGGCCGTTGGCGCCAAGCACGATCCGCACGGTGATCGGGACCTGCAGCGCCTCCCAGACGCCGGTCGCCATGCCCCAGCCGATCAGATCGCCGCCGTCCCGCATCGAGCGGGGCCGGGGATTGCGCTTGTTCCAGCCGAACGTCTCGGCGCCTTGGCGGTAGCATTCGCGCAGCGCCTTGCTGCTGAAGGGCCGGCCGTCGTTTTGATCGCGGTCGGAATAGCAGCGCAGGCGAAGTTCGAGCGGATCGAGCTTAAGCGCCACCGCAAGCTCATCCATCGCCGATTCAAGCGCGAACATCGCGGTGGTGGCACTCGGCGCCCGCATGTCGCTCCCAGTCGCGAGATCGAGCCGCACGAGCTTGTGCGCGAATTTTGCGTTGGCGGATTTGTAGAGCAGGCTCGACCAGCCGGTCTCCTGCCGGTGGAAATTCTCGTATTGCGACGTCACGGTCACCGCATCGTGCTTGATGGCATCGAGCGTTCCATCGGCATTGGCGCCGAGCGCGACGCGCTGGATCATCGCCGGCCGATAGCCGAGCTCGTACATTTGCGGCCGTGTCAACACGACGCGCACCGAGCGCCTGAGCTTTCGCGCCGCGAGAACGGCAAGCACCACCTGGTATTGCGGACGCAAGCCCGAGCCGAAGCCGCCGCCCATGAACGGCCCCAGGACGCGCAACTCATCGGGTTTCATTTTGAAGACGTTGCACAGGTACTGGTGCACGTTCTGTATGCCCTGCGTCTTGTCGTAGACGGTCAATTTGCCGTCGCGCTCGAAGATCGCCGTCGAGCCATAGAGCTCCATCGGGTTATGGTGCTCGATCGGGACATGATATTCGGCCTCGTGACGCACCGCGGCGCCGGCGAAAGCCTGATCGGCATTGCCGCGCGGTTTGGGAGGCGCGAACATCGCCTCCATCGGAGCCGTCGGAGCGGCTACCGGGACGGCAACATCGCGTTGGCGGTACAGGTCCGTGACGTGCGGCTCTTGCCGGTATCCCACTTTGACCAACGAAGCCGCGAAGCGCGCGACCTCGGAGGTTTCGGCAACAACCAGCGCGACGGGCTGGCCGTTGAACAGGATCCTGTCGTCGTAAAGCGGCCGAAACGGCGATCCGTCGGGAGCGACGTCGTCCTTGTAGGCTTGATCGTTATCCGCCATGGGCGCGCGGTTGTCATGGGTCAGCACATCGATCACGCCGGGAACGCGCATGGCGGCGCTGCGGTCGATCTGTGTGATGCGGCCCTTCGCGATCGTCGAAGTGACGACGCTGCCATAAGCCAAGCCCGGAACGTTGAACTCAGCGGCATATTTTGCGGCGCCCGTAACTTTGGCGACGCCGTCAACCCGGGACGTCGGAGTACCGATATAGGAAGTCATGGTTGCGCTCACTGGCTGTGCTTACGCGATCTTCTTGTTGGACTGCACCTGCGGCGTGCCCCGTACGGCCTGCGACAGCGCGCGGACCATGGCGCGGCGGGCGAGATCGATCTTGAATGTGTTGTGCCCGAAGCCTTTGGCATCGCGCAGGACGATGGCGGCGGCTTCGGCAAAGGCCGCGGCTTCGGCGGGCCGGCCGCGCAGCGCGGCTTCGGCCTGCGCGTTGCGCCAGGGCTTGTGCGCGACGCCGCCGAGCGCAAAACGCGCCTCCTTGATCGTGCCGCCGTCGAGCTCGAGGCCGACCGCGACCGACACCAGCGCGAAGGCATAGGACAGCCGGTCGCGGATCTTCAGATAAGTGTAATTGGCGGCAAAGCCGCGCGGCGGCAGCTCGACCGCGGTCACGAGCTCGTCGGCAGCGAGATTGGTGTCGCGCTGCGGCGTATCGCCGGGGAGCCGGTGAAAGTCGGCAAAGGCGATGGCGCGCTCGCCGCCGGGGCCCGCGACGTGGACCTTCGCCTCCAGCACGGCGAGCGCCACGCACATGTCGGAAGGGTGCACCGCGATGCAGGCATCGCTGGTGCCGAGGATCGCATTCATGCGGTTCAAGCCATCGATCGCCGAACAGCCGCTGCCGGGTTCGCGTTTGTTGCATGGCGTCGCGATGTCGTAGAAGTAAGCGCAACGCGTGCGTTGCAGAAGATTGCCGCCGACCGAGGCCATGTTGCGCAATTGCTGCGAGGCGCCGGCCAGCAACGCGCTCGACAGCATCGGATAGCGCTGCTCGACGAGCGGGTGATAAGCGAGATCGGAGTTGGGCACGAGCGCACCAATGCGCAGCCCGCCGGCCGCCGTTGGCTCGACCTTGTTTAGAGGGAGCTTCGCGACATCGATCAGCTTCGACGGCTGCTCGACGTCCATCTTCATCAGGTCCACCAGATTGGTGCCGCCGGCGATGAATTTTGCGCCGGGGCTCGCACGCATCTGGTTGACGGCGTCCGCGACATTGGCGGCGCGGGCGTAATGAAATCCGATCATGGCTGCCCCATCGCTTGTTGGATCGCCGCAACGATATTGGGATAGGCGCCGCAGCGGCAGATATTGCCGCTCATCAGTTCGCGGATTTCGTCCGTGGTCTTGGCCTTGCCTTCGGCGATCAGGCCGGCCGCCGAGCAGATCTGTCCCGGCGTGCAGTACCCGCATTGAAACGCGTCGTGGTCGATGAAAGCCTGTTGCAGCGGATGCAGCTTGCCATCCTTGGCCAGGCCTTCAATGGTCGTGACGCTCGCGCCGTCCTTGGTGACGGCCAAGGTCAGGCACGACAGCACGCGCCGGCCGTCGATCAGCACGGTACAGGCCCCGCATTGACCCTGGTCGCAACCCTTTTTGCTTCCGGTCAGATCAAGGTGCTCGCGCAGCACGTCGAGCAGGGTCGAACGCGGATCAAGCGTCAAGGCATGATGCTGTCCGTTGACGGTCAGACTCACCGAAATGGATGGTCCGCCCCCGTTTGTTTGTGACTGTGCCATGGTGCCCTCCGTCACAATCGAAAAAAATAATGGTTACAGCCCCTCGGCTGCATCCACCGGATCTGCTTTCCCTGATCGAGCTCTTTTGCTTATTGCCGCCTATGCGAAACCGATAACATCGATGGGTGTATTGTGGTTCCCCAACCCCGTCCGTTCACTTGAGTCAAGTCAGCGGCAACGACGCGGCGATGGCGACCGGCGCCGGCGCCCGAGGTCGCCCGTGACTCGATTCCTGGTCCCGGTTCATGCGGCATTTCGGCGCCTCTTTTCCGCCCGGATCATGACTGCTTCCTAAGACCGCGAAAGGTTCGCCGCCGGCTTCCTGGCAACCTCAAACCGCTGGGCAAGAGTGGGGTATTGTGGGGCAAGACGCAATGACGAGCGGGGGAGAGCCGATCATAAATGCCGAGTCCGTGCTCGCGTTCGCACGCAAACTGAAAGCGGAGGTGGACGCGTCCGTACAGTCCGGCATCGGCAAGCGGCATCACGCGGAGGAGTTCACCCGCATTGCGCTCGAGAAGCTCGGCAACGAAGGGGCCCTGGAAAATCCGATCCTGCTTTGGCAGGAGGGCACATTCGAGGCGCAGAAATACAAAATCGCGGGCTTCGCGCTGGCTGACGATGAAGACCGTCTGCTCCTGGTGACGACGGTCCATACCGGGGCGTTTCCGCCGCGCCCGTTGTCCAACGATGAAATCTCGACGGCGTTGAAGCAGGCGCTGCGGTTCTACGAGGCGAGCTGCAGCGGGATGCACAAGGCGATCGCGCCGGCGAACACCGATGCCGGCGAGCTCGCACGCCGCATCTTCGATCTGCGGGCGCGGGGACGGATCGGGGTTCTTCGCCTTGTGATCATTTCGGACGGCATCGTCCCGATCGCGCCTCTGGACATCAGGCGCACGTCGGACAACACCCGCGTTATCGTCAACACGTTCGATATCGAGCAGCTTTTCTATGTATTGCATGAGGGACTTACCAACGACGATATCGTGATCGACTTTTTGAAGGAGCTCGGCCAGCCGCTGCCCTGTCTCAAAGCGTCATTCGAAGGGACTGGCTACGACGCCTATTTGGCGGTCGTCCCGGCAAGTATTCTGGGTGACACATATGAAAAATACGGGTCGCGGCTGCTGGAACATAACGTCCGGGCCTTTCTCGGCGTTCGCGGACGCGAGACGGTGAACGCCGGAATCCGGAAAACCATTCTGGAAGTGCCAAGCAGCTTCCTGGCGTTGAACAACGGGGTCGTGGCGATCGCGGATGAAATTGACCTGGCAAAAAGCACCGCGGGGACCGTGGGGATTCGTTCCCTGCGGGGCTTTCAGATCGTGAACGGCGGACAGACGACGGCGAGCCTGCATCGCGCGAAACGGCTGGACGCGGCAAAGCTCGACGGCATCATGGTCGCCGCCAAGATCATCAAAGTCGAGCGGGATAATTTCGATTCGATGGTGGCGGCGGTGTCGCTCTCGGCGAACAGCCAGAACACCGTGCAGCCTGCGGACTTTTCCGCGAACGATCCTTTTCACATCGCTCTGGAGCGCCTGGCCAACGATACATGGTTGAGCGACGGGCAAAGCCGGTGGTTTTACGAGCGGGCGCGCGGCGCCTATGCGGCCTTTGGCAGCGACATCCCGGTAGAGCGACGGTTTACGAAGGCGGACGTGGCAAAGTATCTGAACGCCTGGGACGGCTTTCCGTACTATGTCAGCAGCGGCAATCAGAAAAATTTTCATCTCTTCATGCAGAGGCTCAAGGAGGAACATCCCGCCGGATTGCAACCCGACGCCGATTGGTACAAGGCGTTTGTCGCGAAGGCCATCGTCTTCCGCGCCACCCAGAGCATCGTGCAGGAAAAGCAATTTCTGGCCTATGAGGATGTCATAGTCGCCTACACGGTCGCGATCCTGTCGTGGGAGACCCACGGCGTCGTCGATTTTGATTTGCTCTGGTCGCGCCAGGCCATATCGCCCGAATTTGCTGCCTTGATCGGCGAATGCGCCGGCCAGATCGAGCGGGCTCTGCGCGTTACCGCGCAAGACCGGATGCTTGGCGAGTGGGCCAAGACGCCGGAATGCTGGGACAGAATTTGTGCGACCGAGCTTGATATCCAATTGCCGATCCCGCCGGAATTGCGGGAAACGCCGGCGGGCCCGAATGAGCAGCCCGAGGGGCGCCAATCGGCCGGCGCAGGCAAATTCGTTTCAACGCGGGACGAACTGATCTGCAGTCTGCGTCAAGTCTTGGCTGAAACCGCTCCCCGAAGCCGGGAAGATGTCATCGCTGCGTTGCAGGCTTCCTTTCCTAACACGCAGTCCCGCGAGGACCTCGACAGCGTCATACGCACGGCGCTTCGGCGGTACATTTTGGAAAGCCGCGGCGACAGGCTCGCCCTCGCCACGCGAAGCATCATAGACTACAAGCACGAGTTTCTGCGTGACCAGTTCCTGGCGTCGATGCAGGGGCGCGGCTGGATCGAGCGTGACGAAAGCGTGTGGCGGTTCGCCATCTGGCTGGGTTTCCGCCGCGCCAGTCCGTTCATCGACGGGGCGGCCAGATCGGTCATAAGCGGACTGATCCGCGATGGCCGCCTCGAAGCGCGCGGCTCGCTCATCCGATACGCTGCCCAAAAATGATGCACGTCGTCAATGAAAGGTCACGCCTTCATTGACATCGAACTTCACCCGCATGGCCTCGCCGGTGCGATCGACGACCATCAGGTTGATTGGCCACTGCAAGAAGTCGCCCGGCTCGGAATGCCCGGCGAGTTGCCAAAGGGCTCTGCCGGGATTGTGGATCTTGTACGCCAGTATCGCGCCGTTTGCCGCGACCGCGCACAGGACCAGCGGAAACTTCATCTTCCGCTGCTCGATACACTCTTCGAGGATACGCTCGAACATCGCCTCAAGATCGTCCATACTCCGCCCTGCAACTCGCTGATCGAGAGTCATTTGACATTCACTTCCCAAGAAAATTCGTCGATCGACAATTGATGTCGCATCCTTTTCCGGTCTTTTGACGCGTGTCGGGATCGGCCGCATCCCCGTCGCTGTGGCCGAAAGTGGTCCTGTCAGGTTGTGGGTGATCGGACTCATCGGTCAGCCGGTGCCGGCCCTCGCGACTGAAGATGGGTTCCCGGTATCATTGTCATGCGGCTGTCTCGGGCGAACCTGAGTGAGCAACGGGTCATTCGTGTCGATTTCGCGGCACTCCGGATCATGTCCGTTCGGGAGCGGTATCGGAAGTGCTAAAGCGCTCTACGGCAAGCGCGGGCTCCTAGATCCAATCTTTCCACTTGAACCAGATCAGCGGCAATAGCGCGGTGACGACGATCAGCGCCAGGGCGTAGGGATAGCCCAAGCTCCATTCATATTCCGGCATCTTGAAATTCATGCCGTAGATGCCGGCCACGAGAACCGGCGGAATGCCGACCACGGAGGCGATGGTCAGCACCTTCATCACGTCGTTCTGGTCGATATTGATGATGCCGGTCGCAGCGTCCTGCAAAAGCTGTACCCGGCTGACCAGGCCTTCGACAAACTGAATCAGCGAATTGATGTCGGATGAGATCGCCTGCAAGTCGCCGCAGAGCTTGTGCTCGATCCATTCGCGGCCGCGGTCCTGGCTGAACTTGGCTATGCGATCGAGGCACATCAGCGTGTAATGGATGCGCGCCATGCGCTCGCTGGTGCGGCCGGTGCGGATCATCAGCTGGCGCAACAGCGCGGTCTCGTGCGACAGCTTCGGCCGCCGGTCGGCGCGGAAAATGACGTGGGACGCATCGTCGAGTTCTCGGCTCGTCGTCTCGAGAAGATCCGCCATATGGTCGACGATCTCTTCGAGGATGCGGACAAAGGCGAAAGCCGGATCGAATGACTGGTGGCGCGTGATGTCGGCGACCACCTTGTCGAAATATTGCGACGGGACCGAACGCACGG
>DATJLN010000014.1:0-3357 GCA_035509535.1 Xanthobacteraceae bacterium | reverse complement strand
CCCAACACCGAGGTGACCGCGAGGCTGTAGAGCAACGTGCGGGTCCCCATGGAGGCCAGCAGGATCGGGAAGCCATAAGTGGTGGCGACAGCGCCGACCTTGCCGATCATGGCCGCGAAGCCCGCGCCCATGCCGCGCACTTCGGTCGGGAACACCTCGCCCGCGAGCAGATAGGTCTGCGCGTTGGGGCCGATATTGGTCATGAAGTTGAACAACATCACCCCGGCCATGATCAGTTCGAGCTTCATCGGGCCGGAGGCGTCGATCGACATCGTGGCGACGACGAGCCCAACCGCGCAGCCAAGAAAGCCGAAGACCTGCAGCTTGATGCGCCCCAGCCTGTCTGAGAGGCCGATCGCGAAGATGATGCCGACGATGAGCAGCGATGCCGTGAGCGCGGCGGCCTCGGCCGAATGGATACCGCTCGCAATCAGGTCGGCGGGACTGCGGATCTTGTCCGGCCCGCTGCCCAGCGCGGCCGCAATCAGGGTCGGGGTGAAGACGCCGATGCCGTAGGTGCCGAGATCCTGGAACAGCCACGGCGCCGAAGAGAAGATCGTGGCACGGAGATTTTTCGAGTTGAAAAGCGCAAAGAAGCTTTGTTTTGACGCGCTATGCTCATCGACGACATGGCGCGTCAGCTCCACCTTCTGTGGGTAGGTCGGCTTACGGCGCAGCAGGCGCGTCACCGCCTTTTCGGCGTGCTCGTGCGCGCCGCGCACGATCAGCCAGTTCGCGCTTTCCGGGATGAAGAAGCGGCCGATGGTGATGATCACTGCCGGCAGCAGGGCGGTTGCATACATCCACCGCCAGGCGTCGATGTCCGGATCGAGCATGAGCACGCCGGCGCCGACCGCGATGCCGCTCATGGCCCCCACCGCCTGGAAGGCGAAGGCGCCGAGCACAAGGCGGCCGCGCGACACGCTGGGAATGCTCTCGGAGATGATCATGTGCGCGGTCGGATAGTCACAGCCGAGCGCCATGCCGATGCCGAACAGGCAGATCACCAGCGACCAAAAACTCCCCACCATGATCAGCAGCGCCAGGAACAAACAGAAGATGATCATCTCGGCGATGAACATGCGCTTGCGGCCGAAATAGTCCGACAGGCCGCCGAGCAGGATGGTGCCGACCAGAATGCCCGCGAGGCTTGCCGAGGTAACGAGTCCGGCCTCGCCGGCGCCGAGCCCGAACTCACGGGTGATCAGCGGCACCGTCACGCCGCCCATGAACACCACGAAGCCCTCGAAGAATTTGCCGGACGCCGCCAGCGCCCAGATGCGCCACTGCATGCCGGTCATGGGTGTGGACTTCAGCATGGTACCGTCGGACCACACCGGCAATTCGTCGATGTATTCTTGTACGGTCTTGGCTGTAGTTTTGGCTGCGGATTTGGCTGCGGTCTTGGCCTGCGCCGTCCCGAGCTGACCCGGCTCTGCGGTGTCGTTCATCCCGGAATTTCCCTTTGAATTGTCTTGCAGAATTGTCCTGCAGAATCGTCTTGCAAAGCTGGCTTGCAAAGTTCTCTTGCAACGCGGGCCCGAGGGCATCCGGGAAGACGCCACACAAGCCCCGCCGTCGCGGTCCCACGCGAGCGAAATGCTACAAGAGACTCCACATCAGTTTTGTGACGGCGCCGCATTTTGCGGCAGACGACAAAATAAATTTTCAGAAAACAACGCTGTCGAAGATAACGAGACTCACGCCATGCGCAGCGGCGCGTCCGTCACATCCTGCAACGCGTCAAGCGTAAGGCCGGGCACCATATCGCGCACTGTGAAACCGTCATCGGTCACGTCGATCACGGCGAGATTGGTGTAGACGCGTTTGACCACCCCGATTGCGGTAAGCGGATAGGTGCAGCGGCGAACAAGCCGGCTCTCGCCGGTCTTGGTGGTGTGCTCCATCAGCACCCACAGCCGCGGCGTGCCGGCGGCGAGATCCATGGCGCCGCCGACCGCGGGCGCGCTTTCATTATCGGACGTCGACCAATTGGCGACATCGCCGTTCTCGGCCACCTGAAAGGCGCCGAGCACGCAGAGGTCGAGATGGCCGCCGCGAATGAGAGCAAAACTGTCGGCGTGGTGCATGTAGGAGCCGCCGGTGCGCAGCGTGACATATTGCTTGCCGGCATTGATCAGCCAGCGATTGATCTTGTCGGGTTCCGGCGCCGGCCCCATGCCTAATACGCCGTTCTCCGATTGAAAGATCACCTCGCGCTCCGCCGGCACGTAGTCGGCGACCTGCAGCGGCGCGCCGATGCCGAGATTGACGTACCAGCCTTCGGGAATGTCGCCGGCGAGCCGCGCGGCGATTTCGCGGCGCGTCATCGGCTTGCAGCCGGCCATCACTTTCGCCACCGCGTTCATTGTTTCCTCTCTCAGCGCATGATCCGGAAAAGTGGAACCCGGTTTTCCGAAAAGATCATGCGCATCGCTTTAAGTCACCGTCGGCTCGCCGTAAGGCACATGCAGCACGCGGTTCACGTAGATTCCCGGCGTGACGATCTTCTCCGGATCGAGCGCGCCCAACTCGACAATGTGCTGGCTCTGCACGATCGTCAACTTCGCCGCCGCCGCCATCACCGGATTGAAATTCCGCGCCGAGGATTTGTAGGTCAGGTTGCCCCAGCGGTCGGCCTCCCATGCCTCCACCAGCGCGACGTCACCGTGCAACGCTTCTTCCAGAATATACCGGCGGCCCTTGATCTCGCGTTCCTCCTTGCCGGCGGCGAGCTTGGTGCCGACGGCGGTCGGGGTGAAGAAGGCCGGAATGCCGGCGCCGGCGGCGCGCATGCGCTCGGCCATGGTGCCCTGCGGCACGCATTCGAGCTCGATGCGGCCTTCGCGCCAGAGTTTCTCGAACACGACCGGATCGGCGGTGCGCGGGAACGAGCAGACGATCTTGCGCACGCGGCCGGTTTCCAAGAGCGCCGCAAGGCCGACATGGCCGACGCCGGAATTGTTGGCGACCACGGTCAGGTCCTTGGCGCCCTGCTCGATCAGCCCCTCGATCAGCGTGTTGGGCTGCCCGATCGAGCCGAAGCCGCCGATCAGCACGACCGAGCCGTCGCGCACCCCCGCCATCGCGTCGGCCATTGATTGTACGATTTTGTTGATCATCCCCTGCTCACGTTTCCCGGACGCGGTGCAGCGCGAAGCGGTGCACCGCAGATCCGGGACCGTATCGAACTCCGCGTTTGTAACGATCCCGGTCCAGCGGCGCACCACGTCGCGCTATTGCGCTCCGTGCTGCGCTGCGCCCGGGAGACGAGTCACCCCACCACCCGGCGCCTCTGCTCCTCCGCAAACGCCGGCATCACCTCGCGCGCGAAACGCGTGAGGCTGTCGTTGGCGT
>DATJLN010000013.1:0-6876 GCA_035509535.1 Xanthobacteraceae bacterium | reverse complement strand
GCGGCCTTGGGCCAGCGCAGCGGCGATGTGCTCGGCCGCCAGCATGCCGGAGAGGATCGCGTTGTGGCTGCCCTTGATGCGCGGCACGTTGAGGAAACCGGCGGAACAGCCGACCAGAACACCGCCGGGAAACGCCACGCGCGGCACCGACTGCCAGCCGCCTTCGCTGATGGCACGGGCGCCGTAGCAAATCCGCCTTCCGCCCGCGAAGGTATCGCGCAACAGCGGGTGCGTCTTGAAGCGCTGAAACTCCTCGAACGGCGACAGATAGGGATTGTCGTAATTGAGATGGACGACGAAGCCGACCGCGACCAGGTTGTCGGCATAATGATAGGTGAACGAGCCGCCGCCGGTGCGGTTGGCAAGCGGCCAGCCGATCGTGTGCTGCACCAAGCCGGGGCGGTGCTTTTGCGGCGCGACCTGCCAAAGCTCCTTCAAGCCGAGACCGAATTTCTGCGGCTCGCTGTCCTGCGCAAGGCCAAAACGTCCGATCAGCACTTTGCTGAGACTGCCGCGCGCGCCTTCGGCGAAGATTGTGTATTTGCCGCGCAGCTCCATGCCGCGAGCGAAGCCGCCCTTGTGATGTCCGTCCTTGCCGACGCCCATGTCGCCGGTGGCGATGCCGACGACGGCATCGTTTTCGAACAGGATCTCGGCGGCGGCAAAGCCCGGATAGATTTCGACGCCGAGCGCCTCGGCCTTGCGCGCGAGGTAGCGGCAGACGTCACCGAGCGAGACGATGAAGTTGCCGTGATTGCGGAGCAGCGGCGGCATCATCAGATTTGGCAACCGCCACGCACCGGACGGGCCGAGCGCATAGAAGCGGTCGTCGGCGACCGCGGTCTTGGCAAAGGATTCTTCGTTGCGCCAATCCGGTAGCAGGGCGTCGAGCCCCACCGGATCGATCACAGCGCCGGAAAGAATGTGGGCGCCGACTTCGGAGCCTTTTTCCACCACGACAACGGACTTCTCCGGCGCGGCTTGCTTCAGCCGGATGGCGGCAGCGAGCCCCGCCGGACCGGCGCCGACGACAACGACGTCGAATTCCATCGCTTCCCGGGCCGGCAATTCCGGACTGTTCATGGACTGCTCCTTGTCGGGCACAAATGTTTCACGCTTTGCTTCGTTCGCATAGACTTGGTGCGCCGAACACGCGAAGCCGTCGATCGCAACGGCTACTGCGCTTTCGAAAGAAATTGCCTTGTCAAGGATCATGGACCGCCGAAGGCGGCGCTTCGCGTCCTTGACAAGACAATTTCTTTCGAAGGTTTGTGTGGCCGTTGCGACCGACGGCCCCCTGCGACCATACTTGCGAAGCGATCACCCGCCTGCCCGATGACATACCCACCCCAAGAAGCCCGCGAACTGCTCGCCTTTTACCTCGCTGCCGGCGTCGATGCGCTGCTGCGTGAGGAGCCGGTCGATCGCATGGCGGATGAGGTGGCGGCCTCGGTCCATGGCGACCTTACCCCCCTTCCTAACCCTCCCCCTCAAGGGGGGACGTCGGCGAGCCAACGGGTCCGGCCCGAAGTGGCCGGCCCGATGACAGGCGCCGCGAGCCGGGAGGGGGGTTCGACCCGTCCTGCGCAATCCGCGCCGCCGCCGCCCGAAGTCGCCGTCATGGCCGCGCGCGAGGCTGCTGCCACGGCGAAAAGCCTGGACGACCTGCGCGCGCTCCTGGAAAGCTTCCAAGGCTGCGCGCTGCGCGCGACGGCGACGCGGCTCGTTTTCGCCGACGGCACGCCGCAGACCCGCGTGATGTTCGTCGGCGAGGCGCCCGGCTACGAGGAAGATCAGACCGGCAAGTCCTTCGTCGGCCGTTCCGGAAAACTGCTCGACCGCATGATGGAGGCGATCGGTCTCGACCGCACCAAGGCCTATATCGCCAACGTCGTACCCTGGCGGCCGCCCGGCAACCGTACGCCGACGCCGCAGGAAACCGCGATCTGCCTGCCGTTCATCCGCCGCCAGATCGAGCTTGCTGATCCCGACATTCTGGTTTGCCTCGGCCAGCCGGCGACGCAGACGCTGCTGGGCACGCGGGAAGGCATCACCAGAACGCGCGGCCGCTGGTTCAAATACGATACCGGCAGCCGCGAAATCCGCGCCATCGCCACGCTGCATCCGGCTTATTTGTTGCGCCAGCCGCTGCAGAAGCGGCTCGCCTGGCGCGATTTTCTCGCGATCAAGAAGGCGCTGGCGGCCTGACATTTTCACGCACTGGGTCGCGCAGGTCCAGGCTCGCGATGTCCGACATTGCTATTTTCAGCTCTCCCGCGAACGCCTGGCGATGATATTGATGACCTTAAACGTCATCACCGTTTCGCTCGCCTGATTGATCACCTCGACAAACGAGGTGACGGCGCCGCGATCGGGCTTTGATTTCGACGGGACGGCCTTGAGGACGGTCACGCGCACTGACAGGCTGTCGCCTGGACGCACCGGCTTGACCCAGCGCAACTCATCGCCGCCGGGAGAACCCAGGCTCGCCACTTTGGTGAGATAGTGATCCATGAAGAGCCGCGTCATCAGGCTCGCAGTGTGCCATCCGCTGGCGATAAGGCCGCCGAAGGGGCCGCTCTTGGCCGCCTGCGGATCTGTATGAAAGGTCTGCGGGTCAAACTGCTTGGCGAAGGCGACTATCTCATCGGCCCCGACCGCGATCGTGCCAAAGCAATGCACGTCGCCTTCAACATAATCCTCAAAGTAGCGATCGGCGATCGGATGTAAAAATGGCATGCCGGCATCCATGGTCAAAGCGCGCGGCGTCGAAGCGCGCGGCTGTCTTGTCGCAAGCCGATCGGCGCCGGTCAAACGACGCGATACCGCCGGTGGACGGCAACCTTCCGGTATGCATAAGCTCATCGCCGCAAAGTAAATCACTGGGGAGGGTCACATGAAGGCGTCTTCGCTCAGCTTTCGCGCCGCCGTGCTGTTCGTCATCGCCGGGATGATCTGGGGCATCATCATGGGGATTTCTGAAAACCACGCCACCATGCCGGCGCACGCGCATCTCAATCTGCTGGGATGGGTTTCGCTGTTCCTGATCGGCACCTACTATCGTCTCAATCCGGCGCTCGAACGCTCCAGGTCCGCTATCCTGCAGGTGTGGACCTGGATCGCCGGAACCGTTGTCCTCACAACCGGCGTGGGGCTGATCTTCTCGGGCCATCCCGGCGGAGATCCGATCGCGGCAATCGGCTCCTTCATCGTCCTGTTCGCCGCGCTCTGGTTTGGATGGATCGTCTATCGGCGAGAGGGGGCTAAAGAAGGTGCCTCTGCAGTCTTAAGCCCGGCAGAATAGGTCCGGCCACAAGCGCTTATGAGTTCGCGTGCTTAGAGCATGATCCGGAAAAGTGGAAACCGGTTTTCCGAAAAGATCATGCCCCACCAAAATGCTAGAGCGTCAATCGTTTCAATATGAAACGATTGCGCTCTAGAACGCGACCAGAATTGCGCCGGCCGCTACCAGGGCTATGCCGAGCCAGTTGAGCGCCGAGAGTCGTTCGCCGAGGAACAGTACGCCGAACACCGCGACCAAAACGACGCTCAATTTGTCAATCGGCGCGACCTGTGCGGCGTTGCCGAGACTTAGCGCGCGGAAATAACACAGCCACGACGCGCCGGTGCCGAGCCCCGACAGCAGCAGAAACAGATAGGTTCGCGCCGAGATATCCGCCGGGTTCTGAAATTGCCGGGTGGCGTAAACGATCAGCGCCAGAATGCAAACGACGACGATGGTGCGGATGAAGGTCGCCAGATCGGAATTGACGTTCTCGACGCCGAGCTTGGCAAAGATCGCCGTCAGTGCCGCAAACACCGCCGACAGCACGGCCCAGAGCTGCCACGACGAAAATGCGTTGGCGTTCATACCTGCAACTCTCCGTGTTGAAATCTGCGCCCCGCTAAGCCTGCGCAAACTTGAGCATCGGGGAATGATACGCCATTTGACCGCCGAACGTGATCGCGCTTGCGCGCCGATCAGCGCGCCGCCGCTTGCGCGGTAACGGGCGCGGGCCGGATCACCGCCCAGCCGACACGCAATGGCGGCATGCGTCCCTGCACGCGCCGCTCGAAGACCTGCGGGACTTCCGGAACGATGTCGGGAAAATACGCCTTGATCTCGGGCGGCGGCGCCGGATTGGTGTCGGCGGCGAGCCAGACCACGATGGCGCCCTTTTTGCGGATATCGGCCGGCGTGACCGAGGGCGAGCGCTGTGGGTCGTCTTCGAAATAGACGCTCGGGCGGCTCGGCGCGCCGAGTGCGATAATCGCCGCCGGCCCTATTTCGCCGCTGACGACGGCGAGCGGACGTCCGGTCCTGCTCTGAAAAGCATCGGCAAAGAAGCGCCCCATGGCGGCAGCCGGTTGCGCAACCGAAACCTCGCTGCCGAGCGTCCACGGCAGCAGGACCATGACCGCCGGCACCATGATCGCCGGCACCAGCAGCAGGCCGGTCCAGGCAATGCCGAGAATGCGTTGATGATAAAGCTCGATCGCGTCGCCGGCGATCAGCACCACCGCGAGCGCCGAGAGCACCAGAAGCGGCGCGATGCCCCCGATCGGCAGCGGGCGCCCGAGCACGACCGCGATGATCGTCGACAGCAGAGCCGGCAGCAACGCGACGACCTTCACGAAACGCCGGGCGAAATCATCGACGGCGCCACGCCGCAGCGCCGGCAGCGGACCGGCACTCACCCGCGGCCAGCCGCCCGCCAGCACCACCAGGATCGCAAGCCCGGCATGGGCGAGAACGAGCGCGCTCACGAGCCGCAGCCAGGAGATCATATTGGTTTCGGCAATGCCGGCTTCGCGCAGCCGCGCGATCGTCGGCGTCAGGCTGTCACTGGCGCCTTCGAGCCAGAGCAGATGCACGAACAGCGCACATACCAACACCGCGGCGACGATCCACGGATCAATTCTTTCCAGAGCCGCGCGCCCGCGCGGGGCAAAAACCGTGAACAGTACAAGCGTACCGAGCAGGATGAGCGCCGCCTCGCTGGTGAGCAGGATCAAGGCCGCGCCGACGCCAAGCAGATACCATGATCGCCGTTGTCCCTCGGCGACCGCCCGCCAGTAATGCAGGAGCACGAAGGCCCACAGCGCCATCGTCAGCACCGCCGGTCCGAAATCCGGCGTCGGCACGCTGAACGACGAAATGCCGACCATGAGCAGCACGGCGACCACCGCCTGGGCGGGGCCGACGATGGCGCTGCCGAGCCGGAATACGCACCAGTACGTAGCGATCACACAAACCTGCGAGAGCGCATAAACGCCCACCGGTCCGCCGGCGCGAAACGCGATCTCGGCGAGCCAAAAGGCGAGCGGCGGTCCGACGTCGCTGTCGAACTGGAATTGATGGCCGATGGCGAGCACTTGCGCCAGATCGCCGGGCGGCGCCGCGTAGAACAGGATCGGCACCGCAAGCCACAGCACCGCCTGAGTGAGCGTCGCCAGCCAGAACACCAGCAGCGGGCGCGCGCGTATCGCTTCAAAATAAAGAGGGACGTAGAACATTTGGCCCGACACGCACGAGATACGCCATAGCGTGGCTATAAAGCGGAGCGGCTAGAGCGGCAATATGTCGGCGACGGCCTCGTCCACGTCGCCCTCGAGCAGGCCGAACGCCCCCGCCACCGGCGAGAATGAACGGCGATGATGGATGGTAGGGCCGAGCCGGCCGAGCGCGGCAAAATGCTCGGGCACGCTGTAGCCCTTGTGCTGCTCGAAGCCGTAGCCGGGATGCGCGGCGCCCAGACAGGTCATCAGCCGGTCGCGCGTGACCTTGGCGACGATCGAGGCCGCCGCAATCGAGGCGACGAGCCCATCACCGCCAATCACCGCTTCGCAGTCGCAGCCGCAATCGATGCGGTCGCGGCCATCGACGAAGACCAGACACGGCCGCACCGGCAGCGAGCAGACCGCGCGCGCCAGCGCCCAAAGCGACGCGCGCAGAATATTGTCGCGGTCGATACGCGCGGGCGGCGCCATGGCGACGGCGACCTGCGCGCGGGCGCAGATCCGCTCGTAGAGCACCTCGCGCCGTTCCGCCGTGAGCCGCTTGGAATCGTCGAGCCCGCGCGGAATGTTGTCCGGATCGAGAATGACGGCGGCAGCGACCACCGGTCCCGCCAACGGCCCCCTGCCCGCTTCGTCGCAGCCGGCTATCGGCCACACCCCGCGCTTGAGCGCAGAACGCTCGCGGCGGAAGGTCGGACGCACGATCTCCTCGTCGAGCGGCAGCCGCGGGGCCGTGCCCTGCTTGCGGCCGTTACCATTGCGACCAGTTTCGTTGCGACCGGTTTCCTTACGACTCATGCGCCATGATGACCACGCGGCAGCGCGATCCGCAACGTGCGCCAGTAGTCCGGAGGATTGCCGGGGGTTAGAAGCTACCGACTGGCGATCAAAACAAGGCGAGCTGCTCCGCCGCCGGCCGCGGCGGACGGAAGTGCGCGGTCGTGGTTGCGACCTTCGTCTTGTTGAGGCCGAGCCGCTCGCAGGCGACTTCGAAGCGTCGCCCGATCATCCAGGCGATCGGGCCCGAGCCGGTCATGCGCTTGCCGAAGCTCGAATCGTAATCCTTGCCGCCGCGGGTGTCGCGCACGAGCTTGAAGACGTGGCGATAACGGTCCGGATAATTCTCGATAAGCCATTCGCGGAACAGATCGCGCACTTCGAGCGGCAGGCGCAGCAGCACGTAGCCGGCATGGCGCACGCCGGCCGCGGCCACCGCTTCGAGAATGCGCTCGATCTCGGCATCGTTGAGCGCGGGGATGACGGGAGCAACCATGACAGACGTTGGTATCCCGGCCTTGACCAATTGTCCCAAGGCTTCCAGCCGCCGCGGCGGCGTCGGCGCACGCGGCTCCATGG
>DATJLN010000012.1:0-8543 GCA_035509535.1 Xanthobacteraceae bacterium | reverse complement strand
GGATAGTTCGCCACCGTTGCGCCGTCGTCGGACAGCGAGGCGACGGCGCCTATCTGGCGATCCATCGGCGGAAAAAAGGCCAAAAGGGCGAGCACCGCCAGCGCCGCGGCCACCGTGGCGGCGTTGCGGACATGTCGGCTCGATCCATTTACTGGCTTCATGGCTTGCAGCGTCATGGCTCGGTAGCGTTGGCTCGCAACTATGGCGCATAATTATGGCGCACGATCGTGGTGCGCGATTTTGGCGCGCGATTAGAGGGCGCGGGGCTCCACCGCCACCATCCCTTGCGCGAAATCCGGTTCAGCCACTTCAAGCATACAGAAAATCCAGCACTGCGGTCTCGGCCAGCACGGCTTGCGGGATCGAATGGCGGGCGGAGCGGGCGCGCTCCTCGGCGTTTTGCGTCGCCTGCAGGTAGGCGCCCAGATGCCGCGCGCGCTCGATGATCTTGCGCCCGACTGGCAGGCGCTCGGCCTCGAAGCGGTTGAGCGCGGCCTCCACATCCTCGCCATCGAGTGCCGTGGCAAGCGCTGCGGCGTCGTCGGCGGCCTTCGATACGCCGGCCGCGACATGCGGGCGCGCCACGAAGGCGGCATCGCCGACGATGGCGACGCGACCGAACGCGAGCCGCGGGCTTTCGAGATCGTAGATCGGCTGCAAGATCGGCTCGTCGATCAGCCGGATGATCGCTTGAAATTGCGGCGGCAGCAAACGCTCCGCCGCCGCGCGCATGCCGGCGATGGCCTCGCGGCGGATAAGCGGCGGCGGGATCGAGATCGAGTGGGTTACGCCGCTGTCGTCGGTGAGAAGGAAGGCAAGCTCGCGCGCCTCGTCCGCCGGCCGGTACCAGACGACGTTGCAGCGGCGGTGGCCCGCGCGCAGATCGCCGTTCGGTCCGGCCACGGGATAGAACAGGCATTGCTCGCCGGGCGGCAGGCAGAAGGTCATCGATTCAAACAGCTCGCGGTGAATGGCCGGCGGGATCGCGCTCTCCGGCAACAGCGTCCGCCAGGCGCAATAGCCCGCGTAAAGCGGAACGATGCCGGGCAGGCATTGCCCGCGCACGGTCGAGCGCAGGCCGTCGGCGCCGATCAGCACGTCGGCTTGCGCGCTCCTGCCGTCGGCAAAATGCGCGGTCACCCCGGCTGCCGATTGCGCGAAGGCTTTGAGGCTGTGGCCGCGGTGATAGCGATCCGCCGGAAAGGCGTCGCGCAGCACGCGGTAAACCCGCTCCCAGGCGGTCAGCACCTGCGGGCATTCCATCGTCAGCGTGACGTTTCCGTCGATGCCGAGAAGCTTGCGCGTGTGCGCCTCTACGCCGAGGTCGCGCGTGTCGAGGCCGAGCGCCTTGAGCCGCGCGATCAGTTCGCTCTGCGCCACGATGCCGGCGCCGCGGCCGGAAAGCTCGCTTTCCACCCGTTCGAAAACATCGACCTGCCAGCCGCGCCGGGACAGCATGATGGCGGCGAGCAGCCCGCTCATCGATCCGCCGATCACCAGCGCGCGCCGTTGTTTCGTCATACGAAAATCGCTGCCTCGAACCCGAATTCCCAAGCTATTTCAAAAGCCGTGGAGCTTTTCTATATTGTGCCCAGAATCCCTGGAGGAACGCTATGGCTCTGACCATGCTCGACAAGACCACCGACACCGCCGACAAATCGGTTTGGCCGCCCGCCATCGCTGCCGAATTCGAGCGCGAGAAGGCGAGCAACAACGGCTGCGTCGGTTCGACGCTCCTTTCCGAGGACGAGCGCGTGCGGGTATGGATCATCCGGCTTGAACCCGGCGAGCGCATCGGCTTCCACCGCCACGTGCTCGACTATTTCTGGACCTCGGTGTCGGGCGGCAAGGGGCGTCAGCACCTGATGGACGGCACCACCGTCGAATTCACCTATAAGCCAGGCGAGACGCGGCACGAGACCTACGGGCTGGGCCAGTACAAGGTGCACGACCTGGAAAATCTCGGCGACAAGGAGATGGTCTTCATGACCATCGAATTCCTCAAGAGCGCCAACAAGCCGCTGCCGATCCCGGACCGCGTGCGCGCGGCGGCGTAAGCCGCACTTATTATCGAGAACGTTCCGAAGCAGCGATGGCCGGGCCTGTCCCGACCATCCTTTAGCGAAACCTATTTGAGAACTTTGCCACCGCGCCGATCAGCGGCGATCTGATCCGCTGCGCGTTCGCCGGCGCAGCCGTATCCGCCGCCTCCCGCCGTCATGATGCGAAGGAGCGAACCGTTGCGGAGTGCAATCTCTGATCCGGTCCCCGGCAACTTCACGGCTTGCGGCGTATCGGGATTGAGGATGAACGCGCCAAGCGCGCCGCTTCCTCCGCCGTCGAGCCCCTGCGCGGCAAATCGCTGCCGCGTGCTGCGCGTCGCCAAGACGACGCCGTCGCCGACAACGCGGTAGTCGCGGCAGACGCCAAGACCGCCGCGCAGCCGTCCGGGCCCACCGGAATCCGCGATCAATTCGTACCGCTCGGCGCGCAGCGGAAACTCCATTTCCATCGCTTCGATCGGAAGATTGGACGTGTTCGACATCGATACGTGCATGGCATCGTCGCCGTCGCGCGTCGGCAGCGCACCCTGTCCGCCGGCAAAGTTCTCGTAATTGACGAAATAGCGGCCGCGCGCGGCATCCCAACCGGCGAGAATGGTGCCCTGCATGTCGCCGCTCGCCGCGATCGCCCGTGTCGGCGCCGCCTGACCCAAGGCGCGGAACAGCGCATCGGCGAGAATCATCGCGGTCGGATTTCGCGAGCCGACGGCCGCCGGAGGACGCGGGTTGACGATGTTGCCCTCCGGCGCATTGATCCGGATCGCCCGATAGACGCCTTCGTTGTTCGCGATCGCGGGATCGACGACGGCCTTGAGGCAAAAGATGACGGTCGCCATCGTGTGCGTGAGCGGCACGTTCTTGCCTGATCCGAGCTGCGGCGGGCATTCCGACAGATCGAACAGGACGCCGTCGCCGTCGATGGTGACCGACACCGCAAGCTTCACTGGATTCTCAGAAAGCCCATCGTCGTCGAGCCAGTCTTCCGCACGGTATGTGCCCGGCCGCAGCACCTCGCCGATGCGCTTGCGCATCCTCTTCTCGGTCGCGTCGAGCACCCGTTCGACCGCGGCATTGGTGCCTTCGAGACCGAAGCGCGCGTAAATTTCCTCGACGCGGATGCGGCCGCGTTCGAGCGCCGCAAGCTGAGCAAGAAGATCGCCGTTGCTGAAATGCGGCGTGCGCGAATTGAGCAGGAACATCTCCCACACATCGTCGCGGCGGACGCCGCCGGCGACGAGCCGCATCGGCGGCAGCCGCACGCCGTCCTGGAAGATGCTGGTCGAGTCACCGGATTCGCTTCCCGGCACGCGGCCGCCGACATCGGAATGATGCGCGACGGCGAGCGCGAACGCGACCGGCTTGCCGGCGACAAAAATCGGCGCGGCGGCAGTGCAGTCGTTGAGATGGGTGACGCCGACGATGTACGGGTCGTTGGCGAAGAACACGTCGCCCGGCGCCAAGGTTTCGGCCGGGAAGCGTTCAAGCAGCGCGGGAACGAGCTTTAGGGTCGAGCCGAGATGCGCCGGCGCGTGCGTCGCGATCGACAGCGTGCGGCCCGCCATGTCGCATAAGGCCGTCGAGCAGTCGGCGCGTTCCTTGATGTTGGGCGAATAGGCGCTGCGAATGAGGCTCGCGCACATCTCGGCGGTTGCCGCCTCAAACGCGCCGGCAACGATCTCGATGCGGGCGGAACGCTGCGGGGCGGTCACGATACGCTCCTTTCATCACGGGCGAGAAAAAGATTGCCGCTCGGATGCGCGCGAGCGCAAAAGCCCGGAGGAACAATCGTCGTCGTATCCATCTGCTCGATGATGGCGGGCCCGCTGATGATTTGATCGGCGGTGAGCGAGGTGCGCTCGTAGAGCGCGCAGCACACGTGGCCGTCGGCTTCGTCGAATACGACCATGCGGCTGCCCGTGGGTTTGCCGGGCTCTTGCGTCATCGACTCCTGCACGATTGGGGGCCGCGGCGAGGGGACGATCGCGCGCAGCCGGAAGGTCGCCAGCTCCAGCGCACTGTTCTCGCGCACGAAGCCGTAGACCTTGCGATGCTCCTCGTGGAAGCGCGTGCGGATCTGCTCGTGCAGGCCGGAGTCGTTGAGATCAACGGGCACGTTGAGCTCGAAATTCTGGCCGACGTAACGGACGTCGATCGTATGAGCGAAGCGAAGGCCGCCGACACGGGCGCCGCTCTCGTTGAGCTCGCTCTGCGCACGCCGTTCGAGCTCGGTGAAGACGCCGCGCACGGTCGATAGAAAACCGTCGCCGTCATCGGTCATCAGGCGGCTCATGCTGATATCCATGGCGACATCCTTGGTGAGCACGCCGAAGGCGCAGAGCAGGCCGGGTCCCGGCGGAAGGAGGATGTTCGCAATGCCGAGTTCGGCGGCGACAAAAGCCGCGTGAAGCGGTCCGGCGCCGCCATAGGCGACCAGCGTGTTGTCGGCGGGATCGAGCCCCTTGCTGGTCGAGACGAGCCGCACCGCCTGCGCGATATTGTTGTTGGAGACGGCGAGAATGGCGGCCGCCGCTTCGATCACTCCGATACGCAGCGGCTTGGCGATGAATTCCTCGATCGCGGCGGTGGAGCGCGCGGCGTCGATCGGCAGACTGCCGCCGAGCAGGAACTCGGGATTGAGCCGGCCCAACACCACGTTCGCATCGGTGACGGTCGGCTGCGTGCCGCCGCGGCCATAGCACGCCGGCCCCGGGTCGGCGCCGACACTTTGCGGACCGACGCGGATCAGGCCGCCGTGATCGATACGCGCGATGCTGCTGCCGCCGGCCCCGATCGTATTGACCGCGATCGCCGTGCTGCGTAGCGGGAAACCCTCGATCTCACGGTGATGACTCAGGTCCGGCTCGCCGCCTTGGACCACGCACACCTCGGTGCTAGTGCCGCCCATGTCGAAATTGATCGTATCGTTGACGCCCGCGGCCGCGGCAATGAATGCCGAGCCGCTGACGCCGCCGCTCGGCCCGGAAAACAGCGTGTCGACCGGCCGCCGCGCTGCCAATAGCGCGCGCAATGCGCCGCCGCTCGAACTCATGATCAGCGGTTCGGCGCGGATGCCGAGCGCACGCACCTGCGCGGAAAGCTCGGCGATGTAATCGTGCATGCGGGGCAGCAAATAGGCGTTGAGCGCCGTGGTCGTCAGCCGCTCGTATTCGCGAAATTCCGGGATCAGCGCTTCGGACGTGACCAGATGCACGTCGGGCCAAAGCTCGCGCACCAGCGCGGCGGCGCGTTGCTCATGCGCCGGATTGGCATAGGAGTGCAAAAAGCAGATGGCGATGCTGACGAGGCCCGCCTCGCGCAGCGTCTTGGCGGCATTTGCGACGTCGTCGTCGGCAAGCGGGACGAGCACCTTGCCGTCGAACGTCACGCGCTCGCGGACGCCCAAACGGTGCTCGCGTGGGATCAGCGGCGCGGGCTTTGCCGCGAACGGATCGAACACCAGCGGCCGCTTCTGCCGCCCGATTTCGATGAGGTCGCGGAAACCCTCGGTGGTGATGAGGCCGGTCGGCGCGCCCTTGCGCTCGAGCAGCATGTTGGTCGCGACGGTGGTGCCGAGCCCGACAAAATCGACGTCGTGCGGTTCGACCTTCGCGCGCTGCAGCAGGTGCGCTATGCCCTTGATCGGAGCGCGATGGGGCGCGCTCGGCGTCGACGGCAGCTTGTGAAACGTAATCTTGCCGTGCCCGTCGAGCAGCACCAGGTCGGTGAAGGTGCCGCCCACGTCGATGCCGATACGCGCCTGTGCCATCGCCGTTCTTGTCCGTTTGTACTGCCGGCGAATCGGTCTGCTGGCGTGCCGGCTTTCAGATTTCGTCGGCCGCCGGCTTGGTCGAGCCGAACAGCACCGCGGCTGCGGTCACCAGCAGGAGAAACACGACGTAGGAGGCTGGCGCCCAGCTTGCCCGGAAATGACCTTGGAGGCCGACCAAAGCCGCCGGCGTCCCGGCTGCGAGAATGCCGGCGAGCGAATAGGAGAGCGAAGAGCCAGTATAGCGGAGCCGGGTCGGAAACAGCTCTGTGATGAAGGAGGCCTGCGTCGCCCATAGCGAGGCGTGGATGACGAGACCGATGACCACGGCCAGAATGACGACGGCCGGGCTCCCTGTATCGAGCAGGTGGAACAGCACGAAGGTGTAGACGAGGGCGAAAGCGATGCCGAGCAGATAAATCGCGCGGCGGCCGAAACGGTCGGACAGTGATCCAAACAGCGGGATGGTCACAAGGTTGGCGGCGGAGCCGATGCTGACTGCGCTCAAGGCGAGCGAACGCTCGACCATGGCGACTTGCGTCATATAGGTGAGCGTGAAAACGAACATCAGCGCGCCGACGGCGTCGGGGCCGAACTTGATGGTGCAGCCCATGAGCACGCGCCGCCAATGGCTGCGGAGCACTTCGGTCACCGGCGCCTTGGCGGTCTCGTCTTTTTCCTTCAGCGTGCGAAATTGCGGGGTCTCGGCGACGCGCGCCCGCAGCCACACGCCGTAGGCAATGAGCACGAGGCTGGCGAGGAACGGAATGCGCCAGGCCCAGGCGATGAAGTCGGCGTTGGTGGTCAGCGACGTGGTTACCGCGAGGGCGGCGGTCGCGAGCAGGGTGCCGCCCGGCGTGCCGCACTGCGTCCACGACGCGTTCAGACCGCGCCGCGTGGCGGAGCCATGTTCGACCGAAAGCAGCACGGAGCCGGCCCATTCGCCGCCGAGCATGATGCCCTGCACGAAACGAAGGACAACGAGCAGAACCGGCGCCGCTATCCCGATCTGCGCGTAGGATGGCAACAGACCGATCAAGGCCGTCGTCGTGCCCATGGTGGATACGGTGGCGATCAGCATCGGCCGCCGGCCGATGACGTCGCCGAGGCGGCCGCAGATGATGCCGCCGACCGGCCGCGCCACCATGCCGACGCCGTAGGTAAGAAAAGCCAACAGCGTGCCGACCAGCGGCGAGAAGGATGGAAAGAATATCTTGTTGAAGACAAGGCCCGACATCGCGTTGTAGAGGGCGAAATCGTACCACTCCAGAATCGTGCCGATCGCGCTTGCCGCCGCGACGCGACGCATTGGTGTGCTTTCCATCAGCCGCCCCCCTGTTTGAACCGCCGTGCTGGTGTGCCGGTGAGACTGTCGGTTAGTCCGGTCGCGCCCAAAAGGTCGATGTGCAGCTCGTAGGCATCGGCGCGAACCCGCAGCGCGGAACGCACCAGCACTTCGCCGGACACCGAATAGTGCGTTTGGATCAGAGCCAGGATCGCCGCCGATGGGCGCACGCCGAGGAAGTTCGCGGTTCCGCGGCCGGCGGATTCGGCGCGGATCGTGGCGGACGCCCGCGCCACCGGCGTGTGCAGGAATTTGTCGAATATCGTGTAGGTATCGTGCCGCTCGGCGACCTCCCAGGGGATCGCCTTGGCCATGGCGTGCAGATAAATGTCGGCGACCGCGAGCGCCTTGCCGTTGACCAGATAGCGCCGCAGCAGCCGCACGACTTCGCCTTGCTGGAAACCGGCGGCGAATTCCTGCGGCGGCGCGACCGGCCGAAACTCGAGAAGCTCCATGTCCGGCACGACGCCGCGGTCGACAAGGCCGCCGTGGAAGCTGCGCAGCTTGGCGAGTTCCTGGGTGACGCGCTGCGCGGAGACGAAGGTGCCCTTGGCCCGCCGGCGCACCACGAGCCCGCGGCGCTCGAGGATGGCGATCGCCTGACGCACGGTGTCGCGGCTGATCCCGTAGTCTTTCGCCAGATCGAGTTCGGTGGGCAGGCGCGCTCCGGAGGCGAACTGGCCGCGGCCGATCTTGTCGACCAGAAGCTGCGCCAGCTGCTCGTAGATCGGCAGCGCGTCATCGCGGGCGATTTGACCCCGTCCCACCATAAGGCCATGAAACCATACTTTACCATACAAAGCAATCGGCGACGGGGCCGGCCGGCGATCGAGCCGGTGCGATGGCGCGCAACAGGAGGCGGACTATTTCTCCACCCGCGCCACGATCTTCGGCGTTGTTTGCGATATTCAGCTCAGATGCGGCCCAACCCCGCCGCCGATACCTTCTAGAACAGCGGCGCGCCATTCGCGTTTGGTCGGCAAAATCGGCGGCATCGGCGCCACATCGGGCGCCGCCGTCGGCGGGGCGACGGCGCTGATCCGCTTGCCCTCGATATTCGACCCTCTGCGCATGAAGAGATTGTAGATCAGCCACTGCGCGCGATGGCGGCGGCCGCCGACCGGAAAGCGGCTCGCGATCGACGGCCACGAATAAAAGCGCTCATACGTGTCGGACACGCCCGACCGGAGTTCGTCGCCGGTCATCTGTGCTGGACGATAGACCACGTGGCCCTGGTCGTATTTGTCCCAGTCAAATGAAACGATGCGGTTCGCCTTCTTCAGCTCATACCAGGTCAACGTTCCCGGATAGGGCGTGAGGACCGAATAGGCGCAGGCGTCGTAATCGTTGTGCCGGGTAAATCGCGCGG
>DATJLN010000011.1:0-15264 GCA_035509535.1 Xanthobacteraceae bacterium | reverse complement strand
GCTCGTCACCATGCCGAGCGTGCTCGCGGTCAATCCCAATCTCGGCGTCAACAGCGTCAGCGACCTCATCGCGCTGCTCAAGCGCGAACCGGGCAAATACGACTTTGGCTCGATCGGCAACGGCTCGCTCTCGCATCTCGCTATGGAGGCGATCGCGCTGAAAAGCGGCACGCAGATCGTGCATGTGCCGTTCGCCAGCTCGCCGCAAGCCATGACTGCGGTGATCCGCGGCGATGTGCAGATGGCCTGCTTGCCGGCCGCGTCGGTCGTTCCCCTCGCCAAAGACGGCAAGGTCAAGATGCTCGCGGTATCGCTGGCCCGGCGCTCGCCGTTTCTGCCCGACCTGCCGACGCTCAAGGAATCCGGCGTCGACGTCGAAGCCGATGCCTGGATGGGCCTGATCGCGCCCGGCAAGACGCCGCCGGGACTCGTCGCCAAGATCAACAAGGACGTGGCGGAAGCGATCCGCGCGCCGGCCGTGCGCGACAAGCTCGCGGCGCAGTTCATGGAACCGGTCGGCAACTCGCCGGCGCAATTTCGTGACGTGATCAATGCCGAGGTCGCGCGCTGGGCGCCGGTGATCAAGGCCGCGGGCGTGAAGGTCGACTGAGCGGCGGCGGCGCGCCGGTCTCCCCGGCGCTGACATTCGGCGTTATTGGGCGGCAATCCACTGGGCGACGGCCGGCCACGCCTTGGTCAAGGTACGCGCGCCCATGAACAGGCCGATATGGCCGCCGGGAACGAGTTGTTTTGCGATCTTGTTCCTCGGCGTACCGAAAAGATTCTCGGCGTTGAAGACCTGTCCCGTGGTGGTGATGTCGTCGGTTTCGCCGGCCAGCAGATAGGCCGGGCAGGCAATGTCTTTCAGGTCCAGGCGGCGGCCGAGACCGACGAACGTGCCCTTGGCCAGACGGTTCTCCTTGAACAATTGCCGGATGACCTGCAAATACCAGCGACCGGGCAGATCGATCGGATTTTCGTACCAGCTTGCGAAAGTTTCTTGCTTGCTGACATAGACGGGATCGTCGATGTGTTCGTAAAGGTCGATCTGATTTTCGAAATAATGCTGCTCGGGGTGCATATTCTTCCAGCCTTGCAGCATGAGCCTTCCCCTCATCAGGCCGCCGCCGAGCAGCACCAGGTCCTCGTAGAATGACATCGGCGAGCGGTGCACCATGCGTTTGATCGGCCCGTCATCGGCATCGGTATCGATCGGCGCTCCGGCAAGCACCAGCGCATTCACCTTGTCCGGGAAGCGCGCCGCCGCCATCGTCGCCATCCAGCCGCCCTGGCAGAGACCGACGAGATTGACGCGGCCGCCAAGGTCGTCGATCGCCACGATCAGGTCGGCGAGATAGTTGTCGATCTCCAGATCTTTCATGTCCGCCGTAGCCGATTTCCAGTCGGTCAGCGCCACATGGCCGATGCCGTTCGCCAGCAGCGTTTCGATCAGGCTCTGGCCCTTGTGGTAGTCGGCGATCATGGCCGTATGTCCGGCATGCGGCGCGTCGACCAGCGTCGGAATTCCTCCGGGCTTGCCGTAGTCGCGCAGCTTCATGGTGCGCAGATCGAGCCGCACCGTGTTCGGCGTCGCCAGATTGGGCCGTAGCTCATCGTGGATTTTGATCTCTTCCTCGACGAACTTGAGATT
The DNA here is from genome assembly GCA_035509535.1 of Xanthobacteraceae bacterium. Lineage (GTDB taxonomy): Bacteria > Pseudomonadota > Alphaproteobacteria > Rhizobiales > Xanthobacteraceae > BOG-931. The sequence goes on along the minus strand of DATJLN010000011.1, from coordinate 13,613 downwards.
GCGCGCGTAAAGCTCGACGCCTTGCTCTATCAGCGAGGCGGCCATGGCCATCGGCCAGAACGCCGGCACGCTGGCGCGCGAGAATTCGGAGGGCGTGGCTGAAGTCATGGCGTAATGCGACCTTCAACACGGGCAAGGTGGCGCGCATGGGAAGAAACAAGATGGCCCAGCAGCCGATACGTCAAAACCTTCACCCCATTGGCGACAAAAAACGAAATGATGGCGTAGGTCCAAACCAGGATTGCCAGCCACCATCCGATCGGCGCCATGGCGATACCGTAGACGACGATCAAGGTCCCGAGGACCTGCGTCGCCTCGGATGGCACTACAAGCTTCCAGCTCGGCCACGGCCGCTCCCACAGCCATCCCTTATTTCGGGTCAGATAGATCGTCATGTGCCCGGATACGAGCAGTTTGAGAAAAATGACGGCCTGCAGCTGCGGGCTTGGCAGCGCCAAATAATCTCGCGCCAGCCAATAAAGAACAAAGCTCTCGAGCACGCCGTAGACGCCGAGCGCCGTAGCCACGGTCAGCACCCGCTCCATGTCCCAGCGCACGGGGTGCTGCGCGAACGGTGCATTGTCGTAAGCGATCATCATGATCGGGATATCGTTCAACAGCGCCAACAACACCACCATGATCGCGGTGACCGGGTAGAAGTTGAAGACGAGGATTGCGGCTGTCATGAACAGAAGGAGCCGCATGGTCTCGGCGATGCGGTAGATCGCATAGGCCGTCATACGCTCGAAGATGCGCCGCGCTTCCTCGATCGCTGTCGTAATGACCGAAAGTCCAGGCGCCGTTAGCACGAGTGCGGCGGCGGCGCGTGCCGCGTCGGTTGCGCCCGAGACGGCGATGCCGACATCGGCTTGTTTCAACGCCGGCGCGTCGTTAACGCCGTCGCCGGTCATGCCGACTATGCGGCCGGCGCCTTGCAGCGCTTTGACGATCTCGAACTTGTGCTCCGGGAAGACGCGGGCAAAGCCGTCAGCGGAAAGGATTTGCCGCAACCGATCAGCCGGAACCGCGTCGCCGAATACCGCTTCCGCGACCACGATATTCTGTCCGAGGTCAAGCTGCGCGGCGACCTCCTTGGCGATTGCCTCGTGGTCGCCGGTGACCATCTTGATATCGACACCCATGGCCCGGGCGGCATTGATGGTTTCCTTACAGTCATCGCGCGGCGGGTCGAACAGCGGCAACAGGCCGAGGAGGCGCCATTTGCCGGAATCGTCGGTGCGTGCGACGCCGAGCGTCCGATAACCCTTGGCGGCATCCTCGTCGACAGTTTTGGCTATCGCGGCGCGCTCGTGGGGCAAGGGCGAGCAGAGGGCGACGACAACTTGCGGCGCGCCCTTGACCACTTTGAAGAGTGTGCCGTCGTGCTCGATCTCCGCTTCGGCGCGTTTGGCTACCGGATCGAATGGATGGAACGCCTTCACCTCATATCCATCGAGGTTTTGATCTTTGGGCGCGCCGGCCAAAATCGCGGCGTCGATAGCATCTGGCGCATCCCGCCGCGAGGCCAATGCAGCCGTCAGAATGAGTTCGCCAGGCGCGGCGCCGGGCGCCGGCTGCAGTTCGCCAAGCGTCAGCTGGTTCTTGGTCAGGGTGCCGGTTTTGTCCGAGCACAATGTGTTCATCCCGGCCATTTCTTCGATCGAGACTAGGTGCGAGACAATTGCCCGCATTCTGGCCAGGCGTTCGGCGCCCACTGCCATCGTTACCGACAGCACCGCCGGCAGCGCCACGGGAATTGAGGCAACCGCTAGGATCAGCGCAAATTGGACCAGCTCCAGCGGGGGATTATGCCGGAACAGGCCGGCGATCACGATGACCGCCACCAGGCCGGCGGTGATCAGAATGAGAAAATTGCCGATACGCAGCACCGCGCGTTGAAAGTGTGAAACCGTTCCGGCCTGCTGGACCAAGCTGGCGGTCTTGCCAAAATAGGTTTTCATCCCGGTCGCAGTGACCCTGGCCTCCATCTCGCCCTGTTTGGCGATAGAACCAGAATAGGCGTCGTCGCCGGCCTTCTTGTCGACCGGCAGCGATTCCCCGGTCAGCGCCGACTGGTCGACGCTCACGTAGCCGTCACCGACGAGCTTGGCGTCGGCCGGAACGACGTTGCCGAGTTTGATGAGAATGAGATCGCCGGGCACAAGCAGGCGCGCCTGAATGTCTTGCCAAGCGCCGTCGCGCTTGACCCGCGCCTTCAACGCCAGCCGTTGCTTCAACAGTGCGATAGCATTGTCGGCCTTGAATTCCTGCCAGAAGCCGACGCCGGCATTGATGAAGAGCATCGTCAGGATAATGGCGAGATCGTTCCAGTGGCGGAGCGCTCCGGACAGGACAGCCGCGATCTCGATCATCCACGGGATCGGCCCCCAGAAGAAGCGCGCGAGACGTTCAAGCACACTGACATGATGCTCGGCGAGTGCGTTCTCACCGTATTGAGCGAGCCGATGCTGAGCTTCCGCCGTCGACAGGCCATCGGGACTAGGTTCAACGGCCGGGTTTCGCCCGGCGGTGTTGCCGGCCTCTTGCTTGTCCAGCATTAGAAAGCTCCGAAGGAAAGACGTTTCTCTTGCGTCCCCATCCGCCGCGAAAACCAGATGAGCGCTCTGATCGCGTTTCTAAGCCTCGACCAGAACCTTCAACGCGCCCGTCTTGGCCGCCGCGCCGAAAGTGTCATAGGCCTCCAGTATGTTGTCGAGTTTGAAGCGATGGGTGATCAATTGTTTGGGATCGATACGGCGCGACTGGACCGTCTTCAAAAGCATCGGCGTCGTCACGGTGTCGACCAGCCGCGTCGTGATCGCGATATTGCGGTCCCAGAGCCGTTCCAGATGCAGATCCGCCTTGATGCCGTGGACGCCGATATTGGCGATGGTCCCGCCGGGCGCCACGATATCTTCACAGGTGACGAAGCTCGCCGGCACGCCGACGGCTTCGATGGCGGTGTCGACCCCGCGACCGCCGGTCATGGCCAGGATTTTCTCGACGGCCTTGCCATCCTTGTTGTTGATCACGGCAGTGGCGCCGAAGCGCGTCGATAATTGCAGACGGTTGTCGTCGAGATCGATCATGATGATCTCGGCCGGCGAATAGAATTGCGCGGTGAGCAGCGCTGCGAGCCCGATCGGACCGGCGCCGACGATGGCGACGGTCGCGCCGGGCTGGACCTTGCCGTTGAGCACGCCACACTCGAAACCGGTGGGCAAAATATCGCTCAACATGACCAGCGCGTCTTCCTCCGCACCGGGCGGGATGTGATACAGGCTGGTGTCGGCGAACGGGATGCGGACGTATTCGGCTTGGGTGCCGTCAATCTTGTTGCCCAGAATCCAGCCGCCGCTGATGCAATGGGAATACATGCCGCGGCGGCAATAGTCGCATTTGCCGCAGGACGAAATGCACGACACGATGACGTGATCGCCCGGCTTGAACGCGGTGACCGCGGCGCCGACTGTCTCGACAACGCCCACGCCCTCGTGGCCCAGGATGCAGCCGGGAGCGCAGGTCGGAACGTCGCCCTTGAGAATGTGCAAATCAGTGCCGCAGATCGTGGTCTTGGCGATCTTGACGATCGCATCGGTCGGTTCGGCGATTTTAGGTATCGGTCGATCTTCGACAGTTTTCCGTCCCGGTCCGTTATAGACGAGAGCTTTCATGATGTTCACCGTGGTCCGCCGCGCTTCATCCGGGTTGTTTGATCATATGATGCGGGCGTTCCGTGACGCCCATGAATCATTTTGTGAAACCAAACGCCGCAGCCAGTTTTGATCTGCATCAATCGCTGCACCGCACGCGGCGCCACGACATGCCACGACATGGGAGATGCCAGACGCGTGCCAGGCGACGCGCGGCGGCGTCACCGTTTCCCGGCTTCCGCGCGCAGCTTGAAGCGCTGGATCTTGCCGGTTGCGGTCTTCGGCAATTCGCTGCGGAATTCGATCCAGCGCGGATATTTGTAGACCGCGAGCTTCTGCCGGCATTCGTCCTGCAGCCGTTGCGCAAAGTCGGCGCCGGCGAGGCTCGGCGTCTTCAGTACCACGAAGGCCTTCGGCTTGATCAGCGCGTCGGTGTCGGGCCAGCCGACAACGGCCGCTTCGAGCACGTCGGGATGGCTCTGCAACACGCCCTCGACCTCGAACGGCGAGACGTACATGCCGGAAACTTTCAGCATGTCGTCGCGGCGGCCGCAGTAGACGTAATAGCCGTCGTCGTCCTCGACATATTTGTCGCCGGAGCGCGTCCATTCGCCGAGAAAGGTCGTGCGCGACTGCTCGCGGTTGTTCCAATACATCATGGCGCTGGTCGGGCCGCGCACCTGCAATTCGCCCATCTCGCTGCGGCTCTTGATGACGGCACCGTCGTCGTCGACCAGCCTGATATCGTAGCCCGGCACCGGCTTGCCGGTGGTGCCGTATCTCACGTCGCCCGGCCGGTTGCTGAGGAAAATGTGCAGCATCTCCGTCGACCCGAGCCCATCGAGGATGTCGGTCCCATAGCGTTCGCTCCAGCGCCGGCCGATGTCGGACGGCAACGCCTCGCCGGCCGAGACACAGCGCCGCAGCCTGGTCTCGGCGCGCTGCGGCGCCGCCGGGCTTGCCAGAAATGCCGCATAGAAAGTCGGCACGGCGTAGAACACGCTGACTTGGTGTTTTTTCAGGATATCGGCGACCAGATCCGGCGTCGGCCGCTGCGCCAGCAAGACCGTGGTGGCGCCGGCCGACATCGGGAAGGTCAGCGCGTTGCCGAGGCCGTAGGCGAAGAACAATTTCGCCACCGAATAGCAGACGTCGTTTTCGGTAATGCCGAGAACGGGTCCGGCATAGAGATCGTCGGTGAGTTTCAGATCGGCGTGGGTGTGCACGGCGCCTTTCGGCCTGCCCGTCGAGCCCGAAGTGTACAGCCAGAAGCACATGTCGTCGCGCGTGGTCGGGGCCGTCACCGGCCGGGTAGCGGCCTGCACCAGAAGATCTTCGAAGCGCGGCTTCTCGTGCGATGAGCCGCCGGACACGATGATGTGCTCGAGGTCGTCGGCTTCGCGGATCGCCTTGCCGAATTTCGGCAGCAGTTCTTCGGAGACGACGAGGAGGCGGGCGCGGCTGTCGCGCAACATGAAGCAGTAATCGTCCTCGGTCATCAGCGTATTGACCGGCACCGCGACCACGCCGGCCTTGATGGCGCCGAGAAATGCCGTCGGCCAGTCGATGGTGTCGAGCAGGCACATCAGCATGCGCTCCTCGCGGCGGATGTGCAGCGAGCGCAGCACGTGGCCGAAACGCTCGACGCGCTCGGCAAGCTCGCCGTAGGTGATGCCGCCGCGATGGTCGATATAGACGGCCTTGCCGGCGCGGCCGGCATCGAGATTGCGCTTGAGAATATCGGCGGCGAAATTGTAGTCGCGCGGGATCGCGCTCGCAGCCTGCAGAGCGGCACTCATTGTGGCGTTCCCATCGGACAGGTCTGTTGGTCTATTGCCCACTCACTGCCCATCGCTTGGATTATGCCGATCTAAAAGTTCGGCGGCAACGGCGCGCTTTGGCGGGGCCGATCGTTTGGCGCGGTATGGGCGCTGTCTTCGCCGCCGAATTGCGCTATGAAATCGCTGCCAGACCCATCCCGCCGGAGCTCATCGCATGATTCTCAGTCGCGACCGCATTCTCACCACTCATGTCGGCAGCCTGCCGCGCAATGAAACCTTGAGCGACCTTCTGATCGCGCAGGAGGAGGGCAAGGCCTATGACGAAAAGCGGATGGCGGCCGAGATGGACAAGGCGGTCCGCCATGTCGTGCAGAAGCAGGTCGAGGCCGGCATCGATATCGGCAATGACGGCGAACAGCGCCGCATCGGCTTCCAGACCTATGTGCCACAGCGCATGACCGGCTTTGCCGGGGTGTCGAAGCGCCGCCGCGGCAGGGAGTTCGAGGAATTTCCCGACCTGGTCGCCTATCTGATGCGGCGTTTCCCCAATCCGCCGAAGAGCCAGCACGGCGCGCCGGAAGCGCAAGGCGAGATCCATTACAACGATCTCAAGCCCATTCAGGAGGAAACGTCGGGCTTCAACAGGATCGCCGACGAACTGCACGCCTTCTCCGAGCGCTTCATGACCGCGCCGTCGCCCGGCATCATTTCGACGACGATGCTGAACGCGCATTACGACACGCATGACGCCTATCTCGATGCGCTGGCGCGCGAGATGAAGAATGAATATCAGACCATCCACAAAGCCGGTATCGTGCTGCAGATCGACGCGCCGGATCTGGCGATGGACCGCACCATGATGTACCGCGACCTGTCGGATGCGGATTTCGTCAAACGCTGCGAGCGCCACGTCGCGGCCATCAACAAAGGCATCGACGGCATTCCGAAGGACCGCGTGCGGCTGCACATCTGTTATGGAAACTGGGAAGGCCCGCACATCCATGACATTGCGCTGGAGAAGATTCTGCCGGCGCTCTACCAGGCCAAGGTCGGCGCGCTGTCGATCGAGTTCTCCAATCCGCGCCATGCCCACGAATATGCCGCGCTCAAGCGCGTGCCGTTTCCGAAAGACATGATCCTTATTCCCGGCGTGGTCGAGACCACCTCGAATTTCGTCGAGCATCCCGAAGTGGTGGCGCGGCGGATCGAGGAGGCGGTCGCCACCGTCGGCGACCGCGAGCGCGTCGTCGCCTCGAGCGATTGCGGCTTCGGCACCTTCACCCGGCGCGAATGGGTCATCGAGCCGGTGGTGTGGCTCAAGCTCAAGGCGATCCGCGCCGGCGCGGATATCGCATCCGCCCGGCTTTGGGGTAAAAGGACGGCCGCGTAATCTCAAAGTCAGGACAGGAAAACATACCGTGATTGATCTCTATACCTGGACCACGCCGAACGGCCGCAAGGCCTCCATCGCGCTCGAGGAATTCGGCCTGCCCTATACCGTGCACCCGGTCGATATTTCCAAGGACGAGCAGTTCAAGCCGGAATTCCTCAAGATCAGCCCCAATAACCGCATCCCGGCGATCGTCGATCGCGACAACGGCATGAGCCTGATGGAATCCGGCGCGATCCTGATCTATCTCGCCGACAAGACCGGCAAGCTTCTGCCGAAGTCCGGCGAGGCGCGCTACCACACCATCGAATGGCTGATGTGGCAGATGGGCGGGCCCGGCCCGATGTTCGGTCAGGTGCATCACTTCGTCAAATACAACCCGGGCAAGGCGCCCTATGCCGAGGAACGGTATCTGAAAGAGGCGCACCGGCTCTATGGCGTGCTCGACAAGCGGCTCGCCGAGCACGACTACGTCGCCGGCGACTATTCCATTGCCGATATCGCGATCTGGCCGTGGGTCTCGCGCTTCGAGTGGCAGACCGTCGATCTCAACAAATACCCCAACGTCAAGCGCTGGTATGTCGCCATCGCCAATCGTCCGGCGGTGCAGAAGGGTTACAAGGTGCCCAAGGATATGGGGCCGATTCCCATGCCGTAAGGCCGGGTCGCAAAACAGGGTCGCGAGACAACCCCGCAACACAAGTCCGTAAGATAGCTTACGTTTCCCCGGACGCGGTGCAGCGCCAACAGCGCTTCGGCGCGCGGTGCACCGCCGATCCGGGGGGCCTTGCCGGCGCGGCGGTTCAAGGCTCTGAACTTGCGAGTGTTGGAATCCGCGGCGCATCGCCCGCTATGCTATGTGCTGCACAGCGTCCAAGAAACAGATATAGTGAAGAGAACCCAGGGAGCCTGCCATGGACGACATCACCAGGCGTGATCCGGTCAAGATCACCGCAGAAGACATCAATCCGCGCTACAATTGGGGCCGCCATTTGCCGGTGCTCGGCACGATGGGGGTCGATTTCGAGGAGCGCGTCGATTACCGGCGCATGCACCGCTATCGGCTCGGCCGCGCGCAGGCGGCGCTGGAGGCCTCCGATCTCGGCGCGCTGCTGCTGTTTGACGACAACAATATCCGCTACGTCACTTCGACCAAGATTGGCGAGTGGGCGCGCGACAAGCTTTCGCGCTTCGCGCTGTTGGTGCGCGGCGGCGATCCCATCCTCTGGGATTTCGGCTCGGCCGCCGTCCATCACAAGCTCTATTCGCCGTGGCTCAAGCCCGAGAACTGCAAAGCCGGCCTTGTCGGCCTGCGCGGCACCGTCGATCCCGCCTTCGGCCTGATGAAGCGCCATGCCGAGGAAATGGCCTCGATCCTCAAAGAGGCCGGCGTCGCCAAAATGCCGATCGGCGTCGACATCATCGAGCCGCCGATGATGTTCGAGCTGGAAAAGGCCGGGCTGAAGATCAAGGACGGCCAGCAGATCATGCTCAGCGCGCGCGAGGTGAAATCCGCCGACGAGATCGCGCTGCTCAACCGCGCCGCCGCCATGGTCGACGGCGCCTATGATCTGATCAACGAGAAACTGCGTCCCGGCGTGCGCGAGAACGACATCGTCGCCGAGGTCAACAAGTTCCTCTACACCCATGGCTCCGACGACGTCGAAGCGGTGAATGCGATTTCCGGCGAGCGCTGCTCGCCGCACCCGCACAATTTCACCGATCGCATGATCCGCCCGGGCGACCAGGCCTTCTTCGACATCCTGCAGTCGTTCATGGGCTATCGCACCTGCTACTACCGCACCTTCAACGTGGTGCGCGCCACCGACGACCAGCGCGACGCCTACAAGAAGGCGCGCGAATGGCTCGACAATGCCATCGACCGGATCAGGCCCGGCGCCTCGACCGCGCATATCTGCGAAGTGTTCCCGAAGGCGCACGAGTTCGGCTTCCCCGACGAGATGGCGGCTTTCGGTCTGCAATTCGCCCACGGGCTCGGCCTGAACCTGCACGAGCGGCCGATCATCTCGCGCGTGGTGTCGATGGATCACCCGACCGAGATCAAGGAAGGCATGGTGTTCGCCATCGAGACCTATTGCCCGGCCAAGGACGGCTACTCGGCCGCGCGCATCGAGGAAGAGGTCGTCGTCACCGACAAGGGCTGCACGTTGATCTCGCTGTTCCCGGCGGAGGACCTGCCGATTTCGGCGAAGTATTAAGCCACGCGGTCCGTGATGGCCGGACTTGTTCCGGCCGTCACGTCTTCCTTTCGCTACGAGGCGACGCAGAATCAAAACGGCCGGGCATCGACCCGGCCGTTTTTAGTTTCAGCGATAGTGCGGCGCTTACTGCCAATTGAACTTGTAGTGGATGCCCGACATCACCGTCTGCTGTGACGGCTGCAGCTTCAGAGCGAACGTCGAGCCGACGACCGGCAAGGTCGTGCTGTTGTAGCTCGCAAAGCGATATTCGGTGTTGAAGTACAGTCCCGGAATGGACTGGATCTTGGTCTCGATACCGGCGCCGGTGAACCAGCCGCCGAAATTGTGCGAGGCGGTCGACAACGCGACGCCGCCGATCGGCTGCAGGTTCATGCCGTTGAAATGCGCCTGGCTGTAGCCGCCGCTGAAATACGACAGGATGTCGGGCGTGATCAGCCAGCCGATGCGGGCGCCGACGTCCCAGAAGGATTTCTCCTTCTCGACGCCGGTCAGCGTGGTGAAGCCTCCGCCAGCGGGCGCCGCCGTGAAATTCGACGTGCCGGTCATGTTGCCGAAGTCGTAATCGGCGAACGCGCCGGCGACCAAATTGAAATTCCACAGGGCGAACTGATAGTCGTAGCCGGCCACGGCCTGACCGAGCCAGCCTCTGCCGCCATTGTTGGTCGTGCCCTGGATGACGCCTCCGGCAGGGACGACACTCGAATTCATGTCCCACACGCCGTAGCCCCAGCCGCCGCCGACATAGAAGCCGGTCCATGAAGGCGGCTGCACAACTGCCGGCGCCACATACGGCGCCGGTGCAGGTGCCGGAAGATCGGCGGCATTCGCCGCACCGATCAAAGCCAACAGAGCCGCACTGCCAAGAAGAAACTTTTTCATCCCCGCCTCCCGTCGCATCCGCGCGCAATATACAGGTCTTTGCCGGACAATGCTTGAGAACAAACGTCATGGTCCGGCTTTTGCCGAGCCGATTGTTTGAATTTCCCGGCCTGTGGATTTGCCGCCACACCCCCGTGCGGTATCAAGTTACTGAAATTCATTATCTTTTCACCATAGCGCCACGCCGCCGGCCGGGGCCGGAGTTCCGCCGCGCGAGCCCGGCACGCCGGCGCCGCGCACGGCGCAAAATCGGTCGCGTCGGATATCCGGCAAAATTCACGCGCCGATCGGCACGGGGTGAGTCGGCGGAAACCGCCGACAGCCCGGTCGCGAATTGCGGAAATGACGGTCAGGCGATCGGCTAATGCGCAACATTCGCGCTCGTGCCTTGGAGCGCCGCGAGCCGCAATTCCATCGCGTGCTTGAGATTATACTGCGGATTGCCGAACGACGTGTTGCGCGCGGCGATGAAGTCGCGCTGCTCCTGGCGCAGTTGCTTGAGCGCCTTGCCGCTGTGCGTCGCCAGCGCCGCGCGGTAGGCGGCGTCGATCTCGCGATCGAGCCGCGCCAGTTCCGGATCGGAACAGATCGCCTTTTCGACGGCGCGGTGCGCCGCGCCGCAGTCGAAGGTCGGCAGCACGATGGCGGAAGCGTCGCCGCCGGCGGCAAGGCGCCGGTCGCGCTTCTGCCGCGCATCGGCGAGATTTTCGGCGGTCAGGTCGGATTGCGGATCGATGCGCAGCGCCGCCTGATAATCGGCGATGGCGCGGTCGAGATCGCCCTTCTTGTCATAGGCGGCGCCGCGATTGTTGTAGGCGAGCGCAAATCCCGGATCGAGCGCGATGGCGCGATCGTAATCGGCGATGGCGCGGTCGAGATCGCCTTTGCGATTGTACGAATCACCGCGGTTGGTGAGGAAATTCGCCCGCGGCTTGAGCCGGATCGCCTCGTTGTAGTCGGCGATGGCGCGGTCGTAGTCGCCGTTCGCCGCATAGTCGAGGCCGCGGTTGTCGAAAAACTCCGGATATGACGGATCGATCTTGATCGCGCTGGTCTCGTCGGCGATGGCCTGCTCGATCCGGCCGAGCTTCTTATAGGCTGCGCCGCGATTGGTGTAGGCGCGCGCATTCTTCGGATCGAGCCTGATCGCGTCGTTCAGGTCCGCGATCGCGGCCTGGTAATCGCCCTTGGAATAATTGGCGGCGCCGCGATCCATATAGGCGAGCGAATCGCCGGGGCTGAGCCGCAGCGCTTCGTTGTAATCGGCGATGGCGCGATCGTACTGCTTGTTGTCGAAGAAGACGTCACCGCGCTTCTCGAAGGCTTGCGCATCGTTCGGATCGAGCCGCACCGCTTCGTTGGCGTCGGGCAGCGCCTTGTCGAGCCGGCCCATGGTCCGGTAGGTGTTCGAGCGCTCGCGCCAGGCCGGCTCGTTTTTCGGATCGAGCGCCACGGCGCGGTTGAGATCGGTCAGCGCGGTCTCGGTCCTGCCGATGGTCCAGTAGATCGTGCCGCGGTTGACCAGAGCCGCGGCCTGCGCCGCCGGCTGGTCCTTGAGCGCGTCGATCAGCGCGCTGCAGGCCTCGATGCGCCGCTGCGGCGGAAACGCTTCATCGTCCTTCGACGCGCAAATGTCGGCATTGCCGGCCTCCGCATCGGCCGCTGAAAGCGTGGCGAAGGACGAAACGCCACCGAGCAGGCAGGCGGCGAGAAGCGGAACGGCGCGGAACATGGAGGTCTCCTGTCGGCCAGAGCATCCAAGCGCGCGAAGCGTTGAATCGCCGTCGCGCCGAGGCCGGCCGCATCTTAGTCGCCTGCGGGCTCGAAAAGGTTTCTCGGCTGGGGTAAGTGCTTGCCGGGGCGGGACATCCAGCGACGGGCCAATTCGGCCCCAATTCCTTGAAAGCGAGACCGAATATGGCTTCCGACGCGTTGCCCAAAATCGCCATTGCCGAACGCTTGGCGCAGAAAATCTGCGCGCTCGATGCGGCGAAACTGCCGGCGGCGGTGCGTGAGAAATGCGAACAACTCGTCATCGACGTGGTCGGTCTCGCCGTCACCGCCCGCAACGAAGACTATGTCAGGGCCGTACTGGCGGCCTGTGACGACGACGGGCCCTGCACCGCGATCGGCCACGGCCGAACGTTGAGCGCGGCGGCGGCCGCCATCGTCAACGGCACGGCGATCCACGGCGAGGATTTCGACGACACGTTCGAAGGCGGCCCGATTCATACCGGCGCGGTCGTGGTGCCTGCGGTGCTGGCGGCGTGCGAGCGGCACAAGCTCTCGGGCGACGCGGCCCTGCTCGGCATTGCGGTCGGCGTCGAGACCATGTGCCGGCTTTCCACCGTCGCGCCGACGCTGACGCACAAGGCCGGATTTCATCCGACCGCGGTGTTCGGCGCGGTGGGCGCCGCCGCCGGCGTCGGCGCGGCGCTGAAGCTCACCGAACGGCAGATGGTCGATGCGCTCGGCACCGTCGGCTCGATGGCATCCGGCATTATCGAATATCTCGCCGAAGGCGCCTGGACCAAGCGGCTGCATGCCGGCTGGGCGGCGCAATCGGGCCTGCGCGCCGCGCTGCTCGGCCGCGCCGGTTTCTTCGGTCCGCGCACGGTGTTCGAAGGCGTGCACGGCTTCTTTCACGGTTTCGCCAATACGACCAAAGGCGATTATGCATTGATCGCGGACACGTTGGGCAAGGAATGGGTGACCGAGACGCTGGCCTTCAAGCCCTATCCCTGCGGGACCATGACGCATCCCTATATCGATTGCGCGCGGCGTCTGGCGAAACGCGTCAAGGCCGACGACATCGCCGACATTGTCTGCGAAGTCGGCGAGGGCACGGTGCACCGCCTGTGGGAGCCGCTCGCGGCCAAACAGAAGCCGGCCAACGGCTATGCCGGAAAATTCTCGACGCCCTATTGCATCGCCGCGGGTTTTGTCCGCGGCAATGTCGGCCTGGGCGATTTCGCCGATGCGGCGGTGAAGGATCCGCAAGTGCTAGCGCTCGCCGGCAAGGTGCGGTTTGCGATCGATCCGAATAATCCCTATCCGAAGAATTTCACCGGCCACATCCGCGCCACCTTGCGCGACGGCTCGGTGATCGAAGAGCGCCAGCCCTATATGCGCGGCGGCGCGCAGGAGCCGCTGACCCGCGCCGACATCGAGCAGAAGTTTTTGCTCAATGCCAGGCATGGCGGCTGGAACGACGCACGCGCGAGCGCGGCGCTGACGCTGATCGGCAGCCTGTTCAAGGGGCCGGTGAATCTGGCGTTGCTGCGGGAATGATCCAATTCGTCACCAGGATGATCCTCGACGCCGGCCTTCGCCTCGCGCGTTTTCGCCGCGATGCGAGGCGCCCATTGATGCTCATCGGCGCCCCGTGCCGGGCGGCTCTGTTACGCCCTCTCCGATCGCTGTCTCTTTTATGTTGACAATTGTCACTGATCTGGATACAACAGTCCCGCTCGCTCGTTGCGGGACGTATCCGGATGCGATCCGACATACGGAGCGAGTGCGGTGCCCGCGGGCGGTCTCGCAAACCGCTCCCGGGCGGCTTTGGGCATCATGTCGCCGGTAATTCGTGGCCGGCCGTGCGGTGCGCACTGGACTGGGACAGGCAGGGGCGGGTAACGCCCGCCTAGCAGAATAATCGTGGCGGCCGCGTCCCAGGAAGCCTGGCCTG
>DATJLN010000010.1:0-2546 GCA_035509535.1 Xanthobacteraceae bacterium | reverse complement strand
CTCAAAAATCGCCGAGCGCAATATCGCGGCGCTCAACGCCGCCACTGCGGGCCTGCCGCCCGACCGCATGCGGCTGCATATCTGCTGGGGCAATTACGAGGGACCGCACACCCACGATCTGCCGCTTCTGAAGATCATCGACATCGCGTTCAAGGCGCGGCCGCAGGCGCTGAGCATCGAGGCCGCCAACCCGCGCCACGAGCACGAATGGGAGGACCTCAAGGCGATCAAAATTCCCGACGACAAAATCCTCATTCCGGGCGTCATCGATTCGACCACCAATTTCGTCGAGCATCCGCGGCTGGTGGCGCAGCGCATCGGCCGGTTTGCGGACGTGATCGGCCGCGAGCGGCTCATTGCCGGCGTCGATTGCGGGTTCGGCACCGCGGTGCGCGCCGAGCCGATGGTGACCGACTCGATCGTCTGGGCGAAGCTGCGTGCGCTCAGCGAGGGCGCCGCGCTGGCGAGCAAAAAGTTGTGGGGATGACAGGTTACTGCGGCTTGAGCCCCGCGAATTTGACGACCTTGCCCCACTTCTCTGTTTCGCTGACGATGAATTTGCCGAACTCATCCGGCGGCATTGCAAGTTCGGTCACGCCGACATCGGTCAAGCGTTCCTTGAATTTCGGATCGGCCTGAATCGCTTTGACTGCGCTCGCGATCTTGTCCACCACCTCTTTCGGGGTGTTCTTGGGCGCCACGATGCCGTTCCAACCGCTGGCCGCGAAGCCCGGCACCGTCTCGCCGATCGTCGGCACATCCGGCAATTGTTCGAGGCGGGCGGCGGTGGTCACGGCGAGCGCGCGCAGCTTGCCGGCTTTGATGTGGCCGATGCCGGATGAAATGCCGCCGAATGCGACCATGATCTGGCCGCCGAGCAGATCGGTGACCATCTGGCTCTCGCCGAAATAGGGCACGTGCACGGTCTTGATGCCGGCCATCATGTTCAAGAGATCGACGCACAGATAAGGAGGCGTCCCGGCCGACGGCGACCCTACGCTCATCGCGCCCGGGCTCGCTTTGGCGTTGGCGATCAGATCGGCCACGGTTTTTGCCGGGAACGATAGATTGGCTTCGAGCACCAGAGGGATCGTGTTGACGGCGGCGACCGCAATGGTGTCGCGGGCAAAGTTGTAGGGCAGGTGAGGGAGCAGCGTCTCGTTGACGGCGTTTGAGGATGCGGCGAAGAACAGCGTGTAGCCGTCCGGCGGGGCCTGCACCACCGCCTGCGCGCCCAAGCTGCCGCCGACGCCGGGCTTGTTCTCGACCACGACCGTTTGCCCGAGCTGTTGCCCGAGCCATTGCGCGGTGACGCGCGCCACGATGTCGACCTGCCCGCCGGCCGGAAACCCGACGAGAAGGCGGATGGGATGCGCCGGATAGGACTGCGCGCGGGCAAGGCGTGGCGCAAGCGGCAGCGCGGCCGAAGCCGCTAGCCGCAGGAACGTTCGGCGTGCAAGTTTCATGGCGTTTCCTAGTGCGGCGGTTTAGAAGTCCGCATCATTATTGCCGCAAGCTGGCGCAAGATGCGCGTGGACGCGTCGAGGCGAACGGCTACAATATACAAAAATATGCGCAGTGACGCCCCCATCGCAGGCGGAGGACCCGGCGTGAAGGTCGCGATCGTCAATCTCGGTGAAATCGTTTCCGGCGACTGGCGCTCGCCGTTCGTCGCGGGCGACACGATTCTGAGCGAAGGCGAGCGCATTACGCTCGTCGGCACTGCCAGTGCGGGCGCGGTCGAAAGCGCCGACGTGGTGATCGACGCCGGCGGGATGACGGCGATCCCGGGCCTCATCGACTCGCACGTGCACATCACCTTCGGCGATTACACGCCACGCCAGCGCACGGTCGGTTATCTGGAAAGCTACCTTCACGGTGGCACCACGACGGCGATTTCGGCCTCGGAGGTTCACGTGCCCGGGCGGCCGAGCGATCCGGAGGGCGTCAAGGCGCTGGCGCTGGCAGCGCAGCGCTCGTTTGCGACCTACCGGCCGGGCGGCATGCGCGTGCTCGCCGGCTCCGTCATTCTCGAACCGGGGCTTAAGGCCGCCGACTTCGTCGAGCTCGCGGTCAACGGCGTCCGCCTTGCCAAAGCCGGCTTCGGCGCGGTGAAGACGCCGTTCGACTATGTGCCGCTCGTGCGCGACGCCAAGGCGGCCGGTCTGATCACCACGTGTCATACCGGCGGCGCATCGATACCGGGCTCGGGTGCGATCACCGGCGACCATCTGCTCGCCATGCATCCACACGTGTCGTTCCATATCAACGGCGGACCGACGGCGATGCCGGACAGCGACTTCGAGCGTGTGATCAACGAAAGCGAGATCGCGCTGCAGGTCTGCACCGCCGGCAATCTGCGCACCACGCTTCTGTGCGCGCGGCTTGCCGAGCAGCATGGCGCCTTCGATCGTTTCATCATCGCCACCGACACGCCGACCGGCTCCGGCGTCATGCCGCTCGGCATGCTGTACACGATCGCCCACTGCGCGAGCCTCACCGAAATGCCGGCGGAGAAATTCATCTGCGCGGCGACCGGCAACAAT
>DATJLN010000009.1:0-3918 GCA_035509535.1 Xanthobacteraceae bacterium | reverse complement strand
CCGGCACATTCCGGTCAATTCGATCGGCTGCTACGTGCCCGGCGGCCGCTATCCGATGGTGGCGTCCGCGCACATGTCGATTGTCACCGCGCGTGTCGCCGGCGTGAACAAGATCATCGCCTGCGCGCCGCCCTATAAGGGCGGCCCGCATCCGGCAATCGTGGCGGCGATGCATTTCGGCGGCGCCGATGAGATCTTCGTGCTCGGCGGCGTGCAGGCGGTTGCCGCGATGGCGCTCGGTACCGAAACGATCACGCCCGTCGACATGGTGGTGGGGCCCGGCAACGCGTACGTCGCCGAAGCCAAGCGGCAATTGTTCGGCCGCGTCGGCATCGATCTCCTCGCCGGCCCGACCGAGACGCTGATCATCGCCGACGAGACCGTCGACGGCGAAATGTGCGCCACCGATCTTCTGGGCCAGGCCGAGCACGGGCCGACATCGCCGGCGGTGCTGATCACCAATTCCGAGAAGCTTGCCCGCGACACCATGGCGGAGGTCGAGCGCCTGCTGAAAATCCTGCCCAGCGCCGATCTCGCCGGCAAGGCGTGGGCGGATTACGGCGAAGTCATCGTCTGCGACGACGAGGCCGAGATGGTGCGCGAGGCCGACCGCGTCGCCTCCGAGCACGTGCAGGTGATGACGCGCGACCCGGATTATTTCCTCGCCAACATGAAGAATTACGGTTCGCTGTTTCTCGGCCCGCGCACCAATGTGGCTTACGGCGACAAGGTGATCGGCACCAACCACACGCTGCCGACCAAGAAGGCGGCGCGCTATACCGGCGGGCTATGGGTCGGCAAATTCTTGAAGACCTGCACCTATCAGAAAGTGCTGACCGACGAAGCAAGCGCCAAGATCGGCGAAGTCTGCTCGCGGCTGTGCATGCTCGAAGGTTTCGTCGCCCATGCCGAACAGGCCAATGTGCGCGTGCGCCGCTACGGCGGGCGCAACGTGCCCTACGGTCAGGCGGCAGAGTGAGGCTTCATTCCGGATTGCCGCGAAGCGGCAAGTCCGGAATCCATAATCACTGGCGCAGGGGTTATGGATTCCGGGTTCCTCGCGTAGCCTGTCATCGGACCGCGCGCGGGGTCCCCATCGCGCAAGCGCGATGGGGTGCCCCGTCTTCGTGCGGGTCCGTTGGCTCGGACCCGGAATGACATGAGGGGAATATGCCAATCGACCTCGCCAAAACTCCGAGCTTCCGCCTCGACGGCAAGCGTGCGCTGGTGACCGGCGGCGGGCGCGGCATCGGGCTCGCGGCAGCTTCAGCGCTGGCGGAGGCCGGAGCGCATGTGACGCTCGCCGCGCGCACGAAAAGCGAGATTGAGGATGCGGCGGCGGCGATCCGCGCGCGCGGGCAGAAGGCTGGCGCGCTCACGCTCGACGTCACCGATATCGAGGCGGCGCGGCATGCAATCGCCGCCGCGGAACCGTTTCAGGTTTTGGTCAACAATGCCGGCATGAACCGGCCGGCTCTGTTGCCCGATGTGAAAGTGGAGGATTTCGACGCGATCTTTGGGCTCAACGTGCGCGCCGCTTTCTTCATGGCGCAGGCGGTCGCGCTGCGTTTGATCGAGGCGAAGCTGCCGGGCTCGATCATCAACATTTCCTCGCAGATGGGCCAGGTCGGCGCCGCGCGCCGCTCCGTCTATTGTGCATCGAAGCACGCCATGGAGGGCTTCACCAAGGCGATGGCGATCGAGCTCGCGCCGCACAATATCCGCGTCAACTCGCTTGGGCCGACGTTTCTGGAAACGCCGATGACGCGGCCGTTCTTCGAGAACAAGGCGTTTCGCGACGAGGTGCTGTCCAAGATCAAGCTCGGCCGGCTTGGCCAGCTCGACGAACTCACCGGCGCTATCATCTTTCTCGCCTCCGACGCCTCCTCGCTGATGACCGGTTCGGCGCTCGTCCTCGACGGCGGCTGGACCGCGGAGTGACGGCGATGGACGATGGGGAACTGAGACGGCAGATTGTCGGCACCTGGAAGCTCGTTTCCGTCAACTACGAGGACACCGCGAGCATCGAGCGCACGCCGATCTACGGCGAGCATCCGAAGGGTATCCAGATCGCCACCGCCGACGGCCGCTGGCTCGCGCTGATGACGGCGGAAGGCCGCGGCGTGCCGAAGACCGACGAAGAGCGCGCGCAGGCACTCAAGACCATGATCGCCTACACGGGCCGCTACCGCGTCGAGGACGGCAAGGTCATCACCAAAGTGGAAGCGGCGTGGAACGAGGCCTGGGTGGGTACCGAGCAGGTCCGCCACATCCGCCTCGACGGCGATCACCTCTACATCGAGAGCCCGCCGATGCCGCATCCCAACATCGATGGCAAGACGGTGCGGGTGATCGTCGAATGGCAAAGGGAGGCCTGCGCTGTCGGCTCCCAATAGACCTCAGGTTACCGAGTTGCTCGATCGGGCGCGTGAGATTGCCGGCCTTGCGCGCGAGCGCTGGAGACCCAAGCCGCGCGCCGCGTCGACGACGACATGACCGAGCGCACGCGGCCGGGGTGATTGTGGTGTCACGGCGGAAGAAATAACCTTTGGTGTTCCCCGATGGGAACCATTTGCGCCGCGACGCATTGATCACCGATCATCGCCACAGGGGAGGGGCCATGTATCTTTCTAACCAAAGTCTTCTCGTCATTATCGTTGTTGGCGTTGTCGCCGGCTGGCTCGCCGGCCGCGTCATGGAAGGCGGCGGCTTCGGCCTGATCGGCGATCTGGTCGTCGGCTTGATCGGCGCCTTCATTGGCGATTGGCTGTTGCCGCAGCTTGGCATCCACCTCGGTACAGGCATCGTGGCGCTGATCCTCAACGCCTTTATCGGCGCCGTAGTGCTGCTGTTTATAATCCGTCTGCTCGGCGGCGGCCGTTGGGGCTATCGGCGCTGGGGCCGGCGCTGGTAGAGTTTTTGGGCGCGGATCGGCTAGACTGCTTTTCGCTCGACAGTACATGCGCCGAATCTCTTGCGCCAAATCACCCGCGCCGAGTCGCTTGCACATTTTGTCTGCAATTCCTCGACCGACGAGAACGTGGTGTATCAAAATATCAACAATAATGTCGTCGGCGTCATCGTAGAGTGGCAGCAGAGGAAGCCTTGACGGCACGCGCTCAATTGCGCGCGCCGGCCCGTTGTGATTCAATCGGGCAAACCCCGGGATAAGGGGCCTGGAGGCGATGCCCATGACCATTACCGTCTGCCCGGTCACGGAGAGCTTTGCGGCTGAAATCGGCGATGTCGACCTGTCCCAACCAATCGCACCGGCCGACTTTGCGGCGATCGACGAGGCCTTCGCCAAATACGCGGTGCTGATTTTCCCGGACCAGCATTTGTCGGAAGATCAACATCTGGATTTCGCGCGCCACTTCGGACCGCTCGAAACCACGATCGCTTTGTTTCGCAAGGACGCCAAGTTGCGCGTGCGCCAGGAATTTGCGGACGTGTCCAACCTCGATCCGGAAAATCAAGTCTGGGGCAAGGAATCGCGCCAGCGGATGTTTCAGCTCGGCAACCGGCTGTGGCACACCGACAGTTCATTCAAGCGGCTGCCGGCGCGGGCCTCGCTGCTTTACGCGCGCACCATTCCGCCGGTCGGCGGCCATACCGAATTTGCCGACGAGCGGGCGGCCTACGACGCGCTGCCGGAGGATATGAAACACAGGCTCGGATCGCTCGTGGCGGAGCACTCGATCTTCACTTCACGGGCGCGGCTCGGCTTTTCCAATTTCAGCGAGGAGGAGCGGCAAGGGCTGCCGCCGGTGCCACAGATTCTGGTGCGCACGATTCCGGAATCGGGCCGCAAATCGCTCTACCTCGCTTCGCATGCGGGACGCATATTCGGGATGCCCGAGGCGGAAGGACGTGCGCTCATCGACGAACTCGCCGCTCACGCCACGCAACGGCAATTCG
>DATJLN010000008.1:0-77602 GCA_035509535.1 Xanthobacteraceae bacterium | reverse complement strand
TGGCGCTGCTCGGCGCGGGTCTCTTCCAGCACGGTGCGGCGGGAGACGACGATGTTGCCGCGGCGGCGATCCATTTTCAGGATCTGAAATGGCTGCGGATTGTTCATCAACGGCGAGACGTCGCGGATCGGGCGAATGTCGACCTGTGAGCGCGGCAGGAAGGCCACCGCACCGTCGAGATCGACGGTGAAGCCGCCCTTGACCTGATTGAAGATGACGCCCTGCACCTTCTCGTTATTCTGGAATGCTTTTTCGAGCTTGCCCCAGCTCTCTTCGCGGCGCGCCTTGTCGCGCGACAGCACGGCCTCGCCGAGCGCGTTTTCGATTCTTTCCAGATAGACCTCGACGGTATCGCCGACCTTGATCTCGCTCTGGCGACCCGGCCCCTGGAATTCGCGCATCGCCACGCGGCCCTCGGTCTTGAGACCGACGTCGATGACGGCCAGGTCGCGTTCGATCGCGACCACTTTGCCTTTGACGACGGCGCCTTCCTGAATGTGGCCGTCATTGAACGATTCATCGATCAGCTTGGCGAAGTCCTCGCGCGAGGGCGAGGCGGTTTGAGCGGCGGCGGCTTGAGCCATAAACAAACTCCCGGCCCCGGTGAATGAAAATGATCCCGAACGTGCGGCAGCCGCCGGTTCGACCGGCGGGTGGGGCCAAGGCCATAGGTTCAGGACAAAGCTTCGCGTTCCAGCGGTGTTCACCGTGCGGACGGGGCGGTGAGCGGGCTTACCTCCAATGACGAAAGCGCTCAGTTAACGGCGCTTTCGGCCCGCTCGAACGGCCTCGATGATATCGACGGCGGCCCGGAACGCGGCGTCTATACCCAAATGTGTGGTATCGAGCAAGTGCGCGTCTGGAGCGGCCTTCAGGGGAGCCGCGGTTCGCCGCGAGTCGCGCTCGTCCCGGCGCAGCAGGTCGGCGAGGACCTCGCTTTCCTCGGCCATTTCGCCCCGCCTCCGCAGTTCCCGGGTCCGCCGGCTGGCCCGGACCTCAGGGGTCGCGACCACGAAAAGCTTGATGTCGGCGCCCGGCGCGATCACGGTGCCGATATCGCGACCGTCGAGCACCGCCCCCGGCGGCTTGGTGGCAAAACCGCGCTGATAATTGATCAGGGCCTGGCGCACTTCGGGGATAGCGGCCACCACGGAGGCGGCTTCGGTGATGGTCTGTGTTTTCAGGGCATTGTCGTCGAATTTGGCCGGATCGAGCATGACTGCGGCCTCGATGGCGCACGTCACGTCATCGGGCGAATGTCCGGCGTCGAGCACGGTCTTCGCCACCGCCCGGTAGAGCAGACCGGTGTCGAGATAATGCAGCCCGTAGACGGCTGCGATCTGCCGCGCAATCGTCCCTTTGCCCGATGCGGCCGGCCCGTCGATGGCAATGATCATGACAAATCCGCGCCCAAACCCCGCATCAAGTCGACAAATCCCGGAAAGCTCGTTGCAATGAAAGTGCCGTCGTCGATCTGCACCGGCCGCTCGCTGCCCAGCCCGAGCACGATCGCCGACATGGCGATACGATGATCCATGTGCGTGGTGACGGTGCCGCCACCGGGCGCCCGGCCGTTGCCATGGACGATCAAATCGTCGCCCTCGATCTCGACCGCAACGCCGTTGACCCGCAACAGATCGGCCGTCGCGGCCAAGCGATCCGACTCCTTGACCCGCAATTCCTTCAAGCCGCGCATCCGTGTCGTGCCTTCGGCGAAAGCCGCGGCGGCCGCCAGGACCGGATATTCATCGATCATCGACGGCGCACGCGCGGCCGGCACCTCGACACCGCGCAACGGACCGGCACGCACGCGCAGATCGGCGACCTCTTCGCCGCCCTCGTTGCGGATATCGACCCGCTCGATCGAAGCGCCCATGTCGAGAAGCGTCGTGAGCAGACCCGTCCGCGAAGGATTCATCATCACGCCTTCGAGAATCACGTCAGAGCCGGGCACGAGCAGCGCCGCGATCAACGGGAACGCAGCCGAGGACGGATCGGCGGGAACCGCGACCGGCCGCGGCTCGAGTTCCGGCTGCCCGGTCAGCGCGATGCGGCGGCCGCCTTTTACCGTTGTCTCGATGCGCACCTGGGCGCCGAAATGACAGAGTAATTTCTCGGTGTGGTCGCGTGTCGCCTCGGCTTCGATCACCACTGTCTCGCCCGGCGCGGAAAGACCGGCCAGCAGTATTGCCGATTTCAATTGCGCTGAGGGAACCGGCGGCTCGAAAACGATCGGCAGGGGATCGCGCGCGCCCTTCAGCGTCAGCGGCAGACGGCCGTCGGTCGATTGGACGGCGCGCGCGCCGATCCGCTGCAGGGGATCGAGGAAGCGCCGCATCGGGCGGGTGCGCAGCGAGGCGTCACCGTCGAAAATCGCCGTGATCGGGCAACCGGCAACGGCACCCAGGGTGAGCCGGCAGCCGGTGCCGGAATTGCCGAAATCGAGCGGCGCACGCGGCTCGGCAAAACCGCCGACGCCGGTGCCCCGGATCGACCAGGCCCGTTCGCCGGTGCGCGTCATGTGGGCGCCAAGCGCCTGCAGGGCCTTAGCGGTATTAAGCACATCCTCCCCCTCAAGCAGCCCCGAAACCTTGGTCTCGCCGACGGTCAGCGCCCCCAGAATCAGGGCCCGAATCGAGATCGACTTGTCGCCCGGCACGCGAATGCGGCCGGCCAAAGGGCCGTTACGGCGGGCAGTCAGGGGAACTTGAGCAGCGTCGGAACGCATGTTTTGGGGTCCAGCCCGGGAGGTAATAACCGAAGTGCGACGCCGTTTATCACGTGCCGCAGCGTCGCGTCATCCCGGCGATTTGCCGGCTGCGCCGGCCGGGGATCGCCCCCAATCGACTATTGACAGCCGCGTTTCGACTAGCCAAGTGAAGCACCCGAATTACACGAAGGATCCGGCTGTGGCGAAACCCGAACTGGGTACGAAGAGGCTCTGCGGCAGTTGCGGCGCCAAATTCTACGACCTGAACAAAGACCCGATCCACTGCCCGAAGTGCGGTACGGTCTATGAGGTCGCGCCGGTCGTAACGCGCGGCGGGCGGCCCGATGCAGCGGCCGCCGCACCGGCTCCCGAGGAAACGGTCGCGGCCGAGGCCCCGGAGGTTGAGACCGTCTCGCTCGAGGAGGCGGATGCCGAGGCATCCGGCGGCGGCGCCAAGAAGCCCGCGACCGGCGATGCCGATATCGGCGAGGATGATGTAGAGATTGACGAATCCCTCGACGATGATGACGACACCTTCATCGAGGAGCAGGAAGAAGAGGATGCCGATGTGACCGACATTATCGGCGGTGACATCGAGAACGAAGAAGAAGGATAATTGGAAGTCGATCGGCCGTGCTAGGCGATCAGAGCGCCTCCCGGATCTCTGATTGCCGATGACCGACTTCCGTTCGTGATTGGGGCCATAGCTCAGCTGGGAGAGCGCCTGCATGGCATGCAGGAGGTCGGCGGTTCGATCCCGCCTGGCTCCACCACCCTCCACCGCTCTGGCATTCACTTCCGACGATCATCCGACGTAAAATTCCGGTTTATGCCGCCGGCACGCCGTTTGATGCGGTGCGGCCTGCTGCACTGCGAACGGATCCGGCACAGATAGCGTCTCGCTGCCTTATTTGTTTGCTGCTCCCACAGGCGTGTTAAAGTCACGTGGACTATGGGAACGGAGACGGGCCATGCGGTGGATACATCTGCGTACGGCTCTGGTCGCCGGAATCGGAACGGCGACAGCCGCTTTTGTGTTGATTGGAGGTCCCGCGGGTTCCGCCGTGCACGCGGCGCAAGAACTGGCGCAGACACAGTCCGCGGCACCGGACGCATCTGATCAGACCGTCCCGGCGCCGAAGCCGCATCATAAGGGATCGAAGCTGACCGCCCCGATCAATCCCGATCTCGATACCACCGATCAACTCGCGCCGTCGCAAATGCGGCAGCAAGTGCCGGCAGCCGTCTCGCAGCCGATGAGCGCGCCGGTGAAGCCGACGCGTCCGGCGGTGCCGGTGACGGCCGCGGCCGCTTCGGTCGGTACCGGCTCGAAAGCCGATGCGGCACTTGCCAAGGGACATATGGTCGCCTGCAGCGGAGTCTTTTCCAAGGACTCCAGCCATCTGCGGCTGGCGATGACTTTCGATTCAAGGAACGTCACCTTCACCGATGTCGACGGCGATAACGGCGCCAAAGTCCCGGCGTCGGTTTTGTTTCCGAACGACCCGAAGCGGCGGCTGGAAGTGTGGTGGAGCAATCCGGCGGCCCGCAATCAGACTTATCTGATCGTCATCAATGGCAAATCGACCTGGATCGCGCCCGGCGGCATGAAGCTCGGCCTGACTTTGGCGCAACTAGAGAAGCTCAACCACAAGCCCTTCAAGGTAAAAGGCTTCGACAAGGGCGGCACCGCCATCGTCAGCGACTGGGACGGCGGCGCGCTGGCGACGCTCGCCGGCGGCTGCAAGTCGGGAATGAGCCTCAAGGCCGATCCGAAGGCTGCCGCGGACACAGTCGCCGCTCTTTCGGCCGACAAGGAATACAGCTCCGCCGATCCCGAGCTGCGCGCGGCCAAACCCATTGTGAGCGAAATTCTGATCGGCTATTGAGCCGACGCTCCGCTCGCTGTCCGGAAGCCTAAGGCCGCTTGGTTTTATCGCTCGGCACCGGCGGGATTTGCGTGGCGCCGCCTTTTTCGCTCGAACTCATCGAGCGCACGTCACGCGCCATTTCCAGACAGGTCAACAGCTCGGTGTAGCTCGACTCGCCGCCCGTCCGCGATTCATTGGTGCACGCGACTTTGTCGGCCGGCGCGAAGGTCGACCATTCCTTCACCAGCTGCTCGCGGATGGCCTTCTCGCTGTCGATGCAATTCTGCTTTTCTTCGCCGACCGCGGTGTCATGGAATGTCACCCCGCCCTGCTGCGCGATGCCCCGACAAACCTGCTCGACATTGAGGGTCGGAACGCTGTCGGTCACCGGCATGAGCAAGCTCGCGCCAAGGATGAACGCCGGGGGAAGAATCATGGCCATGCTCCGTCAGCCTCGTCGTCGCAATATGGGAACTGCGCGACGAAACCATAAAGATCGAATTGGCCGCCGCCAAGACGGGCAAGCCGCCAAGACGGGCAAAACGGGCATGTGCGCGACAGGGATGCGAGGGCTGGCGCCGAAAGGGCCGGGGCAGCCCTCGAACCGGCCGCCGATAATCCATCGAGCGCGACGCCCTCCAAGGGCCATGCCTGTAAAGAGCCAAGCCCATAAAAAGCCAAACCCATAAAAAGCTTTGGCTATAAAACGGGCGCCGGCCCGCCGCCGCGATGACAGCAGTCCTCAGCGCGGAATCGACTGGACCAGATTTCCGGTCGCCGGGTCGATCACCAGGATACGGTCCGGCTGATAGACGTAGCGATAGACATAGGGCTGCGCGGCGACGATCGGGCCGCTATCGATCACCGTCGTTGGCGGGGTCGCGACCACCTCGTCATAAAGCGGCGTCGAATAGGCCGGCGCCGGTGCAACCACTGTCGGCGGCGGCGCCGGCGCGACTTCGTCGTAGAGCGGCCGCGCCACGATCGGTGCCGGCGCCACCTCATCGTAAAGCGGCCGAGGATACGCCGCGACCGTCCGGTCGATGACCGTGGTCGAGGTCGGCACGACGCGCCGGGTCACCGTGCGCGTGGTCACCAACTGTCGGCGTCCACTGCGCGAGGGCAATGTCCGCACAATCCGCGTCGTCTCGGTCGTTATGGTCTGGGTCGCTACCGGCTGCGTCGTAATCACCGCATCGGCTTTGGCGACCGAGGCGCCGGCCACCAGCGCAAAGCCGGTCACTGCACCAAGGCCCGCATATGCAATTGACCTCATTGGCCACTCCTAGTTTTTCTTTTACAGGCGCGACGAATGATCGCGCGAACCGGAGGACAAACGCCCGGCAACGAACGACGTTCCGTATGCGTGGCGCGCAAGCGCCGCGGCAACATGCGCGGAAATCAGCGGCGCGGACCGGAGAAAAGGATGGCTGTTCCGGGGCCGTAAAATTGACGCGCGCGCGCCCCGCTGCGACCGCAGCCTGCCTGAGGCAGCAACCTGCCCGGTCCGGCCTCGATTGACCGCTGCGCAGGTGACGTGCAGTCTGCGGCCCGGCGCGGGGAATCACGGCGCGGCTTCGGTTGGGGGATAGGCATGTTCGGCCTGGGCGATCTGTTCCAATGGGAGCGGTTCGTAACCCCAACCGTCATCAAGGTCTTTTACTGGCTCGCTGTCCTCCTCGCGATCCTGCTCGGCTTCGCCGGCGTCGTCAGTTCGCTGACGACCATGGCGTTCAACCCGTTCGTCGGCGTGATCTTTCTGATCACGAGCGTGCTCGGCGCCTGCATGGGCGTGATTTTGGCACGCATCGTCGCCGAATTCGTGCTCATCGTCTTCCGCATCAACGAGCATCTCGGCGCGATCAGGAACCAGGGCAATGGGATGCGGGGCTAATCAAGCCTTGTCGCGCACATCCTGAATGCAAAATCAAAGTGAAAGACGTGCGCTGCCGGCACGAGCCCGGCCATGACGGGCTTTGCGATCGCGCCCTAGTTCGCGAAACGAAAGTGCATGACATCGCCGTCCTGCACCACGTAATCCTTGCCTTCGAGCCGCATCTTACCGGCATCGCGTGCGCCGGCTTCGCCCTGACAGGCGACATAGTCGTCATAGCCGATGGTTTCGGCGCGGATGAAGCCGTGCTCGAAATCGGTGTGGATGACGCCGGCCGCCTGCGGCGCCTTGGTGCCCTGCGTAATGGTCCAGGCGCGCGCTTCCTTCGGCCCGGCGGTGAAATATGTCACGAGATGAAGCAGCGCATAGCCGGCGCGAATGAGCCGATCGAGGCCGGCTTCCTTGAGCCCCACCGCTTCCAGATAGTCGGCGCGTTCCTCGCGCGACAGCACCGCGATCTCGGCTTCGATCTTGGCGGAAATGACGACGGCGGCGGCGCACTCAGCCTTGGCCCGCTCTTCGACCTGGTTCGAGAACGCGTTGCCGGCGGCGGCCGAACCCTCGTCGACATTGCAGACATAGAGCACGGGCAGCGAGGTCAGGAGGCCGAGCGAGTGAAAGAGCTTCTCTTCCTCGGGCTTGCGCTCGGTCAACCGCGCCGGCTTGCCGTCGCGCAACAGCGCCAGCGCGCGATTGACGAGATCGAGCGTCTCCTTGGCTTCCTTGTCATTGCCCTTGGCTTTTTTGCTCAAACCGTCGACGCGCCGCTCGAGACTATCGAGATCGGCCAGCATCAATTCGGTTTCGATGGTCTCGATATCGGCGATCGGATCGATGCGGCCTTCGACATGCGTCACGTCGGTGTCCTCAAAGCAGCGCACGACATGGGCGATGGCGTCGACTTCGCGGATATTGGCCAGAAACTGGTTGCCGAGTCCCTCGCCTTTCGACGCGCCGCGCACGAGGCCGGCAATATCGACGAAGGTCAGCCGCGTCGGCACGACCTGCGCCGATTTGGCGAGTGCCGCCAAGGTGTCGAGGCGCTTGTCCGGCACCGCGACCTCGCCGACATTCGGCTCGATGGTGCAGAACGGATAATTGGCCGCCTGCGCGGCGGCGGTTTCGGTCAGTGCGTTGAAGAGGGTCGACTTGCCGACATTGGGCAGGCCGGCGATGCCGCATTTGAAGCCCATTGGAAATTCTACCGTCCTTTACCCGGATGCCGGCGCTTCAATCAGCGCCGTTGCCGTCGTCCTTGTCGCCGTTCTTCCGATCGGCAAAACCCTTGGCCACCATGGCGAGATGAACCTTGTTCTGAAAACTCGCGTCCTCGCCGCGCGCAATCAGATCGGCATTGTCGGCGAGAATGCCGGTGACCGCCTCGACCCAGCCCTTCTCGCTCTTGGCGAAATCGCTCAACACATAATGCTGCACCATGTCTTTGTTGCCTGGATGACCGACGCCGATGCGCACCCGGCGATAGTCGTTGCCGATATGCTCGGAGATCGAGCGCAACCCATTATGACCGGCGATGCCGCCGCCGGTCTTCACGCGGACCTTGGCGGGCGGCAGATCGATCTCGTCGTGGAACACGGTCACGGCGTCGAGCGGCAGCTTGTAGAAGTGGACGGCCTCGGCAACGGCGCGTCCGGATTCGTTCATGAAAGTGCCGGGCAAAAGCAACAGCGCACGCTTGCCGCCGATCGGCCCCTCGCAGGCGACGCCCTGAAAGCGTCGGCGCCACGGCCCGATGCCGTGGCGCTTGGCGATCTCTTGCAACGCCATGAAGCCGATATTGTGCCGGTTGCCGACGTAGCGCGCTCCCGGATTGCCAAGTCCGACCAGGAGCAGCATCGGCGTCGTCTCGCGCTACTGCCGTAAGCTTCCCAAAACCAGGAGCCTCACTTCTTCTCGGCACCGGCGGCCGGCGCGGCAGCCGCACCCGCGGCAGACGCCGGAGCCGCCGGCGCACCGGCAGCGGCGGGCGCCGCAGTGGCCGCGGCAGCCGCAGCAGCGGCGGCAGCAGCAGCCGCTTCGGCGGCGGCCTTGATTTCTTCGGCGTAACCCGACGGCGGCACGACGGTGACCAGCGTAATGTCGCGGTTCGACGCCGAACGCACGCCGTCCGGCAGCTTGATGTCGCTCAAGTGCTTGGAGTGATTGATGTCGAGCGCGCCGACATCGACCTCGATGCCGGTCGGGATGGCTTCCGCCAGACAACGCACTTCGACCGAGTGCGTCACGATCGACACCGTGCCGCCGCGTTTGACGCCCGGCGACTGGTCGACGTTCTTGACGGTAATCGGAATCCGGACGCGGATCGTTGCGCCTTCGCCGAGCCGCATGAAGTCGACATGCAGCGGCAGGTCGCGCACGGCATCGAGCTGAAAGTCGCGTGGAATCACGCGATGCTTCACGCCGTCGACATCGACCTCGTGGATCGTGGTGAGAAAGTGGCCGGCATAAATGCGCTGCCGCAGCTCGTTATGGTCGAGCGAAATCGGCAGCGGCGCCTTGCCGTCGCCGTAGATGATTCCGGGGACGCGGCCAGCGCGACGTTCAGCCCGGGCGGCCCCCTTGCCTGCCCGCGAACGCGCCGCCGCCTTGATCACATTGACGGTCGCCATAGCGTGTTCCTTATCTAAAACCTTGCATTTCAACGGGAAATTCCGCGCGCAGCCTCCAGGGGTGCTGTAGCGGCCGCGGAAGCGGCGCTTATAACGGCGCCAATCCCGAAAAACAAGGAATATGGCAGGTTCTTCGCCGGCGTTAAGCTTTAGGCCCGCCGCGGTGCGCTTTATGGGCCAGGCGAGTTACTGCTCTTTGCCGCAAGCGACGCTTCGAGCGCCGCGACCCGGGTTTTCAAGGCCTCGTTCTCCTCGCGCGCGATACGGGCCATGTCCTTGACCGCCTCGAATTCATCGCGCTTGACCAGATCGAGATCGCGCAGCCAACGCTCGGCCTGGGTGCGGAACAGCGTTTCGAACTCGCGCCGCACACCTTGCGCAACACCCGCCGCGTCATTCATTAAGCGCGCGACCTCGTCGAAAAACCGGTTCGTCGTCTGCACCATAAATGCCTCCAAAGCCCTGCTGATTTAGCCCTGCCGGCTCCCGCTCGGCTGTCCCGGCACGCCATTGCGGCAGCAAATGTCGACTGCGATCCAACGCCGCTTGCCATCGGAGGTGACAATGGCGATGGTGCGGCGCCGCTGCAAGGGCCTCAGTCAAAACAGGCTCGGCTGCAAATCTATCGCCGCAATGCGACGTCATGATTAAGGACGGCGGAGCGGATTAACACCGATTCCACATTCCCACCCGCCGCCCGAACGGGCGGCACCAGAGCCGGTTCACAAGAGCCTATTCATGTTCGTTCTGCCGATCATCCCCTATCCCGCGATCAACCCGGTCCTGATCTCGATCGGGCCTCTGGCGATCCGCTGGTACGCGCTCGCCTATATCGTCGGCATCATTGCCGGCTGGTTCTATGCGCGCGCCATCATCGCTTCGGAACGGTTGTGGGGCGGACAAGCGCCGTTCACCGTGACCGACTTCGACGATTTCGTCGTCTGGATCACGCTCGGCATCATCTTGGGCGGCCGCATCGGCTACGTGCTGTTTTACAACCTGCCGCGTTTCGCCGCGCATCCGGCCGAAATCTTTCAGATCTGGAACGGCGGCATGTCGTTTCACGGCGGCGTCGCCGGCTGCGCGCTCGCTGTCATTCTGTTTGCGTGGCGCCGGAATATCCCGACGCTGTCGCTCGGCGATATCAGCTGTGCGGTGGCCCCGATCGGCTTGTTTCTCGGCCGCATCGCCAATTTCATCAATGGCGAATTGTGGGGCCGGCCCACCGACGTGCCCTGGGCCATGATCTTTCCTTACGGCGGACCGCTGCCGCGCCATCCGAGCCAGCTCTACGAAGCGTCGCTCGAAGGCGTCGCACTTTTCGTTCTGCTCAACGTGCTGGTGCGCTTTGGCGCGCTGAAACGGCCGGGCGTCGTCACCGCGGTCTTCTTCATCGGCTATGGCGTCGCGCGAACGACCTGCGAATTCTTCCGCGAGCCGGATGTGCAACTCGGATTCCTCTGGGGCTCGGGATGGCTCACCATGGGCATGCTGCTCTGTGTGCCGCTGATCCTGATCGGCATCGCGCTGCTCGCCGTCGTGATGCGCCGCAAGCCGCGAGCGGATGCAAAGCTGGATGCAAAGCCGATTGCCAAAAATGGCTGAGCAGCATTCACCGCTCGATGCCGAGATCCGCCGGCTGATCGGTGTCGCCGGACCGATGCCGATCGCCGAATATATGCGGCTGTGCCTCACGCATCCGCGCTACGGCTATTACGTCAATCGCGATCCGCTCGGCACCGGCGGCGATTTCGTCACGTCGCCCGAGATCAGCCAGATGTTCGGCGAACTGATCGGACTGTGGATGGGCTCGGTCTGGATGCAGATGGGCGCGCCGGAAAACGTGCGCATCGTCGAGCTCGGCCCCGGACGCGGCACCTTGATGCACGATGCGCTGCGGGCGGCGAAGATCGTCGACGGATTCAACAATGCGCTGGTCGTGCATCTGGTCGAGATCAGTCCGGCGTTGCAGCAGGTGCAGCAGCGCCTGCTCGAGAGCCTCCACGTACCGGTGTTGTGGCACGCGACGCTCGAAGCCGTCCCGTTAGGCCCGACCATCATCATCGCCAACGAATTCGTCGACGCGCTGCCGGTGCACCAGGCCGTCAAGCAAGCCGACGGCTGGCACGAGCGCATGATCGATATTGCGCCCGACGGCCACTATGCGATTGTCGCGGCGGGCGAGGCTTTGCCGCATTTCGAGGCAGCGATGCCGCGCGCATTGCGCAAGGCGCCCGAAGGCGCGATCTTCGAATGGCGCTCCGACAGCTTGGCGCTCGAGCTCGGACGGCGAACACGCGACCAGGGAGCGGCTTTGATCATCGACTACGGCCATGCCCAGTTCGGATTGGGCGACACGTTGCAGGCAGTCGCCGGGCATTCCTTCACCGATCCGCTGCGTGCGCCGGGCAAAGCTGATCTGACCGCGCATGTCGACTTTGAAGCCTTCTGCCAATGTGCCGAGAGCATGGGCGCGCGAATTCACGGCCCGGTCCGCCAGCGCGATCTGTTTCTGCGCCTCGGCATCGTACAGCGCGCCTCGGCGTTGAAGGCGAATGCAACGCCGACCAAGGCCGCCGAGATCGACGTCGCGCTGGCGCGGCTGATCGCGGAAGGTGCGCGCGGCATGGGCGAATTGTTCAAGGCGATCGCGATCGCCGCGCCGCGGCTCGGCGCGCTGCCTGGCTTCGAGCAGGCGTCATGAAGCTTGAAGCACAATCCTTGGCACTGACCGGCATCCGCCACGCGTTCTTCACGCGTGCCGGCGGCGTATCCGGCGGCCTTTATGCAAGCCTCAACGGCGGCACCGGCTCGAAGGACGACACCGCACATATCGCGGAAAATCGCGCGCGCATGGCGGCCGCGCTCGGGGTCGAGCCGCAGCGATTCCTCACCGTCTATCAAATTCATTCGCCCGACGTGGTCGTTGCCGAAGCGCCCTGGGCGGCCGAGGCGCGTCCGCGCGCCGACGCCATCGTCACCCGCATGCGCGCGCTCGCCATCGGCGTGACCACGGCGGATTGCGGCCCGATCCTGTTCGCCGATCCGAAAGCACACGTGATCGGCGCAGCCCATGCCGGCTGGCGCGGCGCGCTGTCGGGCGTCATCGAGGCGACCGTCACGGCCATGGAGCGGCTTGGCGCCGTGCGCGGCGACATCCGCGCCGCCATCGGACCGATGATCCGGCAGACCAATTACGAGGTCGGCGCCGACCTGATCGCCCGCTTTGCGGCAGAGGACCGCGCTTCCAGCCGGTTTTTTGCGCCGGCTGCCCGGGATGGCCATGCCTTATTTGATCTTTCCGGATATGTCGCCGCCCGCCTCGCTCGCGCCGGCGTCGGCCATATCGAGGATCTTGGCCTGTGCACCTATGCCGACCCGGACCGGTTTTTCAGCTACCGCCGCACCACCCACCGCGCCGAGCCGGATTACGGCCGGCACGTCAACGCCATCGTGCTCGCGGACGAGTAGCCCCAACATTTGCTGTGCGCTGGACCACTAATTAACCCTGATCCGCGGAAGTCGTTGCGATTGCAGCAGAAAAAGCTGCGGGGAAAGTTTTTGAATCGTATTGCCAGCCCGAAAAGCGGCTTGTATCAGGTCCCGATTGAGCGTCGGCGCGCGAGGAGAGTAGGAATG
The DNA here is from genome assembly GCA_035509535.1 of Xanthobacteraceae bacterium. Taxonomy (GTDB): domain Bacteria; phylum Pseudomonadota; class Alphaproteobacteria; order Rhizobiales; family Xanthobacteraceae; genus BOG-931. The sequence continues at coordinate 64,861 of DATJLN010000008.1, read as the reverse complement.
GCGGGCAATAACGGGGCTATCAAGCTCGTCTCCGGCAACTCCAATCCGACGCTCGCGCACGCGATCGGCACCTATATCGGCAACCCGCTGACCAAAGCGGTGGTGCGCCGTTTCGCCGACATGGAAGTGTTTGTCGAGATTCAGGAAAACGTCCGCGGCGCCGACGTTTTCGTCATCCAGTCGACGTCGTTCCCGGCCAACGACCATCTGATGGAATTGCTGATCATCATCGACGCGCTGCGGCGCGCCTCGGCGCGGCGCATCACGGCGGTGATCCCCTATTTCGGCTATGCCCGGCAGGATCGCAAAGTCGGTCCGCGTACGCCGATTTCGGCGAAGCTCGTCGCCAACCTCATCACCCATGCCGGCGTCGACCGCGTGCTCACGCTCGACCTGCATGCCGGCCAGATCCAGGGCTTCTTCGACATCCCCACCGATAATCTGTTCGCTGCGCCGGTCATCCAGCGCGACATCAAAGAGCGCTTCGATCTCAGCAAGGTGATGGTGGTGTCGCCGGACGTCGGCGGCGTGGTGCGTGCGCGCGCGCTCGCCAAGCGCATCGATGCGCCGCTCGCCATTGTCGACAAAAGGCGCGAGCGGCCGGGCGAATCCGAAGTCGCCAATGTCATCGGCTCGGTCGACGGCCGCATCTGCATCCTGGTCGACGATATCGTGGATTCCGGCGGCACGCTGGTGAACGCCGCCGACGCACTGCTCGAGAAAGGCGCCAAGGAAGTTTACGCCTACATTACACACGGCGTGCTGTCGGGCGGCGCCATCGCCCGTGTCGGCAATTCCCGGCTCAAGGAATTGGTCATCACGGACTCCATCATGCCCACCAAGGCGGTGGAAGAGTCCGCGAACATTCGCGTTCTGACCATCGCCAAGCTGATCGGCGAGGCGATCAACCGCACCGCGGCCGAAGAGTCGGTCTCCAGCCTGTTCGACTGACGCCGTCGCGCGCGTCCCGGCCCAAAGCCGTATTGAGTCAACTTGTCGCAGTCACGACTGTGGACGGTTATAAATCGAATATTGTGCGGCGTGGCCAAATCACTTCATGAGTGCCGGTATCGGTGCTGATTGAAGCTCTTATCAACTCTTGCGCAGACTTTGGCGGAAGGAAGCAAGCCGATTATAGTCGGCGGAGCGCCTGATTCGCGGTGTAGAGTCAATTCGCGGTCGGGACTTGTTCCTGCGTCAAATCGTTCCGTGCGGCCGCGGATTTTTCTCCGCGCCGTTTTGCAGCGGTCGCGGTTTGTCCCCTTTCGAAGTGCCTTTGGCGTGCGCATTTCCACTTTCAGGCGGCACCCGTGGAGGCGGCATGTCCTTGATCGAAATTAGCCAACACCAAGCCAGCAATCCGCTTGACGTGGTCGAGCATATGGCGGCCGGCAACAACTGGCCGTTCGAACGCGCCAGCGATGACGAAATCGGGCTTGCGGTGACCGGCCGTTGGACGAATTACCAAGTGTCGTTCACCTGGATGAGCGATATCGAGGCGCTGCACTTGGCTTGCGCCTTCGACATGAAAGTGCCTGAGCAGCGCCTGCCGCAAGTGCAGCAGCTGATCGCCCTGATCAATGAGCAATTGTGGATCGGGCACTTCGACGTGTGGATGCAAAACGGCATGGTGATGTTTCGCCACGCTTTGGTTCTTGCCGGCGGGGTCACTGCGTCCGGACGGCAATGCGAGGCCGTGCTTGGCACGGCGCTGGATTCCTGCGAACGTTATTTTCCGGCGTTTCAATTCGCGATCTGGGCCGGCAAATCGCCGCGCGAGGCGATGGACGCTGCGATGTTCGAGACTGCAGGCGAGGCGTGACGCAAGTTTCAGAGTCGCTGCGCGATTTTTCCGGCCTCCTGGTTCTGATCGGCGCCGGCAAGATGGGCAGCGCGCTGCTCGACGGCTGGCTGCGGCTTGGGCTCGACCCGAAGAATGTCGCGGTGATCGAGCCGGCAGTGTCGCCGCATATCGCCGAGCTGACGCAACGGGGCCTGCAGCTCAATCCGCGTCTGCATGCGTTGAAGAACGCGGCGGCGATCGTGCTGGCGGTGAAGCCGCAAGTGGCGCCGCAAACGGTGCCGCCGCTGGCGTCGCTCATTGGGCCGGCGACTGTCGTCGTGTCGATCATGGCCGGTCGCACCTTGACCTTCCTGTCGGAAGCACTGGCGAAACCCTGCGCGATCGTGCGCGCCATGCCGAATACGCCGGCCGCAATCGGCCGCGGCATCACCGTTGCCGTGCCCCTTCACGCCAACGATGCGCAGCGCGCCCTCGCCGACCGCCTGCTGGCTGCCACAGGCGCTGTGGAATGGACCAGCGACGAAACCTGGATGGATGCGGTGACGGCGGTGTCGGGCTCCGGCCCGGCTTATGTCTTCCTGCTGGCCGAGGCGCTGACCCGGGCCGGGATCGCTTCTGGCCTGCCGCGGGAGCTGGCGGCAAAACTCGCGCGCGAGACCGTCGCCGGCGCCGGCGAATTATTGCACCGATCGTCGCTTGACCCGGCGGTCCTGCGCGAAAACGTCACCTCGCCGGGCGGCACCACGGCGGCGGCGCTCGCCGTGCTCATGGGCAAAGACGGACTTGCCGCGCTGATGGAGAAAGCGGTTGCGGCGGCGACGAAGCGTTCGCGCGAGCTTGCGGGCTAGATCCTGCGGCGGCCTTCCCGGCGGTCTTGGAACCGCCCCTGCGGCGTCTTAAATTTATGGGTAAATATCTCGGCTGTAGCGCACGAGGAGCGTCACGTCATGGCCCGTCGACCCGCCCGCAAACCGGCCGCCAAAGGCGCCGCCGCCGACAAGTCCGCAAGCGCGGCGCTTCCGCCCGATGCCGGTGACCGCGAGAAAATCGTCGCCGCTTTCCTGAGCCTGCTCGCCGAAAAGCGCTTCGAGCAGATCGGCCTCGCGGAGATCGCCGACACGGCCGGCGTATCGCTCGCTGAATTTCGCGACGCGTTCGCCTCGCCGCTCGCCATCCTCGCCGCACATATCAAGGATATCGACCGCGCGGTGCTCGCCGCCGATTTCAGCGACATGGCGGAGGAGCCGCCGCGCGAACGCCTGTTCGACGTATTGATGCGCCGGCTCGAAATCCTCATGCCGCATCGTGAGGCGATCCGTTCACTGATCCGTTCGGCCTCGCGCAATCCGCCGCTCGCCATGGCGCTGAACGGCCTCGCGGTACGCTCGCAACAATGGATGCTCACGGCGGCCAGGATCGGCGCTGCGGGCCCGCGCGGGATGCTGCGCGCACAGGGGCTTTCGCTGCTGTTCGGCTCGGTGCTGCAGACCTGGGTCAATGATGACGATCCGGGTCTCGCCCGCACCATGGCGGCGCTCGACCGCGCCCTCAGCCGCGGCCAGCGTTTTGCGGGCCTGTTCGAGGATCTGTTCGGCCTCCCCGCCCGGTTCTGCCGGTTGCGGCCGCGCCGTCGCCGCCGGTCCGACGACGATTCCGAAGAGACCGCCGCTGCGTAATTGCATGCGGCCAAGCCGGCAATTCCAAGTACAGCAACCGGACTTTGCCGCTTCTGCAGCGCGGAATTGCGATATCGGTGCCGGATCCCGCAAGGACCGCGGACATCCACATCTTTTTTTCTTCAGGATTCTTACGCGCTATTCAAAGTTGATCTTAAGTCTTTGACCAATATCAATCGCGTATATTGTTGATGATCTGGTTCCGCTTTCAGATTTACCAAAAACAACCTAAGCATTGATCGCACAATGAAAGATTAGAATGGCTTTAAACAGCGTTTTCTCTTTGCAAAGATAGAAGGCGTCCGCTAGTGAACAGTCTGATATCGCAACAGACCGCGGCCGGGCTTCCCCGTAAATGATTGTCTGCTCCTGCAATGTGCTGACCGACCACGACGTGCGCGCGACCTTGTCGGACGGCGAAGACGCGCCGCGCACCACGGGCCAAGTGTACCAATGCCTGGGTTGCAGCGCGCAGTGCGGCCGTTGTGCCCGCACCATCCGCCGTATCATGAACGAAGCGCTGGCCGGCGCCGAGACTGCGTGCTGCCGGCAGGCCCGTTCCAGCTCCTCTTCTTAAGTCTTCCTTCCGGCAAATCTGGGCTTCACGCGGCGCGGCGCGTCTTTGCGCCTTCATTGGAATGGTTATAATCTAGTCCAACTTCGGACTTCGGTTCGTACGAACCCCAGCAATGCAGGAGTTAAAAATATGAAGGGCGAGCCAGGCGTCGTCGAATTCCTCAACAAGGCGCTGCGGCACGAACTGACCGCGATCAACCAATACTGGCTGCATTACCGGCTGCTCGACAATTGGGGCTATAAGTCGCTGGCCAAGCAATGGCGAAAGGAATCCATCGAAGAGATGGAGCACGCCGACAAGCTGGTCGAGCGCATCATCTTCCTCGACGGCTTTCCCAACATGCAGGTGCTCGATCCGCTGCATATCGGCCAGACCGTGAAGGAAGTGCTCGACTGCGATCTTGCCGCGGAAATGTCGGCGCGCGCGCTTTACGAAGAAGCCGCCACGCATTGCCATGGAGTTCGCGATTACGTCTCGCGCGACCTGTTCGAGAAGCTGATGCACGACGAGGAAGAACACATCGACTTCCTCGAAACTCAGCTCGACCTCGTCGCCAAACTCGGCCTTGAGCTTTACGCCCAGCATCACATCGGCGAACTCGAAGATGACAAGGACTGAGCGGCTGCCGAGAGCTGCTGTCGCCGCGGTTAGCACGTTGCGAAAGCGGCCCGCATAACCGCAGGGGACGCTCCATCGCGTCACGCTCCATCGCGTCACAATGGTTGACGAATCACAAACAAGCCCGTCGCGGCGGCGCCGGTGTCTGGCGCGTCGGGGGAGCGTGGCACGTCAGGCGCAGTTTTGCGACGCACTGACGTGAACGCTCATGGTTAAGCGTTAAGGTTAAGACCGGTTTAAGCATTTGCTGCCTACCTTCGTCCCGGCTCCAACGATGTGCGCGCTTCGCGCGCGCGCCTCGTCGAAGAAAGGACGAAGCCATGTTTAGCGTCAAAACTCTTCTTGCCGCCGCCACCGCGGCGACGATCAGCACCGCGGCATTCGGCGCCGACTTGCCGGAGCCGCCCCCAATCTATCAACCCGTGGCGGAGCCTTGTTGCTCAGGCGGATGGTATCTGCGCGGCGATGTCGGGGTCGGCATCATGAACCGGACCAGCTTCGACTTCGAGCCGAACCCGCTCAACGGTCCAACCGATTTCAAGATCCAGCACAATTCGATCGACGACAGCACCATTCTCCGTGCCGGCATTGGTTACGAGTTCAACAACTGGTTCCGCGGCGACGTCACCGCCGAATATCGCACCAAGGCGGCGATCAACGCGTACGGCCTCTATACCAACCCCCAGGGAAGCGCCAACGTGTTTGGCGACCAATACACCGGATCGATCCGGTCGACGGTCGTCCTCGCCAATGGCTATATTGACCTTGGCACCTGGAACTGCCTGACGCCGTTCATCGGCGCCGGCGTCGGCGTCGCATTCAACCAGTTCGATGATCTGGTCGACACCGGTGTCGGCACGTCGGGATCCGGCATCGGCCAAAATTCGACCCACACCGACCTGGCTTGGGCGCTGCATGCCGGCCTGTCCTATGCGGTAACGCAGAACTTCACCATGGAACTCGCGTACCGCTATCTCAACTACGGCTCGGTCACCGACAGCATCAATTGCATCGGCGGCTGCCATCCGGATTCCTACAAGGTCGACAGTTTGTCCTCGAACGACATCACGCTCGGCTTCCGCTGGCGCTTCCCGCCCGTCACCGGCTTGGTTGTGCCGCCACCGGCGATTTCGACCCGCGGCTAAGACCGCCGACCAACACCAACAAGACGAACGGCGCGGGCAACCGCGCCGTTTTTGTTTGCAGTCCACCGCCGGCGAATCACCGCCGAGTTCTCTCGCCCGATCTTCCCTTCCCGGCGGCCGCTCCCATCGCGCCTGCCGAGTTCCGGCCGGCCGCGCCTCGAGCGAGCTAACACTCCATTAAGGTTAATGCCCGATGATCGCGTCCCGTGGCCGCGGTATGCGCGCCGGGAAATGAAAGGGCGCGGCCGATGCGTCGGGTGATCTGTGCTGCATTCGCGTTGATGCTGGCGCCAAGTGCGTTGCTGGCGCCACGCGCATATGCGGCCGACCTCGATATGGATACGCTGCGTGGCCCGCTGACCGTCGGGCCGGCGGCGTTTACGCGCTGGTCGGGATTCTACGCCGGCGGCCAACTCGATTATTCAAGCGGCAATGTCGACTTCTCGCACGCGACCCAGCCCCTCGTGAGTTACACGCTGCGCAACACGACGCTGGAAGAACAGGAACAACCCTCGCAATGGTCCGCTCTCGGCAACGGTTCGGCGCAGCACACCGGCTTTGGCGCATTTGCGGGCTATAATACGCAATGGCAGGATCTCATTCTCGGAATTGAGGGCAATTACACCCACGCGCCTATCTCTGCCGTCGCGAGCAGCAACCCGATCTCTCGCATTGTTACGGCCGGCGGAATCCCGTACGCGGTCACCATCTCGGGCTCGGGCTCGGTCCAACTCACCGATTTCGGCTCGGTGCGGGCGCGCATGGGTTATGTGTTGGGCAATTTTCTGCCTTACGGGTTTGTCGGGCTTGCACTGGGGCGCGGCAACTACGCGATCAGTGCCCAGGTGTCCGGGGAATATAACCAGGCCAACGGCGGGACCGTGCCCTGCGTCGTGGACAATGTATCCTGCCTTTCTCTCAACTTCCCCGCCAATTCGGAGAGCAAGGATTCGGCCCTGCTCTATGGCTTCACGGTCGGCGGCGGCTTCGATATGGCGGTCACGCAAAATATCTTCGCGCGCGCTGAATATGAATACACGCAGTTCGCGCCTCTTGCCGGCATCACGACTGCGATCAGCAGTGTCCACGTTGGCGGCGGTTTCAAGTTCTAAATATCTTTTCGGACTCCGGCGCTTGCCGCCGCCGACCGTAACCTCCCGCATTGCCATTTTTTCACGTGACGCTTGACGGCGGGGCCGCGAATCCTTAATTGCGACGGCGGGACACCCCTCCCCACCGAGGGGCGACTATCTGGAAGGATAGATCATGACGCTTAATCCGCCGTCGGTGCGGCCCGCCGTGCCGCATTTCTCTTCCGGCCCCTGCGCAAAGCGCCCCGGCTGGTCTTCGCAAAACCTCAAAGACGCACTTCTCGGCCGCTCGCATCGCTCCAAACCGGGCAAGGCGAAGCTCAAGCGCGCTATCGATCTCACGCGCGAGGTCCTGCAGGTGCCGGCCGATTATCGCATCGGCATCGTGCCCGCCTCGGATACCGGCGCAGTTGAAATGTCGCTGTGGTCGCTGTTGGGGCCGCGCCCGGTGACAATGCTCACCTGGGAATCCTTCGGCCAAGGCTGGGTCAGCGATGTCGTCAAAGAGCTCAAGCTCAAAGACGTCACCACGCTGAAGGCCGGCTATGGCGAATTGCCCGACCTCGGCAAAGTCGATCCGAATAGCGACGTGGTTTTCACCTGGAACGGCACGACCTCCGGCGTGCGCGTGCCCAACGGCGATTGGATCGCGGCCGACCGCAAAGGCTTGACGATCTGCGACGCCACGTCGGCGGCATTCGCGCAGGCACTCGATTGGCCAAAGCTCGATGTCGTCACCTTCTCCTGGCAAAAGGCGCTCGGCGGCGAGGCCGCACACGGCATGCTCATCTTGTCGCCACGTGCCGTGGCGCGGCTCGAGAGCTACGAGCCCGCTTGGCCGATGCCGAAGGTCTTCCGCATGACCAAAGGCGGCAAGCTCAACGAAGGCATTTTTGTCGGCGAGACCATCAACACGCCGTCGATGCTCTGCCTCGAAGATTATCTCGACGCGCTGGAATGGGCGAAATCCGTCGGCGGTCTCAAGGCCCTGCAGGCGCGCGCCGATTCCAATGCCAAGACCATTGCCGACTGGGTGGCGCGCACGCCGTGGATCGATTTTCTCGCCGTCGACGCGAGGCTGCGGTCCAATACGTCGGTCTGCCTGAAAGTCGTCGATCCGAGCGTCACCCGGCTATCCGCCGATGCGCAGGCGGCGTTCGTCAAGAGCATCGCCGCCGCGCTCGACAAGGAAGGCGTTGCCTATGACATCGACGCTTATCGCGACGCGCCGCCGGGTCTGCGCATCTGGTGCGGCTCGACCGTCGAACGCGCCGATGTCGAAGCGCTGACGCTGTGGCTCGACTGGGCCTATGCCAAGGCCAAGGAAGCGCTCGCCAAGGCAGCGTGAGTTTGCGGCCTGACCCCTCCTGATGGAGAGGACTTGCGATCCCTATCAACATTTCCGGATTCGAAAGCCATGATTCCCAGGGTCCTCATCTCCGATGCGTTGTCGCCGGCCGCCGTTGCGATCTTCAAGAATCGCGGCGTCGAGGTCGATTTCCAGCCCAATCTCGGCAAGGACAAAGAGAAGCTTGCCGACGCCATCAACGGCTTCGACGGGCTCGCGATCCGTTCCGCGACCAAGGTCACGCCCAAGATCCTCGAAAAGGCCAAGAGCCTGAAAGTGATCGGCCGCGCCGGCATCGGCGTCGACAATGTCGATATCCCCGCCGCCACCGCACGCGGCATCATCGTGATGAACACGCCGTTCGGCAATTCGATCACGACCGCCGAACATGCGATCACCTTGATGCTGTCGCTGGCGCGGCAGATCCCCGAGGCCGATGCTTCGACGCGGTCCGGCAAATGGGAGAAGAACAAGTTTCTCGGCGTCGAAATCTTCGGCAAGACACTGGGCATTATCGGCTGCGGCAATATCGGTTCGATCGTCGCCGACCGCGCCATCGGCCTGAAGATGAAAGTGATCGCCTATGATCCTTTTCTCTCCGCCGAGCGCGCGCTCGATCTCGGCGTCGAGAAAGTCGAGCTCGACGAATTGTGGCACCGCGCCGACTTCATCACATTGCACACGCCGCTCACCGACAAGACCCGCAACATCGTCAATGCACAGACGCTCGGCCGCACCAAAAAGGGAGTGCGCCTGATCAATTGCGCCCGCGGCGAGCTGGTCGAAGAGGCCGCGCTGGTCGAAGCGCTGAAAGCGGGCCATGTCGCGGGGGCCGCACTCGACGTGTTCCGCGAGGAGCCGCCGCCGCCGAGCCCCCTATTTGAACTGCCCAATGTGGTGTGCACGCCGCATCTCGGTGCGTCGACCACCGAAGCGCAGGAGAACGTCGCGCTGCAGGTCGCCGAGCAGATGGCCGATTATCTGTTGCGCGGCGCCATCAGCAACGCCATCAACTTCCCTTCGATCAGCGCCGAAGAAGCGCCGAAGCTGAAACCGTTCGTGGCGCTGGCCGAGAAACTCGGCTCCTTTGCCGGACAGCTCACCGAGAGCGGGATCAAGCAGGTGCAGATCGCCTATGAAGGCGCTGTCGCGCAGATGAACACCAAGGCGCTGACATCGTCGGCGATCGCCGGCATGCTTCGCCCGATGCTCCAGGACGTCAACGTCGTCTCCGCTCCGATCGTCGCCAAGGAGCGCGGCATCGCCGTCGAAGAGACGCGGCGCGAGGGCGAAAGCGATTACGAAAGCTTGATCACGGTTACGCTCGTCACCGACCGGCAAACCCGCTCGGTGGCCGGTACCGTCTATGCCGACGGACGGCCGCGCATCATCAACATCAAGGGCATCCGCATGGATGCCGAATTCGGCCCGTCGATGCTTTACGTCACCAATCAGGATAAGCCCGGCTTCGTCGGCCGTTTCGCGACCGTGCTCGGCGGCGCCGGCATCAATATCGCGACCTTCCATCTCGGCCGCGAATCCGAGGGTGGCAATGCCATCGCACTCGTCGAAGTCGACGGCACGGTGCCGGCCGATGTGCTGGCGCAGGTGCAGAACATTCCGAACGTGCAGCAGGTCAAACCGCTGCGTTTCTGATTATTTCCGTTATTTCCTTCCTTTGGCACAGGGCGAGACCCTGGCCTAAGCGACTTGGGGACGACGCTGCCCCGAGTTATCCACAGCGGCCGCCCGCGTGGGCCGTAGCGCTTGGCTGAGAATCGGGCGGTCCTGATCGCCTGGAATCACCTCGGCCGCGGGTCCGGGCGGCCTGGGCACGGCGGCCCATAAAATTGGCGGCCAGACGGCAAAATGCCGTCCAAAATAGTCAAAGGCAAACGCCTGAATTTCGCATCAAACCAATGGCTTGCAGGGTCGGGCGACCGGCCGTCCAGGCCACTTTTCCTTGCTTCCGGCACCGGCATCCTTTATCCGAAACAGTCGGCTTAAGGCCGCATCCTATTCATCGCAACTTTTATCGGCCCTTTGGGGACACTTCCTCATGGCAAATGTTGTCGTGGTCGGCTCCCAGTGGGGAGACGAAGGTAAAGGCAAGATCGTCGACTGGCTCTCCGAGCAGGCCGACATCGTTGTCCGCTTTCAGGGCGGCCACAACGCCGGCCACACTTTGGTTATCGGCGGCGTGACCTACAAATTGTCCCTATTGCCGTCGGGCGTGGTGCGGCCGGGCAAGCTTTCGGTCATTGGCAACGGCGTCGTTCTCGATCCACAGGCCCTGCTCGACGAGATCGCCAATCTCAAGAAACAGGGCATCGCGGTGACTCCCGACAATCTGCGGATCGCCGAGAATACCGCGCTGATTCTGCCGCTGCATCGCGAACTCGATGGCATTCGCGAATCGGCCAATGCGGCGTTGCGCATCGGCACCACGCGCCGCGGCATCGGCCCTGCCTATGAGGACAAAGTCGGCCGCCGCGCCATCCGCCTGATGGATCTCGCCGACGGTGCGACGCTTGACCGCAAGATCGAGCGCCTTTTGACGCACCACAATGCGCTGCGCAAAGGCTTAGGGATCGAGCCGGTCGATCCGGCCCAGCTGCACAAGGATCTGGTGAAAGTCGCGCCGTTCGTGTTGCCCTTCATGGATTCGGTCTGGTCGTTGCTCGAGCAGAAACGCCGCGAGGGCAAGCGCATCTTATTTGAAGGCGCGCAGGGTGCATTGCTCGATGTCGATCATGGCACCTATCCATTTGTCACGTCCTCGAATACGGTAGCGGCGCAGGCGGCGACAGGATCGGGGCTCGGACCAGGCGCGATCGGCTATGTGCTCGGCATTTGCAAGGCCTATACGACACGGGTCGGCGAGGGTCCCTTTCCCACGGAACAGAACAATGAGATCGGCCGAATGCTCGGTGAACGCGGCAAGGAATTTGGCGTCGTGACCGGCCGGCCGCGACGCTGCGGCTGGTTTGATGCGGTTTTGGTGCGCCAGACGGTGCGCACCAGCGGCATCAACGGATTGGCGCTGACCAAGCTCGACATCCTCGACGGTTTCGACGAGATTAAAGTCTGCACCGGCTATCGGCTCGACGGCCGCGAGATCGATTACCTGCCCGCGAGCGAACATGCCCAGGCGAAAGTCGAGCCGATCTACGAGACCATTTCCGGCTGGCGCGAGAAGACCGCACAGGCCCGTTCCTGGGCCGACCTGCCGGCGCAGGCGATCAAATATGTACGCCGTATCGAAGAACTGATCGGCTGCTCCGCTGCTCTGTTGTCGACGAGCCCGGAACGCGAGGACACGATCCTCATGCAAAATCCTTTTGAAGCTTGATGCAACTGACGCGAGCCCTAAACTGACAACAAGCACAAACCGGTAAAATGGCAGACTACCACCCGCTCATTGCCCGCGCCGTCGAAGGCCTCGGCACCAGTTCCGGCGAAGCCCGCCGGGCGCTGTATGAGCGGGCGCGCGCGGCTTTGGTCGCGCAATTGCGCGGCATCGATCCGCCGTTGTCGGAGGCGGACATCACGCGCGAACGGCTGGCGCTCGAAGATGCCATCCGCAAGGTCGAAGCCGAAACCGTACGCAAATCACGCGCCGAGCCGCGCCCGGCGCCGCAATTGCGGCCAAGTCCACCACCGCCGCGGCCACCAGCACCGCCTCCCCCTCCTCCGCCGCCGCCGCAGGCTTCGGCGCAGCCAGTTCCGCCGCCACCGCGGCGCGAGCGCGCCAGCGCCCCGCCCTTCGGCGAAGCCCCGCCGGTGCCGCGCCAGGATATGCGTCCCGACATGCAGCGGGCCGAGTCGCCGCCGCTGCGCGCGCCCGCCGATCTCGCAGCCGAGGAGAGCACCAGTCCATTTGCTCCGCCGAGTGCGCGCAACCGTATCCTGAATGCGCGCACGTCGGCGGTGCCGCGCGAGGGACTGAAGGGCCTGCGTAACGTCGTCAATGAGGTCGACGATCTCGGCTCGGCGTCCACGCAGGCCGCGCGATCGGCGCGCGATACGCGCGATTTCTATGGTAACTCCGCACCACGGCACGATCTGGATGATGATGATGCGCCGCCGCCACGCAATCGGATTGAGCCGCGCTTCGCCGAGGATGCTGATCTTCTCGAAGATGCGCCGCAGATGCGCTCGCTCGAGCCGTCCTATCATACGGAGGATGAAGACGCGGCATTTCCGCCGCCGGGCGGCCGTGCCTTTGCCAGGGAACATGACGAGCATTACCAGCAGCCGCGGCCGCCGCGTTCCTATCGCGGCCTCGCTCAGCTCGCGGTTCTGGCGGTCATTCTCGGCGGCCTGACCGCCACCGTCTCGTGGCAGTGGTCGAACATCACCCATCTTTATCAGTTCTTCTCGCATTTGCGCGCGCGACAGACCCAGTCGACGCAGGCGCCGACCGCGGAGCCGAAATTCTCCGGCCGCGTGCCGCAGGACCAGGGTGTCGGGACGCAGGCTGGCGCGTCGAGCAGCCAAGCCGGACCCGCAGTCGCCCAACGCGTCGTGCTCTATCAGGAAGATCCGAACAACCCGCAGGGCAAGCAATTCGTCGGCTCGGCGGTCTGGCGCACCGAAACCGTGTCGCCCGGTACCGGGCTTGCGCCTGAACTGGAAGTGCGCGCCGACATCGAGATTCCGGAACAGCACATGACCGTGACCTGGACGCTGCGCCGCAATACTGATCAGGCGCTTCCCGCCAGCCATACGATCGAGATCATGTTCAACGTGCCGCCGGATTTTCCTGGCGGCGGCGTCGCCAATGTGCCCGGCGTGCTGATGAAGGAATCCGAGCAGGCGCGCGGCACGCCGCTTGCCGGACTGGCGGTGAAAGTGACCAACGGCTTCTTTCTCATTGGACTGTCGGCGGTCGACGCCGACCTGCAGCGCAATATTCAACTGCTCAAGAGCCGGCCGTGGTTCGATATTCCAATCGTCTACAACAATGGCGGCCGCGCCATTCTGGCGCTTGAGAAAGGTCCGCCGGGCGACCGCGCTTTTGCTGATGCCTTCGCGGCCTGGGGCAACTAAACTCGGATCATCGCGCATGCCCGCGGACGACGCGTTCGAATTCGGAGTAGCGAGTTGAGGACACGTACGAAGATGAATGCGTCCGACGCGAAAAGTCCTCACATCGCTTCGGCGCTCCGTACGCTGGCGACCGAAGCCGGCGGGCTCACCGCACTGACGGCGGCGATGTCGGACGGCCTGGGCGCGCCCTTCGCCGCCGCCGTCGAGACCATTCGCGAGGCGCACGGCCGCGTCATCGTCACCGGCATGGGCAAATCCGGCCATGTGGCGCGCAAGATCGCAGCGACCTTGGCGTCGACCGGAACGCCGGCCTTCTTCGTCCACGCCGCTGATGCAAGCCACGGCGACCTCGGCATGATCACGTCCGACGACGTCATGCTGGCTTTGTCCTGGTCGGGCGAAACCGAGGAATTGAAGGATCTGATCACCTATTCCCGCCGTTTCCGCATCGCGCTGATCGCGATCACGGTGAATGCCGAGAGCACGCTCGGCCAAGCTGCCGATATCGTCTTGACATTGCCGACGGCGAGCGAAGCCTGCCCGCATAATCTTGCTCCGACGACGTCGTCTTTGATGCAGCTTGCGCTCGGCGATGCGCTGGCGATGGCGCTTCTTGAAACCAGAGGCTTCACCGCGATCGATTTCGGCGTGTTCCATCCCGGCGGCAAGCTTGGCGCCGCCTTGAAATTTGTGCGCGACGTCATGCATCCCGGCGACGCGGTGCCTTTGATCAAGCGCGGCGCGCCGATGTCGGAAGCGATCGTCGAAATGTCGGCCAAAGGCTTCGGCTGCGTCGCGGTGACCGACCGCGACGGCAAGCTGGCCGGCGTGATCACCGACGGCGATTTGCGCCGCCACATGCGCATCGATCTGCTGCAAGCGCCGGTCGATGCGGTGATGACAACATCGCCGAAGACCATCCGGCCCGAGCAATTGGCGAGCGAGGCGCTGCAAATCCTCAATGCCTCGAAGATCACGGCGCTCATGGTCGTGGAAGCGGGCCGGCCGATCGGCATCGTCCATTTTCACGATCTGCTGCGCGCCGGCGTGGCGTGATGCCGCTGGCGCATGATCGGAATGCCATTCCGCGCTGGGCTCTAGTAGAGACCGCCCTTGACGACGCTTGGATCTTCGACGGACGGCGTTCCAACGGGCTCGACCGGCGCGGCGGCTTGTGGTGGCCGCTGCGCGTTCGCCTGCGCCGGTGGCGGCGGGACGCGGTTGACTTGGACTTTGCCGCTGCGCGCCTGGAACTGCGGGGGGCCGGCCGCGGCGCGGCTGGATGGAACCGTGCTGCCAGAGCCGTTTTCCGATGTCGCGCCGGCCGCGTTGCCGGATTCGGGCGTCTGAGCATTCTGAGCCGGTTCGCCGTGAGCGATAAACGCGTCGTAGCCCGGCGCGCCGGGCCGCGGCGGAGCGTCCGCGGGCAGACCGCCAGCCCAATGCGGCACATGATCGGCCACAAAGCCGCCAAACGGAGCGCACGCGCCGAGCATTGCGGCAAGGCAAAGCAAAGCGCCCGGGGCGCCAAACCGTTTTGCACCAAGCCGTGTGATAATGATCATAGCGGCCGCCGGATTACCCTGCCAATTCGGCCAATGAATCGAGCGCTGCTCATCATCTTGTCCAATTGCTCGCCCGATTATTTGGCCGGTCATTAGCGGTGTCGTCATGCCAACCCGACGCCTTGCGACACCCCGCGCGTGGCACCCCGTTCTAGGCTACGGACGACTGCCTTTCCAATCCGCTAAGCCGGCCCGGAGATGGACAATTTTAATGGCGGGACTGTGGTCTCACCATGTCCTGCCGGGCATCCGCTCGGTGGCGCGGCGATTAACGCGGCAGCACCTGGTTCAGCGTTTGGTCCTTGGCGCGATGCTGATCGCGATGCCGGGGTGCAGCCAAATCGCGCTGCCGGACGGTACCGCGCCGACCGGCCCGCAACCACCCTATGTTTCGCTCGCCGCCAAATATCTGCAGTCCAGTTTGAAGGACCTGCGGACTTACGACGGCTTCGAGATTTCGCCGCTGCGCTGGGTCAGTACGATCAAAGGCTGGAGCTGGCTCGCATGCGTGCGCTTCCATGACCACGGGCACACCCGGATCTATGCGATTTTTTTCCAAGACAACGCCATCAGCGACGCCCGCTATGCCGTCGAAACCGACGCCTGTGAGGCGCAATCCTACACCCAATTCGATCTGATATCGGGCGTATTGGGCCGGCCGACCGCGCCGGTGCAGGAGCCGATCTATTGAGCCTATAATGATAAGGCACGATATGAAGTGTCATGCCGACTCCCTATCTTGCCGCCGCGGTTGATTCGACGATTTCCGCATTCGTGCGCAAGACGCCGTAAAATAATGAATCGGGATTTGTTAGATGAGGTGACCAGGGACAGCGATCGCGGCGAAGGCCGCGAACTTGGCCGCTCGGGCCGGCGCGTGCTGATCACGGGCGCGACCGGCTTTCTCGGCCGTCCCGTGGTTGCAGCTCTTGCCGCAGAGGGAGCAAAAATTCGCGCCGCGATGCGGCGCCTGCCCGATCCGCCGTTCGATGCCGATATCGACATCGTCCAATATCCGGATCTGCGCCAGACGTTCGACTGGCGGCCGCTGCTCGACGGCGTCGACACCGTGATCCATCTTGCCGGCATGGAGCGTAAGCTTCGCGCCAGCGCCGCGCTCTACGACCAAGTCAATCACCAGGCGACGGCGCGGCTTGCCGCCGCTGCGGCACAAGCCGGCGTCCGCCACCTCATCTTCGCATCCTGCCTGTCAGCGCAAACCGGATCCGCGGCCGATCATGCGCTGACCGAACGCGATCCGGCTACACCTACCGACCCGCAGGGCCGTTCGAAATTGGCGGCCGAAACGGCGCTGCGCGCGTCCGGCGTGCCGTTTACGATCCTGCGGTTGGCGCCGGTTTATGGTCCCGGGATGACCGGGGGACTCGCATTTCTGTTGCGCGCGGCGGTGTCGCCGGTGCCGCTGCCGGTTCGCGATTTCACCAACCGGCGATCCTATCTGGGCATGGACAACTTCATCTCTGCCCTTAAATTCATCGTCGCGTTGCCGGCGGCGAGCAACGAGGTCTATCTGGTCGCCGATCCCGGAATTCCGCCGAACATGGCCGATCTCATTCGAGCGATACGACAGGCAGAGGGGCGCCGCGCGCTGCTGCTGCCGTCGCAAGTGCAATATGCCGAAATCCCGCTCCGCCTGATGCGGCTCGGCGGCTTTTGGGATCGCTATTGCGGCAACTTACGTGTCGACAGCCGCAAACTGATCGCTGCCGGCTGGCAGCCGGTCTACGATACGCGCACCGGCATCGCCAGGCTGACGCAGAATTCCGGCGCTGCCTTGCGCCGTGTCACGCCGCCTGCCGCATAGCCAGCGCCTCATCGACCGCGGACACGACCTGCGCGACGGTCAAAGTGTCGAGACATTGGCTGTGGCTATCGCGCCGGCGGTCGCAACCTTCTTGCTGACATGGCAGACATAACAGCGGATTCTGCACCAGCCAGACATTGCCGCGCCGCTGGATGGTGTCTGACGGCGCCCAGGCATGGTCGAGTCCGCCGCGCGGCCACGGCCCCCAGATGCGCGGATCGGTCGGACCGTAAAGCGCCACGGTCGGTGCGCCGCTCGCCGCGGCAAGATGCGTGATCGCAGTGTCGGGACCGATATAGGCCCGCGCTCCGCCGATCGCGGCGGTGAGCTCCGGCCACGTGAGCTTGCCGTCGAGCCGTATCGCTTCCCCGGCGTAATCACCGCCCTGCCAGACCTCGTCGAGATACGCCCGATCCGAAGCGGCGCCGGTAACGACAATCGCAAGACCCCGCGCGCGCAAAGCCAAAGCGAGCTGACGCCAGCCGTCAGCGGTCCAGCGTTTATAGTTGAACATCGGCGCCGCATGCAGGACGGCATAGGATTGCACCGGGACCAGCCCGGAGCGCACAGAACCGGAGGGACAAACAATCTCGGCAACGGCCGGAATGCCGAGCACTTGCGTCAGCTGCAAAATGTCGAGAACGCGGTGCCGATCGCGATCGGTGACACAGGAGCGGCTGAGCAGGAAGCGCTTGGCCGATGCGGCGAACCCGTCCGCTTCGAGAAGGCCGGCACTTTGCCGGCCGGCAATCACAGCAAGCGTTGTCGGGCGGTCACCGGTCTGCGTCGACAACGCGAGATCGTAGCGTTTGGCGATCTGCTTCAAGCGCGCAAGCGTCGCGCCGAGACTGGGCTGCTGCGGAATCGTCAGAACATTTTCCAGATCCGGATTGCCGGCGAGAACGCCCTCGGTGCCGGCAAAAACCAGCGCATCGATCGCGGCATCCGGGAAGGCGCGCTTGACGCTGCGGATCAGCGGGGTCGTCAGCAACACATCGCCCAACCGGCGCAGCGCCACGACCAGGATTCGCGCATCGCCCGGCAATCGCACCGGCACGGTCATTGCGCCACCGCGGATGTTTGCGCGGCCGGCGCGTCGTCTGCGGCGCCAAGCGTAGACATGCCACGCAGCGCGCGCGTGCGGCTGCCACCCATCACCTCATCCAGCCGCTGCTGATTTACCGGCAGCTGCGAACGGTCGTTCGGCGCATGCCACAGATGCAGCACGCCGGTGGCGAAGCGGCCGTCCTTGCGGCGAACCCCGGCATGAAGCAGCCGCACCACAAGATCGGAATCTTCCAAGCCCCAGCCGGCGTAATTGCAATCGAAACCGTCGATGCGATCGAGATCGCTGCGGGCCACGGCAAGATTGCAGGTTTGTGCGCCTTGCCAATTGCGCGCCGAGAATTTGCGCAGCGGTCCAAGCGGCAGGCGCCACGTCGGCATCAGCCGATTGATGCCGCCGCGCAGCCGCTCTCGGGTCAATGTCGCGTAACACCACTGCTCGGCTGGCTCGCCTTGCGCAAGCACGGTCGCAGTCAATTCGCGGGACAACAAGATGCGATTGCCGGTGACGAACCAGCCCGGTTCGGCGAGCCGGCGATGCGCTGCGACGAAATCGGCGCCGGCGAGACAATCGCCGTCGAGAAAGATGCAAAGCTCGCCGTCGCTTGCGACAATGCCGCGATTGCGGATCTCGCCGCCGCGGAAGCCGCGATGCTCATGGCGAACATGTTTCAGCGTCACCGGCAGATGCGCGCGCCAGCTGTCGACCAGCGCCCGGGTTTCCGGCCGCGAACCATCGTCGGCGATGACGATCTCGAAATTCTTGTCCGCCTGGCGGGACAGCGCCCGCAGAGCCGCGTCGAGCGCGTCCTCGCGGTTGTAGGTCGTGACGATGACAGAGATGAGCGCTGCGTCGCCCAAAATAGCACCCGTTCCCACCTACACAGCCACTGCCGGAGACCGCTCCAACTCGCCGGCTGCAGTCTTTTGCCTATAGTCTCGACCCCGGCGCAACACTGGACACGACAGAACAAGCAGGATAGCCAGACAATCAGGCGAATAAAGAGTGAATTCCAATTCAGATTGTAAGATATGAATGATAGTTCATATCATAGACCGGAGCCCGGACGCGCGGGAAACGCTGGCGACTCGCCGATTTTGATCGTGCCCTATCAGTGGATCGGCGACTTCGTCCGTTGCCACTCGGTCGTAAAGGTGTTGCGCCAGCGCTTCCCGAACCGGCCGGTCGACATCCTTTCAAGCACGCTGTGCGCGCCGCTCACCGACTATATGCCGGGGCTGCGCAAAGCGGTGGTCGTCGACCTGCCCCGCAACCGGCTGGCGCTGCGGCAGCAGCGCATGTTGGCTGACCGCCTCATGCGCGAAGGCTACGGCACGGCGTTGATCATGCCGCGCACCTGGAAAGCGGCTTTAGCGCCTTTTTTTGCGCGAATCCCCGAGCGCACCGGCTTTGTCGGCGAGGCCCGTTACATCCTGCTCAACGATCTGCGGCCCGGCGAGAAGAAGCTGCCGCGCATGGTGGACCGCTGCGGAGCTCTGGCTTTGCCGAAGGACGCTGTAATCCCGGCGGATTGGCCCCTTCCCGAACTCAAAGTGTCGCCGGACGAAATCAGCGCTTGGCGCAAACGGCGCGGGCTTGAGGGCGACCGGCCTGTCGTAGCGCTGGCGCCTGGAGCGGTGGGGCCGTCCAAACGCTGGCCTAAGGACTCCTACGCGGCCGTGGCGCAAAAGCTCCTCGGCGAAGGCTTCGCGGTCTGGATCCTGGGCGGTCCGGCCGAGAAGGCTTTGGCCGCGAATATCATTGGGGACGGCGAGGCCCGCGATCTCACCAGCACCGATCTGCGCGATGCCATTCTCGCGCTCGCCGGCGCCGCCACGGCAATTTCGAACGATTCCGGGCTTTTGCATGTAGCGGCCGCGCTCGGCACGCCCTCAATCGGTATTTTCGGCCCGACCAGCCCTTGGCATTGGGCGCCGCTCAACCCGTTGGCCGCAACAATCGAGACGGCGAGCGCCCTGCCGTGCCGGCCTTGTCACAAACCGGTCTGTCGGCTCGGCCATCACCGCTGCATGACCGAAATCGCGCCGGACCAAGTCATTGCGGCCGTGCAAGGGGCGCTCCGGGCTGCCCTCCCGGCCTAACGAGCTATTCATCGAATTGGTATAGGCGAAAGGGCCTTTTGGCGAGGAGAACGACCTTATGACGGTCCTGGTCACCGGCGGCGCCGGCTATATCGGCAGCCAGATGGTGAACGAGTTGCGCGACGCCGGCGAACGGCTCGTGGTGCTCGACAATCTCTCGACCGGACACCGCTGGGCAGTTCCCGACGGCGTCCCGCTCGTCGTCGGCGAGACCGGCGATCAGCCGCTCGTTGCCAAACTGATCCGCGAGCACGGCGTTGATGAAATCATCCATTTCGCCGCCTCGATCGTTGTCCCGGATTCGGTGCGCGATCCGCTCGACTATTATCGCAACAACACCGCCAATTCGCGCGCGCTGATCGAATGCGCGGTGAAAGGCGGCGTGCGCCGTTTCATTTTCTCCTCGACCGCGGCGGTCTACGGCAATCCAACAACAATTCCGGTGCCGGAGGATGCGCCGACCCAGCCGATCTCCCCCTACGGCTGGTCGAAGCTGATGACCGAAATCATGCTCGGCGATGCCGGCCGCGCATACGGCCTTTCGCATGTGATCTTGCGCTACTTCAACGTCGCGGGCGCCGATCCAAAAAACCGCACCGGCCAATCGACTCCGCAGGCCACGCATCTGATCAAGGTCGCGGCCGAAGCCGCGCTCGGCCTGCGGCCGAAGCTGCAGGTGTTCGGCACCGATTATCCGACGCCGGACGGCACCTGTATCCGCGACTACATCCACGTCAGCGACCTGACGCGGGCGCATTCCGATGCGCTGAGCCATTTGCGCAAGGGCGGAGCGTCACTGACGCTCAATTGCGGCTACGGCCACGGCTTCTCGGTTCTCGACGTCATTGACGTGGTCAAGCGCCTCTCCGGTGCCGATTTCAAAGTTGAGATGGCGCCGCGGCGCGAAGGCGATCCGGCGCGGATCGTCGCGGCAAGCACCCGCGTGCGCGCCGAGCTCGGCTGGGAACCGCAGTTTGACGACCTGTCGACCATTGTCCGTCATGCGCTCGCCTGGGAGCGTGAACTGATCGCGCGGCGTGCCGCGGCCGCGCCCCACGTGGCCGACCGCAGCGCTTGAGCTGCTTGGCGGCGGCGATAACCCGCCTCCGCCAAGGCCAAAAACCCAATCGTGTCAATGGCAAGCCCCGAATTCACTTGAAATGCCCTGCCGTTGCGGGCAAGGAACGGGCGGCTGCTGTGCCCGGGGTTGCGGCCGGCTCAGCGCGTGTTCACGGAACCGGTTTTCCGACAAGAACATGCGGCTCAAAGTGGATGGGGTGATGAAAGCCGACACGGCGTCTTCGACCGACGATTATTCGACCTGGTCTCTGATCCGCCGCCTGCTCGCGGACGAGGCGCTCGAATATTGGCCGCGCTATCTGCTGGCATTTGCGCTGATGGGCGTCGCGGCGGCCGCGACCGCGCTGACCGCGTATTTGCTCGGCACGATGACCAACGAGGCCTATGTCAACCGCAATTTTCACGGCATTGTCGCTATCGGCATCGTCGCGATGGTCATTTTCGCCGCCAAGGGGTTTGCCACCTATGCCTCCACGGTCACCCTGTCCTGGATCGGCAACAGCATCGTTGCCAACAACCAGCGGCGGCTGTTCGACAAGCTGTTGAACGAAGACATCGGCTTCTTTGCCGACCGGCACTCTTCCGAATTCATCGCGCGGCTGACTACCGGAGCCAATGCGGTGAGCCAGGTGATCAACCTTCTGATCACCGCGATCGGCCGCGATCTGATGTCGCTGATCGGGCTTTGCATCGTGATGCTGGTTCAGGATCCGGCGATGTCGCTGATCGGCTTCATCGCGGCACCGCCGGCGTTCTATTTCCTGCGCAAGGTCATCCGCCGCGTGCGCGGCATCGCCCGCATGCAATTCACCGGCGGCACGCGCATTATCGAGACCATGCAGGAAGCGTTGCAGGGCATGCGCATGGTCAAAGCCTTCGGGCTCGAGGACGAGATGCGGCGGCGGCTCAACGAAAGCGTCACCGCGGTCCAGCACGAGTCCAACAAGATGGCGCGCGTCTCCAACCGCGCCAGCCCAATCATGGAAATGCTCGGCGGCTTCACCATCGCGCTGGCGTCGATCTACGGCGGCTACCGCGTGATCGAGACCGGCGCGACGCCGGGCGAGTTCGTTTCCTTCATGGCGGCCTTCCTGCTCGCCTATGAGCCGGCGAAACGGCTCGCGCGCCTCAATATCGACCTCAACAACAACCTCGTCGGCGTGCGCGTGCTCTACGAGGTGACCGACAGCCCAGCAGGCGAACCGAACGACGATCACCTGCCGGCGCTGAAGCTCGCGGACTCGCGCATCGAATTCGACCACGTCAATTTCGCCTATCGCGCCGATGCACCGGTGCTGCGCGACATGAACCTCGTGGCGCAGCCCGGGCAAGTGACGGCGCTGGTGGGCCCCTCGGGCGGCGGCAAATCGACCGTGCTCAATCTCCTCCTGCGCTTCTACAATGTCGCCGCCGGCCGCGTCCTGATCGACGGCCAGAACATCGCCGAGGTGTCACGCGGCTCGTTACGCCGCCAGATCGCCTATGTCGGCCAGATCGTGCACCTGTTCCGCGGCACCATCCGCGAGAACATCGCGCTCGGCAGGCTCGGCGCGAGCGACGCCGAAATCATCTCCGCTGCCAGGGCGGCGCACGCGCATGATTTCATCATGAGCTTTCCGCTTGGCTACGACACCCAGGTCGGCGAGCACGGCATGCAGCTCTCCGGCGGCCAGCGCCAGCGCATCTCGATCGCGCGTGCGCTGATCAAGAACGCGCCGATCATCCTGCTCGACGAGGCGACCGCGTCGCTCGATTCAGAGTCCGAACGCCACGTCCAGGAAGCCGTCGCTGAGTTATGTAAGGGCCGCACCACGCTGGTCATCGCGCACCGGCTGTCGACCATCATGCATGCCGACACGATCCTCGTGGTCGAAAACGGCCAGGTCACCGAGAGCGGCCGGCATGACGAACTCCTGCGCAAGAACGGCCGCTATGCCGGCTTCCATCGCATCCAGCTCAAGGAGCAGTCGCCGGTGCCGGATATCGTGATCGGCTCGGCGCCGGTTCCGGAGATCGCCCGCACGGCTTAATCTTCCCGTCCGGATGCAGCAAAACTTTTCCTGTCCCTCCAACCCAAAGCCAAGATGAGCACCGATACCAAGAGTTACGTGATCCCGCCGGCGCCACAGGCCGCCATCGCCGTCACCGGCACCAACAAATATTTTCCGGTTCGCCGCCTGTGGTGCGTCGGCCGCAATTACGTCGAGCACATCAAGGAGATGGGCAATGACGTGCGCGAGCCCCCGTTCTTCTTTGCGAAGCCCGCCGACGCACTGGTGGCGGACGGCGGCACCGTGCCCTACCCGTCGCTGACCAAGGACATGCATCACGAGGTTGAGCTCGTGGTTGCGCTCAAGAGCGGCGGCCGCAACATCCCGACCGCGAAAGCGCTCGATTGCATCTACGGCTATGCCGTCGGCATCGACCTGACCCGCCGCGACCTGCAGATCGCCTCGCGCGACATCAAGCGGCCGTGGGAAGTCGGCAAGGCCTTCGATCATTCCGCCCCTTGCGGCCCGATCAAGCCGGCGGCCGAGATCGGCCATCCGGCCAAAGGCCGCATTACGCTGAAGGTCAACGGCAAGCTGCGCCAGGACGGCGATCTCAATCAGATGATCTGGAACGTCCCGGAAATCATCTCCAAACTGTCGGAGATGGTCGAACTCGCTGCCGGCGACATCATCATGACCGGTACGCCGTCCGGCGTCGCCGCGACAATTGCCGGCGACAAGATCGAGTGCGAGGTCGAAGGCGTCGGCAAGCTCGATGTCACGATCGGCCCGCCGCTGAAGTAAACGCTTCGCCTCAAATTTGAAGCTTCGAGCCCGGATCGTGCAGGTCGCGATCCGGGCTTTCTATTGTTGCCGGCCGGAACCGATCCGCGCCTGACGCGTTGGCAGAAAACTGGAATCTTATTGGAGCTCAAGATGGGCGCGCGTCGTGTTACATTACGGATACAATCACCGATGCCTTTCGGCGAAGTGACCATGGTTCCGGCACCTATCAGCGGACGCTCGGAAGCCGAGATGGCGCGGGCGATGGCCGCGACGCTCGCCGATGCCGAAGCGCCCAGTGCAGCGGAGATCTATCGTCGCTTGCGTGAGGCTTTTCCGCTGGCTCCGCTCAGCGCGCGCGTCGGCGCGCTCGCCACGCTGATGGAAAAGATCCGCCGGCCGACCGCATAAGCAAGATCTTGTTCGATCATCATGCCCGCGCTTGTCGCGGGCATCCGCGTCTTTGCGACTGGACGCCCAACAAAGCCACAAAGACGGAGATGGCCGTAACAAGTCCGGGCATGGCAGCCATGAGCGCAACCGAAGACCTATCACAGGCCGAGATAGGCGCTGCGCACACGATCATCGGATAACAGTTCCGCGCCGCTGCCGGTCAACGTGATGCGGCCGTTCTCCAGGACATACGCGCGGCTCGCGAGCTTCAGCGATAGCGCCACATTCTGTTCGACCAGAAGACAGGTGGTGCCGTCGCGATTGAGGTCGCGGATCACTTCGAGCACGCCATGGGCAACGGCTGGTGCAAGGCCAAGCGAGGGCTCGTCGAACATGATGAGATCGGGAGCGCCCATCAGGCACCGCCCGATGGCAAGCATCTGCTGTTCACCGCCTGACAAAGTGCCGGCCGCCTGGTGCGCCCGTTCCGCGAGACGGGGGAACAATGCGAAAGCACGCGCGCGGTTTTTGGCGCGCACGGCGCGCGCGCGCGGCAGCATCGCGCCCATATCGAGGTTTTCGTCGACGCTGAGTGTCGGAAACACCTGGCGGCCTTCGGCGACCTGTCCGATGCCGAAGTCGCAGACGCGATGGCTCGGCCAGCCGGTAATGTCGGTGCCGCGAAACATGATACGGCCGCGCGCCGGCCGGTACATGCCGGCAACGGTGCGGATCAATGTGGTCTTGCCGGCGCCGTTCGAGCCGACAATGGCGACGACAGCGCCCGCCTCGACTTCGAGCGAGACCGCGTCGAGGGCCTGCGCATCGCCATAGAACAGATCGAGGGCCTCGACACGCAGCATCAGGCCATCCCCGTTTCGAACTGCGACTGGCCGAGATAGGATTGCACCACCGCCGGATCGCGAACGACAGCGTCCGGCGCACCTTCGGCGATGGCGGTGCCGTGGTCGAGCACCAGCACGCGCGAGGCCAGCGCCATCACCGCGCGCATCACGTGCTCGATCAGAACGATGGTCAAGCCGGTCTCGCGGTTGAGCGTTTGCAGGGTCGCGACCATGCGGTCGGTCTCGGTTGGCCGCAAGCCGGCCATGACTTCGTCGAGCAGCAGGAGGCGCGGTCCGGTGGCGAGCGCGCGCGCCACTTCGAGACGCTTGCGGTCCGGCAAGGTCAAGGTCGAGGCGGGCTGACCGCGCTTGTCGAACAGATCGAGCCGCCGCAGCAGGCTCTGCGCATGGTCGCGCGCGGCACCGACATCGCGCCGGTGCAGCAAGGCGCCGACCACGACATTGTCCTCGACGCTGAGCGCCGGAAACGGCCGCACCAGCTGGAACGTGCGCGCGAGGCCGCGGCGGCAGACCGCGTCCGCGGTCATGCCGTCGATGCGCGTGCCGGCAAACGCGATCGCGCCGTCGCTTGGCGCCATGGCGCCGGCGATCAGATTGAACAGCGTGGTCTTGCCGGCGCCGTTCGGTCCAATCACAGCAAAGATCGCGCCTTCCGGCACGTCGACGCTGACTTGATCGACGGCGAGGAGTCCGCGAAATCTCTTGCTGACGGATTGCACCGAAAGCAGCGCCGTCATTGCGCACCCTCCGCAATGCCGAGCCGGCGCGCCAGCCAGGGCCAGATGCCGTTCGGCAGCGCCAGCACGACGATGAGCAGGCAGATGCCGTAGAACACCTGCTTGGCGCCCGGCAGATCAAACCCGAAATGCAACATCGTGTCGTTCAGCGCCTCGGCGAGGCCGGTCAGCACGAAGGCGCCGAGGATCGGGCCGAACAAAGTGCCGATGCCGCCGATGATTGGACCGAGAATGATCTCGATCGAGCGCGAGATGTTGAAGACCTGCTCGGGAAAAAGATTGTTGTAATAGAAGGCGTAGAACACGCCGGCAAAGGCCGTGACCGCGGCCGAGACCATCACCGCATACATCTTGTAGCGGAACGTATCGATGCCGGCGGCGCGCGCGGCAACTTCATCTTCGCGGATCGCACGCCAGAAATAGCCGATGCGGCTCGTCAACAGCAGGCGGCTGAGAACAAACGCCACAACGGTCGCGGCGAGGATCACGTAATAGAACATCGCCGGATCGCCGCGCAACCGCCACAGATCGTTATGGGCATATTGCGCCACCGGCAGGAACAAGCCGGCCGAGGCGTTGACGATGTCGAGATGATCGAAGCCGATGCGCGCGAATTCGGCAAAGGCGATGGTGAGGATGGCGAAATAGACGCCGGCAACGCCGAAGCGAAAGGCGAGAAAGCCGATCACCGCGCTGCCGGCGACTGCGACCGGTATCGCCGCGAGCAGGCCAAGCCACGGCGCGACGCCATACCGCGTG
This sequence comes from Xanthobacteraceae bacterium, assembly GCA_035509535.1. Lineage (GTDB taxonomy): Bacteria > Pseudomonadota > Alphaproteobacteria > Rhizobiales > Xanthobacteraceae > BOG-931. The sequence goes on along the minus strand of DATJLN010000008.1, from coordinate 38,383 downwards.
AATAAGAACGCGGCGACGTAAGCGCCGAGCCCGACATAAAGCGCATGCCCGAGGGAGAGCTGCCCGGCAAAGCCCATCATGATGTTCCAGGCTTGGCCGACATAGGCGAAGTAGAGAATGAGAATAAGGACGGTGAGCAGATAATCGTTGGCAAAGAGCGGCGCGAACAGCAGCACAATGCCGAGCATGACAAGCAGCGCAAGCGCACGCGCCGATAGGCCGCCGGAAAGCCGCGCGATCACGTCAGCCTCTTGCCGAGGAGACCTTGCGGCCGGAACAGCAGCACCAGAACCAAAATGCCGAATGCGAACATGCTTTTGGCCGACGGCGTGAACAGCAGGCCGGCAAAGGCTTCCGTCAGCCCGATCAGCACGCCGCCGAGCAGCGCACCGGGCATCGAGCCCAAGCCTCCGGTGACGACAATGACAAAGGCAAGAAGCGTGTAGCTTGGCCCGAGCATCGGCGTCACGTCGATGATCAAGGTCATGATTGCGCCGGCGGCGCCGACGCAGGCCGCGCCGATGGCGAAGGTCAGCGCATAGAGATGCTTGACATTGAGCCCCACGACCTGCGCGCCGGTATAATTGTCGGCGCAGGCGCGGATCGCCGTGCCGGTCCGCGTGAAGCGGAAGAAGGCGAACAGCAGCGCGGTGAGGGCGACGGCCGCGGCGCCGGCATAGAGCTTCGAGGCATCGACGATCAGCGGGCCGACCTGAAAACTGTCGAAGGCGTAAGATGTCTGCACGCTGCGCGCGTCCGGCCCGAACACGATCAGAAGCGTATTGACGATGATCAAGCCGACGGCCACCAGCAGCAAGAATTGGCTGTGCTCGGGCCGCGTGATGAACGGATTGATCAGACCGGCCTGCAGCGCATAGCCGGCGACGAACAGCACCGCGGCGATCGGCACCAGCATCACCAAAGGATCGAGATGAAATTGCGCGAACAGGACGACCGCAAGATACATCGCGATCGTCATCATCTCGCCGTGGGCGAAATTGACGACCCGGACCACCCCGAACACGACCGACAGCCCGAGCGCCATCAAGCCATAGACCAAGCCGGTCAAAATCCCGCCGACGGCGACGTTCAGATAGACGTCGAACGACACCGCCTTAGCCGCGCTTCTGATACGGCGTCATCGGCCATTCCGGCTTTGCCTGCGCGGCCTCTTTCGGCGCCACGGCGACGAGCTTGCCGCCGCGATTTTGGATCGCGCCGTTCTTGAGCTTGTCGTTCTGGCCCTTGGCATTGAACTGGATGCCCGGACCGATGCTGACATTATCCGTGATATGCGTGGCGCGAATAGCGTCGGCCAAGGCTTTGGGGTCGGCGGAGCCGGCGCGCTTATAGGCATCAGCGGCAATAAGCAACGCCTCGAATGTATAGACGTGATTGGTGCTGAGATTGACGCCGGGGCTGGACTTGGCGAGCACGGCTTCGAGCACCTTCGTGAGCTTCTTATTCGGGTCCTGGAACGGAACGAAGCTGAGCGGGCCGTCCGACAGTTTGCCGAGTGTCTTCAGATATTGGTCCTCGTACCAGCCCGGCCCCATGCTCATGATCGCCTGCGGCGTCCAGCGCTGCTTGACCAATTCCCGCGTCAACAGCATCGCATCGTTGAGCCTGCTGACCACGAGCAGCGCATCCGCATTGGCTGCTTTGGCCTTCGCGACTTCAACCGACAGGTCGCGCGCGGCCGGATCGTAGGCTATTTCATCGGCGATCTTATAGGGCATGTTGAACTTCGGCATGACGGCATTGATGCCCTTCGACATCGCCGTGCCGAACGTGTCGTTGACATGCATGAAAACCACGGTCTTGGGCGCGCTCCCGACCATGCCGAACAGTTCGAGCTGGTTGGCGAACGCGTCGCCGAGGATCATCGGCGCCGTCGGGAAATTGCGGAAAACGAATTTGTAGCCCTGCTCGGTGATATCCGGCGCGGCGGCGATATTGATGACGAGCGGGATGCCCTTTTGCTCCGCAACCTGGGCGATGGCGGCGGTCTGCCCGGAATCGAAAGCGCCAACCAGGAGCTGCGCGCCGTTATTGATCAGCTTCTCGGCGCGGGCACGCGCGGTATCGACGTTGGATTCGGTATCAGCGTCCATGATGGCGAGCGGCGGCAGCGCGAGCGATTTCAGGATCGCCGGCGCCACATCGACGCCGCGCTGGCAGTCCTGGCCGATGCCGGCCTCGAACCCCGACCGCGGCAACAGCACGCCAACTTTCAGCGGCGCCGGCTCGGCGCGCAGAACCGAAGGCGCCGCCAAGGTTGCCGTCGCAGCAGCGGTGCCGATCAGCAGATCGCGACGATTGGGCCGTGAGAATACGCGCAGCATGGAAATCCTCCCTGGAAGGCTCTATTCGTTGGGCAAAATGCTAAGGAACCGCCGGCCCCGCGGCAAGCGCTGATTTGTCAGGCAAACTGCCGCATAACGGCGTCCGCGACGCGCAACAGGGTGCGGTCCCGGCCGTTGCCCGCCACGAGCATCAGGCCGACCGGTAGCGCCGCATCCGGCAGCGGCAGCGAGATGGCGCAAAGATCGAAGAAGTTGATGATGGACGTGTTGCGCAAGAGCGCCGCATTGCGCGCTGCAAAGACGTTTGGGTCGGCGACCTCGGCGATGGTCGGCGCGACGATGGACGTCGTCGGCATCGCCAGCACATCGAGGGCCTTGAGCTGCTCGTCCATGGCGGCAACCAGCTTCACGCGCTCGCGAATCATGTCGGCATAGTCGGCGTCCGACACGGCACAGCCGCGCTCGATGCGGGCGCGGACATTCGGATCGATGTCGGCGGCGCGGCGCTTCATGCGGTCGCGGTGCACGACGCAGGCTTCCGGCGGCGAGATGCCGCCGCGATTGTTGATCGCCGTCATGCCGTCAAACAGCTTAAACTCCGCAGGGACAACGTTCATGCCGATGCTGCTCAACCGCGACATCGCCGCCGAGAAGGCGGCAGCCACGGTGTCGTCCAGCCGTTCAAGCGGGAGCCCGACCGCGACGCCAAGCCTCAGCCCGGCAAGCCCGATCGGCTCCAGCGGCGCAAAAGGCTCCCCGGCCATCACCGCGTCCGCCTTGGCGCAGTCAATGACGCTTTTGGCAATCGGCCCGATCGAATCGAGCGTCTTGCTCAGCGGAAAAGCCCCGTCGGTCGGCACGCGCTGCCGGCTCGGCTTGAACCCGACCAGCCCGCAAAGCCCGGCCGGCACGCGGACCGAGCCGCCGGTATCAGTGCCGATCGCGATGTCGCTCATGCCGTCGGCGACGGTGATCGGCGCGCCCGACGAGGAGCCGCCCGGCACACGCTTGCGGTCGCGCGGATTACCCGGCGTGCCGAAATGCGGATTGGCGCCGATGCCGGAAAACGCGAACTCGGTCATATTGGTCTTGGCGACGACCGCCGCGCCTGCAGCGCGCAAGCGCTGCACGACCACCGCATCGGTCTTGGCCGGCGGCGCCTCCTCGGCGAGGATTTTCGAGCCGGCGCGCGTCGGCTCGCCCGCGACATCGAACAGATCCTTGATGCTGATGATGACGCCGTCGAGCGGGCCGAGACGCGCTCCGCGCGCGGCGCGCATATCGGCGGCATCGGCCGCGGCGCGGGCAGTCTGCGCATAGACCGTGAGACAGGCGCGTGCGCCCTCGCCGCTCGGATCGGCAATTTGCGACAGTGCCTGTTCGAGGCGGTCACGGCAGGATGGAAGCGTCATCGGGGTACTCGCAGAGGGCTTTGAAGTCGAATATATAGCTGTTCCTTAGTGCATGATCCGGAAAAGCGATACCCGGTTTTCCGAAAAGATCATGCACCGACGGGAAATTTGGCACCTACAAGCGCTCACGCAATTGCACCTGATCTAGAGGAATGGGACTTATGCAGAACGGCAAGCCGGCTTTGTGTTTCATTGGCTTTGGCGAAGCGGGCCAGGCGATCGCCGCGGGGCTGCGCGACGCCGGCACAGTGGGACCGATGGCGGCTTGGGACATCCTGTTTCCCAAGGCCGAAGGCGAAAAGCTGGTAAAAGCCACGGAGACCATCGGCGTGCGCCGCGCCGGCTCGGCCGCCGATGCGGTGCGCGACGCCGATGTCGTCATCACCGCCGTCACCGCGGCATCGAGCGTGGACGCGGCCCAATCGGTGAAGGCGCATCTTGCCGACAACCCGCTCCTGCTCGACATCAATTCGGTTTCGCCCGGTCGCAAGCAGCATACGGCGAAACTTCTCGGCGACACGGCACGCTATGTCGATGTCGCGGTGTTGGCGCCGATCTACCCCGCGCGCCATCAGACGCCGATGCTGCTCGCCGGACCGCATGCGCAAGCCGCTGCGCCGATGCTTGCCGCTCTGGGCATGCGCGCCAGCATCGCCGGCGCCGAAACCGGCGCCGCGGCGGCGATCAAGATGGTGCGCAGCGTCATGATCAAGGGCATCGAGGCGCTGACCATGGAGTGCTTTCTCGCCGCCGCCCGCGCCGGCGTGATCGAGGAAGTCGCGGCGTCCTTGAAGAACAATTATCCCGGCCTCGATTGGACGAAGGTCGTTCCCTACAATCTCGAGCGCATGGCCAGCCACGGCGAACGGCGCGCCGCCGAGATGGAAGAGGTCGCCGATACGCTGCGCGAGCTCGGCGTCGAGCCGCTAATGGCGACAGCCACCGTCAAGCGCCAGCGCGAGATGGGCCAGATCGGCAAGCAGCAATCGGTGCGCGTCGTACTCGACAAGGACCGCACCGCGATGCTCAACGCCATCAGCGCTGCGGCGCGCGACAGGCACTGATCATCGAGCCGCTCGTCACCGCCGCTTCTGCTGCGCGATGAGATCGGACAGCCACTGATATGACGCCTTTGGCTTGCGCGTCAGGCTGGTGAAGTCCACGCGCACGATGCCGAAACGGCGGCGATAGCCTTCCGCCCATTCGAAATTGTCGAGCAGCGACCAGACGAAATAGCCGCGCAGATTGACGCCGGCGTCGATCGCGCGTTGCGCCGCGGCGAGGTGATCGCGCAAATAGGCGATGCGTTCGGCATCGTGGACCAGACCGTCGCCCGCCACGATGTCCTCGTAGCAGGCGCCGTTCTCGGTGATATAGATCTCCGGCTTATTGTAGCGCGCGTTGACGCGAACGAGCTCATCGGTGAGCGTGCCGGCGTTCACCGGCCAGCCCATGGCGGTGACCGGCGTGCCGGGCGGCAACTGGCCGAACCAGGCGCCGAACAGGCTTTCCGGGGCGTCTTCGACATACATCGGCGCGTAATAGTTCATGCCGATGAAATCGAGCGGCTGACGGATGGTCGCGAGATCACCACCTTCGATCAGCGGCGCGAAATCGCCTGCGACCGGGGCGGCATAGCGGCCGAGCATCTGCGGATCCAGGCAGGCGCCGTTCCACATCGCCTCAAAGCGCTCGGTGGCGCGGCGATCCTCGTCGCGCTCCGAGGCCGGCAGCGCCCGCTGCAGCGACACGACGGTGCCGATGCGGAAATCGCCGCGCTCGGCGCGGAGCGCCTGCGCGGCGCGACCGTGAGCCAGGTTCTGGTTGTGCATCGCCGCCAGCATGTTCGGCAGACCTTTGACGCCCGGCGCATGTTCGCCGAGTCCATAGCCGAACAGCGCGTGAATGTTGGGCTCGTTGAAGGTGATCCAGTGCTTGACGCGATCGCCAAGACGCTTGGCGACGATCCCGGCGTAGTCGGCGAATTGCTGCGCGGTGTCGCGGCTGCGCCAGCCGCCTTTGTCTTCGAGCGCCTGAGGCAGGTCCCAATGATAGAGACAGAGCCACGGCGTGATCGCACGCGCAGCGAGCCCGTCGACCAGGCGGTCGTAGAAATCGAGGCCGCGCTGCTCCACGGTGCCCGATCCCTCGGGCAGGATGCGTGGCCAGGCGGTCGAGAACCGGTAATCGGCAAAGCCGCCGCGGGACAGGAGCTCGATATCCTCCGGCCAGCGGTGATAATGATCGCAGGCGACATCGCCAGTGTCGCCGCCCTTGACCCGTCCCGGCGCGTGCGAAAACACGTCCCAGATGCTCTTGCCGCGGCCGTCGATATCGACCGCCCCTTCGATTTGATAGCTCGAGGTCGAAGCACCCCAGACGAAATCCTCCGGAAACATCATCTCGTCCGCGATTGCCGCATCCGGCCGCAGCACCCTCGGCACGACGGCACCTAACGAAACTGCCAGAAGATTCCGGCGCGAAACTATCGGCATCGGTCTCCCAGAGCATGATCCCGAAAAGTGGATACCGGCTTTAGGATAAGATCGTGCGCAAATAAAGATTTTACACCTTGATCCGCTCCAATTGAATTGGATCGGATCTCAAGGCGCGTTCCAGACATTTTGGGAGCGAAAAAGCTTCGCTCCGGTATCAGCGCCGGCGGCCTTTGCGCCGTTCGCGCGGCGTCACGCGCGAGGATTTCGGCACCGGCCGGCGGACCGCTCTGGTCCGGCTGCGGGTCGGCGGCAGCGCGCCATCCGCGGCGAGCCGCATGCTCCAGTATTCCCAAGTGCGGGTGACCACGTTCGGCAGCAGGCTCAGCGAACCGGCCAGCTTGACCTCGCCGGGATAGAGCGGCTGCGGCGTGCCGAGCGCCATCGCGCGCAACTGATAATCAGCGTTTTGGCACATGAAGATCGCGCGTGAGACCATCTCTTTCAAGCTGCCGCCGACCACGGTGGCGCCGTGCCGATTCATCATGACGGCCGAATGCTTGCCGAGCGCCCGCGCCAACGACTGGCCCTCTTCCGGCTTCACCACAAGAAGGTTGGTGTCGCCGAATTCATCATGCTGATCCCAGAACGGGGCTTCTTCGCCCATCGTGCCGCCGAGGTGGAACACCGGCACGACCGGCTTGCCGGCAATGGCGAACGGCATGATCGCCGGTGCATGGTGGTGCACCACGGCCATCACGTCGCTGCGCGCCGCGAAGATGCAGCCGTGAATGACCCGCTCGGCATAAAGTTGCACTTTGGCTTGGCGCACCGGCTGCGAATCGAGGGTGAATTCGAGAATATCGTCGGGCTCGATCAGCAGCGGCGAACGCGAGCGCGAGAGCAGGTAACGGCCCGGATCGGCCGGATGGCGCACGCTGACATGGCCGAAGGCGTCGAGCACGCCCTCATGGGCGAGAATACGGTTGGCGAGCGCGAGTTCATCGATAACGTCGTTCAGCTTGTCAGCCACAATGTCCCCCTGCAATTTCGTCATCTGTGTTGAGCATGACCTCTCCCGAAAGCGGTTCTGTCCTCGAATCAGGTCCGAAGGCAGGTTGTTTCGGGATCATGCTCGAAGCCGATGGCGGCGCCAAAATTCGGTAAAATCGCTGCGCCGTCAACTCGCCCGCGTCAAAGGCGTGAAGGGGGCCCGAAAGTCCTTCAAAACCGAGCCCGCCGGGCGGTTCCATATTGAGGAGGGGTCCGGCGCCCGTGCTCCCGGCTCAGGCCGGCCGGTCGCGGTGCGAAATCTCGATGACGCGGGCGCGGACCGCAAGCGCGTCGACCAGCGCATCGGCCTTGGCCTTGTTGGCGCTGTCGAGATTGGCGTCCCATTCGTCGAGCAGATAGAAGGCCGCATCGGTGCGATCGGCGATTTCCCGCAGCGACTTGAGCTGCCGTTCGCCGGACGAGAAGCCGAGCTTCTTATCCATGGTTTCATGCGTCACCACGACGTCGTCCTCCTCGTCGCCTTCGACGTCGACTGGGTCAAAGCCGCGGGTGAATTCGAAGACCAGCCGATCGTTGGTCGGCCAATAATAGGCGCGCGTCTTCAATTCGGTCTTGAGGCTTGCCAATAGCGACGACTTCCCGGCGCCGTTGGCGCCGCGCACATTGATGCGTCCGGTCGGCCGCGCCAGCGCAATGCGCAGCGCGTCGCCCAGCGAGGACACGACATGGGCCTCCTCGCCCTCGCGTAAGACAAGCTTGTCGAATTTGATGCGCTCGTCGAAATCGGGATCCGGCTCCGGCAGCATATTGGCGGCAACGCCGCCGAAGCGCGTCCAGATGGCGATGAAATCGTTCCAGCCGGTTGCCAAGAGATGCAGCTCATAGCTCATCTCGATTTGCCGCGGCAGCGTGGTCGCGAGCCCGACCAGCATCGCGGTGTTGCCGATATTTTGCATCGCCACGGCCGTAATCGTGGCGAAGATGATCGCAAGCGCAACGATGCCGCTCATCGCGCTCATGCCTTCGCGCGCCACGATGGCGCGGACCTGGGCGGTCAGGCCGTCGCGCAGCCGGCCTTTGAAGTCGGCGAGCCAGAGCCGGAGATTGTAGCGGTTGCCGGCGAGGACATTGTCCCAGGCGGTATAGCCTTGCGCGGTGATGCGATTGTTGCGGCGCTGATTTTCGAGATAGGCGCGGGCAATCGGCGTCTGCAATACCCATTGCATCAACAGCAGCGCGGCGAAGGCGCCGAGATAGGCGAACGGCAGGATCGCGTCGATCTCGGCGCCGAGAACGAGCGCATTGAACACCAGGCTGAGCAGAAGCTTGAAGGCAAATTCAAGCTCGTACATCACGCTGAAAAAGACCTGATAGGTCTCGCCGGTGAGGAACGGCTCGATCTGCTCGCGCGTCACCTTGTCGTTGAGCAGCTTGACCTTGCCCCGGTTCTCGCGCGCGAAGCGCAGCATATATTTGCCGAAGCCGCGGTATCCGGCACGCTCGGCAAAGACCCAGCTGATCACGCCGATCACATAGGCGACCGACTGCGCCGACAGAATCCAGATGAGATCGGTCACCAGAAATTCGCCGACGGCGACGCGGCGGCCGGCATTGATGACGAGCCAGGTCGTCGCCGCCGACAGCATCGATTCGACCACCATCAGCACGACCATCACCAAGAGTGCGGGCGAGATCAGGTAGCGGACGAGTTCGAGGCGCGAGATTTGCTGTTGCGGCATGAATTTCCCGGCTTGATCCGATTCAATCGGATCAGGGTCTAGCTCAATTCTAGCGCATCCAAACGCCAAATTAAGCGTCGGCGCAATGCCGGGTTTGCGGAATTTCCTTGTTCTGCCAACAACTTTCGACTGATGGTAAGCGGCTGAGCCGGTGCCTTAAGCCTGCGCCGGCTTGTGGCTTTCCAGGTCCGCTTGGAGGCGATTGATATTGTCGAACAGCCGCTCCGTCGCCAGCCGCAGGAAATAGAAGCCGAACGTCGGATTCTGGTAATAAAGCTCCTCGACCTGCTCGTAGGTGATCGACAACGCCTCGCCGTCCTCGATGCATTCGAGCGTCGCGGTGCGCCGATTGTCCGGCGCCAGCATGGCAAGCTCGCCGACGACCTGGCCCGGCTCCAGCTCGATGCCGAGCTCATGGAGCAGGAAGCGGCCGGTGACGATGCAGAACATCTCGTGGGCTTCCTCACCCTTGGCGAACAGAATATCGCCCTTACGGAACAGGCGACGCGCCATGAAGGGCCTGAGCCAATCCATCGAGGTCGAGCCGCGAATGGCGTCGCGCACATTCCGGATCAGCACCAGCATCTGATAGAGGCGGTAACCGTTGAGCGGCAACGCCACGGTTTGCAGCACGAAGGGAATCCATTCGTGGGAAAAGAAGTAGAAGATGATCAGCACGCAATTCGCAACGATGGCGAGGATGCGCAACGGCACCATGGTCTTGGTCGAGGCCGTGGCCACGATCATCAGCGAGCCGACGCTGTTTAACAGGTTTTCCCAATGCATCAATCGCCTCCGCCTTCGGCCTCTGCGCGCCGGCCCCGCACGCTTACCTCAACCGCGGGCACCGCTTGCACCAAGTCGCAACCGCCTTCACCGACTTCGTCCACTTGCACCGCGATTGTGACAATGCGGTGAGATGGCGGGAAAGTAAGGCTTTGCCGATTTCAAGGAAACGAGTTTCGGCCGAAAAGCTAAACCCGGCAAATGCCAACCGGGATGGAGGCAAGGCCTGCGCCGATCTGCCGTCTTGCCCGAAGCGTTTCCGCCGATTTCTTATCAAAATCGCGTTTACTGTGATGTCGCTCAGGCCGCGGCCGGGCGGTTCGAGGCCGAATTTCGGCTGGCCGGCCCGGTTGCAACGGCGTAATTTGACGGTTCAGCAGAGGCATTTGGGCGGATTTATCACAACGGAGACCGCGTCATATTCAAGACCGCTCTGGCGAATACCGCGCATCTCACCGCACCGTTACGCCGATTCGGCGCATCGTCCTTCGCTCGCATTATCGTGACCGTTATCGGGCTATCGGCCATGACGGCCTATACGATTCCGGGCTTGCAGCAATTGGCCGGCCGCTGGCTCGTGGCTTGCCTCTGGTCGTGCCTCGGCTATTTCGCCATGGATACCGCCGTCCGCACCCGTGTTGCGATACAGGCCGGGAAGGCGCGACGTTATTTGCTCTCGCCGTCAGGCTTTGTCGATCTGATCGGCGTGTTCGTCGTTCCGCTGGCGCTGCTGTCCGGCGCCGATCCGCCGACCGCCTGGCTGTGGGCGTCATTGTGGATCCTCAAACTGGCGCAGCTCTCGCCCGGCTTCGCCCAGCTTGGCCGCGTCTTTGTGCTCGAGGCCAAGCCGCTCGCCAGCGTCCTTGCGTTATTTCTGATCATCCTCTTTCTGTCCTCCGCCCTCATGTTTGTGGCCGAGCGTGGCCAACAGCCGGGCGCTTTCGGTTCGATGCCGGAGGCCCTGTGGTGGGCTGTAGTGACGCTGACAACGACCGGCTATGGCGACAAGGTGCCGATCACACAGCTCGGCCGGCTCCTCGGCGGCATCGTCATGATCGGCGGCATCGCCACGTTCGGCTTGTGCACCGGTATTCTGGCGACCGGCTTTGCCGCCGAGACCCGGCGGCGCAACTTCATCCAGACCTGGGACCTAGTCAGCAAGGTGCCGTTCTTCCAATCACTCGACCCCTCCGCCATCACTGAAATCACCCACATGTTGCGGCGGCTGGAAGTCCCCGAGCGCACCGCCATCATCCGCCGTGGCAAGGTCGGCGACTGCATGTATTTCATCGCCGCCGGCGAGGTTCAGGTCGACGTCGCTCCCAATCCGGTCCGCCTCGGCACTGGCACGTTTTTCGGCGAGCTCGCGCTCCTTGGCGATTCGGTGCGCAGCGCCAATGTCACGACCACCATGCCGTCGACGCTGTTGATGCTCGACCTGGCCGACTTCCGCACGCTCACCGCGCATCACGCCGACCTCAAGCGCGCCATCGACGCCGAGGGCCAGCGCCGCATGAGGGAAAATCAGCAAATGCGCGATTTGCAGCGCGTGGGCGAGGCCACGCCCTCCTGACTTGACGAGGTACCGGGCGGTTTAAAGGCTAAGTCATTTCGATACGTGCCGAAATCAAGCCGGATGTGAATTCATGACCGAACCTGTCGCATTGATTACCGGGGCGACCGGCCAGGACGGCGCCTATCTCGCCGAGTTCCTGCTCGGCAAAGGCTATGTGGTTCATGGCATCAAACGGCGCTCCTCGTCGTTCAACACCGCGCGTGTCGATCATCTTTATCAGGACCTGCACGGCTCCGGCGTACGGTTCTTCCTGCACTACGGCGACATGACCGATTCGACCAATCTCATTCGCATCATTCAGGACGTGCAGCCGACCGAGATCTATAACCTCGCGGCGCAAAGCCATGTCCGGGTGTCGTTCGAGACGCCGGAATATACCGCCAATGCCGATGCGCTCGGCACCTTGCGCCTGCTCGAGGCGATCCGAATCCTGCGCATGGAAGACAAGGTCCGCTTCTATCAGGCCTCCACATCGGAGCTCTACGGCATCGCGCAGGAAGTGCCGCAGCGCGAGACCACGCCGTTCTATCCGCGCTCGCCCTATGCGGTGGCGAAACTCTACGCCTATTGGATCACGGTCAACTATCGCGAAGCCTACAAGATGCACGCCTCGAACGGCATCCTGTTCAATCACGAAGGCCCGACCCGCGGCGAGACCTTCGTCACCCGCAAGATCAGCCGCGCGGTCGCGGCGATCGAGCTCGGCTTGCAGGACAAGCTGTTCCTCGGCAACCTGTCGGCCCGGCGCGACTGGGGTCATGCCCGCGACTATGTCGAGGGCATGTGGCTGATCCTGCAACAGCCTGAGCCCGACGATTACGTGCTGGCGACCGGCGAGGAGCATTCGGTGCGCGAATTCGTCGAAGCGGCCTTCGGCCTTATCGGCAAAAAAATCGAATGGCGCGGATCTGGCGCCGCCGAGCAAGGCGTCGATGCGCGCGACGGCCGCGTTTTGATCGAGATCGATCCGCGCTATTTCCGCCCCACTGAGACCGACGCGCTCCTCGGCGACCCGGGCAAGGCGCGGCGAAAGCTCGGCTGGAAGCACAAAGTGTCGTTCGAGCAATTGGTGCGCGAAATGGTGGACGGCGACCGCGACGAGATGCGCCGCCACGGCGGCCATCGCAATGTCCACGACTGAGCCGGCTCCGTGAGCGAGGCGCCGGTCATATTCGATCTCCGCGGCAAGCGCATCTTCGTCGCCGGCCACGCCGGCATGGCCGGCTCCGCGATCGTGCGCCGGCTCGATCGCGAAGACTGCCACATCGTCGTGGCTTCGCGCCGCGAGCTCGACCTGCGCAATTCGGACGCGGTCGACCGTTTCATGGCCAGGGCGAAGCCGGACGCGGTCGTCGTTGCCGCCGGAAAGGTCGGCGGCATCCGCGCCAACAGCGCCTATCCGGCCGAATTCATTGCCGACAATCTCGCGATCTCGCTCAACATGATTCGCGCGGCGCATGACTACGGCGTCAAGAAACTGCTCTATCTCGGCTCCTCCTGCATCTATCCGCGCGAGGCGCCGCAGCCGATGCAGCCCGAGGCGCTGCTGTTGGGACCGCTCGAGCCGACCAATCAATGGTATGCGGTCGCCAAGATCGCCGGCATCAAGATGTGCGAGGCTTATCGCAAGCAATATGGTGCGGACTTCATCTCGGTAATGCCGACCAATCTCTACGGTCCGGGCGACAATTATCATCCCGAGGACAGCCACGTTCCTGCGGCCCTGATGCGGCGCTTTCATGAAGCCAAGCTCGGCGGCGCCGGCAGCGTCGTGGTCTGGGGCACCGGCGCGCCGCGGCGCGAATTTCTCGCCGTCGACGATCTCGCCGATGCCTGCGTCTTCGTCATGAAGTGCTATTCGGACCTGGAATTTCTCAATATCGGCACCGGCGAGGATATCGCGATTGCCGACTTCGCCCGCCTCATCGCCGAGGTGGTGGGCTTCCGCGGCCAGATCAAGTTCGATACGTCGCGCCCCGACGGCACGCCGCGCAAGCTTCTCGACGTATCGCGGATTAACGCACTCGGCTGGCACGCCGCGATCCCGCTGCGCGCAGGCCTCAAGCGCATGTATGCCGACTTTGTCGCGCATTACGACGCCATCCGCGCCAAAACCGGAACGCAGCCGGCGTAATTATTTGATCGTAACGAAAGCGACCAGCGCACCGCAAAGCTGAACGCCGCCGCCGAGCAGCATCGCGGCTCGCAAGCCGTCGGCGCCGCCGTGCCAGATCGCGAATACAGTGCCGAGACATGCGACACCGAGCGTCGCGCCGGCCATGCGCGCCACATTGATCAGCGCCGACGCCGTGCCCGATCGCGCCGCGCTCACCGCGTCGACCGCAACCGACATCAACGGTCCCGTGTTCAGCCCCATGCCGACGCCGACCACGAGCAAGCCGGCCTCCGCAAGCATGAGCGGCGCGCCGCCTTGCGTTGCCGCGAGCGCCAGGAGGCCGCACCCGATCAGGGCCGTGCCTCCCGCGGTCATCGTGCGCACGCCGAGATGTTGGGCGAGATGGCCGGAGCGCGGCGCGATCACAAAGAAGGCGAGCGCGCAGGGCATCAGCGCCAAGCCGGCCATTTCCGGAGTCAGCAGCCCCGATGATTGCCAGAGCAGGGGCAGCAGAAAGATCACGCCATAGGCGCCGAACGTCATCGACGCTGTCGCCGCCATGGCCCCGCAAAAGGCCGCGTTGCGGAACAACGTCAACGGCACCAGTGCCGCGGTATCGGCGCGACGCTCGACGAAGAGAAACAACGGCAACGCTACGACTGCGACAATCAAAGCACCGATCGCCGGCCAACCGCCGGGGCGGCCTGAGATCACCGCGAAAACAAGACCACCCAAAACCAGCGAGCCGAAGACCTGGCCGACAAGATCGAAGTGGCGTCCGCGCGGATCGGACGATTCCGGCACCACCAACGCGGCCAGCACCAGCGCAGCCAGCGCCATCGGCACGGTGAGCAGGAACACGCTCGGCCAGCCGAAATATCTGATAAGGACGCCGCCAAGGCTCGGTCCGATGACAAAGGCAAGACCGTTGCAACTTGCCCAAACGCCGAGCGCGCGACGGCGTTCATTCTGATCCAACCACACCACGCGAACGATGGAGAGCGACGCAGGGAGCAAAAGCGCCGAACCGAGGCCGGCCACGGCGCGCGCGGCGACGAGAAAGTCAACCGACTTTGCCAAGGCGCAGCCGATCGAGGCGACCGTCAATACGGCTGCGCCGGCCTGAAAGGCGCGGCGGCGGCCACAAAGATCGGCGATAAGGCCGCCGCTCAGAAGCAGCACGGCGTAAGTCAGATTGTAGGCATCGAGTACCCACTGCAGCGCCGAAACCGAGGCGCCGAACGCGGCGCCGATCGGCTGCATGGCGAGGTTGACGACCGAGGTATCGACCTGCGCAATCAGCACGCCGAGGCACAGCGTGAGCAGCACCGGGCTTCGTTTCGCAGTTTCGCGCGGAACTGCGGTGCAAACCGTGTCCGTCATTGCAAATGGCCTTTTTCCGCCTGTTTGCGCGAGAAATAGCGCTCCCCTCCCGACAACATTTTGTCAGGAGCGTATGCTGGTTCTTTGCCAATTTGGGAAGGCAGCCATGCGCCGCTCCGACCGCCTCTTCGATGTCATCCAAGCTCTCCGCACCGCCAAGAAGCCGATGACGGCCGCGGCTCTCGCCGAGCAACTCGAAGTGAGCCCGCGCACGATCTATCGCGATGTGGCGACGCTGCAGGCGCGCCGCGTTCCGATCGAAGGGGCCGCCGGACTGGGCTATGTGCTGCGCCGCGGTTTCGACCTGCCGCCGCTGATGTTCACGGAAGACGAGATCGAGGCGATCGCGGTGGCGATGCGGATGCTGCGCCGGACCGGCGATCGCGGCCTGCACGCTGCCGCGCAGAACGTGCTGTCGAAGATCACCGTGGCGCTGCCCGACGCGCTGCGCGCGCATCTGGCGACGCCGCAATTCTTCGTGTCCGATTACGGTGCGCCGGCGCCGCCGGTCGCCGACCTTACAGCGATCCGGGCCGCGATCCGCGATGAGCACAAGCTGCGCCTCGACTATGGCGACGAGAAAGGCGACCGCACGCAGCGCGTCGTCTGGCCGTTTGCCATTGCTTATTGCGCCGAGTCGACCTTGGTGAGCGCCTGGTGCGAGTTGCGCGACGACTTCCGCCACTTCCGCGCCGACCGGATTCTGGATTGCGATATACTTGGCGAGTCCTTTCCGGTCAGCAGCAAAGAACTGTTCGCCCGCTGGCAGGACCGTTTCGCGTTCCAGAACAAAGCGCAGTCAGCCTGATGCGGCACGCGCCCTACTCCACCTGCGCCCACTTCTGCAGGCGTTTTCCGGTGTCGACCTCGCCGGTATAGAAATTGCCGCGCGAATCGAACACGCCGGCATGCACCCAGTGAAATTGCCCGGCATTGCGGCCCGGCCCGCCGTACGTGCCGACCACGGCGCCGTCGGCGACACGCACCGATTCCATCACATTGTTGGTGCCGTCGAGCAGAACGAAATATTTCTGTCGCTTGTCGAGCGGCGAGAACGAGAGCGACCAGGCCGAGCCGGAGCCCTTTGTGTCCGGATTGAAAACATATTGCCGCACGAAGGTGCCGTCCTTCTGGAACACCTGCACGCGGTCATTGGTGCGGTCGCAGACATAGACGAGACCGTCCTTGGCGAGCCCGATACAATGCACCGGATTGGCGAATTGCGGCGAGTCCGGCGTATAGGCCGGCAGCTTGTCGTCGGTCGGCGCTTTGCCGTAGGCGCCCCAGATCCGCTTGATCGCACCGGTGTCGGCATCGAGCACCGCGACACGGTGATTGCCATAGCCATCGGCGGCATAGATCTCGTTGGCTTTAGCATCGAGTTTCAGATCCGCCACCCGGCCGAACTGGGTGAGATCGGTGCTGGACGTCAGCGGGCCGCGCCGGCCGAACTCTTTGACGAACTTGCCGTCGGTGGTGAACTTCAACACCATATTGTCGGTTTCGCCGTTGCCGCTGAGCCAGACGAAACCTTTATTGTCGACGAGAATGGCGTGTTCCTGCAGCGGCCAGTCGTAGCCTAGATTGTCGCCCGGGCCGCCCCAGGATTTCACCACATTGCCGGCTTGGTCGAACACAAGCACCGACGGTGCCGGCACGCAGCATTTCGAGCGCGGCGGCGTGAGCGCGGCGCCTTTCTCGTCGTCGGTGAGCGAGCGCGGGCGTTGAAATACCCAGATATTGTCCTGCGCATCGATGGCCATGCCGCCGACCTGGCCGAGGATCCAGTTGTTGGGCAACGGCTTCGGCCAATACGGATCGACGCGGAATGCCGGGCTTTGCGCATGCGCGGGAAAGCCCGCTGCAAGCAAGAGCAACGCGACCGAAGCGACGATCCATGATTTCATTTTCGGCGCCCTTTAATGTATTTCCGGCTCGGCGATTGCCGCCTGCCCCTGCAGAAAATCAAAGTCGCAGCCTTCATCGGCTTGGCCGATATGTTGTGAAAACATCGCGCCGTAGCCGCGCAGGTAATGCGGCGGCGGTGATTTCCAGGCCGCGCGCCGTCGCGACAATTCCTCCTCGCCGACATGCAGATGAATGCGGCGCGCAGCGACATCGACCTCGATCTCATCACCGGTCTTCACGAAGGCAAGAGGCCCGCCGACAAAGCTCTCCGGCGCAACATGCAAAATGCAGGCGCCATAGCTGGTGCCGCTCATGCGCGCGTCGGATATGCGCAACATGTCGCGCACGCCGGCCTTCAGCAGTTTTTTCGGGATCGGCAACTGGCCCCATTCCGGCATACCGGGCCCGCCCTTCGGGCCGCCATTCTTGAGCACCAGCACGTGATCGGGCGTGACGTCGAGATCGTCGCGGTCGACCGTGCGCGCCATCTCGTCGTAATTCTCGAAGGCCAGCGCCTTGCCGCGATGCTTGAGCAACCGCTTCTCGGCGGCGGCCGGCTTCATCACGCAGCCGCGC
Organism: Xanthobacteraceae bacterium; assembly: GCA_035509535.1. GTDB lineage: Bacteria > Pseudomonadota > Alphaproteobacteria > Rhizobiales > Xanthobacteraceae > BOG-931. The sequence continues at coordinate 21,132 of DATJLN010000008.1, read as the reverse complement.
GGCGCGAGATTGCCGGTCAGCACGGCGGTGGCGCCTTCCGGATAGAGCGGCGCCTTCAGCGAATGAATGACGTCAGGCAGATGCACGTGGCTGCCGGCAAGATTCTCGCCAACGGTTCGCCCGCTCACGGTGAGACAAGAAAGATCGAGCAATTCCTTCATTTCCCCCATCAGCGCGCGCAGACCGCCGGCGTAGAAGAAGTCTTCCATCAGATATTTGCCCGACGGCGTGATATTGGCGATCACCGGCACCTGGCGCGAGATCGCGTCGAACGTCGCCATGTCGAGCGGAATGCCGGCCCGGCGCGCCATGGCAACGACGTGGATGATGGCATTCGTCGAACCGCCGAGCGCCATATGCACGCGAATGGCGTTGTCGAAAGCGGCCGGCGTGAGAATCTTGTTCGGCGTCAGATCGTCCCACACCATGTCGACGGCGCGGCGGCCGGCGGCGGCGCACATCCGCGGATGATTGGCGTCCGGCGCCGGGATCGACGAGGCGCCCGGCAGCGCCAACCCCAGAGCCTCGGTGATCGCCATCATGGTCGCTGCGGTGCCCATCACCATGCAGGTACCGAAGGAGCGCGAAATGCCGCCTTCGATCTCGTTCCACTCTTCATCGCCAATACGCCCGGCGCGTTTCTCGTCCCAATATTTCCACGCGTCCGAGCCTGAGCCGAGAACATTGCCGCGCCAATTGCCGCGCAACATCGGACCGGCCGGCACGTAGATCGCAGGAATTCCCATGCTGATCGCGCCCATGATCAGGCCGGGCGTGGTCTTGTCGCAGCCGCCCATCAGCACCGCGCCGTCGATCGGATGGCTGCGCAGCAATTCCTCGCACTCCATGGCGAGGAAGTTGCGATAGAGCATGGTCGAGGGCTTCACGAACGGCTCGGCAAGCGACATTGCCGGCAGCTCAATGGGAAAGCCGCCGGCCTGATAGACGCCGCGTTTGACGTCCTCGGCGCGGTCGCGCAGATGGCCGTGGCAGGCGTTGATCTCGCTCCAAGTATTGATGATGCCGATCACGGGTTTGCCGGCCCAGTCGGCCTGGTCATAGCCGAATTGACGCAGCCGCGAACGATGGCCGAACGAGCGCAGATCGTTCTTGCCGAGCCAGCGATAGCTGCGCAGATCTTCGGGCTTTTTCTTATGGTCCATCGTTACGATCCTACAGCGGCCAAGGCAGGCATATCGAGCTTTAAAAGTTTCGCCGCATTGCGCCAGAAAATCTTCTCGCGCTCGTCCTTGCTCACTCTCAGCCGCCAAGGAGCTGGTTCATGGCCTCGGCACCGCCGCGGAACGGGATTTTGACGATGTCCGTTCCATTCGCCTTGTTCCAATTGCTCATGAAGGCGATCAGCGGAACCGATGCCGCCGTGTAGCTCAGCGTTCCAGGCTTCGCCTTGGCCAACGCCGCCAGATCGGCCAGCGAATGAATGTTGAGCGAAGCATTCGCCACCGGCACCTGGGTCGAAAAGAACGGATTGGTGACCGGCGCGAAATCCTTCTCGGGATCGTAAGGGATTTCCTTGAGCAGGTACTGGTTATAGACGAGCGTCTCGGGCGGCAGGATGCAGATCGTATAGCCGTCATTGGCCGCTTCCGCGCAGGCTCGGCCGCCGACATTCATGGCGCCGCCGGGACGATTTTCGACCACGATCGACTGGCCCCGGCGCTTGCGCACCTCCTCGCCGAGGGCGCGCATGAATATGTCGCTGGTGCCGCCGGCGCTGGTCGCCGTCAGCGCCCGGATCGGCCGCGTCGGGTAATCCTGCGCCGTCGCGGCTGCGCAGACCCCGGCCAGACACAACGCGACAAGACACGATGTGACAACGAGCCGATTCACCGGCTACTCCGCAGTTGCGCCGGTGGCCTTGACCACCTTGGCCCATTTGTCGGTCTCTTCGGCGATGATCTTGCCGAAATCTTCCGGCGTGCCGGGAATCAAAGTGCCGCCGAGCTCGGCAAGCCTGGCCTGCACCACGGGATCGGCCAGTGCCTCGTTCACGGTTTTGTTGAGCTTGTCGATGATCGGCCGCGGCGTGCCCTTGGGCACCGCCATGCCGAACCAGGCGCTCGCCTCATAGCCCGGCACCGTCTCGGCCACGGTCGGCACGTCCGGCAGAGCTTGCGAACGCGTCGCGGTCGTCACCGCAAGCGCGCGCAACCGCCCGGCTTTAATGTGCCCGATCGACGACGGCAGATTATCGAACATCACCTGCACCTGATCGGCCAGCATGTCGGTGAGCGCGGGTCCCGCGCCGCGATAGGGCACATGCACCATTTTGACGCCGGTCATCATCATGAACAGCGCCCCCGACAGATGCACCGATGTGCCGATGCCGGACGACGCCATGTTCACCTTGCCCGGATTGGCCTTCGCGTAGTCGATGAATTCCTTGACCGTCTTTGCCGGCACGTTCGGATTGACTTCCATGACGTTGGGCACGCGGATGAAGCCCGCGACCGGCGCCATGTCGTCAATGAAATTGAAAGACAGCCCCTTATACAGCGTCGCGTTGATAGCGTTGGCCGGATTGACCAGGAACACCGTATAGCCGTCGGGCGGCGAATGAGCGGCCATTTCCGTCGCCAGATTGTTGCCCGCGCCCGGCCGGTTATCGACGGTGAATTGCTGGTGCAGATGTTCCGACAGATACTGCCCGATCAGCCGGGCGCAGATGTCGGTCGAGCCGCCGGGCGGATAGCCGACCAGCCAGCGTACCGGGTGGCTGGGATAATCGTCGTCGGCCCGCGCGGCGCCGCCGCCGATTGCCAATGCGGCCGCCATAAAGCCAAGCGCGACAAGTCCCTGAAACGAACGCCGCATCCCACTCCCCCTGCTATCTATTCTTATTGGACCGCCAGCCTACGCGGCCTTGGCAATCTCGCACAAGTGATCTGTGCCCCCCGTCGCTTCGACGCGATCTTGTCTTGCTGGCCGATGGGGACGCCGATACCTTTGCCGGCCGCCGGTGGTGCGGCCGAAAACTCATAAGGTATTGCGATGATCGACCTTTACGCCTTGACCAGCCCGAATGTGCAGAAGATCTACATCATGCTCGAAGAGACGAAGCTGCCCTACAAGGAGCACTTCGTCGATGTCTGGAAAGGCGAGCAGTACAATCCGGATTTCGTCAAGATCAATCCAAACTCCAAAATTCCCGCGATCGTCGATCACGACGGCCCCGGCGGCAAGCCCTATACCGTGTTCGAGTCGGGCGCGATTCTGCTCTATCTCGCCGAGAAGACCGGACAGTTTCTGCCCAAGGATCCGGTGAAGCGATACGACGCGCTGCAATGGCTGATGGTCCAGCTGACCGGCATCGGCCCGATGTTCGGCCAGCGCGTGCATTTTCGCCGCTTTGCTCCGCCAGGCAACGATTATGCTGTCACCCGCTACGGCACCGAGGTGCAGCGGCTCTATGATCTGATCGAGCAGCGGCTGGCGACGCGGCCCTACATTTGCGGCGACGAGTATACGATCGTCGACATCGCCACCTTCCCGTGGCTGCGCAACGGCGCGCTGCTCGACGTCGATATCGCCAAGTGGCCGAATGTGAAGCGCTATATCGACACCATCGCGGCACGCCCGGCGGTGCAGGCGGCGCTGGCGAAAGTCGGCCAGATCAAATCGACCCGCGACACCGCCAGCGACGATCAGAAGGACCGCTTCTTCAATCGCGGCAAATACGCGCGGGCGTGACGCGGCGCGCGGTGCCGCTCAATCGAGCTTGATCCCGATCGATTTGACAAGCGGCGTCCAGCGCGCGACCTCGTCCGTCACGAAGGTGTCGAACTTTTCGACCGGCCAGTCCGTTACGGGAATGACGGCCGCTTCGACCAGGGACTTTCGGTAGGCTTCGTCCGCCATCGCGGCGCGGTTGGCCTCGGCGACCTTATCGAGGTTCGGCTTCGGCGTCCCGGTCGGCGCGAACAGCGCGAGCAATTGCTGCGTGACCAGGTTCGGCACCCCCGATTCCGCCGCCGTCGGTATGTCGGGTGCGACCGGCAGACGATTTGGATTGGTGATCGCCAGCAATCGCAATCTGTCCGTCCGATGAAATTCGAGCACTTGGCTGGTCATCGCCGGGATGAATATGGGAATCTGGCCGGCAATGAGATCGGCCATGCCCGGTCCGGCACCGCGATACGGGACGTGGGGCAAGTCTTTGATGCCGGCAAGCGACTTGAGCATTTCGCCGCTGAGGTGATTCATCGTACCGGCGCCGGGTGTGCCGTAGGAGAGCCGGCCGGGATTGGCTTTCACATAATCGATCAGTTCTTCGAGGTTGTGCACCGGCACCGATGGATGAACGGTGATGCCGAAACCGGTGAACGCGACCATCGAAATCGGCACCAGTTCCTTCATCGGATCGAGCAGCGGATGCTGGCGCAGCACCATCTCGGCGAGATGAATCGAGGAACTGCCGAGAAAGATCGTGTAGCCGTCAGGCGCCGAATGCGCGACCAATTGCGCCGCGATCGAGCCGCCGGCGCCCGGCTGGTTGTCGACAAAAACGACGCCAAGGCCCGTCTTCACTTTGTCCGCCCAGGGCCGGCCGACAATGTCGAATACCCCGCCCGGCGGAAACGGCAATACCAGCCGCACCGGATGATCAGGATAGGCCGCGGCGCCCGCTCCGTGCACCGTGAACGGAAGCACCACACTGCCCGCAGCCATGCGCAGCAAATCCCGGCGCACAATCATGACACTTTCTCCTCCCCAGGGACCCCAAGCAACATTACGTTCGCCACATGGGCCGAACGGATTACTGCGCCTTGACGTGAGCGAATTTGATCACCTTGGCCCACTTGTCGGTTTCTTCGGTGATGAATTTGCCAAAGGCCTGTGCCGGCGTCGGCACCGCTTCGCCGCCAATATCCTTGATCTTGGCCTTGAATTGCGGATCGGCAAAACCCGACGTGATATTGCTGCTCAGCGTCGCGATGATCGCGGGCGGCGTCGCCCTGGGCGCACAGGTGCCACTCCAGCTCACCGCTGCGAAGCCGGGCAGGCTCTCGCCGATGCTCGGAACGTCCGGCAATACGTCGGCGCGCTTGACACTGGTCACCGCCAAAGGCCGCACCTTGCCGGCGCGGATGTTGCCGAGCGCGGTCGGCACGGTGACGACGAAAGCTTGAACCTGTCCGGCGACGAGGTCGGTCATCGCCGGCGCCGGACCCCGATAGGGCACATGCACGATATCGATGCCCGCCATCATCTTCAGGAGTTCGATCGACAGGTGCATCGGCGTACCGATGCCGGGCGAGGCGACGTTGATCTTGCCCGGATTGGCTTTGGCGTAGGCGATGAATTCGGCCAGGTTCGTCGCGGGAAAGGACGGATTGACCAAGAGCACCATGGGAAAGACGATCATTCCGGCGACCGGCGCGATGTCGCGCCGAAAATCAAAATCGAGATTGTCGTAAAGCGACGCGTTGATCGAATTCGCCGTCAAGCACGTCAATAGCGTATAGCCGTCGGCGGGCGCGGCGACGACGGTTTGGGCCGCGATATTGCTGCCGGCGCCGGGCCGGTTCTCGACAATGAAGGGCTGGCCGAGCCGCTCCGACAGCCATTGCGCGGTGAGCCGTGACAGAAGATCAGGCGCGCTGCCGGCGCCGAAGCCTTCGACGATGCGCACTGGCCGCGACGGGTAATCGAGCGCCAGTGCTGTCGCGGTGAAGCCGGAGATGGCGGCCGCTGCGATGGTCAAGCAAAGAAACCGCCGGCGCGGCAGTGGCATGCATTCCTCCCGACGGGCTCTTTATTTGCAGGAACCCTAACCCGGCGGCGCGCAGGTGAGAAGTGCCGGCTGCCGCCGCCTGCGGTAAGCCCAGCAGGATGCTCACGCCGACTTCTTGGGCACCCGTTTTCCTTCCTTGCGCGCCTCCGACAGCGCGATCGCGATGGCTTGCTTGCGGCTCTTCACCTTGCCGCCTTTGCCGCCCGGCCCGCTTCGCGCCGTGCCGCGCTTAAAGCTGCGCATTTCACGCTCGACATCTCTGCTCACGCCCGGGGAATATTTTCGTCGCCGTTTAGCCATTTGCTCCTCCGCGGAAACTGTTCCTTACAACAACCTGACGACGAGCAAACACGCCCGCCACAAAATCGTTCCTCCGCGGCGCGCCATTCGATCGCGGAGAGCGCAGCGAAATTCGTCAGGTTTCACCAGCGCAATGATCAGTGCGGCGACATCCGCGCAGAGCCCGGATGGCCGGGTACCTTGAAGCGCTTGCCGGTGTCGGTGACTTTCGTTCCGTCGACGCGCAGGATCGAGAAGTCCTGATCGACGTAATTGCCGACATAGACGTAACGGCCGTCCGGCGTAAACGCCACGGCCTCGGGCAAAGCCCCGACCTCGATATCCTTCAGCTTGGTGACGTTCCTGCCATCCACTTTGAGGATCGTGACCACGCCATGCGGGTGATAGAAGAAATCCTCCTTGCCCTTGTTGGATCCCAGTGCGTCCGCCGATACGGCAAGGTTGCCTTTCGGACTGATCGCCAATCCTTCCGGACTGTCCGGCACCGTAATGTGACTGATGACGCGCGGCGGCTGCGCGGTGAGATCAATGACGCTTACCGTATCGACATTGCCGTCGGACGACCCGGCATTGCCGTTATCCGCGGTCAGCGCGATCTCGCCATTCGGCGAAACCAAGAGGTTATACGGATAAAGCCCGACCAGAAGATCGCGCTTGGTATAGGTTACCTTGTCGCCGTTCACGTCGAGCAGCGCCACCTTGTTCGCCGCGTTCTTGCTGGCGAGCGCATGCTTGCCGTCGGGCGTGAAGACGACCTGGGAGACTTCGTCGCCCATCGGGATGGTGTCGATGATCTTCACGTCGGTGCCCTTGATCGATAAAACGCTGATCGACTTGTCGGCGCGGTTGGCGACCAGAGCGAGATTGCCGGCCGGATTGATGCTCAGACCGGAGGGCTGCGAGGGCCCGGTGATGGTGTCGGCGAGCTTGATCGGTTTGGCCTTGAGATCGATGACATAGATCTTGTTGTCGGGGACCTGTTTCAAGGCATCGCCATCCTTGACAACATTCATCGAGTCGGCGACCAGCGCGACCGAATTGGTCGGGTCGATATCGAGATTCACCGGCGGTCCGACCACCGAATTCTTCAACGGCAGATTGGCAACGATCCTCGGATCAAGCGGATCAGCCAGATCGACGATCAAGACCGAGTCCTTGCCCGGCGGCGACAAGACCGGCTTGCCGTCGGCGTCCCATATGAGCTTTTGGTCATTGCCGACGATCATGAACGGCGCCGCGCGCGCAGCGGTCACGCCGAGCGCGACGCCCAGAATAGCAGCGAACTTCAGCGCCTTGAGCTGAATGCACATGAAATCCTCCCGGCTTTCGTTCGGGTCTTTGGTGCCCGGTGGGAGGAGTGTTGCGCCTTGCCGGCGCTACCGCAAGTAGGCTTGGGCAGAATTCAGTAACTCGTCATTGCGAGGAGCGAAGCGACGAAGCAACCCACTTCGGCGTCTCAGCGCTGGATTGCTTCGTTATCGTTTGCAATGACGACGTGCGGCGCTCAAGCCGCCCGTGGCATAGCGCGGAATTCATGCGCGCTGGCCATGGCCCAGGGCATTTCAAAGCGCTTGTCGCCGGTACCGGCGATAAGCTCGCCGGGCTGCAGCGGCGGATAGAGATCGGCGAAGCTGCGCACTTCATGCGGCGATACCCGCCGCGAGAAATGCGCCGGCATGAACTGGTTCGGGTGATCGAGCCCCGCCGCCGCGGTGAGTTCAGCGAGCGATTCCACGGTCGCCTGATGAAAATGATAGACGCGCTCAGCCTTGTCCGGGACGACCAGCGCACGCTGACGGGCGCGGTCCTGCGTGGACACGCCGGTCGGGCAGCGGTCGGTATGACAGGACTGCGACTGGATGCAGCCGAGCGCGAACATGAAGCCGCGCGCCGAATTGCACCAGTCGGCGCCAAGCGCCATGACGCGCGCGATATCAAAGGCACTGATGATCTTGCCGGCTGCGCCGATCCTGATGCGGTCGCGCGCATTGATGCCGATGAGCGCATTGTGCACGAAATTCAGTCCTTCGCGCAGCGGCATGCCGAGATGGTCGGCGAATTCGAGGGGAGCCGCGCCGGTGCCGCCCTCCTTGCCGTCGACGACAATGAAGTCGGGATAGATGCCGGTCTCCAGCATCGCTTTGCAGATCGCCAGAAACTCCCAAGGATGCCCGATGCAGAGCTTGAAGCCCGCCGGCTTGCCGCCGGAGAGTTCGCGCATCTTGGCGATGAATCGCATCATTTCGATCGGCGTGGAAAACGCCGAATGCCGCGACGGCGAGATGCAATCGACGCCTATCGGTACGCCGCGCGTTTCGGCGATTTCCGCGGAGACTTTGGGCGCGGGCAATACGCCGCCATGGCCCGGCTTGGCGCCCTGGCTCAATTTCAATTCGACCATCTTGATCTGTTCGCTCTTGGCATTGACCTCGAATTTTTCCGCGTTGAACGTGCCGTCGCTGTTGCGGCAGCTGAAATAACCCGAGCCGATCTCCCAAATAATGTCGCCGCCGTTTTCGCGGTGATAGGGGCTATAGCCGCCCTCGCCGGTGTCGTGGGCGAAGTCGCCCTTCTTGGCGCCGGCATTAAGCGCGCGGATCGCGTTCGGACTCAAGGCGCCGAAGCTCATCGCCGATATGTTGAAGATCGACGCCGAATAGGGCTTCGTGCAATCCGGGCCGCCAACGGTGATGCGGAACGGCTCCTTGATGACTTGCTTGGGCGCAATCGAATGCGCCAGCCATTCGAAGCCGGACGAATAGACGTCGTTCTGGGTGCCGAACGGCCGCTTATCGAGCACCTGTTTGGCGCGCTGATAGACCAGCGCCCGCTTGTCGCGCGAGAACGGCGTGCCGTCCTTTTCGCTCTCCAGGAAATATTGGCGGATCTCCGGCCGAATCTCTTCGAGAATGAAACGGATATGCGCGCTCAAAGGATAATTGCGCAGCACCGCATGCCGCGTCTGCAACAGATCAATGGTGCCGATCAGCGCCAGCGCGCCGAACAGGAGCAGGAGAACGACGACATAGATCGACGGATAACCGTCGACTTCATCGAACAGGAGCAACGCGGCCAGCAGGAGAACGGCGGTGTAGACAATGAAGCGCGGTTGCAGAGGCAATAAGAAAGCCCGCATAGAACCCTCCCCGGCGATGCGGTTTGTTGCGCGAGCTTAACGCATGTCCCGGAAAAGTAAGCACCGGTTTTCCGACAACGGCATGCGGCAAAACAAAGACCACTCGCCCGCGCCGCAGCGGGTTCTACGAAGGATATTTGTCAGTTTGATGAGGCCGCCGCGGCCGGCATTCACGCGACGACGTTGCGCCGCAATGCAGGGTAGAGACACACCTCAATCGGCCTTGATATGCGCGGCGCGAATCACCCTGCCCCACTTGTCGGTTTCCTGCGCCAGGAATTGCGCAAAATCATCGGGCGAGCCGGTAAGGCTCGTGGCGCCGAGATCGGCGAACCGCGCCTGCAAGCGGGGCTCGGCGACCGCGGCATTGATCTCGTGATTCAGTTTCAGAACGATATCGGACGGCGTTCCCTTCGGCGCGCCCATCCCAATGAGGCCGTTGACCTCAAAGCCCGGCACGACTTCGTGCACCGTCGGCAGATCCGGCAGCGCCGCCAGACGACTGCGCGTCGTGACCGCGAGGCCGCGCAGGCGTCCGGATCGCACCGGCTCGATCAAGGCCGGGATCGTATCGAACATGCCGTCGACGCGGCCGGCGAACAGGTCGGTTTGCGCCGGTCTGGCGCCGCGATACGGCGTGTGCTGGATATCGACCTCGGCCAGGATCTTGAACAGCTCGATCGACATGTGGCTGAGATTGCCGGCGCCGGTCGAAGCCATATTGACCTTGCCCGGATTGGCCTTCGCATAAGCGATGAATTCGGACACCGTCCTGGCCGGAAAGTTGCGGTTGACCACCATGACCTGCGGCAACAGGCTGATGCTGGCGATCGGTGCAATATCGGACATGAAATCGAACGGCAGGCGATCGTAGAGCATGCCGGCGGTCACATTCGGCAGCGTCACCAAGAGCAGCGTGTAGCCGTCCGGGCTCGACCGGACCACCGCCTCGGTGGCAATGGTCGTTCCGGCGCCCGGCCGATTTTCCATGATGAATTTCTGGCCGAGGTGCTCCGCGAGGGCTTGGTCGACCAGACGTGCGATGATCTCCGGCGAACCGCCGGGGCCGAAGCCTATGACGACATGCACGGGGTGGGAGGGATAGACATCGGCCCGCGCCAGCCGCGGGATCGCAGGACCGACAGCGGCAGCGGCCAATAGACCCAATACGCCTCGACGTTGAAGCGTCATGCAGCCCTCATACGTGCCCGCGTGTTGCCGTCCGGTGGATCCGTACAGTCACGCGTCTTTCGGTTCGGCATCGAGCCGCGCGATCCAGCCTTCGAGGCCGGGCTTCGCGGCGGGATAGCGCGCAAGCACCAGCGGGTCGTGACCGGGGACGACATGGCGCGGTGCGCTCGCAAGCTTCTTCAGCCGTTCGTAACCTTCGACCACTTCCTCGATATTGTAGGTCAGCGGAAATACGCGGCCGCCGTCGATATGCGTGTAGAGATGCGAGGCATCGGCGGCGAGTACGACATAGCCGAGCCGCGTCTTCACGCGCACCGACTGCAGGCCCTTCGAATGGCCGCCGATGTGATGCACGGTGATCCCCGCCGCGACCTCGTCCTCGCCGTCGTGAAAGGCGACGCGGCCGGCAAAGACTTTGCGCACCATGGCGACGACGTCTTCGACCTCGAACGGTGCGCGTAGCGCGTGATGACACATGCAGCGTCCGGTGGCGTAGGCCATCTCCCGATCCTGCAGGTGATAACGCGCCTGCGGGAACAGGTCGTAATTGCCGCAATGGTCGTAATGCATGTGACTCAGAATGACGGTCTTTATCGCATCCGGCGCGATGCCGAGAGCTTGGAGTCCTTCGCGCACCGGCTTGGTCGTTTCGCGCTGGCGCTTCTTGCCCATCGCCTCGTCGAAGCCGGTGTCGACGATCACCGTGCCCGAGGGGCCTACAATCGCCCAGACATAGAAGTCGAGCGGTTGCAGCACGTCATGCGGATCCCCGTCGATGTAATTGACCGGCGCGAGACGGTCGTGATGGCCATAGCGAATGGCATAGATCTCGTGGATGTCGCCACTCATCTCGCCCCCCTCGCTCCACGAATTGTCTCGCGCAGCCGCACGCCACGATTTCTTGTTCTATTTGAATAGACTATGCGAGGTCGCGCAGACGTGGAAGGGCTTCGGCGCGCCGGAGTCAAAAGGTCGCGGTATAGGGTTAAGCGTCGGAGAACGATCGCGAAAAGATCAAAGCGATTTTCGGAACAGATGATGCGCAAACGTGACATCCAGAGCACGATCCGGAAACATGGGTACCGGTTTTCCGAAAGGATCACGCTCGATCAAAATGCCCGGCGACGATTGATTCATCTAAAGCGTCATCGCTCCAGTCTTCCTTGCGGTGCACGCACATGCCACGATCCCGGCGCCGAGCTTTGGGATTTTCAGCCACTTCTGATACTTGAGCGCGCGCTTGGTATCCTCATGGCCGCTCTGCCAATGTTCGCATGCGCGCGGCGCGCAACGTCGTTATTCGATCTGCATCAACGCGATCATGCACAGCGTCACCGCGCTGTGAGCACCGGCACCGACTGCAGTGCTGTTGCACCCGGGTTTATCTGTTCAGCAAACAGAGCGAGCCAACCGCGCGCAAAGAAGACGTTCTGAATCTGCCGTCGCTGCGGGCTCGAGCTGTCCGGCCGGCCCCTGCCGTTTCATCGCTCGCGAATACACGGTGATCACCTCCGAAGCCGATCCGGACGTCGTCCATGCACAATTGCCCGAGCCGATCGAGCAGCCGCTCATTCATTACGAATGGATCGAGATGCCGGACAGTTCGGGCTTCGGCGCCCGTACCGAATCCGGCATGCCCTACCGCTACCGCTCCGAGGACATCAATTTCGTCGCGCAAATGTATCTCGACGACGACCCGCCGATCGCCGCCGGGCGTTCCAGGCGAGCGAAAACACGCCCGGTCACACGGCTAAAACAGCAAAATCCCGGCGCTGCGAAGCGCCGGGATTTTGTACGTTACGCGACAATGCGTTACGAATTCGGATCAATAATCAGAGCTGGCCGTATTTACGCAGCACCACGCGGCAGCTTTCACCGACACGCCAGCTGTGCGCAGCGAGCGTCGCCCCACAGCGCAACAGATTGTTCCAGGTCATGCCGCCAGAGCGGTCGCACAGCTTGGCTGCCGCTGGACGGCACGGGGCGAGCTCGGCGAGGTCGATGGCGTTGGCGGCGGTCGCCGAAACACCAAAAAAAATGCACGCAGCAATGAGAATCTTCATCCTCTGTCGTCCCTCGAATTGTCGGATGGGAGTGAGTTTCTTACCGTTTTAAGACAGTAAAGGCCAGCTTTTTGGTGCGTCGCAAAATTAATCGTAAATATCTGAAAACGAGAACAAATAAATCAAACGCCCGTTTGACGGGTAGCCGTAGCTGCCCGTTTTATGCCGCAATTGGTCAAATAAGCGGGGGGTCTCCGCGCCCCGAAGCAGGGCGCGGCAGCAAACAAAGAAGCGGGATTTGGCAGTCGCCGTTAAGCCGCTGCCGTCAGATTGCCGAAGCGCTGCAGATTCTCTTTTTGCTTGTCGTTGCGCGGCGGCAGCTTGAACAGCCGCGCCGCGGTGCCGCCAAGGATATTGTGCTTGGCCTTCTCGGACAGGAACGGCAGGTCCCAGATCGTCGACGGCAGATCGAAATCCCAATGCGGATAGTCCGAGGAATAAAGGAGCTGCGTCTCGGCATTCATCATGCGGAAGGTGCATTCCATCGCGCCGTAATCCTGAATCTCCATCGGCTGCGATGAATAATACATGTCGCGCATATAGTCGGATGGCTTCTTCTTCAAGAGCGGCGCCTCCGAAGGCCGCAGCATGAATTCGTGGTCGAGGCGCTGCATCAGGAACGGCACCCAGGCGAGCCCGGACTCGATCCACACCACCGGCAATTTCGGGAAACGTTCGCCCAGGCCGTTGATCACCCAATTGGTACAATTAATCACGTTGTACCAGGTGAAGCCGAGCGCGTGCGCCGAGAGGAAGCGATTGCAGCTGCGATAGATCGGCTCGCTGCCCCAGTTCGGGCCGGAATGGAACGATAGAACGAGGCCGCGCTCCTCCATCGCCCGGTAGACCTTCATATAGGCGTTGTCATGCACTGCGAGGTTGTTGCGCACCGTGGTGACCATGAAGCCGCCGACATGTTTGCGGTCGCCGAAGGTCTCGACATGGCGCAGCGCCGCGTCCGGATCGGAAAACGGCAGACACAGCATCGAGAAGAAGCGGTTGTTGGCCTCGGGCATCACCTTCTCGGTGAGCCAGCGGTTATAGGCCCAGCACAGTTCGACCTCCATTTCCTTCTGCGGATGCAGGCCGATCGAGAGCATGCCGGTCGGGAACAGACACGAATAGTCGACGCTCATCGCGTCCATCCAGCGATAGCCGAGCTGGATGTCGCGCAACGAGCCTTTTTCGGTCTTCTCCGAGGCGCGCAGCGGATAGCGCGTCACCCGGCCGCCCATGTCCTGGTAGCCGATGCCCTGCACCATGACGGCGCCGCGCGAACCACCCTTGGCGCGGGTCGATGCCGTGAGCTGGCGCAGCACGTCGTTTTCCATGAACGGGATGAACTCGTCCATGTTCTCGCCCTCGTAATGGTGGGCGTCGACATCGACGATCAGCACGTCGTCGAAATTGCGCGCATGCGCCTGCTTGCGGGCATGCGCCAAAAGGCGGGTGGTGTTGAGTTCGTCGACGGTGACGCGGCGGCCGCGATCAGCGATGAGATCCATGGTCTTCCTCCAGAGGTTCTATCCTTGATGCCCTCGTCATCGCGAGCGAAGCGAGCAATCCAGTATTCTGTGTATCGGGCCCTGGATTGCTTCGTCGCTTTGCTCCTCGCAATGACGCTAATTAGCGTCCTGTCCAGTTTTGCCACATGCCGAGCTCGAATACGGCAAGGTCAGAGGCCTTAAGGAGGCCGCTTGCCGTGACCATGACGTCGGTTGCGGACAGTGAATTTTTCGGCACCGGCGCGAATTCCTCACCCATCTCGCGGCGCGCGCGGTACAGCCGGCAAGCCGAAGCCATCAATGCCTGCAGGGCTTCGGCCGAAATGGTGTCGAGATTGCCGTCAGCGAGGATACGGTCGAGCGTTGCCGCAACCTGTTCCGCCTCAGAGGAAACGCCGTTGACGTGAGCTGATGCCGGCTGCACCGCGGCAACCCGGCGGCGCGCCGCGCCCTTGCGAGCCGTCTTTGCGGCACGCTTCCTGGTCGTCTTGGCAGAGACTTTCGCGGCCGTCCTGGACGGCGCTTTGGTCAGCGTTTTGGCCGCGCGCCTAGGCGACGACATAAACGTCCTCTCCCTTTTGCACGACCTTGTATCTCTTCAGCTTCATCTTGCGGTTCGACACGCATTCGCCGGTTTTCATGTCGTATTCCATACCGTGCCAGGGACAGACGAAATGCATCTCGTCCTCGGAGAAGAACAGTCCCATCGAGGTCTTGTCCGGCCGCAGCCGTTCCTCGACCTTGGCGATGGTCAGCCCCTCGCAGGCCGGCCCGCCCTGATGCAGGCAGAAATTGCTGTAGGCGTAGAACTCGCCATCGTGCCGGAAAACGCCGATCTCATTGTCGCCGACGAAAATGATGCGGCGCTCGCCGTCGTTGAATTCCGAAGTTTTCGCGACGAATTTCTCAGCCATCGGTACCCTCGCGTCTCGCCCTGCTCTTGTTATTTCAACTGCGGACCCATTTCACCGGCGATTTTCGCTTTGTTCAATTCCTAACATGAATCGATGCTCCGCGTAATGCGCATAACTCGGCACCCTGGTATGCCGTGCCGTGGTCACATCGCCCGCTCCCGACTAGGTCATCCGGTTCTCGATCTCGCCGATGTTTTCGATCCAAAGTTTCACCACGTCGCCAGCCTTCAAGAATTCGCCGCGGCCGGCGCCGACGCCGGCGGGCGTCCCGGTCATGATCAGGTCGCCGGGGTAAAGCGTCGTCCCCGCTGTGATTTCCTCGATCTGCTCGGCAAGATTGAAGATCATCCCCGATGTGTTGGAATCCTGCTTGAGCTCGCCATTAACCCACAGTTTCAGGCCGAGGTTCTGCGGATCGCCGATATCGGCAGCCGGCACGATCCACGGGCCCAGCGGGCAGGAACCGTCGAAGCTCTTGTGCTTGGTCCAGTCCCATTTGAACGGCGAGGAATCCGGCACATTCGGCCGGCGGCCGCGATCTCGGGCGGAAAGGTCGTTGCCGATCGTATAGCCGGCGACATAGGACAAGGCCTTCGCCAGCGGCACCTTCTTCGCCACCTTGCCGATGACCGCGACCAGCTCGATTTCCCAGTCCATCTGCTTGGCATAGTCGGAAATCTTCACCGGCGCGCCGGGATCGGTGAGCGTGCGGGTCGCCTTGAGGAAGTGCCAGGCCTTGAGCCCCAGTGTATGCGGATCGGGCGGCGCCGGCCGGCCTTCGCGCGCCGCCATCTCGGCGGCATGGTCGGCATAGTTGGCGCCGGCGCAAAAGATCGCCGAAGGGAAACGCACCGGCGCGAGGAACTTGGTCCGTTTCAGGGGCTGACGCTTGAGCCGGCTTTTGCCGGCTTTGGCCGCGGCCGTCTTCAGCACGCCTTCCGCGGTCTTCCAGTCCTCGAGAATGCCGAGAACGCTGGAATAGGCCGGTTTTCCGGTGAGCTTTGCCGCATCGAATACTTCTTCGCCGATAACGAGGCCGGCGCGCGGCCCCTCGCTCGAGCGATAGGTGGCAAGCTTATATCCGGCAAGCTTTCCCCCCGAACCCGACTTCCTCCCAGCCATAACCGTTAGCTCCCTTACCAATTCGAGTCCGCGAGCAAACCGCGATCTTGCGCGCTTGGCAAGCCCGGCGGAGCCCGGGCAAGCCCCCCTGCGCTCTCGCGCATGGCACCGCTCTTGAGTTCGCAATGGCCTAGTGATTGATTTGCAAATCGAGGAATACGCCAATCAGAGCAAACGCCATGATCAAGCCGCGCCGCATCGGACACGCCGTTTACGAAACGCCAGATCTCGATCGTATGATCGATTACTACACCGAAGTCGTCGGCCTCGTCCTCGCCGACCGCGAGAAAGACCGCGCTTTTCTCGCCACCCAGATCGGTCAGCTCGCCATTCAGCTCAACAAAGCCGACGTCGAGCGCGGCGTCATGCTGTCGTTCGAGGTGGCGCCCCATTCCGACTTCAAGGATCTCGCCCGCGAGCTCGAAAAGGACGGCATCAAGAGCGAATTGCGCAACGATTCGATCCCCGGCCTCGGCCAAATCCTGACGTTCAAGGACAACAAGGGCACCACGATCGCGCTGTTCAAGGAATGGAATTATCTCGGCAAGCACCTGCAGCATCATGGCGTCGGCGTCTACAAGCTCGGCCACATTGCCTGGGTCGTCGAGGATCCGAAAAAGACCGCCGAGTTCTACAGCAAGATCATGGGCTTTAAAGTGTCGGACTGGATCGGCGACTTCTTCGTCTTCATGCGCTGCAACACCGACCACCACACCGTGAACTTCATCCGCGGCACCGCGTCGAAAATGCATCACATGGCCTTCGAGCTGAAAGACTTCATCCACCTGCAGAATTCCTGCGACTTGTTCGGGCAGAAGAACATCCCGATCATCTGGGGGCCGCTGCGGCACGGGCCGGGCCACAACATCGCTACTTATCACCGCAATCCGGACGATCAGGTCATCGAACTGTTCTGCGAACTCGACCAGATGTTCGACGAGGAGCTCGGCTATTTCGAGCCGCGGCCCTGGCACCGCGACACGCCGCAGCGGCCGAAGACCTGGGAGCCTGGTAATACCAGCATCTGGGGCCCGCCGCCGACGCCGGACTTCCACCGTGCCCGCGAGGCGATGCAGGCGCAGCCGGCCGGGGCCGCGAGCCACTGATCACACAGCCGCTGCCCCCAAGAGTTCAACCGGCTTGCCGTAGAGCCAATCCATCCCGGCCATGGCGTCTTCGGGCGTGCGCCCGCCGAGCATCAGATTGCGCAATTCCTGGGCGACGCCGCCGGCGTGATAAAACTCGCCATAGATGCGCGCCATGATCTGCACGCGGCCGGTGCGCAGATAACGCGCCTGCTGATAAGCCTGGAATGCCGACGCATAGTCGCCCTTGGCAGCGACGACTTTATCGGCGAGGCAGACGGCGTCTTCGATCGACATGCAGGCGCCCTGCGCCAGATATTGCAGCATCGGATGCGCCGCATCGCCCAGGAGCGTGATGCGGCCTTTGCTCCATTCCTTGATCGGCGGCCGGTCGCATAGCACCCACATGCGCCAGCTTTCGATCTTGTCGAGCAGCATGCGCACCGGCGCGCATTTGCCGGCGAAGCGCTCGTGCAATTCCGCCGGATCGCCGAAACTGTCCCAGCCTTCCTCGTAGCGGTTCGAATGGAATACGGCGACGAGGTTGAAAAGTTCGCCGGTGCGCAGCGGATAGAGCACGAGATGCACCTTCTCGCCGGCCCAGAACGCCATGTCCTGCCAGCGGTATTCCTCGAGCACTTCGGTGCGCGGCAACACCGCGCGATAGGTGATGTGGCCGGCCGGCTTCGGCTTGCCGTCGCCGACGACGATCTGCCGGATGGTCGACCATAGCCCGTCGGCGCCGATCAAGGCCGCGCCGCGATAGGTATTGCCGCTTGCGGCCTTGACCGCGACGGCATTGCCGACCTCTTCGACATCGACCACTTTCTGCGAGGCGTCGAGCCGGATCAGCTTGGATTTGCGGCAGGCGTCGAGCAGCACGTTGAGCAGATCGGCGCGATGAATCAGCGCGTAGGGATGATGGAAACGCTTGCGGAAAGCCTCGCCCAGCGAAATGCGCGTGATCTCCGCGCCAGTCATGGAGTCGCGCATGATCAGATTATTGGGAAAGACCGCGAGCTCGCTGATCCGCGGAACCAGGCCCAAATGCTCCAGCATCCAGAAGGCGTTCGGCCCGAGCTGAATGCCGGCGCCGATTTCCTTGAATTCCGCCGCCTGCTCGATGACCTGGGACGGAATCCCCTGCCGCTCCAGCGCCAGCGCCGCGGTCAGCCCGCCGATGCCGCCGCCGACAATCAGGACCTGTTCGTTCTTCCAAGCATCATTCATTTCGCGTTTCCTCCGCGCGCATTCTAGGGTCGCGCCGCGGGCCCGTCATCCTGCCACATAAGCTGAAGAGCCCTACGCCCGGCGCAAGGCCGCGAGCACGCGTTCAGGCGTGATCGGCATCCGCGTGATCGGCACGGCGCCGAGCGGATGCAGCGCATCATTGATCGCATTCATGATGCAGCCCGGAGCGCCCGCGGTGCCAGCCTCGCCGGCGCCCTTGGCGCCGAGCTCGGAATCTTTCGTCGGCGTCACCACATGGCCGATCTCGATGTCCGGCATTTCGCCCGCCATCGGCACCAGATAGTCCATCATCGTGGCGTTGAGCATCTGGCCGGCCTCGTCATAGAGGCAGTGCTCGTAAAGCACCCCGCCGATGCCCTGCACGATGCCGCCGCGGATCTGTTCATCGACAAGCTGCGGATTGATCACCGTGCCGCAATCCTCGACGCACCAGTGCTTGAGCAGCTTCACCTCGCCGGTGCGGATATCGACCTCGACATAAGCGGTCTGGATGCCATTGGTAAAGGCGAACGGCCATTGCCGCGGCACGTAATGGCGCGTCACCATGAATTCGGCCTGGAAGCCGGGCGGCAAAGTATCGGGCCGGAAATAGACGACGCGCGCCACCTCATCCAAGCCCATGCGCTCGCGCCGCGTATCGGCGTCGACCACGATGCCCCGTTCAATATCGAGCTTCTTCGGATCGGCTTGCAGGATCGAAGCCGCTGCCGCCAGCACATTGTCGCGTAGCGCCTTGCCGGCCAGCCACGCCGCCTCGCCGCCAATGCCGGCGGCGCGCGACGCCCAGGTGCCGCCGCCATACGGCGTGTTGTCAGTGTCGCCGGTGATAACGCGCACACGCTCGATCGGCACGCCGAACGATGTGGCGACCACCTGCGCCAGAACGGATTCGGTGCCCTGCCCCTGCTCGGTGACGCCGGACTGGCAGATCACGGCCCCTGTCGCATCGAGCTTCAAGGTCGCGCCGTCCTGCGATGAGATGCGCGCGCCACCGACGCCGTAGAAGGCCGCGGAAGGATTCGTCACTTCGATGAAGGAGGCGAAGCCGATGCCGCGGTGAATGCCGCGGGCGCGCAAGTTCGCCTGTTCGGCACGCAGCGCGGCGTAATCCATCATCTTCAGAATCTTGTCGAGCGACGCGTGATGCGACAGGCCTTCGAATTTCAGGCCGGCGGCGCTGGTCGCCGGATAGGCATCATCGGCAAAGAGATTGCGCCGCCGCAGCTCGGCAGGGTCCATGCCGATCTTGACCGCAGCCTGCTCGACCAGGCCCTCGGTCACCGTGGTTGCGATCGGATGGCCCACTGCGCGGTATTGGCACATCACATTTTTGTTCTGGAAAACGACGCGCGCGCGGGCGCGATAGTTGGCGCAGGTATAGGGTCCACCGACCAGATTGACGACTTGGTTGGCCTCGATGCCGCTGGTGCGAGGATACATCGAATAGGGCCCGATGCCGGTAAGGTCGTCGATCTCGAAGGCGGTGATCGTGCCGTCGTTCTTGACGCCGATCTTGGCTTTGACGCGATGGTCGCGGGCGTGGATGTCGGTGACGAAGCTTTCCAGCCGGTCGGCCACGAATTTCACCGGCCGCTTGAGCAGCTTCGACAGCGCCACCGTCGCCATCTCGTCGGCATAGACATGCACCTTGATGCCGAACGAGCCGCCGACGTCTTTGGTCAGCACCCGCACCTGATGCTCTTCGAGCGACAGGTGCTTGGCGAAAATGTTCTGCATCATATGCGGCGCCTGCGTGCCTTGATAGACGGTCAGGCGTTGCTCGCCGGGATTCCAGTCGGCGACGATGGCGCGCGGCTCGTTGGTGACACCGGTATGGCGGCCGAAGATGAAGGTCGTTTCGACTACCGCATCAGCCGCGGCAAAATCTTTGTCGACATCGCCGACGTCGAGCACGCGCTCGAAGGCGAGATTGTCGCCGAGCTCGGGATGGATGACCGGCGTCTTCGGATCGAGCGCGGTTTCCGCATCGGTCACGCTCGGCAACACCTCATAGTCCACGGCGATCAGTGCGCAGGCGTCCTCGGCTTCGGCGCGGGTCTTTGCCACCACGGCGCAAACCGCTTCGCCCTGCCAGCAGGCGCGGTCAATGGCTATGGCATATTGCGGCGCCGACTTGATGCCTTTCAGATGCGTCAGCACGCCGATCCAGGGAGTAACGACCTTGGCGAGTTCGGCTCCGGTGATGACGGCGATCACACCGGAAGATTTTCTGGCCTCGGCGGTGTCGATGCTCTTGATCCGTGCGTGCGCATGGGGCGAGCGCACAAAGGCGGCATGGCCCATGCGCGGCAATGCGACGTCACTCACATATTGTCCGCGCCCCTGGGTCAGCCGCGCCAGATTGGGACGCGGCACCGAGCGGCCGATATAGGAGTTCGGCCGGTCGAGCGCGGTGAGGCCGGAGGGCTGGTCGACGGCGATTTTCATTTCTTTTCCCTCCCCCTTGTGGGGAGGGCGGGGTGGGGGTCGAGAGGCGACGACGAGCGTTTCAGTCTGCGAACCACCTCACGACCCTCACCCCTTACCCCTCCCCACAAGGGGGAGGGGAAAAGACGATCACAAAAACCGCGTCGGCCACATCAGCGTGCGCCACATATGCGCCGACGGCGAATCGTCGAAGCCGAGGCCTTCCTCGGGCTGCTTGAAGTTGCGGCCGATGATGTCGACGAAATCGTCGAGACTGACCTTGGCGTTGGGATCGAACGAATAGATGTCGTTCACGCAGATCAAGCGCGCGCTCATGTACCACTTGTGATTCTTGGCGTTCTCGTAGTCGCGCACGATGTACG
>DATJLN010000007.1:0-6874 GCA_035509535.1 Xanthobacteraceae bacterium | reverse complement strand
CTGGTCGCGCGTCTCGTCGCGCTTCTGCATGCCCAGATCGAAATACATCAGGTTGATGTCGAGATAGGGGAAGATCAGCTTGTCCTTGATGTACTGCCAGATGATCCGGGTCATCTCGTCGCCGTCCATCTCGACGATGGGATTGGTAACCTTGATTTTCGCCATAGAGCTTCGATCCCGTTGGAGCGCTGTCGGTTGCAGGTTCGGATTGGCAGTGATCAGGCGCGCGCTCGGATGACGCCCCCCGGCGGCTGCGACGGGCTCTATAGCATCGACTTTCTTGCCGCAAAAGAACGGCGTCGGGAATCAGGTCGCGATGAGTCCCGGTGAGGAGGGCGGCGTTGCCACCCGGAACGAAGAACCCGCTCGATGAACTCGTCATCGAGCGGGTATCATCGCGCGAGTCTCGGCTTCGGCTTTGGCTTCGGTCTTGGCCTTGGAAGACTCTTGGCCTCGAAAATGCGCGCCGCCGGACGCCGCGTCAGAGCGCAGCGAGCGCGGCGTTCAGCGTGGCGCTCGGCCGCATCGCGGCCGATGTCTTGGCGGAATCGGGCAGGTAATAACCGCCGATATCGACCGGCTTGCCTTGCGCGCCGATCAGCTCGGCATTGATCTTGGCCTCGTTCTTGGCGAGCGTCTCGGCGAGCGGCTTAAAGCGCGCTTGCAGCTCCTTGTCCTTGGTTTGGGCGGCCAGCGCCTGAGCCCAGTACAAAGCGAGATAAAAGTGGCTGCCGCGATTGTCGATCTCGCCGACCTTGCGCGCAGGCGAGCGGTTGAACTCGAGGATCTTGCCGATGGCCGTGTCGAGCGTCTCGGCGAGAACCTGCGCCTTGGCGTTCTTGTAGGTCTGCGCCAGGTGTTCGAGCGATGCACCCAGCGCGAGGAACTCACCGAGCGAATCCCAACGCAGATAGCCCTCTTCCTGGAATTGCTCGACGTGCTTGGGCGCTGAGCCGCCGGCGCCGGTCTCGAACAGACCGCCGCCTGCCAACAACGGAACGATCGACAGCATCTTGGCCGAGGTGCCAAGCTCCATGATCGGAAACAGGTCGGTCAGATAATCACGCAGCACGTTGCCGGTGACGGAAATCGTGTCCTGACCCTTGCGGATGCGCTCGAGCGAAAACTTGATCGCTTCAACCGGCGCCAGAATGCGGATGTCGAGTCCTGAAGTATCCTGGTCCTTCAGATACTTTTCGACTTTGGCGATGACCTGGGCATCATGCGCGCGCTTGGCGTCGAGCCAGAATACCGCAGGCGTATTGGTGAGGCGCGCGCGCCGCACCCCGAGCTTGACCCAGTCCTGGATCGCCGCGTCCCTGAGCTCGCACATGCGGAAGATGTCGCCGGTCTCGACCGGCCGCTCCAGCAGCACCTTGCCGTCGTCGGCGACGACGCGAACCGTTCCGCTCGCCGGCACTTCGAATGTCTTGTCGTGCGAGCCGTATTCCTCGGCCTTCTGCGCCATCAAGCCCACATTGGGAACAGAGCCCATGGTCTTGGGGTCGAACGCGCCGTGCGCCTTGCAGTCGTCGATGACCGCCTGATACATCCTGGCGTAGCTGCGGTCCGGGATCGCTGCGATGACGTCGTGCAGCTTGCCGTCGGCGCCCCACATGCGGCCGGACTCGCGGATCATCGCCGGCATCGACGCATCGATGATCACGTCGCTGGGCACATGCAGGCCGGTGATCCCCTTGTCGGAATTGACCATGGCGAGGCCCGGTCGTTTCGCGTATTCGGCTTTGATGTCGGCTTTGATCGCTGCTTTTTCAGCTTCCGGCAAAGTCTCGATCTTCGTCAGCAGATCGCCAAAGCCGTTGTTGAGATTGACGCCGAGGCGCTTCAGCGTGGCGGCGTGCTTCTCGATCACATCGGCGAAGTAGACTGATGCAGCATGACCGAACACGATGGGATCGGCGATCTTCATCATGGTCGCCTTAACCTGCAGTGAGAACAACACGCCTTCCTTCTTCGCGGCTTCGATCTGTTCGGCAAAGAAGGCGCGCAGCGCCTTGCGGCTCATCACCGCGGCGTCGATGATCTCGCCGGCCTGCAGCGGCGTCTTCGCCTTCAGCACCGTGACCGCGCCGTCGGCGCCGACAAGTTCGATGCGGGCATTGGTCGCCGCCGCGACAGTGGTCGAGATTTCCGAGCCGTAGTAATCGCCGCCCGACATGTACGCCACGTGCGATTTGGAATCAGCGCTCCAGGCGCCCATCTTGTGCGGATTGTTGCGGGCGTATTGCTTCACGGCGCCGGCGGCGCGGCGGTCGGAATTGCCCTCGCGCAGGACCGGGTTGACGACGCTGCCGAACACCTTGGCATAGCGGGACTTGATGTCCTTCTCGGCGTCCGTCGTCGCATTGTCCGGATAGTCCGGAACGTTATAGCCCTTGCCTTGCAGTTCCTTGATCGCGGCCTTGAGCTGCGGGATCGAGGCGGAGATGTTGGGCAGCTTGATGATGTTGGCCTCGGGCCGCGTCGCGAGCTCGCCGAGTTCGGTGAGTTCGTCGTTGATGCGTTGCGCCGGGGCGAGCTTGTCGGGGACATTGGCAAGGATGCGACCGGCCAGCGAGATGTCCTTCAACTTCACGGACACGCCCGCCGCGCCCACGAAGGCCTCGACGATCGGCAGCAGGGAATAAGTCGCGAGCGCCGGGGCTTCATCGACCTTTGTCCACATGATTTCGAGATCTGGCATACTTGCACCTCTGGTCGCCGTTCTTGTTTGGGCCGACCGGAAACTGAACATTAGCGGGCGCGGTGGTTTCTCCCGCGGGCCCTTAAATGAATTGTTCTCGGCGCGGACATCGCCAACCGGGAATTCGACTGACGGGGGTTCGGCGCGCGCCCTATAGCATCCGTGCTCCGTCGGTAAAAGCCTTGTCAGCAGGTTCCGGCGCCAGCCGCCCGGGTGTTTGGGCCGGATACGGTGCCGCCGCTTGACGCAAGCGGCCGGCTTGGGCAGGGGCTGCGCCATTCAGGGCATTTGCCCGCCGAGGAGCACTGCATGCCGGGCGCCGGCACCGACAAGACCAAGCGCTGGGTCGAGACACCAGGGCCGGTGGTAATCCTGGTCGAGCCGCAACTCGGCGAGAATATCGGCTCCGCCGCCCGCGCCATGGCCAATTTCGGGCTCTCGCAGCTGCGGCTGGTCAAGCCGCGGCAAGGCTGGCCCAACGACAAAGCGCGCATGATGGCCGCCGGCGCCGACCGCGTCCTCGATGGCGCCAAGCTTTACGATACGCTGCAAGCGGCCATCGCCGACTGCAGCTTCGTGCTCGCCACCACCGCGCGCTCCCACGATCAGGCCAAGCCGGTGATCGGTCCGGCAGACGCCGCGGCGGAGATCGCGCCGCGGATCGCGGCAGGCGAGACGGTCGCAATCGTGTTCGGCCGCGAGCGCAACGGGCTCGAAAACGACGAAGTGGCGCTTGCCGACGGCATCGTGACGCTGCCGGTCAATCCGGCTTTTGCTTCGCTCAACCTCGCGCAGGCCATCGTCATCGTCGCCTATGAGTGGTTCAAGCGCGCGACCAACGAAAAACTGCCGTTCGGCATGCCGGACAAATCACCCCCGGCGCCGAAGCAGCAATTGTTCGCCTTCTTTGCTTCGCTTGAACGCGAACTGGAAAAGGTCGAATTCTTCCGGCCCCCGGACAAGCGCGCGACCATGCAGATCAATCTGCGCAATATTTTCTCGCGCATGCGGCCGACGCAGCAGGACATCCAGACGCTGCATGGCGTCATCATGTCGATTGCCGAAGGCCGCAAAGGCCCGGCGCGCGGCGGCGTGCTCAGCGGCGAAGAGGCCGAAATGCTGCGCGAACTTCTCGCCGAGCACGGCGGCGGCCGCGTGCCCATGGAGCGCGGCCCGGTGCGCGGCCTGGCGCGGCTTCTGCGCCGCAATCCGACCGAGGCCGAGCGGCTGTTATGGCAGGCGCTGACCAATGACCGCCGCTTTGCCGGCCGCGGCTTCAAGCGGCAAACGCCGGTCGGCCAGCACATCTGCGATTTCGTGTCGTTTCCGTTGCGGCTTGTGGTGGAAATTCGCGCCGAAGACGAAAGCGAAGCGGCAATTGCGGCGCGCAGCGAGCGTCATGATTGGCTGAACGATCACGACTACCGAATCGTCGAACTGCTTGCCACGGAAATTGAGTCTGATATGGCAACTGCACTCGACCGCATCGGCCAAGCGATCGGCTGATTGGAATTCTTTCAGTTCGAAAGAAAGAGCGTCATCGCCGCGCTCGCGCTGTCGTGGTTCGCAGTGGTGGTTCGCAGTCGTGGTTCAAGGTCTCAATCATGCAACTTGGAAATTCGGGTTTGCGATACGGCGCTGTCCCGCAAGCCGTCCATTGGCTTACCGCGCTGTTCGTCATTGCCGGCTGGCTGCTCGGCCAGTTCGGCGACGACTTGCCGCACAGCATGCACGGCACCGCGCTATTGGTGCACATGACGCTCGGGCAATGCGTGCTCGCGCTGCTGGTGCTGCGGCTGGCTTGGCGCTTCTTGGATCCGCCGCCGCCGGCCGAGGCAACGCCGTTGGGCCGGCTGGTCGAACTTGCCGCCAAGCTCAGCCACTTCGCGCTCTATGCGCTGCTCGTCGCAGTGCCGTTTTTCGGCATCATGGTGCAACTCAAGCGCGGCCACGATCTGCCGCTCTTTGCATTGTGGGATTTTGCCTCGCCCTGGCCGGCCGACCGGCCGGTGGCGAGAGCCATGTTCAGCGTGCATTCGCTGTTGGCGGATGCGCTGCTGATCCTCGCCGGATTTCACGCCTGCGCCGCGATCGTTCACCATTATGTGTGGCGCGACCGCACCCTCAAGCGCATGCTGCCTGGTGCTTCGGGCGTCGGTGAGGGCGCTAGCCCTTGATCACCTTGAGGGCTGCGGCCGCGCCGGCGCGCAGCATCGACAGATCGCTCGACACCGCCAGGAACTTGACGCCGCGCTTGGCGAGCGCGGCGGCGCGTTCCGCCGAGTGGCAATAGGCACCGGGAATCTTCTTCGCCTTCTGCGCGCCCGCGATCATCGTATCGAGATGGCCGTCGACCTCTTTCGACAGCGGGTCGATCGACTTGCCGTCGGACAGCGCGATCGACAGATCCGACGGACCGAGGAAGAAGCCGTCGATGCCGGGCGTGGCGATGATCGCTTCGAAATTCTGCAGCGCGGTGCGCGTCTCGATCATCGCCAAGGTGACGATATGGTCGTTGGCTTCGCGCAGATAGACCGATTGGTCGGACAGTCCGGCGAAGGTCGTGGCGCGGTGCGGGCCCCAGCTGCGTTCGCCGACCGGTGGGAACTTGGCGGCCGCGGCAAACGCGCGTGCGTCGGCGGGCGTATTGATCATCGGTGCGATGATGCCTTCGGCGCCGAAATCGAGCGCGCGGCTCACCAGGGCAAAATCGTTGAGCGGCACGCGCACGATCGGCGCCGCGCCACCTTGGCGTACCGCGGCGATGCCGTTGAGGATGCCGCCGGTATCCCAGAGTCCGTGCTGGCTCTCGATGGTGACGGCGACGAAACCGTCGCGGGCGAGCGTCTCGGCAACGAGCGGATAGGGCAGGCCGCACCAGCCGGAATAAACCGTCTCTCCGGCGCGCAGGCGGTTCGCGAGCGTGAAATTGGCAATGGTCATGAACGTCTCCCCATTAAGAAAATTTTTCTGTCAATTCTCACGGCGAAAATTGCTTCAGCGGCCGGCTTTGATGTCGGCGATCGCCTGCGCCATAAATTCATTCATGGTGCGCTCGATCTGGTGATCGGATTGCGCCACGCCTTTGGCGTCGAAGTCCTTGCGGATCTTCTGGGCAACGCCGGCCTTGTTCTCGACGTCGAACATGACCACCGAAAGCGCGTAGCTGTCGGCCGGATCGCCGGAAAGCCCGAGCTTATCCGCGGCCCACAGGCCGAGCATCTTGTTGCGCCGTGCGGTCGCCTTGAACTTGAGTTCCTCGTCGTGTGCGAATTGCTGTTCGAAGGCCTCTTCGCGCCTGTCGAATGTGGTCATGGCCTTGGCCTTTTTGCATGAAACGGGTGGAACGAGCGGTCGTCGCGATGGACTTGGCCGCATTGTAAACCAATTGCCGCCTTGCATAACGGGGGTAACCCGTCAAGGCAACCATGCCGCAGCCCACAGAACGGCGTTGCGATTGTGCGCGCGCGGGTCTATGTCGATTGTACTCCGCATCGCCTTCGGCTAGCTTTTGTGTTGCGGAGGGGCCGCTGTGTTGAGTCGCACAGAATTGCCAGCGTGCCTTTTGCCGCCGCCGCGGACCTGACATCTGAAATGGAGCCACGGCATCCGATGGATTTCTCAAAACCCCGGTACACTCCAATGAGCCGCCGTCGCCGAATCTATGAAGGCAAGGCGAAGGTCCTTTACGAGGGGCCCGAGCCCGGAACGCTGATCCAGCACTTCAAGGATGATGCGACCGCCTTCAATGCCAAAAAGCACGAGGTGATCGAAGGCAAGGGAGTCCTCAACAACCGGATTTCCGAATACGTCTTCCAGCACCTCAACGACATCGGCGTGCCGACGCATTTCATCCGCCGGCTCAACATGCGCGAGCAGTTGATTCGCGAAGTCGAAATCATTCCGCTCGAAGTCGTGGTGCGCAACATCGCCGCCGGTTCGCTGTCGCAGCGGCTCGGCATCGAGGAAGGCACGCAGCTGCCGCGCTCGATCATCGAGTTCTATTACAAGAACGATCAGCTCAACGACCCGATGGTGTCGGAAGAGCACATCACCGCGTTCGGCTGGGCGACGCCGCAAGAGATCGACGACATCATGTCGCTTGCGATCCGCGTCAACGATTTCCTGTCCGGCCTGTTCCTCGGCGTCGGCATCCGTCTCGTCGATTTC
>DATJLN010000006.1:0-135473 GCA_035509535.1 Xanthobacteraceae bacterium | reverse complement strand
CGCGTCATTCTTTACGCCGACGCGGTCACCGGCTCGATGGAGCGAGCGGTCGCCGAGACCAACCGCCGGCGCGAGAAACAGCAAGCCTACAACGTTGAGAACGGCATCACGCCCGAAAGCGTGCGCAAGGGCATCGGCGACATCCTCAACAGCGTCTACGAGCGCGATCACGTGTTGATCGCTGCCGGCGCCGGTGAAGGCGGCGAATTCGAAGAGGCCGCCACCATCGGCCACAATTTTGAGACGGTGATCGCGGACCTCGAGACGCGCATGCGCGCCGCTGCCGCCGATCTCGACTTCGAGGAGGCCGCCCGCCTGCGCGACGAGATCAAGCGCCTGCGAGCGACCGAACTCGCCGTGACCGACGATCCGACCGCGAAGATCGTCGCTTTGCCTGCTCGCGCGAAAGGGGGCTCGCCGCGCCGAGGCGCGCAGCGCGACAGCGGCGGCAAGGTCCACAAGCCCGCGCTCGATGAAATGGGCATCGCGCTCTATCACGAAGTTGCGCCTCACCGTCCGGGTGAAAAGCGCGCATCCCCGCGAAAACCGAACCTGGACGAAATGGGTCCGGGTGTTGAATCGATTCCTGGAAAGAACTCGGGCCCGCGCTCGACGCTCGGCCGCCCCGGCATGCATGGCGGCTTCAAGCCGCGCCAGCGTTGAGCTGCCGCGCAATGCTTTCGTGCATTCTGTGACCGATGGGTTAGAATTGTGCTGTTGGCGCGGAATCATCCGCCGCTAGAGCGGGATGATTCTTCGTTGAATTTCCGTGCCGCTCTAGCGTTTTGTTCGAGTATCATCTCTTCGGAAATCCGGTTCCTACCATCGGATCAAGTTCGGGGGCAGGCTTTTCCGGATCATGCTCTGACAAAGGAGAACGCCATGGCCAAGGGTCAGATGCGAAGCAACAAAGAGAAGAAGAAGCCGAAGCAGGACAAGAATAAGAAGAAAGGCGGCGTCGCGCCGGTCTCGCCGTTTGCCGATATGCACAGCCAGGCCAAGCCCGGCACGTGGGGCAAGAAAAATTAGGACAGGAAAGGTTAGGGCAAGGAGAACTGCCGGCGCATCCACCATGACGCCGTCAGGGCGCCGGGAGCCACACGCGGCATTCCTTGCCCTGCGCCGGAATGACGATGGCGCGCGGCAGCGCTGCGCCGGCACCACATCTGCCGGCCGATTGCGCCTCGTCCATGTCGATGGAGACATGCTTTCCGACGGTGACTTTTACCCGGTCGGGCTCTGTCGGATTAAAGGGAGTCGCGTTGGTGATCAGCGTCGCCCCGCTATCATCCGACCACGTCGAACCGTGCTCGCCTCGCGTTGAATCGATGACGCACGAATAGCCGGGACTGCCGCGGCGACCGCACCAATCGACGTTGACGCTGAGCTTCGTCACGACGCCATTCGCAAGTGTGACGCTTGCATCGCCGGTGGCACACCGCGCCTTCACCGCAAAATCGCATTTTCGAATCTCGTCGGCATGCGCGAGGAAGGCCGAGGACGTCGCCGCGACCAGCGCAGCCAAAGCAACGATCCGTCTCATAGGGTCCCTGAGTATCAAGAAGTATTGGCGGGAGCGAAAGTGTCCTTGACGTTTATCCGTCTTCCGGTGAGCCGACTACCCCTTCGCGTCCGGCTCGAAACTGATGCCCCAGCGGCGCGTGCAGGTGCGCAGCCATGGCACCACGCCGGCGACAACGGGGAAGTTCAGCGTTTCGACCTTGAGGGCATCGAATCGCGCCTGCACGCCGTCGTCGAGCGCGGCGGCCAAGGCCATGCCGTGTTCGGGCAAGATCGCGATCTCATCGTGGCCTTCGACTTCCGCCGAAAAGCCCGTGAACGGCTTGCCGTCGAATTTTAATGTGGCATTGATCGACGCGCCCGCGCCGCCGGGCAGGTCCAAGGCCGAGTCCTTGAGCAGCATGCTCAGCCCCTTGCTGCGACTGGCGACGAGGAACGTGGCGATGCTGCGTCCATTCACGCCGCCCATCGTATAGTGCGCCCGGATCATGCAGGCGACCACCTCGCCGTCGTCACCGCGCAGTTCGGAGGCGTCCCACCCCTTGATCTTCCGCGTGTCCCCGATGCCAGGCGATCCGACTGCCGTTGGCGCCGCCGTGCCGATCTCGGCCGAATGCAAACCGGCCTGAGGAACGCTCGGCTTGTCCACGCCAAAAGCGGCGAGCACCATGCCGACGGCCGAATAGAGCACGACGGCGGCACCAAACATCAGCACGCGATAGAGGATTCTTCTGTTCGGCATCGCTCTGCTCCGCTGTCGCGGCAGTTTTGACTCGAATCAGCCCGACGTGAACCGCGCCCGGCTTAAATAACGACATCAGTGAAGGAAAAGTTCACGCCTGTCCCGGCCGGCACAGACGAAAGCGCTCAAAACCATTAGTCGCGAGAGTTTGACCTCGGTTCATGCGGACATCATACGGCGGCGCGGCGCCACAGCCGCCCACGAAGCCAGGACATTGAATTGAATCAAGGCCGAATTTCTCGTTTGGGCATGATCTCTTTCCGAAAACCGGTTCCCACTTCTCGGGATCATGTTCGCGTAAAAGCTCATCCGCTGATCACTTCGGCGATCATCATGTCGTGAGGATTGATGATCAAAAGCTTGTTCTGCACTTTGGCAAAGTCATAGGGCTTCAGAGCCGGCAGGTCGACTGCGGCTTTGCCTTTGATCGCGTGGATATCCAAGGTCGAGGGGATTGCCGACGTTGTGCTCGGCCGGAAAGTGGCCGGTCCATCCTGGTTGGGCGTGGCGCTCAGATCGTTCCAGGCGGTTTGTTGATCTTGAGGCGACAGGGAGAGAGTGTCGCCCGCCTTGGGCGCTGCGCCAAACAACGGGGCCGACGCCGCACGCGACAGCGCCACGGCCCAAAGTCCCGCCGTAAAGGCCGCCAATCCCACCAATATCATCGTCCGCACCTGCCACGGCGGTGACCTGCGCAACCGCATCGGCGTTCTCCTTCTTGGGCAAGGCCCCATAGCAACAATGCCACGTATCGCCGGCATATTGCGTTACTTCGCGTTCATGTTGCGCGGGCCATGACCGGGCCATGACCTCAGCCGAAACCGAGTTCAGCCGGAGTCGACCCCGGCGCTGCGGGTCGGCCCGCAACGCCGGGGTTTCTGCAGCCTTTTGCAGGCGAGGAGTTCTACTTGCGGCTAGCCGGTAATGACCTCGGCAACTTTCCGGTCGGACGGATTGACGATGAGAATCTTGCCGCCGACTTTGGCGAAATCATAGGCGCGCAACTGCGAAAGGTCGCGCGAGGCCTTGCTCGGCACAGCGCTGATCTTCACGGTCGCCGGCACTTTCGCGCCGGCATCCGCGGCAAAGCCGCTCGGCGCGGTTTGATTGGACGCATGGTCCAGATCATTCCACACCATCTTCTGTTGCGCGCTTGTGAGGTCCAGCGTGTCTTGCGCGCGAGGCTTCATGGCCGAGGCCGCCGAGGCCGCGGTTACTCCGCTTAGCAGCACCGCTGTAGCCAGGGCCGTGACAGTTGCCATTACACATTGAGTTTTCATTGGCGATCTCCCTTGCCAGGAATGATCGCCCCGCCGGGAAAACGCGATAAGGCACGCAGACGTTTCGTGCCAAGGCGTTCGTGCCGCGCGGCGCGCCGTCGCGGGCGGATGCACGTCGCTTGATTCTCGGCGTCCAGATGTCGGCGCCAGGTGTCGGCGTCCCGATGTCGGCGGCCAATTGATCGCGTCCAGATCGCCGTGTCCGGATACCATGCCCTATACGCCATGGAAGAAAGCTGCCAGATTTCGGTCTCCTCTGCGGAGGCCGGCCAATCCACACAAACGGCACAGCAAACCGACGGACACGACCGACGCAACCAGCCGATCCACCATGTCCGATATCAGCCTTGACTGGGGCCCCCTCGACTGGGCCGAGATCGCCTTGATCGTCGGCGCGCCGGGACTTGTTCTCGGCGCCGTGCTCGGCGCCATCGCCTGGCGTCGCCACCGACTCTGGGGCGCCTTCCTCGGCGCCGTCGCGGGACTCGCGCTGTGGGATGCCGGTGTCGTGGTCTGGATGGAACGGCCGTGGGGCTAGTCTATCGAGAAAAAAATTGACGCGACCGGCCATTCTGCACCCAGCGCAATAACCACCGAAACCGGCTAAGTTTTTGTCCGCATCTGGTTCGCCATTTTGGCTGGAACGGCAGCGCCATGAACACGCCAAGCGACACCGCCATCTTCTACGCCGGCATCCCCGTGCAGCGCGGGTTTCGCGCGCTGATGGACCCGACGCAGTACACGCCGCTGCCGGACGACTGGACGGTCGGCATGGCCGACATCGTGCAGTCGACCAGAGCCATTGCCGAGAAGCGCTACAAGGCGGTGAACATGGCGGGCGCCGCGGTGATCGCGGCGCTGACCAATGCGCTGGAAGGCCGCGAATTTCCCTTCGTGTTCGGCGGCGACGGCGCGAGCTTTGCGGTGGCGCCCGGCGACGCGGAGATCGCGCGCGCGACCCTCGCCGCGACCGCGGCCTGGGCGCATTCCGAACTCGGCCTCACCCTGCGCGTCGCGCTCATCCCGGTCGCGGCCATTCGCGCGCAAGGGCACGACCTGCGCGTGGCGCGCTATGCACCGTCGCCGAATCTGTCCTATGCGATGTTCTCCGGTGGCGGGCTCGCCTTCGCCGACGGCGCGATGAAGCGCGGCGACTTCGCGGTGACGCCAGCGCCGCCCGGCGGTCCGGAATCCTGGCCCGATCTCTCCGGCCTGTCGTGCCGCTTCGAGGAATTTCATGCGGCACAGGGCCTCATCCTCTCGCTGATCGTGCTGCCCGTGCCCGGCGCCGATGCCGCGGCATTTCGCGCGCTGACCGAGGAGATCGTGGCTTTGGTCGAGGCGAGTCCAGATGCCGGGCGGCCGGTGCCGGCGTCAGGCCCGACGCTCGGCTGGCCGCCGCAAGGCATCGAGCTTGAAGCCCGCACTGCGCCGGGTGGACGGCTCACGCGGCGCGCGGCGGTGCTGGCGAGGACGTTTCTTTATTTTCTCATCATGCGCGTTGGCCGCCCGATCGGGCCTTTCTCGCCGGCGCGCTATATGCGGCAGGTCGTGGAGAATTCCGACTGGCGCAAATACGACGACGGCTTGCGCATGATTCTCGATTGCACCGAGGCGCTCGCCGATGCGCTGGAGCGCCGGCTCGCCGCGGCGTCCGGCATCGCCCGCTACGGCTTGTTTCGCCAGGATGCCGCAATGATGACCTGCTTCACACCGTCGCCGCTGCGCGGCGATCATGTGCATTTCGTCGACGGCGCGCGCGGCGGCTATGCTGCGGCCGCGAGTGCGCTGAAGGCGGTGCTTCGTCCATCTCCTTGAGGTGGCGACAATCGTCGTCGCGGGGGATCACATCCCCGGCCTTGTGAGCGTATCGGCGCCGGCTTTGGCGATCTGCGCATCCTGCGCCGACAGCGCGCCGGAGACGCCGATCGCGCCGATGATAGCGCCGTTGGCGACCAGCGGAATGCCGCCTTCAAGCGGCGTGATGTCCTTGAGCGCCAGGAGCCGCATGCCGCCGCCGCCCGCGGCAATGGCGTCGTCAAGCGCCTTGCTCGGCCGCTTGAATTGCAGCGCGGTGCGCGCCTTGCCCTCGGCGCCCTCGCCGGCGGAGAGCTGGGTGTTGTCGATCTTGTGAAACATCACGAGATTACCGCCCGAATCGAGGATGGCGATGGCGACCTGCCAGGAATTCTTCAGTGCTTCGAGTTCGGCAGCGGCCATGGCACGCTTGGCCTGATCGAGCGTGACAGGCGGGCCATAAGGCAGCGTTGCCGTCGATACCGGCGCGGCTGCTGCAGGCGCGGGCTGTTGCGCGAGTGCGTGGCCGGCCGGCGTAGCGATCGATACCGCGATTGAAAGTGCGACCGCGCTTCCCAGCACGCGAAGCGACGCGAACCTACGAGACATGAAGCCCTCCAAAACAAAGTCCCCCAAAACGAAGCCCTCCAAGACGTCCGCCAGCAAACGCTACCAATCCGGCCTAGGACGAATCCTGAAGCGCCGGGCACAATAGGCGGCAAAAGTGGCCGGGAAAAGCCGCCCCGATGGCGCGCCTTGGGGCGCCTTCGATCGCCGCGGGGTGCACCGGCGGCAAAGCCGCGCTATTTTACGGTTCTGATTTGGCAGGTTTGCGCCTCATTGGCGGGAGGTTTCATGCGGTGGCCGGACGGACGATACATTCAGGCGGCAATTTTCTTCAGCCGCTGGCTGCTCGCCCCGTTTTTGATCGGGCTTTTGGCCTGCCTGGTCCTGCTGATGTTCCAGTTCTTCAGCGACCTGATCATGCTGATCCTGCAGGCCAAGCGCTCGACCTGGCACGAGACGATCACAGGCGTGCTGAATCTGGTCGATCTGGCGCTGGCCGGAAATCTCGTGCTCATCGTCATTTTCTCCGGCTATGAAAATTTCATCCGCAGAATCGACTCCGCCGCGCATCCCGATTGGCCTGAGGGCCTCACCCAGGTCGATTTCGGCGAGCTGAAGCAAAAGCTGCTCGGCTCCGTGGTCGGCATCGCCGCGGTCGATGCGCTGGCCTGGTATTTCGACCTTGAGAAAGAAATCGACACGTCGAAGCTGATCTGGGTGCTCGGCTTCCCGTTGGTCTTCGCCTTGGTCATGTTGATTCTCGCCACCGCCGACTGGCTCAGCGACAGCCGCCAACGCGACGCGAAATGAAGCCCGAGATCAGAGACGTCTGAAACTGCCCGGCGCTTGCCGGGGAGCGAAACGTCCAGTTTCAGGTCTTGATCGCCCGTCGAACCTGCCCCAGGTTCAGGCGGTGACGTTCAACCGGTGAGGGATTGTTAACCATAACTGGCGTTAATCGGTTCCGGGGTTCCTTCCGGACTTTTTCCGGACTCTTGGGGTCGGATTGCGCGTATGCGGCTCGCCCGCTCTTTTTTGCTGATTTGCGCCGTGCCACTGACGGCAGCCGGATGCGCGTATCAGCCGCGCATCCAGTATGGCGCTACGACATCGCCAGCCCCACAAGGCATCGACAATATCATTTATGGCGCAACCCCTGCGCCGCCGCCCGCCCTCTCCTATAGTGCCGGCGCTCCGCCCTATCGCGGCCTGATCGGGCCCGCCGCCTTTGCCCCGACGCCTGGCCCCGCGGTGATCCGCCCCGCGCCCGCTGTAGTGGCCGCGCCAATACCGGCGCCGACACCGGTCGCAATGCCGTCGCCCGTTGCCGCTCCGGTCCTGATGCCACCGCCGAATTTCAGCGCGCCCTTCCAGCAAGGCGGCTATACGCTCGATTCCGGCGACCGGCTGCGCGTCGTCGTGTTCGGCCAGGATGGCTTGACCAATTCCTATGTAGTCGACGCGAGCGGTCATATTGACATGCCGCTGATCGGCTCGGTCTCGGCCCGCGGCCTGACCAGCGAGCAATTGGCAGGCCGCATCGCCGGAGCGCTGCGCCAGGGCTATATCCGCGAGCCGCATGTCGCGGTCGAAGTCGAAGCCTACCGGCCGTTCTTCATCCTCGGCGAGGTGACGCAGCCCGGCCAATATCCCTACGTCGCCAACATGACGGTCGAGACCGCGGTCGCGATCGCCGGCGGCTTTACGCCGCGCGGCTATCACAGAACGATGACCATCAGCCGCAATGCCGGCGGCCGTACCTATCGCTTCGAAGTGCCGGTCACATATCCGCTCTGCCCCGGCGACACCGTGCAGGTGCAGGAACGCTGGTTCTAAACAGCAGCCCGCCGCCGATCACTTCACGTATTTGGCAAGAAACGCCATGGAGCGCTGCCAGGCGAGCTTGGCGGCGGCGTCGTTGTAGCTGCCGCGCTCGTCGCAGTGAAAGCCGTGCTGCGCGTCGGGATAGACATAGATCTCGCAATCACCGCCACGCTTGGCTCTGATCAGGTCGACATCGCTCATCGGGATCGATGCATCCTTCTCGCCGAAATGCATCTGCACCGGCACTTTCGGCTTCTCGTCGGCATTCTTGGCGATCTGACCGCCATAATAGCAGACAGCAGCCTGCAGACCGCCGAGCTTGCAGGCGGCCAAAAACGAAATCGTGCCGCCCATGCAAAAGCCCATGATGGCGACAGGACCTTCCTTTTTCAGCTCGTCGATCGACGTCTGCACATCGCGCAGCATGGCGCCCCAATCCGGGTTGGCAACGAACTTGCGCGCATTGGCGATCTCATCAGGCGTGTAGCCGCTTTCGAAATCCGGCTGCTGACGATCAAATAGAGCAGGCGCCAGCGCCGCATAACCCTCGCTGGCCAGTCGATCGCAAACCGCGCGGATGTGATGATTGACGCCGAAGATTTCCTGAATGAGGACGATGCCGCCCTTGGCCTTGGCCACCGGATCGGCGCGATAGGCGCCGAACTTGAAACTATCGGACGACGTCAGTGCGAAATGCTTACCCAAGGCGACCCTCCTCCAAACGATTGATCTCGGCGTAGCAGCCGACGCGATCGGCGGCTGCCCGCGCGGGACCATACAACGTCAGACAGGCCTGTTGAATGGCCAATTCGGCAGGGCGGACCAGCGCCGGATGGATTTAGATTTTCAGCGCGTGACGACGATGAAGTCGGTGCCCTCGCCGGTTTCCCCGCCCAGCCCGTGATCGGACACGATCAGGGACGAGCCCGGCACGATGCGCTGCGAGATGAAATCGATAGCGTCCTGCGGCAGATCGATCCGGGCCAGCACCTCTTGCGGAGTCTGCGGCGGCGCCACCTCGGCGACGGGCTGAGCGTTGTGTACGCGCTTGTGCATGACATGACGGAAGCCGTAGCGATCGTAGTAGTAGTAGCTCTCTTCCTCGGCGACGATGCGCGCGGACCTCGGAGCCCTCGCCGCCTCTCCCGGCATGGTCACGACATTCCAACGGAAGGTCGCATTGTCGGGGAGCAACTCCATCGCGGTGAAGACAGTCGTGCCGATCGGCTCTTCCGGATGCTCAATGGTGATGGCTTCCTCGAAAATCGGTTCGAAATCCTGCCGCACGTAAATCTTCTTTTCCTTGCGGCTGATGAAAATCGCGATCGGCGTCTTCTTAATCACCGGCACAGGCGCGGCAGCTGCGGTGTTGACCGGCGGCGTTTCCGGCGCGGCGATGACGGGTGTGATAGCCGGAGTGCGGCCGGTAGCGGCGTCGGTACCGGCGGCGGCCACCGCGTCGACCTTGAGCATGTCGGATTTTGCCGCAACGGTCTTTGCTGCGTCGGCCGGCGGCGAATCGGACTTCGAAGGATCTGGCCTTACCGCATCGGCAGCAATGCCAGATTTGATATCGTCCGAGGCCGCAACGACGAAGCTCGTCGCGACATTGGCAGCCGCGCCGCGCAGGCCGAGATCGAACGGCGTGGCTGCCGCAATCACGTCGCTGGCTTTGGCGGCGTCGACGCTTTGCGTCGTCTTCACCGCGTCGGCATCCGGCGTGGCGGCCGCCACGATGTCCTTGTGCACGAACAAGTGCGGATCGGCGAAATCAACCGGCTTGAGCTCGGCTTTGGCGACGATCACGCGGGCGCCGACCCGGGTAAATTTATAAAGCCGCGCGGCGAAATCGCCCGGCATGCGGATGCAGCCGTGCGACGCCGGATGACCGATATTCTCGCCTTCATGCAGCGCGACGCCGGACCAGGTGATGCGCTGCATGAACGGCATCGGCGCATCGCTGTAGAGGTTGGAGCGGTGGAACACCTGCTTCTGGATGACGCTGAACACGCCAGTCGGTGTCGGCAGGCGCGGCACGCCGGTTGCGACCGAGGTGTCGGCGATATGGATGCCGTCGCTGTAGAGATGCAGCTTCTGCTGATTGATCGAGACGAAAATCTGCACCAGGCCCTTCGCCACATTACCGAACGGCTCGCTGCCCTTGCGGTCGGCCTCGCGATGCAACGCCTTGATCCTGGTCCGCGCTGTCGCCGGCTCGGCGCCGAGCGCAAATGTCAGGGCCGCAATGAGGCCCAAGACCGAAACCCCGCCAAACAGGGCCTTCTTGCCATTGTGCCAATCGCTGCTCCGGAAACCGGCTGGCGATTGAGGCAACGCTACGCGCAGGAACCGCTTAACAATGGTGCTCAACTCAAGACCTCAAACCAATGCCGGTATCAAACACCGGAAACCTGCAAAAAGTTGCACTCTGGTCGTGTTCTTGGCCTCGGCTTGCAAGCTTACGCGACGCCAACGGCCCTTTCTATATACCGCCCAATGGTTGAAGGAGTTTTTACGTTAATGAGGCGTGCAGGACACTTCTGCTGAACAACAGGCGGAATCGGGCGGAACCTCGTCCGCTGCCGCCGGTTCCCCCCGTCCAAGCCGTTGTCCGAGGGACTTTGCCACGATTTTATGACGGAGAGCCGAAGCGGGGCCGGGCGGGCAGGACTGATATTTTTTTAATATACCGCGCGCGGCTCGTCTCAGACCGGCGGCGTCAATTCGAAAGCCTGCGCCAACAATTCGTAGGAATGCTTGCGCGCGCCGTGATCATAGATCATCGACGTGATCATCAGTTCATCGGCACGCGTCGCTTCGGCGAGGGCCAAAAGCCGCTCCTTCACCCGGGCGATGGCGCCGACCACGAGGCGCGTGCGCTGCCGGCCGATGCGTTCGCGATCGATCGGCGTGTAAGGATAGGCGGCCGCCTCTTCAGGCGAAGCGAGCGGAAGATATTCGCCGTGGGCGCGGCGGGCGTAGTGCAGGTCTGCGCTCGCCGCGATGCGCTCGGCTTCCGCATCGG
Organism: Xanthobacteraceae bacterium; assembly: GCA_035509535.1. GTDB lineage: Bacteria > Pseudomonadota > Alphaproteobacteria > Rhizobiales > Xanthobacteraceae > BOG-931. The sequence goes on along the minus strand of DATJLN010000006.1, from coordinate 124,717 downwards.
TATCGGCTGCGATCACCGCCGTGCCGAGGATGGCGTACGGCTCAGGCAGCGCTGCGGGCTTGAAGTGAGCGCGATAATTCAGCATCGCGCCCGCCGCATCGTAATCGGCGAAGTGATGGGCGAAGGCGAAGCCGAGGCCGAGCGACGCCGCGAGCTCGGCGCTGTAACCGCTCGAGCCCAAGAGCCAGATCGGCGGCAGCGCGACATCGGACGGCACCGCGCGTACTTTGCGGAAGGGATGGCCCTCCGGATAGCCGTTCTGCTCGAGCAAGAGCAGTTCTTGAAATCGTTCGAGGAAGTCATCGCCCTGCCGCGGATCCTGCCGGGCGCGCAGTGCATAAGACGTGATCTGGTCGGTGCCCGGGGCGCGACCAAGCCCGAGATCGATGCGGCCCGGAAACAGCGCTTCAAGCACTTTGAAGCGCTCGGCGACCATCAGCGGCGCGTGGTTCGGCAGCATCACGCCGCCCGAGCCGACGCGCATATGCGAGGTCACGGCGGCGATCTGCCCGATCATGATCTCGGGCGCAGAGCTGCCGACATTGGCGAGGTTATGATGCTCGGCGACCCAATAACGCTTGTAGCCGAGCCGCTCGGCGAGCTTGGCCAGATCGAGCGTATTGCGCAGGGCGGCCGAGCCTGGGGTCGCCGTGGTCACCGGCGAGAGATCGAGAACCGAGAGCGGAATCAAGCGGGACTCTTAGGGCACTTTGCGGGTGGCAAAGCCATTAAATAGGAACTGCGCCGTATGGCGCGAGGGGGCGACATGCGCGGGCGGCGCACGCCGCCGATCCGCGGGTCTTCAGTCTTGCTTATTGGCTGTCGCATTGCCGGACACGCTTCCGGTTGCGCCTCCGGTCGCGCGGCGCCACTTGAGGGGCTTCGGCTTGATCGCCGCCGGGGTGAATCCAAAGCCCGGGATGAATCCGCCGGGCTGTCCATAGGTACCGATTGGGTAGGTGGGCGCGGCCGATGGGCCGAAGACATTGGGTTGAACAAAGCCGGTCGTCTGCGGGTAACCTTGGCTGGTCGCGATCTGATGGAGGATGCGCGGCCTGCGGAAGTGATGCGACAGGCGCAGATGGGCGGCGAGCTTGCGGCGTTTGAGCCCCTTTCGTGCCAGCGTCGGCGCCGGTGACGTCGTGACACTCGCCGGATTATCGGCTTCGCGCGACACGGTCCGGATTTGCGGCGCGATGTGGTGCGGGACGCTCGGAGCGGCCGGCCGCTCGGGCATTGGCGGCTCGACGGGCACCTTGAGCGCCGCGGCAGTGTCGTCACTGTCGAGGCCGTCCGACTTTGCTTCGGGCGCCTTGAGCACGGCGGCGGTGTCGTTACTGGCGAGGCCGTCCGACTTTGCTTCGGTCGCCTTGTCTTCGGCAAGTATCGCGGCTTGGACCGATCCCGCCGCCGGCGCATCCTGCAACGGCGGCGCCGCCTGCGTGTCGTCCTGCGCCAGTGCAGCGACCGATGACGAATTGGTCGGCGCGTTCTTCTGTGCGTTGGCCGCGGGATTGCTGATGGGCTCGACTGCCGGTCGAACTTCCGGGGGTGAAACGCGATCAAGGGCTGCCGGTACCGGAACGATCACTGGACCGCTCCGCGGCATATTCAATTGGAAGCGGACACCGAATGGCGCCGGTTTGCCGTCTGCAACCGGTGCCGAGATTTCATCCGCAAAAGCGATCTGCAACGGCGGCTTGGCCGCAGCAAGCCCGGAGAACGGCTCATGGGCGACGCTGAAAGCGGCGAACAGTCCCATGAAAAGCACCACAGCGCACACAATCGCCAGCAACGAGGCCGAAATCGCCACGATCATCAGGCGGAGATTGGGAAACATTCGACCTCGCAGAACGCCCGCGCGCGATCCCGAAGAAACACGCGTCACACAACACACAGCACATGGGCATCAGATCATCGCGAGGACGGAATTTACGATCGTATTTGACGATCAGGTTCCGGCTGGCGTGGGAGACCGCACCGGCATCGCCGCACCAGCTTACAATCGTAAGCGCTGCCGCGTGCTACCGGAACGGTCGGCTCTGTTGCGACGAATTTAGCTGAGTCGCTGAGTAATCAATCGAAAAAATGATTCGGTCGGCGCCAAGATTAACAAAAATGAGAGATTTTGTGGCAATCGCGCATCAGTGGCGGAAGCGCCGCGGTCTGGCGCTACAGCAGATCAAGAGTTCCTGTCCGGACCAACTGCCGTTAGCGCGCCGGCGGCGGCGACGGCGCGGCACTCGCTTGCGCGTTGGGCAGAACGACGACACGGGTGCCGACGGTGACGCGGCTATAGAGATCCTCGACGTCTTCGTTGGTCAGCCGGATGCAACCCGATGACACATATGTGCCGATGGTTGACGGCTGATTGGTGCCGTGAATGCGATAGAGCGTGTTGCCGAGATACATCGCGCGTGCGCCCAGCGGATTGGTTTCGCCGCCAGCCATAAAGCGCGGCAAATAGGGCTGCCGCTCGATCATTTCCTTCGGCGGGAACCAGTCCGGCCATTCTTTCATCCGGCTGATACGTTCGGTGCCGCTCCAGGTGAAGCCTTCGCGGCCGACTCCGATGCCATAGCGCATCGCCTTGCCGCCGCTGAGTATGAGATAAAGATAAGTGTGCGCCGTATCGATGATGATCGTGCCGGCCGGCTCGATCGTATTGTAATCAACGACCTGACGGCGGAACTGCGGCGGCAGGTTCGCCGGGCCCTGATCCGGCTGTTCCTCCGGCGGCAACGAGGCGACGACGGTGGTGCGGCTGGGCTGAGCCTGCGGCGGGGCGGCTGGCGCGCTGATCGAGCCGGTCAGGTCGGCCGGATCGCGCCCGCCGACATCGGCCGGCGGCCGTGTGAAGGCCTGACCGTTCTGGCTCGGCATCGGCTGCGGCGCGTAGAGGCGTCCGTAAGCGTCCTCAGACAACGGCGCTCCATTGGCGTCGCGATAGACTGGGTGATCGGCGTAAGGCGGCGGCGGATAGGCGCCAGGCTGCGGCGGATAATATTGCGCGGCGGCACTCCCGAGAGAGCCGGCTAAGGCGGCGGTCGCGACAACAGACGCCACGACGACGGCACGGACATTGATGGCCAAGACGACCCCCACGGACCCCTTACGTCAGCCTTGGTTTTGACGGGTACATAGGGCGGGAAAAAGGCACTGGGCTGGGCTTTTCGCGGCTTTGGATGCCGGCCCGGCCACATCCGCGTGACTTTGGTGAATAATTGGTAACATCAGAAACGGATGGTGTGCTATTGCTGCAACATCCCGGGAAAATCAGCGGTGGCCAACGATATGGACGTATCGGCCGCTACCGCCGCTTGTTGTGGGGATCAAGACCATGACGTGGACCCATTTGCGGCCTGTGGCCGTGCGGCCGATCCTATTCCTGCCCGCGGTATCTTTGCTGATGCTCGCCGCGACGGCACGTGCCCAGACCGCCGAAATCAATGATCTCAAGGGCAAGATTTTCGACGCCAAGATGGCGCAGCAGACCTTCGGCAAGGGCGTCGCCCATTGCAGCGAGCTTGACGGCACCAATTTCTATTTCCGCCAGCGCGACCGCATCCTCGATCTCGAGGAGTACCACCGTTCGCTCGAAAGTCTGGCGCAGCAACACGCCTTCAATCCCGAGACCAGGCGCCCGTGGAACGAAGAGGATGCCGTGGCGCGCTGGGATATGGTGCAGAAGCAGGCGGCCGCCGATCGGACCAACTGCGCATTGATCGCGCATCTGCCGGAAATGGAAAAGAAGCTCGGCGAATTGGAGAAGCAAGCGGCGGCGCCGAGCAAGCCCTGACACGCCTGCGCAACAAGCGCGGATCCTCGCATCTCGCGGCGCGCGCAGGCCCGCAAGCCGTGCTAGAACGCCCCGCCATTTCAAGCAGATGAGGGGATGCCAGCATGGATTGGACCGACCGACGCGAGCGCTTGCGCGCGATCATTTCCGGACCGCGCTGCATTTATCCGGGCTCGGTCTTCGACCCGATCTCGGCACGCATCGCCGAAGACGTCGGTTTCGAGGCCGGCATGTTCGCCGGTTCCGTGGCCTCGTTTACGGTGCTTGGAGCGCCCGATATCGTGATGCTGACATTGACGGAGTTCGCGCAGCAGGCCTATCGAATCAATCGTGCCGGCAAGCTGCCGCTGTTTGTCGATGCCGATCACGGCTACGGCAATGCGCTCAATGTCAAACGGACCGTAGAGGAGCTCGAGACCGCCGGCGTCGCCGGCCTCACCATCGAGGATACGTCGCTGCCGACGAGCTACGGCGCAACCGGAGCGACGCTCATTCCGATTGCCGAAGGCGTCGGCAAGATGAAAGCCGCGCTCGCCGGGCGGCAGGACAAACGTCTTCTCATCATCGGCCGCACCAGCGCCATGGCCATGACCGGCCTCGAAGACACCATCGCGCGGCTGAAGGCCTATGAGGAAGCCGGCGTCGATATGTTGTTCATGGCGGGGGTGAAGACCCGCGCTCAGCTTGACGCCGTCGCTGCCGCCATCAAACTTCCGCTGTTCCTCGGCGGCGCGGGCGCCGAGCTCTACGATCTCGATTATCTGAGCGCCCGCAATGTGCGCGTCTGTCTGCAGGGCCATATGCCGTTCATGGCGGCGGTGAACGCGGTCTATGAGACACTGAAGGCATTGCGCGAGGGCGCGCCGCCGGCCGGCATCAAAGCCGTTGCATCGGCCGATCTGATGAAACAAGTGACCCGGCAAGCTGATTATACGAGATGGTCCAAGGAGTTTTTGAACGCAGGAATTTCCGGTGGCTGATCCGGTTACTAGTCAATGGACTTGAAAATGCGCACGATTGAGCGCCTTCTTGATGCACCGGTTGCGGTCGAAAGCGTCTTAAACGAAGAGTGTCTTGATCGGACGCACACGTGACAACAAATTGAGCAAATGAACAAATGGCGGCTGCCAAGCGAAGGAATATCCGATGCCATCGGTGAGCGACTGGAAGGTGCCGACATCCGCACAGCCCAAGCCCGAGGACTATGCCTATGATCTCGACCGCACGCTGAACTCGGTGGTCGCGTTGCGCGCCACCGTGCCACAGGACGCATTCACCGCGGAGACGCTCGGTACCGAGCGCGCCGGTAACGGCGTGTTCATCCGCGGCAACGGACTGGTGCTGACGGTCGGCTACCTGATTACCGAAGCGGACCAGATCTGGATCACGCTCAATGACGGCCGCTCCGTGCCCGGCCATGTGCTCGGCTACGACCAGGAAACCGGTTTTGGACTGGTTCAGGCGCTGGCCAAGCTTGAAGTACCTGCGCTCGAGATCGGCGAATCGTCGGCCGCGGCGGTCGGCGAACCTGTCGTGGTTGGCGGCGCCGGCGGACGGCAGCGCTCCGTCGCCGCCAATATCGTCGCCAAACAGGAGTTCGCCGGCTACTGGGAATATGTGCTCGACGAGGCCATCTTCACGTCACCGGCGCATCCGAACTGGGGCGGCACCGCGCTGATCGGGCCGGCGGGAGATCTCATCGGCATCGGCTCGCTTCAGCTGCAGCAGGCGGCCGAACGCGGCAAGACGGAGAACATCAACATGATCGTGCCCATAGATCTGTTGAAGCCAATCGTCGACGATCTGATCAAATACGGGCGGCGCAATATGCCGCCGCGGCCGTGGCTCGGTCTCTACGCCACCGAGGTGGAAAATCGCCTGGTCATCGTCGGGCTTGCCGACCGTGGACCGGCCAAAAAGGCGGACCTGCGCACCGGCGACATCGTTCTCTCGGTCGGCGGCACCGACGTCAACGATCTTGCCGGCTTCTTCCGCTGCATCTGGGCGCAAGGTCAGGCCGGGGTCGAAGTGCCGATCACGATCTATCGCGACGGCGAGACCATGGAAATGCGCGTCAAGTCGAGCGAGCGCAACCGCTTCTTGAAAGGGCCGAGCTTGCATTAGCTCGTCCTGTCTGCGGCAGCCGAGACAAATCAAGAGCGCTGCTCAAACAGCGCCTTCAGTCCTTCGCGATACGTGGGATAGCGCAAGGTCACGCCAAGCTCGCGCTTGAGCTTGGCGTTTTGCACCCGCCGGCATTCCTGCCAGAAACTCAGCGCCATCGGCGACATTGTCGGCGCCGCTTGGGCGAATGGGATTTCCGGCGGCGGCGCGACGCCTAAAAGCTGCGCGGCAAAGACGATCGGATCGCCGGGCGGCGATGGCTCATCGTCGGCAACATTGAAAACGCCAGAGGCCCGCCGCGTGAAAGCGGCGTCGATCGCCTGCGCGATATCGCCGACATGAATGCGGTTGAAAATCTGCGCGGGCTTGTCGATGCGCCGCGCCTTGCCACGCGCCACCTGCTCGAGCGCGTTCTGTCCCGGCCCGTAAATGCCGGCGAGGCGCAGTACCGTGACGCTTGCGCCGTTGCGATCGCCGACGAACTGCCAGGCGCGCTCGGCGGCAAGCCGCGCGCTGCCGCGGCCGGAATCCGGATGCGGCGCCGTCGCCTCGTCGACCCAGGCGCCGCCGCGATCGCCATAGACACCGATAGTCGAGAGATAGGCGATCGCGCGCAATCGCGTGGCCTGCGCCAGCGCTTCGCCGCAGCCGCTGAGAACAGGATCGCCGTTTTCGCCGGGCGGGACGGATACGAGGATATATTCAGCTTCGGCAACGGCGCTATGCAGTTCAGCTGTCGTTTGCGTGCCATCGAAGACCAGAGCGTGCAGGCGCCCGGCATCATAGGCGTTGAGGATTGCGGCGCGTTCACCGCCGCGCACCGTGCCGGTGATGCGATTGAATTTGTGACCGTAGGCCGCGACGAAATGTTCGGCGCAATAGCCGAAGCCGAAGCAAATCAGATTTGTCATCGGTTCATGCTCGCGACCCATTCGGCCATCACGTCCGGATCGGTCTCACGGGCGCGGCGCGCCGCCGCTGCGCACGCAAGCCGTGCCGGATCGAGCCGGCCGAGCGCCCAGATCGCGGTGCCGCGCACGACCGGCGAGGAATCGTCGAGCAGGCTTTCGGCCTCGCCGGCGAGACCCACATCACCCGAATTACCGATTGCAATCAGTACATTGCGGATGAAGCGCGCCCGACCGATGCGCTTGACCGGGCTCTTCGTAAACAGCGCGCGGAACGCCGCATCATCGAGCCGCGCCAGGTCGGCAAGCCCCGGCGCGTGCAATTTTTCACGCGCGGCGAGTTTGGTTTCGTGCCCGGCGACAGCGAATTTGTTCCAGGGGCACACCGCGAGACAATCGTCGCAGCCATAGATGCGGTTACCGATCGGCGCACGCAGTTCGCGCGGAATAGCGCCTTTGTGTTCGATGGTGAGATAGGAAATGCAGCGCCGCGCGTCCAAGCGGTAAGGCGCGGGAAACGCCGCCGTCGGGCAGATGTCGAGACAAGCATGACAATTGCCGCAGTGATCTTCTTCCGGCACGTCGGCGGGCAGATCGAGCGTGGTGAAAATGGCCCCGAGAAACAGCCAGGAGCCGAATTGTCGCGACACAAGATTGGTGTGCTTGCCCTGCCAGCCGATGCCGGCGGCTGCGGCTAATGGCTTTTCCATCACGGCGGCGGTATCGACAAACACTTTCACATCGCCGCCGGCTCGTTCGATCAGCCAACGGCCCAGCGTCTTCAAGCGCGGCTTGATCACGTCGTGATAGTCATCGCCGCGCGCGTAGACCGAAATGCCGCCGCGGCTTCGTTGCTGCAAGACCGCGAGCGGATCGACATCGGGTCCGTAATTGACGCCAAGCATGATGACCGAACGGACGTCCGGCCACATCGCCGAAGGATTTCCGCGCCATGCGGCCTTGTCGGCAAGCCACGCCATGTCGCCATGCGCGCCGGCATCGAGAAACGCGTGCAAGCGCGCGGCGGCCTGCGGGATCGAATCCGGCCGCGCCACGCCGATCGCGTCGAAGCCTTGCGCTAGCGCGGCTTCGGTAAGCGCGGCCTTCAGCGCCTCAGGCGTCAAAAATCGAGATCGGCGTAGGTCCGCGACGGCATCAGGCCGGACAGTTTTTCTGCCAGCAGCGTGCGGAACGACGGCCGCGACTTGATCCGCGCGTACCAGTTCTTCGCTGTCTCGTCTGCGTCCCACGGCACATCGCCCAGGTAATCGACGGCGGACAAATGCGCCGCCGCTGCCAGATCGGCATAACTCAAACTATCGCCGGCGAGCCAATCGCGCGCACGCACCAGCCAGCCGATATACCCGAGATGATACTTGATGTTGGCCTTGGCGGCACGCAGGGTTTCGGTGTTAGGGGAGCCGCCGCCTTTGTCAACCGGGATATAGCGCTTATAGACGCGCTCCATCGCCAGCGGGCCGCTCACTTCTTCGAAAAACTTTTCGTTGAACCAGCTCATCAAGCGACGCACTTCGATGCGCGGATTGGTTTCGAGCGGCAATAGCCGGCCGTTGGCGAAAGTCGTGCCGATAACCTCGTCGATATATTCGGCGATGACGGCGGCGCCCGGCACCGGCGGCGTGCCTTCCTCGACCATAACCGGCGTGGTTCCCGCCGGATTGAGCTCGAGGAATTCCGGGCGGCGCTCCCAGACTCGTTCTTCGATGAGGCGCGGCGGCTGATTGTACTCTTCGAGCACCAGCCGCACGAAACGCGAATGCGGACAAATCGGATGATGAAACAGCGTCAACATATGTCGCGAGCCTTGCCCCGAGCCTTGCCCGAAACCTGACCCGCGCGTCAAAAGCGGCGAAATGTGGTCAAGTTCCCCCAAGCGAACGAGCCTGGGCAAAATCCCTTAACAATTTGGAATCGAATCCGCCGAACGCCGTGCGCTTCATCGCAACACGGTAAAGGCGCGCGGCGCTACGCTGCGTGCGGCTGGAACTGTCCGGTTTTGCGGAACCGCCACAGATAGGACGGCACGATTGCTTCGATGGATTCCCGAATGACGCCGATCCCTTCGAGCGTGCGACCGTCGCGCTTGGCGGTCTCGGAGACAATATTATCGTACCGCAGCAGTTCGACCTGGTCTGGCGTGATCGGCGGCTTCGGCAGGAACTGCAGGATCGCCGCTTGCGCCTTCATCAAGCCGAACGGAATCGGCATGAGCAGCCGGCGCCGTCCGACCGTCGCCAGCACGAATTCCATCAGTTCCTTGAACGTGTGCACATCCGGACCGCCGAAGTCGTAAGTACCGCCGGTCTTAAGCGCGCCGTCGACAGCCTTGGCCACGCCTTCGGCGACATCGCCGGCAAAGACCGGCTGCATGCGAGTGTGACCGCCGCCGACCAGCGGCAGCGCCGGCGCAAGGCGCGACATCGCGCCGAACCGGTTGAAGAAGTCATCCTCTGGCCCGAATATGATCGATGGTCGCACGATGATGGCGCCATCCTGCGCCGCATGAACGCGCGCCTCGCCGTCGGCCTTGGCGCGGGCATAGTGCGAGGTCGAATTCGGATCGGCAGCGAGCGACGAAACATGAACGAGCGGCGCGCCGACGGCGCTCGCGGCCTTAGCGACTGTCTCCGCGCCTTGCGCCATCACTGCGTCAAAGCGCTGGCCGCCGCGCTCCAGCATCAGGCCGACCAGATTAATCGCGACATCGGCGTCGCGCAAAGCGGCGGCGACCGAATCGGGGTAGCGCAGATTGGCCTGCACCGCATGGATCTGGCCGACCCGGCCCATCGGCTGCAGATAACCGGCAAGCCCCGGCCGGCGAACTGCGACACGGACGCGATAGCCCCGATAGGCCAGCGCCCGCACCACGTGGCGGCCGAGAAAGCCGGAACCGCCGAACACCGTGACCAGCGTCTCAATCTTGCTCTTCGTGCTCATTCTTGGCGAATACCAGGTGATTTTCGTGATGTATAGGCCATGATCGGAAAAGTGGAAACCGGTTTTCGGATGGATCATACCCCGATGACCCTCCGGCAAATCCGCGGAATTCGATCAGGGGGTTAGGGACTAATACCGTCGATTGACAAGGCAGTGACCGCTCCGTACCTATCGCGGATTCCGGAACCCGACACTGCCCAGGTGGCGGAATTGGTAGACGCACTAGTTTCAGGTACTAGCGCCGCGAGGCGTGGAGGTTCGAGTCCTCTCCTGGGCACCAGTCGGGACGCCGATCGCGTATAAATCCGACAGTTCTGACTTTTTCCGAAAACCTCCGGCGCGGTTACGCTGCGCCGGGAATCATTCCCTCGACAAACGGCGATGTGACCATGGCTGATGCTTGCACCGAAGGCGTCGATACCGGCTTTGTGGCATTGGGCTACGCCAAGGTCGCGTTTCTCGGCGTCGTGCAGGGAATTACCGAACTGATGCCGATCTCCTCGACGGCGCATATGCGGCTGGTGCCTGCGGTGCTGGGCTGGCCGGATCCCGGCTCGGCCTTTTCGGCAGCGATGCAGATGGCCGCGCTGGCCGCCGTCATCAGCTATTTCTGGACCGACATCCGATGGCTTGCGACCGACTCGATCTCGGCCGCGCTGCACGGCCGTTTCCGCGACAAGTCCTTTCAATTCGCAATGTGGATCGTCATCGCCACCGTCCCGATCGGAATTGCGGGGCTGGCGCTGTCGAAAGTCCTCAATCGATGCAATTCGCCATTGCGCGAGGTGAGCGTCATCGGCTGGGCCTGCATGGCCATGGCAGCGCTGCTAGCCGGGGCCGAAATCTGGGCGCGCCATCGCCGCACCATCAAGGACGCGACGCTGATGGATGCGATCCTCATTGGTGTCGCTCAAGTCGGCGCACTCATTCCCGGCGTGTCGCGTTCGGGCTCGACCCTGACCGCGGGCCTGATGCTCGGCTTCGAACGCGCGGAAGCGGCACGGCTGTCGTTTCTGCTCGGGCTTCCCGCCATTGCGCTTGCCGGGCTGAAGGAGATTTACGAGCTCCACAAGGTCCATCTCGGCGCCTATGGCTGGAGCGTGCTGGCTGTCGGCATCGTTGTCGCGTCGATCTCGGCGTTCTTCGCGATCTGGGGCTTGATGCGGATCCTGGAAAACTTTTCCAGCTGGCCGTTTGTTGTCTATCGTTTTCTGCTCGGCGTCGTGATCCTCGCCGGTGTCTATGTCGGCTGGCTTGGCTGACAAGGCTCTCGGCCGAATCTCTTTACACCGCACGAACATGGTGCTGATTGCGGCACCGCGGCCGGACGACATCACAGGATGATCAGGCAGGCTGTCATTCTATGCGGCGGGTATGACGTCGGGCCGGGCGACACAAGCTTCGGCCCGTCGACCGCCAATATGCCCGTGCCGCTGCTCAAGATCGGCGATCTGGTTTTTCTCGACGTATTGTTGTTCGAGCTTGCTCGCCAGGGCGTCAGGAAGTTCCTGCTGCTTGCCGGCTTGGCCGCCGACCAGATTGCCGCCTTTGCCGCGTCGTCACCGATGAAGAAGCGCTTCGGCCTGCAGATCGAAGTCTCGGCCGCGCCGGGGCGGGCCGGAACAAGCGGCGCGCTGTGGCATGCGCGCGCCAAGCTCGATCGAGCATTCTTCCTGCTCAATGGTGCCTCCTGGTTCGACATCAATATTCTCGAGCTGGCGCGGCAGCTAGAGACGGAGGCGAGCGCGGCAGGGGTGATCGCAATACGGCACGCGGCGGACGCGGCACGCGAGAACCCCGTTACGGTCAGTGATGGCAAAGTGGATGAATTTCTGTCCTGTACCGCGCAATCGCATGGCGGCGGGCTGGTCTACGGCGGCATCGGCGTCTGGTACTCACGCCTCGTCGACGAATTGGCACCGCGCCACGCGCTCGAAGCAAGCGATCTCCCGCGCCTCGCCGCGTCCGGCAAGCTCCGCGCCATCCGGTCGGAAAGTTATTTCATTGATATCAGCACTCCGGAATCGCTGGCGCGCGCGCAGCGCGAGGTGCCGCAGCGAAGACGGCGCGCGGCCGTTTTTCTTGATCGTGACGGCGTGCTCAATCATGACGACGGCTATGTCGGCAAGCGGTCGGCGTTCCGCTGGATCGACGGTGCACAAGCCGCGGTGAAGGCGATCAATGACCGCGGCGCCTTCGTTTTCATCGTCACCAATCAGTCGGGCGTTGCCCGCGGCCTTTACAGCGAGAATGATATCGTCGCGCTGCACGCGGCGCTCGATATCGAGCTTGCGCAAGCCGGCGCGCATGTCGACGATCTGCGTTACTGCCCGTTTCATGAGGATGCAGTGGTTGCGAATTACCGGCGTGCCAGCGACTGGCGCAAGCCGGCTCCGGGAATGATTCTCGATCTCTTCGAAACGTGGCCGATAGATCGCGCAGCAAGCTTTCTGATCGGCGACAAAGACAGCGATTGCGAGGCGGCAAGCGCCGCGGGAATTGCCGGCTACAAGTTCAGCGGCGGCAATCTCCTTGAATTTTTGTGCAGGATTCACGCCGACGAGAGCGAGAAGGTCGGCCACGTGCCTCGGACCGCAACGTGACGATGATTTCCCGTGGCGTCGGCGCCCCATCACCGGTTTTGCCGTGCGCCCACGCGTTCCGCGGCGGCGAACACGGCCGGCAAGGGCGTTTCGGCGTCAAGAGAGGATTCATCTCGGGTGACGCCATTTGCGGAAAGGCGCTGCTCCGGTCGCGATTTATTAGGAAATGGCCCCCGCGTTGCCGAAACCCCTGCGGCTGTCTATTTTCGCCCTACCGAATGGCCCGGCAGAGGAGCGCCGCGGCGGGGGGTTTTCGCTCCGCCATGGTTAAAAGGCGCGAGACGGGCCGATCCATCGGCGGCATCCAGGCTGGATATGAACGACCAATCTGTAATTCGCAGCACGGCGGCCACGACATTGCCCGCGCACCTCAAACGGCTCGAAGCGGAGTCGATCGAGATCATGCGCGAAGTCGTGGCCGAGTTCAAAAAACCGGTGATGCTCTACTCGATCGGCAAGGATTCGAGCGTCATGCTGCATCTTGCGGTCAAGGCGTTTCATCCCGCGCCTTTGCCGTTTCCGGTGCTGCATGTCGACACCACATGGAAATTCCGCGAGATGATCGCGTTCCGCGATGAGACCGCGCGACGCCTCAATCTCGATCTGCTCGTTCATGTCAATCAGGATGGGCTCGCGCGCGGCATCAATCCGTTTGCTTCAGGCTCCGCGGTGCATACGCATGTGATGAAGACCGAAGCGCTCAAACAGGCGCTCGACAAATACGGGTTCGACGCCGCCTTCGGCGGCGCGCGACGCGACGAGGAAAAAAGCCGGGCCAAGGAACGCATCTTCTCGTTCCGCTCCAAAAATCATGTTTGGGATCCGCGCAATCAGCGTCCCGAATTGTGGAATCTGTTCAACACGCGGGTCCGGCCCGGCGAATCGATCCGCGTCTTCCCGCTGTCGAACTGGACCGAGCTCGATGTGTGGGCCTACATCATGCTGCAGGACATTCCGGTCGTGCCGCTCTACTTCGCCAAAGAACGCCCAGTCGTGAAACGCAGCGGCACCTGGATCATGGTCGACGACGACCGCATGCCGCTCGAGCCCGGCGAGACGCCGGAAATGCGCCGCATCCGCTTCCGCACGCTCGGCTGCTATCCGCTGACCGGCGCCATCGAATCGCCGGCGGCGACGCTCGCCGAAATCGTCGCCGAGATGGAGACGGCGCGCGTCTCCGAACGCCAAGGCCGCCTGATCGACAGCGATGAGGCCGCGTCGATGGAAAAGAAGAAGCGCGAAGGATATTTCTGATGGACTTCCGCCTCGAGCGATCGCTTCGCACCGGCCAAACCAAGGACCTGCTGCGCTTTATCACTTGCGGCTCGGTCGATGACGGCAAATCCACTCTGATCGGGCGGCTCCTTCACGATTCCAAGCTGATCTTCGAGGATCAACTCACCGCTTTGGCAAAAGATTCCGCGCGCCACGGTACGACCGGAGAGGATCTCGATTTCGCGCTGTTGGTCGACGGGCTGGAAGCCGAGCGCGAACAAGGCATTACGATCGACGTCGCCTACCGTTTTTTTTCCACCGCCAAGCGATCTTTCATCGTCGCCGACACGCCGGGCCACGAACAATTCACGCGCAATATGGCGACCGGCGCTTCCGGCGCCGATCTCGCCGTTATCCTGATCGATGCGCGCAAAGGCGTGCTGGTGCAGACGCGGCGGCACTCGCTGATCTGTGCGCTGCTTGGGATTCGTCATGTTCTGGTAGCCGTGAACAAGATCGATCTCGTCGGCTTCCAACACGATGTGTTCGACAAGATCGTTGCCGAATACACGACCTTTGCCGCCGAGCTTGGCTTTGCCTCGGTCGCGCCGATCCCGATCTCGGCGCGCTATGGGGACAACGTCACCGGCGCCTCGCGGAATACGCCTTGGTACCGCGGACCGGCGCTGCTGCAATATCTGGAATCGGTCGACATCGACCGCGACGTTCTCGAGAAGCCGTTTCGCTTTCCGGTGCAATGGGTCAACCGGCCGAACCAGGATTTCCGCGGCTATGCCGGGACGGTCGCCTCGGGCCAGATCAAAGCCGGCGAGCCGGTGGTCGAGGCGGCATCGGGACAGGCCTCGAGGGTCGCCCGGATCGTCACCTATGACGGCGAAGTTCCGAGCGCCGAAGCCGGCGACGCCGTCACCATTACGCTCGCGGACGAGCTCGATATCGGCCGCGGCGACGTCCTGGTCAGTCCGAAGTCACGGCCGGAGGTCTCCGATCAATTCGCCGCGCATGTGATCTGGATGAGCGACGAACCGCTGGTTCGCGGCCGCTCGTATCTGAGCCGGATCGGCACCAAGTCCACGCCGCTGACGGTCACGGCGATCAAATACAAGCTTGACGTCAATACGCGAAAGCACCTCGCGGCGACGACGCTTGAACTGAACGATATCGCGGTATGCAACCTGTCGACCGGTTTTCCGGTGGCGTTCGATCCCTACGACCAGAACCGCCGCACCGGCGCCTTCATCATCATCGACCGTTTCACCAACCATACCGTCGGCGCCGGCATGATCACGTTCGGGCTGCGCCGCGGCACCAACATTCATTGGCAGCCGCTCCTCATCGGCAAGGCCGAGCGCGCGGCGCTGAACAAGCAGAAGCCGGCCATTATCTGGTTCACTGGGCTTTCCGGTGCCGGCAAGTCGACCGTCGCCAGCCTGGTCGAGCAGCGCCTGCATGCCCGCGGCCATCACACCATGGTCCTCGACGGCGACAATGTGCGCCACGGACTGAACCGTGATCTCGGCTTCACCGAAGCCGATCGCGTCGAAAATATCAGGCGCGTCGGCGAAGTCGCTAAGCTGATGGTCGAGAGCGGGCTGATCGTGCTGTGCTCGTTCATTTCACCCTATCGCGCAGAGCGCGACATGGTGCGCGGCCTGATGGGCGCGAACGAATTCATCGAAGTGTTCGTCGACACTCCCATCGCGGCCTGCATCGCGCGCGACCCCAAGGGGCTCTATGCCAAGGCGCAAGCGGGCCAATTGAAGAATTTCACCGGCATCGACGCGCCTTACGAACCGCCGGAAAATCCCGAGATTCACCTGCACACGCCCGGTCAAACGCCGGAACAACTCACCGAAACGGTGCTACGGGAGCTTGCCGAACGGCGGATCGTGAGCACCGAGCATTAACGCCTGCGGCGTCAGCCCATCAATCTGACCCCGACGATGACGAGCACCGCGGCCAGTGTCACACGTACCACGGCATCCGTCGCCTTGCCTGCAAGATAGCTGCCAATAACAATGCCGGGCAGTGACCCTATCAACAGCGTCGTCAAGAGCTTGGTATCGATCGAGCCAAGCATCCAATGGCCGACGCCGGCCAGCAGCGTCAGCGGCACGGCATGGGCGATATCGGAACCGACGATGCGCGCCACCAGCATTTTGGGATGCAGCATGAGCAGCACGGTCACGCCGATGGCGCCGGCGCCGACCGAGGTCGTCGTCACCAAGATGCCCATGGCGATCCCAAGCAGGATCGTGAACAACCGAACCTTGCGGGGCTCGAGATTGGCCAAGCTCTCGGCGTAGCGTTCGCGAAGACGACGGCCGGCAAGCAGAAAAACGGCCGTGAACAGAAGAACAGTGCCGAGCGTGAGCGCGACGGTATGCTGGGCGGCGGCGCCGTGCATGTCGAAACGCGAGAGCACGAGCAGCGTCGCGATCGTTGCCGGAACACTGCCGGTCGCGAGTTGTCCGACCAGCGTCCAATCGACGGTCCGGGAGGCGCCATGCACCGCCGTTCCCAAGGTCTTGGTCGAAGCGGCAAAAAGCAGATCGGTACCGACGGCGGTAGTCGGATGAATGCCGAACAGCAGAATGAGCAGCGGCGTCATCAGGGAACCGCCACCGACACCGGTCATGCCGACCAAAGCGCCGACGCAGAAACCCGACAGCACATAGAGCGGATCGATGGTCCCGACCAAAGTCATGAGATCACGTCAGATCGGCGGATTGCGTCATGCGACGCTGACGAATTGGCCTCGCCGATCGCCTTCGTTTCAAGGGATGCAACAAGGGAGCGACGGAGCAGTTCCTTTACCGCGGATAAAATCAATTAACTTGACCTATTCTGTCAAGTATAACGTTTCGCCGAAAACGAGAATGATCGCGGCGTCTCGACCGCGTGGATTGAAATTATTTTCTCGCCCGGCGTCGCCGTCCGAGCTTCGGCGCCGGCTGACGGTTGTGCGGCAAAAATACCGCGGCAGGCCGGCGGGTCGCGTCACCGTCATCGGCGAGAGCATCGGCGATCGATGTCCGCTCCAGCACCTCGAGCGTCGCCTCGTAGGCGCGGCTGAAGCCGCGGCGCATCACGCAACTCTTTTCGTCTTTACAATCGTGACAGCGGCGGTAGGCCGTGCGCGACAGGCAGGGCAGCGGCGCTACCGGCCCGTCGATCAGGCGCAACACCGCGCCGAAACTGATAGCCGCGGGATCTTTGAGCAAATAGTGGCCGCCTTCCCGGCCGCGGCGGCTCGCCACCAAACCGGCGCGACGCAACTCGAGCAAAATCTGCTCGAGGAAGCTCTGCGGGATTTGCTCGCTCTCGGCGATGTCGCGCGCCTGCCGGCACTCTTGCAACGGCGAGCCGGCTAAGGCAATGAGCGCCTTGAACGCGTATCGGGCCTTCTGCGAAATCATACGGCGACTATTGTCCGCTTCAGCAAATCAGGCGTTGTATCTATCGGAGCGAGCGCGCCTCGACAATGCTGCTAGACCTGCGGGCTTGCGGCAACAAGCTCCCGTGCCACGCTGTCGAGTTCAGGCGAGAGCGCTGTGTCCCATCGCGGCGGCGTGATGCCGAAGACCGTTTGCAGCCGCGTCAGATCGAGGCGCGAATTGTGCGGCCGCCTTGCGCGCATTGGATATTCGTCGCTGCGAATCGCAGTCACCTTCTCGACCGCAAGCCTGACGCCACGCTGTTTCAGCCCTTCGACGATGGCGCAGGCGAAACCGTGCCAGCTGACCTCGCCGGAGCTGCAGATGTGAACGAGACCCTTCGCCAGCACGGCGCGGTCGCGTAAGCGATCGAGCCCGCCGGCGACGATCGTGGTGACGCCGTCGGCGAGCAGTGCCGCAGACGTCGGCGCGCCGATTTGATCGGCGACGACGCGCAGTTCGTTGCGCTCCAGCGCCAAGCGCGCGATCGTGCGCATGAAATTCTTGCCGCGCGCCCCATGAATCCAGCAAGTGCGAAAAATCAGATGAGAGCCGCCGGCCGCGCGAACGGCGTGCTCGCCGGCCAGCTTGGATTTGCCGTAGACGCCAAGCGGACGCACCTCATCGCCCTCGTTCCAAGGCCTATCGCCACTTCCGTCATAAACGTAGTCGGTCGAAAAATGGAGCAACGGAACGCCGCGCTCCGCCGCCCAGCGCGCAATGAGGCCCGGCGCCTCGGCGTTGATGCGCATGGCAAGTTCGGGCTCGTCTTCGGCCTTGTCGACCGCAGTGTAAGCGGCCGGATTGATGATAAGATCCGGCGCGTCGCGATCGAGCGCCGCAGGGATCGCCTCGAGCCTGGCGAGATCGAACGAAGATTTGTCGTGCGAAATGACCGTGCCGAGGGGCTTAAGACGCGGCATCAGCGCGCCGCCGACTTGTCCCGAGGCGCCGGTCACCAGGATGCGCATCAAGCCGGCTCGTATTTCGGCAACACCCCATCAAGCTCCGCCAGCGTATGGCCTTCCCTGTCGCGCGCGGACAAGAGTGGCGAGTCATTACCCCATTCGATACCCAATTGCGGATCGTTCCACCGCAGCACATGTTCATGCGGCGGGGAATAGATCTCATCGCATTTGTAGAAGAAATCGGCGATCTCCGACTGCACCATGAAGCCGTGCGCGAAGCCGGGCGGAATCCAGAACTGACGCCGGTTCTCGTCATTGAGCTCCACCATCACATGCCGGCCGAATGTCGGACTGCCGATGCGAATATCGACCGCGACATCGAGCACGGAACCGCGAAGGACCGTGATCAGCTTGCCTTGCGGCTTTGGATTCTGAAAATGCAGGCCCCGCAAAGTACCCTTGGCCGAGCGCGATAGATTGTCTTGAAAAAACTGCCGCCGCATGCCGCTTTCGGCGTAGCGCTGCGATTGAAAGAGCTCGGTGAAGAAGCCGCGGCTATCGCCAAAAACCTTCGGCTCGATGATAAGAACACCCGGAATGGCGGTTTTGGTAACGATCATAATTGCCCGGTCGTGACAGCGGGGGCGCTCGATGGATACATTGTGCGGCTATTTTTGTGTAGGAAGCCGTAACACACTCGCCGGGTCGGGCAAAGCCTGAGCGGCGTGTTCGGTCGCCACACGGAGTAACCGTGCTCGCCGCGGCGGCGACAGGCGCGGCGGGCTCGTCCGGTTCCGAATTTGCACAGCAACCTAAACTCGCTAAATTGGGGCGCAAATGAAGGGAATTATTCTGGCGGGTGGGTCGGGCACGCGGCTTTATCCGGTCACCTCGGTTGTCTCGAAGCAATTGCTGCCGGTCTTCGACAAGCCGATGATCTATTATCCTTTGTCGACGCTGATGTTCTCCGGCATCAGGGAAATCCTCATTATTACAACGCCGCAGGATCAGGCCTTATTCCAGCGCCTGCTGGGCGACGGATCCGATTTCGGACTGCGGCTGTCTTACGCCGAACAGGACTATCCGCGCGGCCTGGCCGATGCCTTCATCATCGGCGCCGACTTCATCGGCACCGACCGCGTTGCGCTAATTCTGGGCGACAACATTTTCTACGGCCACGGCATGCCCGAAATGCTGGCGGGAGCCTGTGCGCGCAGCCGCGGCGCCACGGTGTTCGGCTATACGGTCAAGACGCCGGAGCAATTCGGGGTCATCGAGCTCGACGAAAACGAACGCGCAATTTCCATCGAAGAGAAGCCGTTGCACCCGAAATCGAACATTGTGGTGACCGGGCTCTATTTCTACGACAATGACGTCATCAGGATTGCGGCGGGTCTGAAGCCGTCGGCGCGCGGCGAATTGGAGATCACCGACGTCAACCGCGCTTACATGGAGCGGGGCGATCTTTACGTGCAGGTACTCGGCCGCGGCTTCGCCTGGCTCGACACCGGAACCCATGGCTCCCTGGTCGAGGCCAGCCATTTCGTGCAGATCCTCGAACAGCGCCAGGGCACCCGGGTCGCCTGCCCCGAGGAAATCGCGCTCCGGCTCGGCTATATCACGCTCGATCATTTTGAGAAGCTTGCGCAACGCTGCGCCAAGAGCAGTTACGGCCAATATCTCCTGACGATCCATGAGTCGTTCGTCAAATCGCGCCGCTAGGAGCTCCCACTCGTGACATTGGAGAACTTCAGCAAGGCGGTCGTCTTCGTCACCGGCGGCGCCGGCTTTATCGGCTCGGCCGTGATTCGCCATCTGCTCGACAATACCGAAGCCTCCATCGTCAACATTGACAAGCTCACCTATGCCGCATGTCTCGATTCAATTCCGCAGGCCAAGGGCAATAACCGCTACCGCTTTGCGCAGGTCGACATTTGCCATGGGCCGGCGCTGCGGCAGCTGTTCGATCAATATCAGCCGCGTTATGTGATGAATCTCGCGGCCGAAAGTCATGTCGACCGCTCGATCGACGGCCCCGGCGAGTTCATACAGACCAATATCGTCGGCACCTTCACGTTGTTGCAGGAGGCCTTGCGCTATTGGCAAAGCCTCGCGCGGGACGCGCAATCGCAATTCCGCTTCCATCATATTTCGACTGACGAAGTCTATGGATCGCTCGGCACGAAAGGATTGTTCACGGAGGAGACGGCCTATGCGCCGAATTCACCCTATTCCGCATCCAAGGCATCGTCCGATCATCTGGTGCGGGCGTGGCAGGCGACCTATGGCTTGCCGGCAATCGTGACCAATTGCTCCAACAATTACGGCCCGTATCATTTTCCGGAAAAGCTCATCCCGCACATGATCATCAAGGGCCTCGCCGGGGAGGCGCTGCCGGTCTATGGCGACGGCCTGCAGATCCGTGATTGGCTCTATGTCGAGGATCATGCCAAGGCGCTTGCGCTCGTGATCGCGCGCGGCAGGCCCGGCGAGACCTACAATATCGGTGGCCGCAACGAACGGGCCAACCTGCATGTGGTGGAAACGATCTGCGACCTGCTCGACCGATTGGAGCCCACGGCAGGCGGACCGCGGCGCAAACTGATCTCGTTCGTCGCCGATCGGCCCGGCCACGACCGGCGCTACGCCATCGATGCAGCGAAAGTCGAGAACGAGCTGGGCTGGCGGGCGCAGGAAAGCTTCGAGAGCGGCATCGCCAAGACCGTCGCCTGGTATCTGCAGAACCGGCCATGGTGGCAGGCCATTCTCGATCGCGGCTACAAGGCCGAGCGCATCGGTCTCAAGACGACGTGACACGGTGCGCTTCAGTCAGCGCGCCGAAGACGTGGTAGAGCGTGCTCGCCGGCATGAAGTCGACCATCGGGACGCTGGCGGCGTTGACATGATCGATCCAACCGCCGGGAATGGGGCGCCCCAGAAATGTATTCATCAAGCGCGCCAGACATCGGGCGGCTTTTTGGTCGCAGCCGGGACGCCCCGTCGCGCCTTCGACGATGTTGGCCTTGGCGCCTTCGCTATGCGGCCAAGCGCGCCGCGAATGGGCGATGACGCGTCCGGAAAAATCCAAGCCATCGACAATGAACCCGTCCTCGTCCCAGCCGTACTGGTCGGCATGCCGGTAAAGCGCGGCGCAATAAGACGCGACGTCGCGCTTTGACAGGTGCTGATATCGGCGCAACAGCCAGATCCACTCGTAATGATGTCCCGGCTCGCAGATGCGGCCTTTGGCGCCGGGCAACGGCGCCAGCGCATCATCCATATATTCGCAAAGCGCGCCGCTCGACGGCTGGAAGAAGCGCGACGCAAACAGTTCGAACATCCTGGTCGCATGCGCCAGATAATATTCGCCGCCCGGTGCCTCGGCCAAGGCGATGAACGCCTCGAACAGGTGCATATGCGGATTCTGCCGACGAACCGCATCGGGTGGCGGCACGGCGTCGAGATAGCCACCGTTCTGTGCAGCAAAGGCATCGTCGAGATAAGCGACCGTCGCATCGATGACGGGAACGACTTGCGTGTCGCCGGTCAGGCGGTGGTACCAGGACAGTCCAAACAATGCGAAGGCATGCGCATAAGCGTCGCGCATCGGATTGCCGATACTGCCGTCAGGTTCGAGCGAATAGACCCAACCAGGCTTGCCGTCAGCACGATAGAACTCGTCGAGTATATAGGCGGCGCAACGATCGGCCAGTTGTCGTCCTTCCGGAAACCAGCCCAGGAGCGCCGCATGGCAATAGACGTAGAGCTGGCGGCCCTGCACCATCAGCCGCTTGGGCGCGCCGAGGACCGGCCGGCCCTCGAGATCGAGACGTTCATGAAAACCGCCGCGCGCCATGTCGACGCCGGCGGTCGCCCAGAACGGCAGGGCGACGTCCTTCGCCCAGGCAAAAAACGGCGGCAACGCCTTTCGCAGTTCCGGAAATGCGTTCATCCCTGCAACTGATTCAGCTTCATGTGGCCGCGCCGACGACCTCACTCACACGGCTCAGGACGAAATGCAAATCGCGGCTGGAGCGGGCCGGGAGAGCCCTCATTCAAACCAGTGCTTGGCTCTTGCCGACCCGCATCTTCTCGACGATCCGCGTCGTCGAGGAATTTGGAATCAGCGGCACCAGCACCACGCGGCCGCCGTTGGCTTCCATGACGGTGCGGCCGACCACGTCTTCGACCTTGTAATCGGCGCCCTTGATCAGGACGTTCGGTTTCAGTTCGGTGATCAATTCAAGCGGCGTCTCGGTGTCGAAGATGATGACGGCATCGACAAAGGCGAGCGCCGAAATGACCCGCGCCCGCGCCCGCTCCGACTGGATCGGGCGGGTCGGCCCTTTGAGCTTGCTCACCGAAGCATCGCTGTTGATGGCGACAATCAGCCGGTCGCAATGCGAGCGCGCCTCGGCCAGGAGCTCGATATGGCCTTCGTGAATGATGTCGAAACAGCCGTTGGTGAAGCCGACCACCAAGCCCTCGTCGCGCCATTTGGTCATGGCTTGGCGCAACAAGGGCGCGCTGTCGAAGAATTTCGATTGGATGTGGAAATCCGGCCGCGACAACAGCGCGTCGCTCAGTTCCTGATGCGTCACGCAGGCCGTGCCGTATTTCGACACCGCGATGCCGGCGGCATAATTGGCAAGCCGCGCCGCGTTGGCAATCGAGGCGCCGCTCGCCAACGCCAGCGTGAAGCCGGCGACCAGCGTATCGCCGGCGCCGGACACATCAATCACCCGCCGCGCGGTCGCGGGGAAGCTCGTCGCCTCGCCCTCGGCCGGCACGACCAGGACGCCGTGCTCGCTGCGCGTGATCAGCACGGCTCGGCCTTTGGTCACGCCCAGGAGCTTTCGCGCCGCGATCACCTGGTGGTCTTCGGTGTCGACCGGAGCACCCACTGATAGGCTGAGCTCGTTCAGATTCGGCGTGATGAAATCGGCGCCGGCATAACGCTCATAGCGGCGTCCCTTGGGGTCGACGACCACGAATTTCCCCGCCTTGCGCGCAGCCTCGATGATCTTGCGAACGGCATCGTCGGTAAGCAGCCCCTTGCTGTAATCAGACAGCAGCACGGCGTCGACCTGCGGCATCAACTCGGTCGCTGCACGAACCACCTTTTGCTGCAGCTCCGGCGAGATCGGCGAGGAGTCCTCGACATCGGCGCGCAGCAAATGAGTATTGTGCAGCTTGGCGACGAATCTGCTCTTGACCGTGGTGACGCGCTCGGGCGCGTGGACGAGATGCGCCTCGACATTCGGGAGCCCGGCAAGACAGCGGCAGATGGCATTGGCGGCGTCATCGGTGCCGACCATGCCGACGAGATCGCAATGCGCATCCAGCGAAGCGATATTGCGCGCGACATTGCCGGCGCCGCCGACCGCCTCTTCGACGCGATCGAGATTGATGACGGCCGCCGGCGCTTCCGGCGAAATGCGCCCGACGCTGCCATAGCTGAAGCGATCCAGCATCAGGTCGCCGACAACCAGAATGCGGCGCGAAGCGAAATGCGCCAGAACGGTCTCGAACGGCGCGCCCGAAAGGCCGATCTCGTCTGCCATAGTAGAACTGCTCCTTGCCGAGGACGCTCAGCGAGAGGTACTCAAATCGCTGTTTGTGCTTATGTCACCGCCGACAATAGCATATTTCGTGACGGCGCAATCTCGTTCCTATTTTGCCGCGATTCGCGATCGGGTGGTATCCGACCTAGCGATAGCGATCGCTACGATCGAGGAACTCGCGCACGTAGCGCTTGACCCCTTCGTCCACCGGCGTGAAGCCGGCGTTATATCCGGCCTGGCGGAGATTTTTCATTTCGCCTTGCGTGAAATATTGATAGCTGTCGCGGATCTCGGTCGGCATGTCGACATATTCGATATTGGGCGGCCGGCCGAGCGCCGCGAACATCGCCGTGATCATTTCGCGAAAGCTGCCGGCGGCGCCGGTTCCCACATTATAGATGCCGCTGACACGAGGGCTGTCGAGCAGCCACAGCGTGATCGCGACGACATCGTCGACGAAAATGAAGTCGCGGCGCTGATCGCCGTCGGCGACGCCTTGGCGATGCGACTTGAACAGCCGCACCGGCTGCCCCGCCTTGGCCTGATCGAACACCTTGCTGACGACGCTCGCCATGGCGCCTTTGTGATATTCGTTCGGGCCGAAGACGTTGAAGAATTTGAGACCGGCCCACTGCGGCGGCAGCGCCTTTTTCTTCTCATATCTGTCAGCCACGACCTGGTCGAAAAGGTGCTTGCTCCAGCCGTAGAGATTCATCGGCACAAGTTTTTTCAGGGCAGCGGACGACCAATCATCGCTGAAGCCGGCGGTGCCGTCACCGTAGGTCGCCGCCGACGAGGCGTAGATGAACGGAACGCGCGCCGCCGTGCACCAATCCAGAAGCATCAGCGAGAATCTGAAATTGGTATCGACGACGGCGTCGCCGTCAGTCTCCGTCGTCGATGAAATCGCGCCAAGATGGATGACGGCATCAAGCTTGCGGCTGGGCAGCCATTTTTGCAGGTCGGCAGGAAAGACAAAGTCGGCGATCTGCCGTTTGGCGAGATTGCGCCATTTCTGTCCTTTGCCGAGCGTATCGTTGACGACAATGTCGGTGCGGCCGGCGCCGTTCAGTGCGGCGACGACATTGGATCCGATGAATCCGGCGCCGCCGGTAACTAAAATCATGAAACGAACGCACCCCAGCTATTGCACGAACTCGTGACGGACAGGAATTCTCGTTCCTTTACCAAAATTCCTCGATCGGTAGCAAACCGGAAAGCGGGCCGGTTGGAGGGTGAAAATCCGCCCGCGGCGGCATTGCGCGCCGGCTGTCCGGTGCGTTGCCCTTCAGACTTTCTTAAGCCGCCGGACTGCACCTTGCGGCCGGGAGCAAATTCCATGGTTGCGACTGCTGTTCTTGCCTTGATCGGCGGCGCCCTGCTCGGCACGCGATTCAATGTCAGGGCTTTGCTGGTTTGCCTTGGGGCAATCGTGGTGCTGATGACCGCGACGATGTCGCTCGCGTCCTACAGTCTCATCTCAACGATGGGCGCCGCATTTATTATCCTCACCGGCGTTCAAATCGGCTATCTGGCCGGCGCGTATGCGAGTGAGGCCGGGATGTCGGGGCGAGCGCTGCGGCCTTCATCCTGCCCTGTCAATCGATAATGCCCTCGGGCCGGCGGGCCCGCAGCGGGTATTGCGGCCTAATGCAGCCAGCGCCCTGGCGGCCACTCCTGATCGGACGTCGCGTCATCAATCGGCAGAACGCACAGCTTGGCGCCCTCGGGGTTGCAAACCTCAATCGACCAGCCGGCCCATTCCTGCGACAGGCTGTTCTTCAGCAACTGCGATTTCTCTTGGGCGAAATCGATGGCCCCCCGCGAGTTATCAAACTCCAAGCCCAGATAATCGAATATGGCTTTTTCACCATCACGGCTGGTGAAATCAAAGAAGAACCGCATCGCTGTCATCCCTCGACATTGCCTTGCCGAGTTGTTGTAACGGGCGCGAGCTATGGCACGACTAATTAGATCATTAAAAACTGAATACAAAACAATATGTTATGAAATCGGACGCAGCTCTAGGCGGCACTCTTCGGTCCAAGCTTCGACTTTGCAATCAAAGAATCGATTTGTTGCACCGACATCGGCTTGCCGAATAGAAAACCCTGCGCCAAGTCGCATTCGAGCCGGGTCAGCACCTCGAAATCCGCTTCATTGGATACGCCGACCGCGACCGCCTGTGCTCCGAAATTGTGCGCGATCTGGATGATGCTTTTGCATATCCGTCTCTTGGCGCCGTCGTTGGCGCAGCCTTCGATCAGCGAGCGGTCGATTTTGATTTCCCGGAATTTAAGGCGGTTGAGGACGTCGAAATGAACGGGGCCGATGCCGAAATTGTCGATGGCAATCGGAACACCGGCTTCCGCCAATTTGGCGCCAAGGCTTTTTAGGGCATCAGACTTATTGGCAAGCTGCCGGCTGGTGATTTCCAGCAGCACGCCGCCCCAATTGTCGCTGTCGGGCCGATATCGCGAAACGATATCGATGACCGGAAGCGACAGCAGGTTCTCCGCGCTGATATTGATGGATATCTCCATTGCCAGTCCCAATTCCTGGAAATGCAGGCTCGATCTTGCGGCATTGACCAGCGCCACGTTTGCCAGTTTGAGCAGGTCGTCCTGGTCTGCGCCCTTGAGAAAGCAATCCGGTGTCAGGAGACCGAGGCGAGGATGATTGACCCGTGCAGTGGCCTCGGCGCCGACGACCAGATTGTTCGCCTTCAGATCGAATTTCGGCTGATAAAGAAACGTGACCAGATCTCTCGCCAGGGCTTCCGCAAGTGTAATGCCCGCCGACGGCGGCACCGGCGAGCCCAATTTTCGCTCGCGTATGATCCGATGCAGCGTCGCCGCCTTGATTGGCTTCTGCAGCGGCTCGAGCATTGTCAGCGCACAGTCCGCGCCGACCAGATTCAGCGAATCAAGCGAGGCCAAGTCGCCATTGCCAAAGAGCTGGACGACGCCCTTGTAACCGCAATCTTTGAGCACCAGGAGCGCCCTGATGCTTTCATGCGGCGCCGGCCGATCGACATTGACCAAGATTATATCGGGATTTTGATTTTCGACCATTTCCAACAATCGGCCGACGGCGGATAGTTCGACAACGTCGATCCCGGTTCGCCGCAATTCCGCGGCCAGCCCCTGCCGAAAGATGAAATCCTTGTCGATGATGAAACATAAGGAATTGACGGCAACCGCCGCAGGTGCATTCAACTCGATTGCTTTATTCGTGTCGGACATGCACGACGCTCAATTCCTCGACTCAGGCACTTGGCCGAAGGCTGTTACTTCCTGAAAAGAAGTGCCGACAGCGTTGATGTATGAATTATCCCCAGAGGTATTAGCGGCTTCGCGCGCCCGACCGTCGTCGTTTGCACGACGGTTACTCTCAGAAATAGTGCGTATGACGCCGTCGAAAGTCACATGCACTCATCGCACAAAGGCGCGGAGCCGCGGCCGTGCATTCCGCCGACGCTCAGCCCCCCACTGAGGTAAAGATGAAATTTCTGTTCTAAGATTGAATTAACATGGAGCAACTTTCGTCAGGCCTTAGCAGCCACGCCGACCGTCTGGCAATCGTTGCCGCCCGAGCCGGAGGACACGGCAATTTCCTCGCGGCTTGGCGATTGAAAGCATTGGCCGGCCAGACGGTCACGCGAAAATCTCGCTTTTGGTCGTACCGGCCGCAACAAGGTGAAGAGATCTTAACCAGCGTACGCCGCTGCACGCGAAACGAGCTACGATCGGCGGCGCGAGAGGATGCTTTGTTTGGTTCCAGCGGCGCTCAATTTGCCCGCGAGCAGCGACTTGTTTGTCGAGGCTTCGTAGCAAATTCCGATGAGATAACCGCGCTGCCACACGAGTAAAGCGAGCTTGCGCGTGGCGCCATGCAGAAATTCAAAGCGTTTCGGCAGCCGCGGCAAGGCCGACATTCTGAGGCAGGCGCCTCCGGCGGAGAGATTAACGACTTGGCAATCAATCGGCGCCGTGTCCGGCCCAAGCAGCAATTTTCCGGTGCGAGGCACCAAGCCTTTCGGCTCCACGCGTAACGACCGTCGCGATTCAGGTCCGGACATTGCCTTATTCTCACGCCCTTTCGACAAAATATACCGGCGCTCGATTAAAAAGGCGCTTAAAAGGCCCGATCAAAGTTGAACTGTGGCCGGTCGCCCAGCCGCTATGATCCGGCTCAAGATTTATCGGCAGTCGCAAACGAAGAAGGGCCCCCATGACCAAAGCTGCAAATTGCCTGGCCGCGCTCGCGGCAACGGCGGTGATCATGTCGGCCGCGGTAGCACCGGCGGCTCAACTGCCGGCAGCGGGCGTCGCGACGCCCGCCCGCATCATACAAGCCGGCTATTACGCGCCGTGGTCCCCGGCCTGTTCCTATGGCTCACACTATGTGTGCTGGCGCGGATCCTACGGAGGCAGATATTGCGGCTGCTGGGCGGGCGGCGATCGTCCCGCTTGCCCCGCCGGATATCACTTCTCCTGTCGTCCCGATCCGTTCGGCATCCCGTATTGCGCCTGCTATTAGACAGCGGACCCGCATTCCAGATTTTCTTAACCAAGGGCTCAGCGATACCGCAGAGCATCTTCCGAACGCGGCCCGACGACAATACGCGCGTGCAGCTATGTCCGCCCGCTCCATCAATTCGCGCCGTGTGCTCGCTATACGCTGTTTGCGCGCGGCACCCGATGACCCGTCAGAGTTAAACGGCCTGTGCGGGATTTATCCGCGCACTTAACCACCCGCTAATTCCGGAGGCGGCGATCGCGGTGCCAAGAGCCGCCGGCTGTCTGGTAATCTCACGTCTTCCATTAACCAGATGGCATTCCGCGGAAGGGATGCACGGCAACCTTGTGTCACCCACATAGCCGCCCTTGCTAACAGATGCATTACGTGGCGGCAGACACGTTTCAGACATTTTCCACTGAACGAAACAGGCAATACGACGGGGTTCGCGCGGCACGGCAAACCGAAAATCGCCCGCATGAAAATGATTCATGAGAGACCACGGCTGCGGATGTTTCGTCTCATCTGCCTCGCAACGACCCATCGCACAGACACGACGGCAGGCAACGTCCTTAACGGACTCCCTGCGCGCCTCGATAGTGAAGATTTTATCTTCATCTCTCGATCGCGAATACACGGCGCGTAAATGATAGCGTTTCAAGCAATCTTCAGCATAGAGCTAAAACACGCGCTTATTTCATTCATTTAAAACCATCGACCCCACACACTCCGCTCAACAAAAAAATCAATTTGGCGACAGGGTGTGCCGTGCGCGTCAGTACGTTGATCATGATCGGGTTCGCGGCCGTGTTCGGCCTGCTTGCGGTTTTTCTCGCGCAAGTATGGCTGAACAACGCCGCCGATCAACGACTCAAGAGCCTCGAAGCGCAGCACAAAGCCGCCCCGCCGGCACGCACTATTGTTGTTGCGAACAAGCCGCTTCGCTTCGGCGACAAGCTCAGCGCATCCGCTTTGCGCGAAGTCGCCTGGCCCGACGATGCCTTGCCTGCCGGAGCATTTCCGAAGATCGCCGATGTGCTGGTCGGAAAGCGCATCGTGCTGGCGCCGATCGATCCGAACGAAGCGATTCTCAAGAACAAGATCACCGGGCCGGGACAGCGCGCGACGCTTTCGGCCATGCTCGACGACGGCATGAAAGCCGTGACGGTGCGCGTCAACGACGTCGAAGGCGTCGCGGGTTTCGTTTTGCCGGGCGACCATGTCGACGTGCTGCTGACGCGAAACGACAAGGGCAGCACGCTTACCGATGTCGTCGCGCAGAACGTGCGCGTCATGGCGATCGATCAATCGGCGGACGAGCGGGCCGACAAGCCGTCCGTGGCGAGGGCCGTAACGCTCGAGGTCGATGTCGTCGACGGCCAGAAGCTCGCGCTCGCGGGGACCGCCGGCACGCTTTCTTTGTTGCTGCGCAAAGCCGGCGAGACGGCCGACGACGTGTCGCACCGCGTCACCCTGGTCGATATCGGCCGGCCTTTCGACGCATCGCAAGGCCGCTTCGTCAATATCGAGGTCAATCGGCCGACCAAGGACGAGCGCACGGACTATTCCGTTCCGGTCGAAGGCGCAACGCAGCCTTCGGCGGGACTGCAGCACGTGATCGGGACGGGGGAACAGCCCGGTCAAAAACAGGCGGGATTGAACAGGCGGGGAGAGTAGCGTGTCGAACTTTCATTTCAGGGGGAAAACTGCGCCGGCCTGGGTGGACGGCTGCAGCATGCGGGTCGCGGCCCGGCGCATGAGCACCGGTCTTATGATCGCTTTGATGTGCAATGCATCGCTCATCCAGAGCGGCTGGGCACAGGACGTGTCGTCGCAGGACATGACATCGCGGCACCCGGCCTCACAGAGCTCGACATCGCAGACCACGTCATCGCAGAGCTTGGCCTCGCAGAGCTCGGCGTCGCACAGCACGGCATCGCCGGGCGTGCCGCTGCATACGGCGACCGTGAACGTCATTATGGGCAAATCGCTCGATGTGCGCACCGACCGCGCCTATGCCGACATCACGGTGGGGAATGCGGATGTGGCCGACGCAAGCCCGCTGACTGACCATTCGATCTCGATCCTGGGCAAGAAGATCGGCACGACTCGCGTGTCGGTTTACGATCAGGACAAGCGGCCGGTCGGCATCTATGACGTCGAAGTCTCTTACGACGTCACGCGCCTGTCGGTCGAAATCGCCCGCCTCAGCCACGGCAATATCAGGGTTTCGTCAGTCGACGGCCGTATCATGTTGAGCGGCACCTCTCCTGACGCGGTGACGCTCGACAAGGCGGTCATGATCGCCAAGCAGTTCGCGCCTGATGTGATCAACACCGTCGAGGTGACGCAGGCGCAGCAGGTCATGCTGGAAGTGCGCTTCATCGAAGCGTCACGGGAAGCGAGCCGCGAGCTTGGCGTGCAATGGAACGCCTTTGGCCACAGCGTGCTGGCCAATGTCGGCAATAACGTTCAGGCTTCGCAGCTGCCGATCACCTCGCCGAACGGTTCGTTCCAACAGGGCGCTCTCAATGGCGCTGGAGTTGGCGGGCTGAATGTCGGAACGAACGCTCTCACCATTTCCCCGGTCGTCGCGGCGGGTGTTCTGTCGGGCTCCACACCCTTTGGCTTTCTGATCGGCCAGCTTGTGGGCGGCAACAACCCGTTGGACGTGGAGCTCAATGCGCTTGAGCAGCGCGGTCTCATTCGTGAATTGGCGCAGCCCAATTTGACGGCCCTGTCGGGCGACACCGCAAGCTTCCTGGCCGGCGGCGAATATCCGATCCCGGTTCCGCAGGGAACGTTCGGCTCTATCGCCATCGAGTACAAGAAATACGGCGTCGGGCTGGCCTTCACGCCGACGGTCCTCAATTCCGGGCAAATCAATCTGGTCATCAAGCCCAATGTGAGCCAGATCGATCCGAGCCACTCCGTTACTATCGCCGGCATATCGATTCCGGCGCTGACGGTGCGCGAAGCCTCGACGACCGTCGAGCTCAGAGACGGCCAGAGCTTCATGCTTGGCGGCCTGTTGCAGAACATCAGCCAAACCAATCAGAACCAGCTGCCATGGCTTGGGGACGTGCCTGTTCTCGGCGCGCTGTTCCGCAGCGCCGCCTATCAGAAAAACGAGACCGACCTCGTCATCATGGTGACGCCGCATCTCGTGCAGCCGCTGCGGCCGAGCGACCCTGTCCACACGCCGCTCGACAGCTCGCTGCCGGGCAACGATGTCGACTTCTTCCTGATGGGCAATGCCGAAGTCTCGCCGGCGCTCGCCCGGCTCGCGCTTGGCGCGATCAATCGGCCCTATGTTGGCCACATCCTGGATCTGCCGAAGAAGAGGGGCTTCTATGTTTCGGTCAAGGACTGAACGCGCACGCCGCGCGATCTCCGGCGCGGTGCTGCTGACTTCCCTGCTCGGCGGCTGTTCCGATCTCTACTTCGATCGGCGCGAGACCATCGCGTTCGACGGCGGCGATTCCATTGCCGCGAACGCCGCCGAACAGACGATCGATCCGTGGCCCCGCAATAGCAATAACAATCACCTCGCCTTTAACGGCCAACGCATGCAGCGTGCCGTCGAATGCTACCGCTACAACAAAGTCACGCCTCCGGCCGATATCGATCCTTCGGTCGAAGGCACCTCTCTGGTTCCGCCGCCGCCGCCGGCGACATGCGATACCGTGCTGCAGGCGAACACCAACAATAACGCCAATCAGTGGAATAGCGGGTCGAGCGGCGGCGTTGGCGGCGCTCTGGGCACAGCCCTTAACGGCGGCTCGAACAAATGATCAATCCTTAGAGTCATCGCAAGTCCGCCCCATGCTTGCCGCGAAACACACCAACCGAGCCGCTGTTCTTCTTGTCACCGCCGACAAGGAGTTCGCGCGCTCCGTCGAGACCGCATTCGGCAGCAGCGAACATGTCGATCTTCAGGTCGTTGCCGCTGCGCTTCCGGCCGGTCTCGAACCATCGCAGCTTGCGAGCGCGACCGTCGCGGTGATCGACGTGAACCTTCACAACGCCGAGGAGCTTCTCGCCCTGGAGCGCCTGATAGCGGGCACGCCGGATTGCGCGCCGGTTATCGTGCTGACCGAACGCTTCGATCAAACGCTGGCGCGCCGGCTTATGCAGATGCGCGTGGCCGACTGCCTGCAAAAGCCGGTTTCGCCGGCCGAGCTGGCGCGGGCCTGCGTACGCGCGGCGCGCAGCCCGCAAGAAGCCGCCGCGGCGGAGGAAGCGCAGATCTTCGCTTTTCTGCCGGCGGTCGGCGGTGCCGGCGTCACCACGCTTGCCGTACAAACCGCAATGATCCTGCTCAACGGCGGCAAGAAGGTCAAAGCTTCGACATGTCTTGTCGACCTTGATTTTCAGCATGGCGCCTGCACCGACTATCTGGATATCGAGCCGCGGCTCAATCTCAGCGAAATCGAACCGCGGCCCGAGCGGCTCGACCGGCAGTTGCTGGAAGTGATGCTGTCCTATCACTCCTCCGGGCTTGCCGTCATCGCGGCGCCGAATTGCCCCGCCGAAATGCGCTCGTTCGACCCGACGGTCGTCACCCGGCTGCTCGACCTCGTGTCGGCGAATTTCGACTATGTCGTCTTCGACATGCCGCGGACATGGTTCAGCTGGACCGACAACGTTCTGCTCGGCAGCAACAAGCTGTTCATTGTCGGGCAACCGACCGTGCCCGGGCTGCGGCAAACCAAGCAGCTTGTCACCGCCATCCGCGATCGCCTCGGCGACGCCGTGAGGCCGCGCGTCATCATCAACCGCTTCGTGCACAAGCTGTTCGCGCCGGGCTTGCGGCAGAGCGACATCGAAAAGGCGATCGGCGACACGCTGCTGTCGTGCATCCCGAACGATTATGCGCTGGTGCGCGAAGCGATCGATCGGGGCGTGACGCTCGAGGAGGTCAAGCCCGGCAACAAGATCACGATGCAGCTGAAGAAGATGATCCTGCCCGAGGAGCCGCGCGAGCCCCGCCGCATCCCGTTCCTCGGGCGCAAGCAGACTCAGCCGAAACAGACTGAACGCAATATGGGCGCCGCGCTGGCGCCACGACAAGCGTCATAAGCAGGTCACGGAAGTCGAGCGACATCCATGCTTGGCCGTTTTTCGATCCGCACCGTCGAAGCTCCGGAGCCGTTGCCGGAGGACGAGATTCCGCTCGCGCCGGAGCCGCCGCACGGTCCGGACATCATTGCACCCCCCGCACCGGAGCCGGCGCCCGCGGTCGCGTCGCAGAAGGCCCTGCTGGCCGAGAAGCTCCTCGACGCCAAGGTGCGGCTGCACCGCAAGCTGCTCGAAGACATCAACCTATCCGCGCTCGAGAAGCTGCCGGAAGAAACCCTGCGCACGCATGTGCAGGAACTGGTCGCGCAATACGTGCTGGCCGAACGCCTGGCGTTGAACACCCAGGAGCTCAACGATTTCGTCTCGGAGATTCTCGACGAGATGACCGGGCTCGGCCCGCTCGAGCCGTTGCTGAAGGATCCCGCAGTCAACGACATTCTGATCAACGGCCACGAAAGCGTCTATGTCGAGCGCGCCGGCATTCTCGAACCCACTTTGGTGCGGTTCAAGGACGAGAGCCATCTGCTGCGCATCGTCAACAAGATCGTTTCAGCCGTGGGCCGACGCGTCGATGAATCGCATCCGATGTGCGACGCCCGCTTGGCCGACGGCTCGCGCGTCAACGTTGCGGTGCGGCCGGTCGCGATCGACGGCCCGCTGATGTCGATCCGCAAATTCTCGAAGAAGCCCTACAACCTGAACAAGCTGGTCGAGGTCGGCGCCTTGCGGCCGCAGATGGCCGAGCTGTTGGCCGCCGCCGTGCGTGCGCGCGTCACGCTGATCATTTCCGGCGGCACCGGTTCGGGCAAGACCACCATGCTCAACGCATTGTCGGCTTTCATCTCGCAGACCGAGCGCCTGATCACCATCGAGGATGCCGCCGAACTGCAATTGCAGCAGCCGCATGTCGGCCGCATGGAGACGCGGCCGCCGAGCGTCGAAGGCCGCGGTGAAATCCGCCAGCGCGACCTGGTCAAGAACGCGCTGCGCATGCGTCCCGACCGGGTGATCCTCGGCGAGTGCCGCGGCGAGGAAGCCTTCGACATGTTGCAGGCGATGAATACCGGCCACGAAGGCTCGATGGCCACCGTTCACGCCAACACGCCGCGCGACGCCATTTCGCGCTTAGAACAAATGATCGGCATGGCCGGCCTGCCGATGACCGTCGCCAGCATTCGCAGCCAGATCGCCGCTGCCATTCGCGTCATCGTGCAGCTGTCGCGGCTGTCCGACGGCAAGCGGCGGGTGATGAGCATCGCCGAGATCACCGGCCTCGAGGGCGACATCATCCAGATGCAGGAAATCTTCAAATTCGTCCGCACCGGCATCACGCCCGACGGCACCGTGCAGGGCCACTTTCAGGCAACCGGCGTGCGGCCGCGCTTCCTCAACGAACTAGCCGCCATGGGCATCAAGCTGCCCGGCTCCCATTTCGATCCGTCACAGCCGCTCTGATCATGTCGCTCAACATCAATCCGATCTACCTGGTCTGGCTGATGGTCGCGCTCTCTGCCGGGCTGACCGCGGAAGCCGTCTATATCGTCTGCGCTTCGGCCACGAAATATCGCAGCCGCATCAATCACCGGCTGATGATGCTGCGGGACCGCACCGACCGCGAGGCGGTCTATATCGAATTGCGCCGCCAGCGCGGATTGAACAGCCACGGCGAGTTTCGTCTGGGCTTCGCCGCGCTCAACAAGCTCATCCTGCAATCCGGCCTGACGATGGGGCTGCAAAAGCTTCTCGTCATCGTGATCGCCGGCGCGTTCGCCGCATTCCTGGCAACGCTGTACTTTCGCGCAAGCTTCGTCGAAGCCGGCATCGCCGGATTGCTTTGCGCCACAGCCGTGCCCTATCTGGCGCTGCGGATGCTGCGCGGGCGACGCTTGAAGAAATTCGAGGCGCAGTTTCCCGATGCGCTCGACATCATCATTCGCAGCCTGCGCGCAGGGCATCCCGTGCCGGTTGCGGTTTCGATGGTCGGTCAGGAAATGAAGGATCCGATCGGCAGCGAGTTCGGCATCGTATCCGATGAGATCACCTACGGCGCGGACCTCGAGACCGCGATGCGCAACCTTTACGGCCGCATCGGCTCGGACGACTTGCCGCTGTTCGTCACCGCGGTCGCGATCCAGGGCTCGACCGGCGGCAATCTCGGCGAGATCTTGCAGAACCTGTCCGACGTCATCCGGCAGCGCTTCAAGATGCGGCGCAAGATCAAGGCCCTGGCGTCGGAAGGGCGCGCCTCGGCGACGATTTTGACCGCGCTGCCGATCGGCGTCTTCCTGGTCATCCAGTTCATTTCGCCGCAGTTCTACGACGCGGTCTGGGACAAGTCCCTGACCAAGGAATTGCTCGGCGGCGCGCTGGTCTGGATGGGCCTCGGCGATCTGATCATGCACCGCATGGTGAACTTCAAGATCTGAGCGGGCCTGTGCTGATGCTTGAAAGTTTCGCGAACGATCCGATCCTGTTGCTGAGGGCGCTGGTTTTCCTCGCCGTCACAACGCTCGCGTTCAGCGTTATGATCGCGGTGCGGGCGCGCGAGGCGGTGCGCCGGCGCGCCGCGCGGGTCAATGGCGAAGTCCCCGACCAGCGCCAAGGACTGCAGCACACCGGCAAGCGCGCCGCGCAACGCATTGTCGACTACGCCAACAAGCATTATGCGTCGCTCGGCACCGACGACCTGAAGATATTGCGTCGGCGACTGCTCAATGCCGGCATCTACAATCCGGAAGCGGTCACCTATTTCTTTCTCGCCCGCGCCATTTGCGCAATGGCGCTTGCGGCGATCGTCTTCTTTGTTGCGCCTCTGATCGGGATTGCAGGCGGCACGAATTTTTGGCTGGCGCTGATTTTCGGCGGCATGGTCGGATATTTGGCGCCCGGCCTTTACCTGGACCAGCGCACCAAGGCGCTGCGGGTTGAATATCGCTCGGGCTTTCCCGATTTCATGGATTTGCTGGTGGTTTCCTCGGACGCGGGGCTCAGCATCGAAGCGGCGCTCGACCGGGTGCGCGCCGAATTGAGCGATCCCTATCCGTCGTTCGCGATGAATATTCACATGACGAATCTCGAAATCCGCGCCGGTCGGGCAATGACCGAAGCGCTCGAGCACTTTGCCGACCGCCTTGGTCTCGACGAGGCGCATTCGTTCGCGACGCTGATCAAACAATCGGACGAACTTGGATCGAGCATCGGCGATACGTTGCGCGTCTACAGCGACGACATGCGCCACAAGCGCCTGTCTCGCGCCGAGGAGAAGGCGCACAGCCTGCCGGCCAAGCTCACCATCCCGATGATGGTTTGCGTGTTTCCGGTGCTCTTCATCGTCATTCTCTGTCCGATCATTGTGCGGCTCGCCACCAACAACTGGTGATCGTGGTGCATCGTCAGTACAGCTTCCGCGCGGCCTCGGCGCAGGCTTCAGGACGCGGCCACAAAGCAAATCATTAACGATCCGCCTTTAAGAATTGTCCTCAGGCATCGTCAGCCTCGGGAGGCAGTCCGGCCCCTCCGAGCAGAGGAGATGGCTGGGATGCGTCGTGTTGTGTTGGGCGTCTTACACCGGCCAAAGGGTGGCATCTATCTGTTGGGGGCCGTCTGCATCGTGACCGCGATGACGCTCCCCGGTTGCACCTCCTCAGCCAAACTCAGCGACCTCGGCAAACCGAACGATCAGATCGCGACGGCGAGCCCGGATGCGAGCTCGGGCGACACCACCAACACACCGGGCGACGTCACCGGTTCGATCGTCACACAGCCGGCAGAACCGGGCCCCAGCGGCGAACCGGTGGCGCCGTTGGCCAAGCCAGGATTTCTCGGCGACGACCCCAATGACGATCTGCAACTGGGGAAGAAATACTTCAGGAATAATAGCTTCGGCTTGGCCCAGAAAAGCTTCCAAAGCGCCATCGAAAAACACCCGAACGACGCCGAAGCCTGGGTCGGGCTCGCTGCCTCCTATGACCGTCTGCGCCGCTTCGATCTCTCGGATCGCGCCTATGCGCAAGCCGTCCGTCTGGTCGGACCGACACCCGAAATTCTGAACAATCAGGGCTTCTCGTTCATGCTGCGCGGCGATTACCAGCGGGCGCACAAGACGCTGCAGCAAGCCGAGGCCAAAGACCCTGGCAATCCATACATCCAGGCCAATCTGCGGCT
This sequence comes from Xanthobacteraceae bacterium, assembly GCA_035509535.1. Lineage (GTDB taxonomy): Bacteria > Pseudomonadota > Alphaproteobacteria > Rhizobiales > Xanthobacteraceae > BOG-931. Next base: position 87,413 of record DATJLN010000006.1, on the reverse strand, counting down.
CCTGGAAGAAAGCTATCGCGACGGAAAATCCGTGCAGTAGTCAAATGCGAAGAGATTCTCGAATCGCATCTAAAGCGACCAAAAGGAAAGAACCAAGCTCGGCCGTGTTTCGATGATCGCACGAACGAAAGCAAAGCAGAGCGCGTTTCGCACCAGCCAGGGAATGTACTTGGCGGCCGGCGGATGCCTCCTCATCGCGGCAATTTTCATCTCGAGCTATTTCGGCACTTGGCACTCGTGGCATCCGTATTCGTCGTCGGATCTGGAACTGCAGGTCGACACCACGGACTTCGTACAGACGCAGATCGGCACGCTCGTATTGCGGGGCCCGGGGGACGCGTGCCGCGCTTACAAATACGACAACCTGACCAGCGAGACCTTGCCTGCTTCGGGACCCTGCGAGATCACCGCCCAGATCGACCGCCGCATCATGGGCGAGCCCGCGGGCGCGTCGCGCCAGCTCGAATCCGTGAGCAGATACTTTACGCAGCACTAAAGCGTAATCCGGGCAGCTCCGCTCGATCGGGCTAACGGCTTGATAATAAGCGGCAAAGGCTCGCCGTCAGATTGCGAATTCGGCAAATCCCGGCTATGCATTCGCATCGCACTTTAGGCCTTTGATGAATTCCTCTATAGCCGATCAGCCATGACCCTCCGCCTGCATCGCGGCGATCTGCCGGACATTTCGCGCTATACCGGCGCGATTGCGATCGATACCGAAACCATGGGTCTCGATCTCAATCGCGATCGGCTCTGTGTGGTGCAATTGTCACCAGGCGACGGCTCGGCCGACGTCGTGCAGATCGCGCCGCATGCTGGCGCGGACTCGGCACCCAATCTCAAGCGCCTCCTCGGCGACGGTAAGCTGCTCAAGATCTTTCACTTCGCGCGGTTCGATCTCGGCATGCTGCACAAAACCTTCGGTGTGATGCCGGAACCGGTATTCTGCACCAAGATCGCCTCGCGGCTGGCGCGCACTTATACCGACCGGCATGGGCTGAAGGATCTGGTGCGCGAAGTGCTTGGTCAGGAAATTTCCAAGCAACAACAATCCTCCGATTGGGGCGCGGCGACGCTGAGCGATGCGCAAGTGTCCTATGCCGCGTCCGATGTCATCTATTTGCATGCGCTCAAGGAGAAACTGTCCGCCATGCTGGCGCGCGAGGGTCGCGAAGAATTGGCGCAGGCCTGTTTCCGCTTTCTGCCGGTGCGGGTGCGACTCGACCTTGCGGGTTTTGCCGCAGACGACATATTTGCGCATTCATAACAGGGGGCTGCGGCCCAGGAGCCAGGGTCCGGGACGCCTTGCCCTATGGTGCCTTAAGGCGGCCCTGCCTGGGACATATTCGCCAGCGACTTTTGCAGGTCAAAACCGCTAAAAGCATGGCTTGAGGCCCGGTTCGGGCCCCTTTCGAAGGACAATCGCTTGGCAGTCGCCTACCCGGAGAATGCGGCAAAGGGGTTTGCCACAAAGTCACGCAACGACTTCGAGCGCGGCTACCGGTCGGCATTAAAACACAGCCGGCTTGTGCGGCTCCTGCGCATCGGCGTACCGGCCGGAATTGTCGCGATTTTGCTCACGGTCGTGGCGATGAATTACATACCGCCGATCGGCGGATTCCGGCTGCCGGGCGAGCTTGGCAAGCTCGTCATCCATGGCACCAAGATCACAATGCAGGCGCCGCGGCTGACCGGCTTCACCAACGATTCACGCGCCTACGAATTCGCCGCCGACTCGGCGGCGCAAGATATGACCAAGCCCGACCTCATCGAGCTGCAAAAACTTCACGCCAAGATGGCGATGGAAGACAAGAGCACGGTCGAGATGGCGGCGATCTCAGGTCTCTACAATGTGAAGACCGAAATTCTGACGCTTAACGACAACATCGATCTGCAGTCGTCCACCGGCTATTCGGGTCACCTTTCTCAGGCGGTGATCGACGTGAAAAAAGGTACGGTGGTTTCCGACAAGCCGGTTCAAGTGACCATGCTGAACGGCTCGCTGCTGAATGCCCAACACCTCGACATCAGCCAGAACGGCAGCGTGCTTCGTTTCACCAACGTGGAAATGACGCTCATGCCCGGCAAAGACAGCCAGGACGGTTCCAGCGATTCGGCAAAGGGCAGCGATCAATGAGCCAACACATATATGGGCTGACGCAGAAGCTGTTTCCGGCGTTGGCGAGCCTTGCTGTGGCCGCGCTGCTGATGGCGCACCCTGCCGCCGCGCAGCCATCGAATGCCAATGCAACGCCGGGTCCGTTCCAGGGCATGATGAGCGACCAGAAAAAAGATCAGCCGGTGCAGATCGAGGCGGCGACGCTTGAAGTGCGCGACAAGGACAAGACTGCGACGTTCTCCGGCAATGTGAGCGTGGTGCAGGGCGACACCACGATGAAATGCCAGCGCCTCGTGGTCTTCTATGGCCAGGAGATGGGCATCGCCGGCAAAGACAAGCAGGCGTCCACGACGCCCGTGACCACGTCGAAGTCGACGCCCGGCATGCCGCAAGGCGCGCAAAATATCAAACGCATCGAGGCGCAGGGCGGCGTCACTGTCATTACCAAGGATCAAAATGCGAGGGGCGATCTCGGCGTTTATGACCTCCAGACCAAGACCATAACGCTCACCGGTCATGTGACAATCAGTCAGGGCCAAAATGTCATTAACGGCGAGAGAGTCGTCGTCGATACTGTGACGGGCAATGCGCGCGTGGAATCGGCCTCGAGCAATGGCGGCTCCGGTGCCGGCGGGCAGAGCCAGGGGGGGCGGGTTCGGGCCCTGATCCAGCCCGGCAAGGGCCAAGGCGGCGGCTCGAATGTCATGACCATCGGGCCGGCTTCGACGAATTGACGTTTCGTGTTTTGTCCCGGATTTATGGCCCTGTTACCGCCCCGACGCCCGGACCGGGAAAATCGGCTAGACTTCCGTATATAACGGCATCGAACCGCGACCGAAGGCGAGCTTCTTAGTACCCGTGGCAGATCTCCTTTCATACTTCCGCCGGGCCCCGGCCAAGGCGACGCGCAAGCCGGCCGCGGTTGCGGAAGACGCCATCGGTCTCGAATCGATCGGCGGCGAGATCAGCAATGTCTATCTCGACATCGCAAGCGTCGGCGCGCCTGTAGAGAAACCGCGCTCCAAAGCGCCGCCGCGCGAATTGCGGCCACCGCGCGACATGCCGCCGGCCCGCGAAATGCCGCCGCAGCGCGAAATACCACAGCCGCGCGAGGTACCCCAGCCGCTACCGCTGCAAGCCTATCAGCAGCCGCCTGCACCGCCTCCGCCTGCGCCACAACCGGCCCCCGCTCACCAGCCGGCGCCGGCGCCGCGGGCCTCCACGGCGGCGCCCTCCCCGCCTCCGCCTGCGCCGGGAGTGGCCGCTCGGCCGCAACGGCCGCAGCCGCCCGTCAACGGCCAGCGCCCGGCGCCGCGGCCGCGCCGCCGCAGCGACGGCAATGGCGCAGCCCCCGGCGACCGCTCCGGGCTTCTCGCCGTGCACGGCGTCGAGAAAAGCTTCGTCGGCCGCAAGGTGGTCAAGGGCGTGAGCTTTTATGTGCGCAAGGGTGAAGCCGTCGGCCTGCTCGGTCCGAACGGCGCCGGCAAGACCACGGTGTTCTACATGGTCACCGGGCTGATCAAGGCCGACGAGGGCCGCATCGAGCTTGACGGCCATGACGTGACCAAGCTGCCGATGTATCAGCGCGCTCGCCTCGGCATCGGCTATCTGCCGCAGGAAGCCTCGATCTTTCGCGGCCTCACTGTCGAGGACAACATTCGCTCGGTGCTGGAAGTCGTGGAGCCCGACAAAAAGCGGCGCGCGCGCGACCTCGACGCCTTGCTTGAAGAGTTCAATATCGCACGCCTGCGCAAGACGCCGGCGATCGCGCTGTCCGGCGGCGAGCGGCGGCGCTGTGAGATCGCGCGCGCGCTGGCGACGCGGCCGAATTACATGCTGCTCGACGAGCCGTTTGCCGGCATCGACCCGATCGCTGTCGGCGACATCCAATCCTTGGTGCGCCATCTCACCAATCGCGGCATCGGCGTCTTGATCACCGACCACAATGTGCGCGAGACGCTCGGACTGACCGACCGCGCCTATATCATCTATTCCGGCGAAGTGCTGATGGAAGGGCGCGCCGACGAGATCGTCAACAATCCCGAGGTGCGCCGGCTCTATCTCGGCGAAGAATTCCGGCTTTAGATTCTGCCCTGATTCGGAGCCCCGCCGGACGCGTCACGGCGCTCGCCGGACGTCTGATAGGGCGCCGATGCCGACGCGGTCTCGCCGGTGCGAATTTCATCGATGATAAACAACGGCCGGCGCTTGGACTCAAGATAAAGACGGCCGACATACTCGCCGAGCAGCCCGAACAGAATGAGTTGCATGCTGCCGAGCACGAGGATCAGCGTCGACAGGCTGGTCCAGCCCTCGACGACATGACCGAACGCCCAGCTGCCGAGCGTATAACCGAGCATCAGCAGGCTCAAAAAGCCAAGAATGATTCCGAGATAGGACGCGAGCCGCAGCGGCATGATCGAAAACGATGTCAGCGCGTCGAAGGCGAGCCCGAACATGCGGCCGAGCGAGTAATTGCTCGAGCCGGTCGTGCGCGGGGCACGGTCATAGGCGAGCGCGACCTGACGCAGGCCGATCCAGCTCACCATGCCGCGAATGAAGCGCTGCTGCTCCGGCATGGAATTGAGAATGTCGCTGACCTTGCGGCTCATCAGCCGGAAGTCGCCGGTGTCGACCGGCATATCGGCATCAGCGAATTGCCGCAGCATTCGATAGAACACTGCCGCCGTGCCGCGCTTGAGCATGGTTTCGCCGGCCCGTTCGCGGCGCTGGCCATAGACCACGTCCGCCTCGACGCGATCCATCAGCCGCCACATCTCGCCGAGCAGTTCCGGCGGATCCTGCAGATCGGAATCGATGGTGAGCACGCGGCCGCCGCGGCAGGAATGCAACCCGGCCGTCATCGCGCGCTGATGGCCGTGACGGCGCGACAGGTTGACCGCGACCAATTGCGGATCCTGCTCGGCGAGTTCCCGCATGATTTGCCAGGTGCGATCGGCCGAACCGTCATTGACCAGGAGCAGCTCGTAATCGGCGCCCACTGTTTCCCTGGCGGCAGCCGTCATGCGCCGGTGGAACTCCGCGAGGCCGGCCTCTTCGTTGTAGCAAGGCGCGACGATGGACAGTCGCGGGCGCGGACGCGCGTCCGGCGGCGGCATCGATACGCGAAGTTGCTCGTTCACCTTTGCCTCGTCACGGCTGCTGCTGCGCCAGCGGCGGATCGAGCACCTGCCCGGTGGGGCCGGCCAGCCGATAGGCCGAATATTCCTTGATAGTAACGCCGTGGCGGGTCCGAGGGAACGTCGCTATCAGTTCGACCGAGCTGAATTTTTCCTTTAATTTCCAGAGCGCGCCGCAGGGCATTTCGCACACATACATGCTGGTGCCGGCAAACAATGCAGGGGCGGGCTGCGGCAGATCGACATAGCGCATGCGTTCATCGACCTGCGCCACGACCGGATGCGACGGCAGATAAAACGTCAGCCAACCGGCGATGCCATAGTCCGTGGTCAGCACGATCGGCGCGCCGATCCGGATGCGCGCTTCGTCGAGCTTGGCGGCAAGCTCGTTCCAGCCGGCGCCGAGCGCACGCGCGGTCGGATCGATGCGGCCGAGCGGCAGTACGCCGAACACGGCCTGCAAATAAAGGCACACCGCGATGCCGAGCCCGACCGGCACGGCGAGCCGCGCCGACCATGACGCGAGCGGCGCCCAGGTCTCATTCCACTTGACATGGTCGGCAGCGACAGCGGCGGCGATGACGAACGGCACATAGATCGGCTCCGGCCAATTGCCTTCGACGCGGCCGTGAAAGGTGTGCCAGACGAAATAGAGCACGATCGGCCAAACCATTGCATTGATCAGAACGCGCGCCGGCCGCGGGCCGCCCTCGCCTTTGAGCATTGCGGCAAGGCCGAGGCAGCCGAGCACGAAAATCGGCGGCGTCGCCATGCCCGCCTGGGTAATGAAAAACTCGCCGAGATAGCGCAGCGACCATTCGTGCACGACCAGCCGGCCGAACTGATAATGATACGAAGCCCAGCCGTGCTCGGCATTCCAGATCAGCGTCGGCGAAAACACCGCGGTTGCGATCAGGCCCGAGACCCACGGCCATGGCGTGAACAGCCATTTGCGCTCGTTCGGCACCATGAGCAGCCAGACGAGAATGCTGACGGCGAAGAATACCGTGGTGTATTTCGACAACAGGCCGATGCCGAATACGACGCCGATGGCAAGCCACCACGCGCCGCGCCCGGTTTCCCAAAGCTTCACCAGCGTGAAAAGGAGGAATGCGGTCGAGACCACGAGCGCGTTGTCCGGCGTCGCCAGCGCCGACCCCGCGATCACGACGATCGTCAGGTTGAAATAGAGCGCCGCCGTGGCGCCGATCCGATCGTCGTCGAACAGGATCGTGCCCGACCGCCAGATCGCCCAAGTCGCCGGCAGCACAAGCAGCACGCCGATCACGCGCACGCCGAATTCGGTGTCGCCGAAAAGCGTAGTGCCGAGCCGAATGAGAAACGGATTGACCGGGGGATGATCGAGATAGCCGCCGACAATGTGCTTGGACCAGAGCCAATAGAGGCTCTCGTCGAAGCTCAGCGGCGCCATCCCGGCAAAGACCAGACGCACCGCGACCAACGTTAGAATCGTCGCAAGCACTACCGACTGGTAGCGCCGCTCCGGCACTGCCGTAGCACTAAACAAAGTCACCAAACGACCCCTAACCCGCCACCGACCACTTCGCCTCTGGGCTTGCGGGGCTCACTCATAGCAGGGCCGGTAGTTCGGACCAACCAACACGGCTCCGAGGGGTGGAGAGCGCGACATCCCATCCGGCAAAGTCGAATCATGCCTAAATTTAAGGCATGATGGCGTACTTTGCCTGAAATCAGATCATTCAAATGGTATTATATGGGGTGGGACCGCCTTTAAGCCTGACAAAAAATAGTCTGGCGACATGGCGAGAGATATACGATAAGGAGATAAGCAAGAATCGGACCAATTCTTTGGCCGACGAGGTCGGAAGTCGTTAAAGCCGCGGGATCTTATGGCGCTTTCGCAACGGTTGCAGATACGGCAAAGCCAAGCGCTGGTGATGACACCGCAGCTGATGCAGGCCATCAAGCTGCTGCAACTCTCCAATCTGGACCTGGTCGCTTACGTCGAGGCGGAACTCGAGCGAAATCCGCTGCTCGATCGCGGCGCCGAACCCGAGTCGGCCGGCGAGCCCGACGGCTTGGCGGCACCGGACCAGCACGGCATGGACGGCGAGGACCACTACGGCAGCGAAGCCGGCGGTGAATCTGCCGGTTCCAGGGACGGCGAGCCCAGTGGTGACTTTGGCTCACAGTCAGGCGGCGAAGTCGAATTCAACGGCCACGTCCACGACGATACGCCGGGCACCGGCCCCGGCGAGAATTACAACGACGAGAGCGATCCCGCTCCCGCGCGCGCGGCGGACGGTCCCGCCGGCTATTCCGAATGGGCTGGCACCGGCTCGGGCGGTCGCGACGACAGCGAGTACAATCTCGAAGCCTTCGTCTCCACCGAGACGACCTTGGCGGATTGGCTGCGCGAGCAACTGACGCTGGCGATCGTCAATCCTGTGCAGCGTATGATCGGTCAGTATTTGATCGATCTCGTCGACGATTCCGGATACTTGACCGGCGACCTCGCAGCGGCGGCGGAGAAGCTCGGCACCGGTCTTGCCGAAGTCGAAGCCGTCCTCGCCGTTCTGCAGACTTTCGATCCGCCTGGAATTTGCGCACGCGATCTTGCCGAGTGTCTCGCCAATCAGCTCAAGGAAAACGACCGCTACGATCCCGCCATGGCGGCGCTGATCTCGCGGCTCGATCTTCTGGCCAAGCGCGATTTCGCCGCCCTGAAGAAGCTGTGCGGCGTCGGCGACGAGGATCTCGCCGACATGATCGGCGAGGTGCGCCGGCTCAATCCGAAGCCCGGCCACGCTTTCGGCTCGGCCGTCGTGCAGCCGATCGTACCCGATGTCTTTGTACGGCCGTCGCCGGACGGCGGCTGGATCGTCGAATTGAATTCCGACACTCTGCCGAAGGTTCTGGTTAACCAGAGCTATTATTCGGAAGTGTCGGCCACCGCGCGCCGCGACACCGACAAGTCGTATCTCAGCGAGTGTCTGCAGAGCGCCACCTGGCTCGTCCGCGCACTCGATCAGCGCGCCCGCACCATTCTGAAAGTCGCCAACGAAATCGTGCGCCAGCAAGATGCGTTCTTTGCTCACGGCGTCGAGCATCTGCGGCCACTCAACTTGAAGACCGTCGCCGAGGCCATCAGCATGCACGAATCGACGGTGTCGCGGGTCACCGCCAACAAATACATGGCGACCAGCCGCGGTATCTTCGAGCTGAAGTATTTTTTCACCTCGGCGATTGCTGCGGCGCACGGCGGCGAGGCGCATTCCGCCGAGTCGGTGCGTCACCGCATCAAACAATTGATCGACGGCGAAACCGCCGCCGATGTTCTGTCCGACGATACCATCGTGGAGAAACTGCGCGAGGCCGGCATCGACATTGCGCGACGTACGGTCGCCAAATATCGGGAGGCCATGCGCATTCCCTCGTCGGTGCAGCGGCGGCGGGAGAAGCAAGCCACCGCGATCAATTAGATCAACTGCTCGCGATTGCGTTGACGGACCGGGCGGCTGCCTTCCAACTATGGACGGCCTGGCGGCGGCGGCGCGTTGACAGGCAGGCCGCCGCTTCCTAGGTCGAGTCGAGGTCCCAGCGAGGTTATTGAGCGAAAGCGCCCGTTCTCAACGCGCGTCGGGATTATTACGGAGGCGGCCATGACATTTCGCGTGTCCGGAAAAAATCTCGACATCGGCGACGCACTGCGCGACCGCATCGGCGACCGGATTGCCGAAGCTGTGAATAAGTATTTTGACGGAGGCTATTCGGGGCATCTCACTTTGGCGCGTGACGGCTTCGGTTTTCGCAGCGAATGCGCGATCCACCTCGATTCGAAAATCACGCTGCACGCCGACGGCATGGCGCCCGAAGCCTATGCCTGCGCGGACCAGGCGGCGTCGCGGATCGAAAGGCGGCTGCGCCGCTATCACCGGCGATTGAAAGACCACCGCTCCGAACGCAGCGAAGCGCAGGCCGCCAATTGGGCCGCGATCGATGCCGCAAGCTATATTATTGCGGCGCCGGAAGATCGGGACGACGCGGACGCCGAGGCGTTCACCCCGGTCATCATTGCCGAATCGACGACCACCCTCAAACAGCTGTCGGTCAGCGACGCGGTTGCCGAGCTGGACTTGACCGGCGCGCCGGTCCTGGTGTTCCGCCATGCCGCACATGGCGGTGTTAATATCGTTTACCGCCGCGCCGACGGCCATTTCGGCTGGATCGCCCCTCCGGCGCCGACGCCTGCCGATGCCCATTGACGCGGTGACCATGTCTCCTTATGGTCCGCCGCCTTTCGCAGAGCGCCGAGACGGCTGGCCAGACGGCAGCAGGGAGTTGGCACAGATCGGGCAGTGGCTTTCGGGAAAAGTTCATGCTCCGATGCGAAGATGAAACTCGGTTCCACCGCGGCCAATAGTCACTGAGGGTCACCGACGCTTTCGCGCTGCCTCGCTTTTTTCCAGGTTCCGACCACTTTCAGGTTTCCAATCATGATGCTTACCGATCTCGTCGCGCCGAATGCGATCATCCCGGCGCTCAAGGTCAACAGCAAGAAGCAGGTGCTGCATGAACTGGCCGCGCGTGCGGCCACGCTTACCGGACAGAACGAGCGGGTGATCTTCGACATCCTGATGCAACGCGAGAAGCTGGGCTCGACGGCGGTCGGCAACGGCATCGCCATCCCGCACGGTAAGCTGCCGACATTGACGCGCCTGTTCGGATTGTTCGCACGGCTCGAACGCCCGGTCGACTTCGAAGCGCTCGACAATCAGCCGGTCGATCTGGTGTTTCTGTTGCTGGCGCCGGAAGGCGCGGGCGCCGATCACCTCAAGGCGCTGGCGCGCATTGCGCGCCTGCTTCGCGATCCGGCGATCACGCACAAGCTGCGCGGCTCGCAGGATGCCGAGGCGCTGTATGCGGTGCTGGCGATGCCGTCGGCCAGCGCCGCTTGACGGCAGCCGGCACTCAACCGTCGGACAAGCAAAAACAAACGAGGTGGCGCGATTACGCCACCCCGTTCTGCTCGCTGAGCTTCGCCTGTCGATTATGGGACCTTGATCCAAATCAATTGAATCGGCTCAAGATCAAGATTCTCATTGGAGCATAATGATGCTCCGGTCAGTGCACACTGACCGTCTCGAGCTCCTGGCTCCAGGCATTGGCGACCGCCGCTTCGCGGCTGTCGGTGAGCATGATCGGCGTGCCGTCGGCCGCGTGCAGCGCAAACAGAACCCGGCCGGGATCGAGCTGCGGCACTTCGGCCTGTGGAAACATCTTGCGGAAATCCTCGAAGCGCACCGCTTTCACATACGCGATATGGCCGTCGCCAAGCTGCGCCAGCGCTTCCGGCGACAAATCTATCTTGATCTCGGTGTCATCGGCACCGTCGCGGTTGATCTCGTTCATGGCCCTCGACTCCTTTCTCTGTTGCGGTCGAGTCCTACCGGTTTCTTAATCGCATTCTTTGATTGAAATCGATTTAACGATGCGCTCGGGCTGCGGGCGCATCAGATCGATCGACAGCAATCCATTCTTCAAGTCCGCGCCGGATACTTCCATGCCGTCGGCCAGCACGAAGACGCGCTGGAATTGGCGCGCGGCGATGCCGCGGTGGATGTATTGCCGGCTCTTGTCGTCCTGCTGGCGACCGCGGATGACAAGCTGGCTCTCCTCGATCGTCACATCGAGCTCGCTGCGGGTAAAGCCCGCGACCGCGAGGGTAATGCGCAGGCGCTCGGGGCTGTTCCCGTCGCGCGGAATCCGCTCGATATTGTAGGGAGGATAACCATCCGCAGCCTTGCCGACCCGATCGAGCACGCGCTCGATCTCGTCAAAACCCAGCAAAAACGGACTCGACAGCGAGGAAACCCTGGACATGGTTTCAAAGCCCTTGGTTAAGCGACTTTGGCGGGGCCCTGTAACGGCGCCCCAATGATCCGGGAGGTCATCCGCCCGATCTCAGCCAATATGGCTATGCGGATCAAAGGGTTCAAGCCGGGCGACGGCCAGAGCGCTCGTGCTTACGGCACTTTCAGGGGGCCCGGCATGGCCCGCTCGGCTTTGGCCAAAAGCTGGGCCTCGTGCCGATTGACGAAAATGCCGCCGATGACGAAACCGACCACGGTGATCGCGGCAATGATGACGACCACCGGACCTTGCAGCCGCTCGAATTGCCGGCCCAGCGCATAAGCGGCATAGCCATAGCTCAGCGACCAAATAAGCGAGCCCACCACATTGGCGTACAAGAAATCACGCCACGGCATCATATTGGCACCGGCGAAGATCCCGGCAAATGTCCGCAGCACCGGGACGAATTGCGCGACAAAGACGATCTTGCCGCCATGGCGCAGGAACAAATACTGACCGAGCTTGATCCGCGCCTCGGTTATCCGCACGTAGCCGCCATAACGCAGCAACAGCCAATAGCCGAAGCCGCGCCCAAGCGCATAACCGATGATACGGCCGACGATCGCGGCAGCGGCGGCGGTCAAAATCACCGCGACGATGTTCAGATCATGTTTGGTGCCGGCATAGATGGCAGCGCCCAGCAGCGCGGTCTCGCCGGGCAGTGGAACGCCGACGCATTCCAGGCCGACGATCAGGGCTACCGTCAGCAGGCCGTAGGCGTGGATAAGATGTTCTATGAAGTGCATTACCGGGCTGCGCTACGGAACGGCGATTAGTAATACATAATCCGAGATAAAGATAATGCCTTGACTTTGTCGCCGCACCCGCCAACGACGTTCAGCCGGGTGCAATGCAAAATTCGTCGCAAGAACCGAAGACAGGCACAAGGTCGGTACAAACCCGCATCCTGAAACCGTCGCAGCGGACCAGTCACATCAGGTTAAGGCGGGAGCAAGGCGCAAGCCTGACCTTGCGGCCCGAGCAGGCTGGCCTTGCGGCCCGGTATTCAGTGCAGGAGAATGCGGCACAGCGCTTCGCGGCCATGGAAATAAGCATGCCCAGGAAAGGCGCACAGGACAACGCATCATGAAGAAGCTCGTTCTTGAGACCACCGCGCCGTTCCAAGGGCTACCGGAACTCGTCGCCTACGATGAAGGCCTATTCGCCAAGGAGGGCCTCGACATCGAATGGGCCGACCGCGAAGCCGGCGTCGAAAAGCGGGTCGAGGCCAGCGTGACGACGCCGAAAGGCGTCACGCCCTTTGCCAGCCACGGCAGGCTTCTCGAACAAGGCAAAGCCGATATGTACAATGCCTGCGAGTGGGGCAATTACTGCCGCGTCGCCGGTACTGGCAAAGGCAGCCGACAGCTTGGGCGCCGCGCCATCCTCGCTTATTCGGCGATCGTGGTGCGGCCGGATTCACCCGTATATACGCCGCAGCAACTCGCCAAACGCACCGTCGGCGTGCCGTTCTATTTCGGCAGCCATTATCTCGCGCTGCATTTGCTGGAAGGCTTTGTCCCGCGCGAGATGATCAATCTGTGCCGAGCGCCGAACGGTTCACGGTTTCGGCTCAACGCGATGCTGAAGGGCGAGATCGAAGCGACCACACTGTCGGAGCCGCATCTGACGCTCGCCGAAAAGATGGGCTGCCGCGTCATCTGTTCGGCGTTCTATCACGGTACCGAGGTGGCGTCCGAACGCGTCGACGCCGAGACCTACGCCGCCTTCAATCGTGCCGTGCGCGAGGCGGTGCGCCGCATCAATGCCGGCAAGAAAGCCTATCTGCACTATTTCATCGACTATTACGCCGCAAACGATCCCGAGATCGCCGCGCTCAAGGTCGAGGACCTGCGCGAGAGCCGTCTCGTCGTCTGCGATCCGGCGCCAATTCCGCCCGACGAAATGCAGCGCACTTATGATTGGCTGAAAAGCTGGGGCATGCTCGAGGACGCGGCGTCGCCGCTGCAACTCGTCAACACGCGGGTGCAGAATTACGCCCACGAAGCCGCCGAATAAGAGGCTACCAAATAAAACGAAGGTGGCGCCGCCCGGAAATTGCGATTACGGTCGCTTGCGGGACGAGTGAAGAGGGCAGAAGAGGAGATGCGAGGCATCGCGGCTGCAGCTGCGCGCGCTTTGGCGAAATCAACACCGTCCCTCGGCACGATGCTTGTTGCCGCACTGCTTGGCGCCTGTGCCCATCATGAGCCTGTGACCGAAGGCGATCCCACCGTCAACACCTATCCGGCGAATTACAAGGCCGACATTCTCGGCGCCATGCATGCCTATCTCGACGATCCCACCGGCATTCGCGACGCCGCGATTTCCGATCCGGCGATCAAACCGGTCGGCAATGTCACCCGCTATACCGCCTGCCTGAAATTCGACGGCAAGAGGAATGGCAGCAAGGACTATGCCGGCACCAAGGAGATCATAGCCGTGTTCCAGGTCGGCCGGTTTGATCGCTTCATCGAGTCGGGAAAAGAGACGAAAGACATATGCGCCGGCGTGACCTACGCGCCGTTCCCTGAATTGCAAAAACTGCCGCCCTAGCCGCACGCAAACGAGCGACGAGACGGCAGTTGAGCCGGCATCGTCAGACGCCTACTATCGGGGCAGAAGCGAGCCAAGGAAACCGAAACAGGAATGACCATGCTGGAACGCCATTACGACCGTGCCGCGCAGGATATCGGCAACATCGTCAATCTCGGCCACGTCAATGTGTCGATCAGCGACCAGCATCTGGCGACAAATTATTACGTCACCGGCCTCGGGCTGACGCGCGATCCGTTTCTGATGACCGGTTCCGGCAATATGTGGATCAATGTCGGCATGAGCCAATTCCATCTGCCGATGGGCAAGCCCGAGGTGCTGCGCGGCGTCACCGGGCTGGTCATTCCCGACCGTCAGGCGCTGCTCGACCGCCTGACGCAAGCGCGCAAGCTTCTCGCCGGGACCAAGTTCGATTTCCGCGAGAGCAACGATTGCGTCGAAACGGTTTGCCCCTGGGGCAACCGCATCCACGTTCACACGCCTGACGAAGAACGCTTCGGCCGCATCGCGCTCGGCATGGCCTATGTGCGCTTTGATGTCCGTCCCGGCGTGGCCGAACAGATCGTGCGCTTCTATCGCGACGTGCTGCGCACCAATGCCGACGTGATCAAGACCGGCGCCGCCGCGGAGGCGCGGGTGCAAGTCGGCGAGAAACAGTATTTCTATTTCCGCGAAACCGACGCGCCGGAGGCGCCTTACGACAATCATCACGTCCAGATCTATCTCGCCGATTTCTCCGGTCCTTATCACCGGCTCAAGGAACTCGGCCTGATCAGCATGGAGACCAACGACTACGAGTACCGCTTTCTCGACGTGATCGATCTCGACTCGCGCGAGCCGCTGTTCCGCGTCGAGCACGAAACGCGCAGCATGACCAATCCGATGTATGCCCGGCCGCTGGTCAATCGCAATCCGGCGGCGACCAATATGGACTACAAGCCCGGCCACGACAGCATGTCGTGGGCCTTGTCGTGACCTAGGCGCTGCCGGACGGCCGCCGGAATGCCGCGCGCGCTGGTGATCGGCGGCTCACTGGGCGGCCTGATCACGGCGCATCTGCTGCGCGGCATCGGCTGGGACGCAACCGTCTTCGAGCGCAACAGCGAGGAATTGGCGAGCCGCGGCGTCGGCCTCGGCACGCATCCGCAACTCATCGCCATCCTGCGCCACGCCGGCATCGCCTTTGACGAGACGATGGGCATCCCGGTGCCCAAGGTCGTCTGCCTCGACAGCGCCGGCAAGATAATCGTCGCGCAGCGCTCGGCGCGGACGATGAGCGGCTGGGCCCGGCTCTACCGCGCCCTGCGCGAACCTTTGCCGGCGCAAAACTACAGGCTCGGCAAGGCGCTGCAAGGCATCGCGCAAGATGCCGGCACGGTCGCCGCGACCTTTGCCGACGGCACGCGCGAGCGCGGCGATCTGTTGGTCGGCGCCGACGGGCTGCGCTCCACCGTACGCACGCAGTTCCTGCCGCAGGTCGAGCCGGTCTATGCCGGCTATGTCGCCTGGCGCGCGGTACTCGACGAAGCGCGCATACCGGACGAGATTCATCGCGAGATTTTCGAGCTCTACGCCTTCTGCCTGCCCGACGGCGAGCAATTGCTCGGCTATCCGGTGCCGGGCCGTGATAATGATACGCAAGCCGGACGCCGCGCCTACAATATCGTCTGGTACCGGCCGACCGACGCGGCGACGCTCACCGACATCTGCACCGACGCCGCCGGGCGGCATTACGCGGCAGGCATACCGCCGCCCCTCATACGTCCCGATGTGATCGCGCAGGTGAAGGCTGATGCCGAGCGCCTGCTGGCGCCGCAGATCGCGGGGATTTTCGTGCGCGCCGCGCCGTTCTTTCAACCGATCTACGATCTTGAATCGCCGCAGATCGTGTTCGGCCGCGTGGCGCTCGCCGGCGATGCGGCGTTTGTCGCGCGGCCGCATGCCGGCGCCGGCACGACCAAAGCGGCGATCGATGCCGCGACGCTCGCCCATTGCCTGGATGCGGCCGGCACTGACCTCGACGCCGGGCTTGCCCGCTACGATCGGGCGCAATGTAATTTCGGCCGCGCGCTGGTCGAACTGTCGCGGCAGGAAGGCGCCTATCTCTCGGCGCAGACCAAGTCGAAGGCGGAGCGCAGCGCCAGCGAGGGCACGCGCGATATCGGTGAAGTGCTTCGCGCCCACGGCATGCGCAGCGAACAGGTCGCGGCGATCGTCGCCGCCCGCGGGCTCGATGCGCGCTTTTGAGGAGATCGCGCCTCAGGTATCGAGCGCGTTCGCAGCATAAATCTCCTCGATCTCGACAAGACGCGGCGTCAGGTTCTGCTCCAGCGAATATTGCGCGATGATCTCGATGACCTTGCGGTTGGCCCTGACGCCGTGATGCAGGAGCCGTGGTTTCGGATCGCCGGAGAGTAGCCCGGCCGCCAGGTGATCCTGCACATGGGCGATGCGCTCCGCGTCGGCAATTTCATTCGCTTTGTTGAAGGCCTTGATCAGATTGAGCACGACCCAAGGCTCCTTCTCGAAAATGTCGCGCCGCACGACGGCCTGATGATTGATCGGCAACAACCCGGTCTTCTTGTAGAAGCGCACGCCTTCGGCGATCGGATCGGGGAACAAGTATTTGAAATCAGGATGGCCGGCGAGATCGGCGCGGCTGCGGTCGACCAGGTTGCGGTCGGCGAGGTAATGCAGCACGGCATCGAGATCGCCGGCCAGCATCATCGAACCGATGCTTTTGTCGGCGGGGATCTGATGCACGGTGACGCCGGGCGGCGCCTTGAAGCCGGTGGCGCCGCCGTGGCTCATTTCCGGCGTGCGTTCCATCCAGAATTCCATGTCCTTCGGCGCGACGCCGAACTCGTGCTGCAGCACGCCGCGCGCCCACAGCGCCGCGGTCTGCTGGTATTCCGGCACGCCGACGCGCTTGCCCTTGAGATCGGCCGGCGTCTCGATGCCGGCTTTGCGCCGCACCAGGATGCTGGTGTGAAAGAACCGCCGCGTCGTGAAGATCGGCAGGCCGACAAAACGGGTGTCGCCGCGCGCCAGTGCGATCAGGAACGACGAGCACGACATTTCCGACACGGCGAATTCGGAGAAGTGCAATTGCCGCCAGAACAGCTCGGACGGATGCAGCACGGTCGGAACGAGATCGATGCCGTCAGGCTTCACCGTGCCGTCGATGATCGGCCAGGTGCGCGGATTGTTGGTGATGCCGATGCTGAGCTGGAGATTCATGTGGCCTGTCTCATTTAGTCGCGGCCGGGCTTGTCCTCGGCTTTCTTGTTTAGATCGCGGTGCCCATCAAACGGGATACCCGGCACATAGGCGAGCGAAGCGACGCCATTCTATGAACGGCCACCGCCGAACATGATGCCAAGGGGCAAATTGAACGCTCCGCTCAATACCGATACGGCGTCTGCTCCCACAACGGGAAGGCGGAGAACACATGCGGCGCATTGGCCGGCGCCGCCGGCGCGAGATAGGAACGATCGAGCTTGCCGTAACTCGTGACGCCGAGAAGGCCGAGCGCGCGGATCACTTCGTCCTCCATGATCTCGAGCATGCGCACGATGCCGGCCTGGCCGGCGGCCGCAAGCGCATAACACTGCATGCGACCGAGTCCGACCAGATTGGCGCCCATGGCGAGCGCCTTGACGATGTCGGTGCCGCGATAGAAGCCGCCGTCGACGATGACGATGGCGCGGCCGGCGACCGCTTCGACGACTTCGGGCAGCACATCGAACGAGCCGCGGCCGTGATCGAGCTGGCGGCCGCCGTGATTGGAGACGTAGATGATCTCGACGCCGTGATCGAGCGCGATCTTGGCGTCTTCGGCGGTGCCGATGCCTTTGATGCCGAACGGGATCTTGAGCTTCTTTTTCATGCGCTCGACCGTGCGCCAGTCGAGCGCCGCCTGGTGCTCGCGGCCTTGCACGCGGCGGCGGCCGGCAGTGACGTGCCGCTTGGCGAGATCGCGCTCGCGCCGGCTGTAATGGGCGGTATCGACGGTGATGCAGAAGGCGGAGTAGCCGCTTTGCATCGCGCGCTCGAGATGCGCATCGGCCCAGTCGGCGTCGCCGCGCACGTAAAGTTGGAAGATGCGCAGCGCATCGGGCGCGGCCTGCGCGACCTCTTCAAGGCCGGGATCGCAGACCGAACTCAACATATGCGCGACGCCGAATTCGGCCGCCGCCTTCACCACCGGCTCGGCGCCGCCCGAATGAAAGCTCTCGAGCGAGCCGACCGGACACAGCACGACCGGCAGCCGCAGCTTGCGGCCGAGCACCTCGGTGGACGTATCGACCTTGCTGACGTCGCGCAGAACCCGCGGCCGGAACGCGACGGAATCGAGCGCCATGCGGTTGCGCCGCAACGTCGTCTCGGTCTCGGTGCCGCCGACGATATAGTCCCAATCGTTCTGATTGAGATTGGCCCGCGCTTTGGCGACGATCTCGTGCAGATTGTAATATTCGCTCGCCGCCGCAGCGTTCGCCGCGGCTTTTGCTTCGTCCTGGTTCTGATTTGCCATCGTACTGTTTTCTGGTTGGGTTTCCCGGCGGGCCGAAATCGCGGCCCGCCGCCTTGGGCGGGAAAGTCGAGAGGAGAGCCTATAGGGCGGGAAATTCCGGTTCAAGAACTGCCGGTGACGTGCTCGCGCGCCGAGAACACGCGAACCTTGAGGCTCTACAGCCAAGGCTTCGCCACGACGTTCCGGGCACGCGGGCGTCCGGTCGGAATGGTGGCCCGCAACGTCGCGCGAAACTTGCGGTCGCGCTTGATGTGCCACTCGCGGCTCATTGCATCTCGCTTGGTCTCGCAAAGTTCGGAATAGAGCAGAATCCATATCCGCCCGCGCGTCGATTTGGCGCCCGTGCCCGCGTTGTGTTGTTGCAGGCGCCGGTCGAGATCCGTGGTCCAACCGACATAGGTACGGCGATCGGCCTTGCGCCGGCTGCCGAGGATATAAACGAAGAACGGCATGTTAATGCATGGCGGTCCCGAGAGGACTCGAACCTCTGACCTTCGGTTTAGGAAACCGCTGCTCTATCCGGCTGAGCTACGGGACCGAACCAGCCTCTTTTTGCGTGGCCGGGCGTCCGCGTCAATTGAGGAATTTCAGGCTTGGCGCATGCCGGCCGTTAGGAGCGGCAACGGGATCGACGGGCACATATGAGCAAAAGGTAATCCGGCTCCGATGCAACCTGCCGCGGCGCCGCCGCATTGTGGCCTTTCACTTGATGGCGATGATGGGGTGGTGGGACGGCATTTTGGGCGCTGTGATCGCGGTGACTGGCGGCTGCGTTGGCGCGGCCGCGCAGGATGCGGCGCCCGTCAGCGTGTGCGGGGCCGAGACGGTCGCACATGCAACCGTCAGCGGGATCATCGATGGCCGCACTTTTGTCCTAAGCGACGGACGGCAAGTGCGGCTCGCCGCCATCGAGGTGCCGTCGCTTCCGCTCGCTGGTTCGCGCTCCGCAGCGCCATCTCCTGCGCCTGATGACGGCGCGGCGGCAAAAGCCGCACTCGATGCGCTGGTCGGCGGGGACGAAGTCGTGCTGCGCCAAGCGGATGCCGGACTGGATAACAATCTGGATCGTTACGGCCGCATTGTCGCCTATGCCTATGCGGTGCGCGACGGCGCGGAACTCTTCACGCAGGGTGCTCTGGTCGAATCCGGTATGGCCCGCGTCGCCGACCGGGTCGGCGACAGGAACTGCGCGCAGGCGCTGTTGGCCGGCGAACGAGCGGCCCGGACCGCCAAACTTGGCCTTTGGAGCGATCCGTATTATGAAATCCTCAATGCCGACGCCCCTGTGGATGTGCTGGCGCAGCGTGGCCGATTTGCGCTGGTCGAGGGCCAGGTGGTGTCCGTGCATCAAAGCGGGGCCACGATTTACCTCAATTTCGGCCGACGGTGGTCCGAGAGCTTTGCGGTTACGATCTCGAAGCGAAACGAGCGTAGTTTTACCGCAGCAGGCATCGACGTGATGAGTCTCGCCGGCCGGCGTGTCCG
Organism: Xanthobacteraceae bacterium; assembly: GCA_035509535.1. Lineage (GTDB taxonomy): Bacteria > Pseudomonadota > Alphaproteobacteria > Rhizobiales > Xanthobacteraceae > BOG-931. Next base: position 67,684 of record DATJLN010000006.1, on the reverse strand, counting down.
GGTCCGCGGCTGGATCGAGGCCCACGGCGCAGACGACAATGTTCCGTGGATGGAAGCGGTCCGGCCGGAGCAGATCGAGATCGCTGGTCAAAACTGACCTTGCGTGCGCGCATAGTTGCGACTGGTGGGGCGACGGGCGCGAAGGACTTGGGTAACGCTGGTGCAACGGGGACTGCGGCAAAGCTTACGGCTTAGGCACGCGGGCATCGCCATCGCGGCGCTGCTGCTTGCCGCGTGCACAGCGTCGCCGCCGTCGCCGAGCCCGCAGGCTTCGCTCGCCGCGCCGACCAAACAAACCGATTCCGCAATGCCGGCCGCAGTGCTGCGCGAGCATCAGCGCATCCTCGCGGCCTATGGCGGCGTCTACAACGACCCGCGCCTGCAAACCATGATCGAGCAGACCGTCGACCGCCTGGTGGCGGCGTCGGAGCGTCCGGATCTGCATTACAAAGTGACCATGCTCAACTCGCCGTCGGTCAACGCCTTCGCGCTGCCGACCGGCCAGCTTTACGTCACGCGCGGGCTGATCGCGCTTGCCAACGACGATTCCGAACTCGCCTCGGTGTTGGCGCATGAAATGGGGCATGTCATCGCCCGCCATGCCGAAATCCGCGAGGAGCAAGCCAAACAAGCCAATCTGGTCAGTCGCGTCGTGACCGATGTCGTCAGCGACCCTGAAGCCGGCGCACTGGCGCTCGCCAAATCGAAGCTGGCGCTCGCCAGCTTCTCCCGCGCGCAGGAATTCGAAGCCGATGCGATCGGCGTCGGCATTGCCGCGCGCGCCGGCTACGACCCGTACGGCGCGGTGCGCTTTCTCACCTCGATGGAGCACAATTCCGATCTCAAGCCGAAGCAAACCGGTGCGATCAATCCGGCCGCGCCGGACTTTCTATCATCGCATCCGGCAACGCCGGAACGCATCACCAACGCGCTGGCCAATGCCCGGCAGTATCGGGCACCGGCCACCGGCGGCGACCAGGATTTTGCTCAGGCCAAGACGGCCTATCTCGCCGACATCGACGGCATCGTCTATGGCGAAGATCCGAGCCAAGGCTTCGTCCGCGGCCGGCACTTCCTGCATCCGACGCTCGGCTTCACCTTCACCGCTCCCGACGGCTTCAGCCTCGACAACACGGCGCAGGCCGTTCTCGGCATCAAACGCGGCGGCGGACAAGCTCTGCGGCTCGACGTCGTGCGCGTGCCGGCCGAGCAGACGCTGGCCGCGTATCTGACGTCCGGCTGGATCGAGAATATCGATCCGGCCAGCGTCGAGGACGTCACCATCAACGGCTTTCCGGCCGCCACCGCGGCCGCCAAAGGCGATCAATGGGACTTCCGGCTTTACGCCATTCGCTTCGGCAGCGAAGTCTATCGCTTCATCTTCGCCACCAAACACCGCACCACCGATACCGATCGGGTGTTTCGCGAATCAGTGGGCACTTTCCGGCGCATGAGCCTTGCCGAAATCGAAGACGCCAAGCCGCTGCGTCTGCAAGTCGTCACCGTGGCGCCCGGCGATACGGTCGAGAAGCTCGCCGCCAAAATGGCGGTTTCCGACCGGGCCGTGGAGCGCTTTCGCGCCTTGAACGGGCTCGACGCCGGCGATCGGCTCAAGCCTGGCAGTCAGGTAAAAATCGTTGTAGAATAAATACTTAAGAGCGACCGGCTAGGCCGTCTCTGTCATTTTGCCGCACAAGCTGGTAGAATGACCTAAAAGGCCGTGAAGGCCACGGACCTAGATCCCAACAAAATCAGGGGCTCGCGAAAGACCCTTGAAAAGCGGCCGAAAGGGCGGCCGATGGGCTGTGGGGGAACTGGATGTGGATTTTGAAGCGGGCCGAGCCCGTTGCAGTTGCGCTCGTTTTAGCATCGCTCGCCACAGCGGTGCTATTTGGGGTGCGACAAGCGCTCGGCGGTGAACAGCATCTGATATTCTTTTATTTGCTGCCGATGGCTATCGTAGCTGCCTTCTATGGTGGCCGATCGGCGATGCTCTGCGTCGCCGCGGCCAGCATCTGCGCGGCGTATTTTCTCTACGACCCGATCTACAGTTTCTACGTTTCCGATGCGGCGGATTTCGGCGAGCTCATCTGCTTTACAGCATTGGCTTTGATCGGCGCGAAATGCACGGCCGATCTTTTACGGCCGCCGGCCGATTTGTCGCGCGGATCGCCCGCGGACAAGGCAGGCGCTGAATAAGTCGGCACGCCTGATCAGAACTGTGAAGCGAGCTGATCAAGCCCCATGACGTGGACGAGGTTGCGCACCTCTTCTTTCTGCTCGTCATTGAAGCTCATAATCAGCGGTACGGCCGCGGATTTCAGGCCCTGCACCGCGTTCGGATCGACCGCCGCTGCTTGCGTCTCGCCGGCAGGACCGCCGCGGCTGCGCGTCTGTGGCGGATGCGTATAGGCCATGTTGCGCAATGCGACTTCGACCGCGGGCCACATCTCTTCCTGGCCCGGCGTCAGATGCAGCCGCTCTTTGATGCTGGCAATCTGCGCGTCATTGAGGATGTAGCCTGACCGCTCGTTCGCGGGATGACGCGGGACAACGGCCACGGCCTTCGGTGTCGGAGCCGGCACTGCTTGGACCGTGCCGCCGGGTCTTTGCACAGGCTTGGGCACGGCCGGCCGCGGGTTCGTCATCGACGCCGGGAGCGGCTCAGATGGATCGGCCGAAGCGGTTTGCACGGTCGTCTGCGGCGGCGTGCCGGGATCGGTGTTCTGATTGGCTTGCGGCAGCATCGGCGCGGGATCGAGCAGCGCCGTCTCCACGTCCGATCCTGGCGCCACAGTGCCGGCAACGAATGCCGATGTCGGTGCGTGCAATTTCTCCGCCGCGGTGCGAAGGGCGAAAGTTGCGGTGAACGACGCACTCTTCCAGTCTTGCTTCCAATTTTGCGGAAAGCGCTGTGCGACGGCTTCGGCGGCCGACATGTCCGCCACACGGAAGGCTTCAATATGCGCGCTGCCGAGCAAATAGCCGACGCAGCCGGCCAGGAGAACTGGAACAACACGAATTGAGACGACCCGATCGCCCCCAGGCGCTTTGCTTCGCCGCATGGTCGGCGTCTCTCCCCCTAAAATCCGCGCTCCATGTGTGTCCTTTCAAATGAAGCTTAATTTAGGGCTAACCGGTGGAGTTTTGCTGGCAGGGCATGATCCAGCGCATGAACTGCAGCTCGGATCAACGACGGACGCGACGCCGACCGGACGGCAAAGCCAGACAAGAGAAAAGCCAGACAAGAGAAAAGGCCCGGCATTGCTGCCGAGCCTTGTTTTCGCAAATCAGAACTTTGCCGACCTGGGCTGTTATGCAGCCTCTTCCTCGACAACGGATTCGTCGTCGCCGGCCTCGGGCTTCGGCCCGCGGCGCGGTCCCTTGGCGAGCGCCGCTTCGATCTCTTTGATCGCTTCGGTCTCGGTAAGACGCTGCACGACGGCGACTTCGCGCGACAGCCGGTCAAGCGCCGCTTCATAGAGCTGACGCTCGGAATACGACTGCTCCGGCTGCGACTCGGAACGATAGAGGTCGCGCACAACCTCGGCAATGGCAACGATATCGCCGGAATTGATCTTGGCCTCGTATTCCTGCGCGCGGCGCGACCACATGGTCCGTTTGATGCGCGCGCGGCCCTTCAGGGTCTCGAGCGCCTTCTTCACCATCGGGGTCTCGGCAAGCTTGCGCATGCCCACGGAGGCAACCTTCGAGGTCGGCACCCGCAGCGTCATCTTGTCCTTGACGAAATTGATGACGAACAGCTCAAGCCGGGCGCCCGCGACCTCTTGCTCTTCGATCGCTACGATCTGACCCACGCCGTGAGCCGGATAAACGATGAATTCCTGAACTTTGAAGCCTTGTCGTTGAGTGGTCTTCTTCGCATTCATTCCCAAAGATGCTCCTTCCGCCTCGGGCTTGAGCCGCTGGGCGGGTTTAGCCACGCTGACCCTCGACCGGGCCACAGTCCGCGTGGACTGAGTTGGCCTCCGGCTGACGCGGGAGGCGGTTTTGGTTGTTTTCCGGCTCATGCCGGCCGCACTTTTCTTTGAACGACGACGAGTTTTCTCTGCCACTGCTCTCGCGTGGGTCTCACGCCTCTATTGACGGTTCCTCGAAAATTCCCCCCGAGAAGGGATGCTCCCGACGCGGGGAACGAGTATCTCAGCGGGTGTTCTTCTTTATGTCGCACGCTTATAGCACATTTTCGGCTAAAATCAAAGCCTTAACGTGTCGCGAAAGCGTCGCAACCGTCACACAGTCGGCAATTCGTTAACGGCGGCCAATATCTGCAACCAACACGGGAGTCAGTCACCAGTACCCGGATTCGGGGAGAATTGTTCCTCGAATTTATTAGGCTTGCCCTCCCACTCTTTGGCATCGGCGGGCGGCGTCTTTTTGGCCGTGATATTGGGCCAGAGCTTTGCGTATTCCGCGTTTACGCTCAGCCACTTCTCGACGCCCGGCTCGGTGTCCGGCTTGATCGCTTCGACCGGGCATTCCGGCTCACAGACGCCGCAATCGATGCACTCGTCGGGATGGATGACCAGCATGTTTTCGCCCTCATAAAAACAATCCACAGGGCAAACTTCGACGCAGTCCATGTATTTGCATTTGATGCAATTGTCGTTGACGATATAGGTCATCTGGACACTCTGAGCGGGCTTTTTGGGAGCTTTGCTCCTATCGCATGGGTCGGGTGCGCGCAAGCGTGCGGCTTGCGGAACCGTCTGATGGGTATTGCAACCGACTGGACCACGGCCAAATCGCGCCCGAAAAGGCACCTCAGGCGAGATCCTCATATAGGGCGGTGCCGGTGCCACCGGGACCCCGCCGCGCAACAAAGCGCGTTACTTTGAGCACCCGCACGCCACGATCGAGCGCGACCGTAATCACGTCGCCGGCCCGCACCATCCGGCCAGGCGCATCAATGCGCGCGCCATTGACGCGCACATAGCCGCCGCCGGCGAGCGCAGCCGCCGCATCGCGGGTGCGCACAAGACGGGCATGCCAAAGCCAGCGGTCGATACGTTGACGGTCCGGCTCCGCCGCCACTCAGCGGCGCTCCTTGGCATCGGCCTCGAGCTGCGCCTTCAACGCCGCGAGTTTGGCAAACGGCGAATTCGGATCGGGCGCCTTGTCGCGCTCGCGCCGTTCGTAGCGCTTGCCGTGCGACCGATCGCGATCACGCTGTCGGTCATGACGCTGATCACCACCATGCCTCTCGCCGGCGTTCCGTTCGCCGCCGTGACGGTCGCCATGTCGGTCGCCATGCCGATCACCATGCCGCTGCTCGCCGCCACGGCCACGGCGATGACGCGAATGGCGGCCTTCACGCGAGGACGCACCTTCCGCCGTTTCCTTCTGACCTGGCAGCGAAGTCGCCGCATCGGACGCGGCAACCGCGGCCGGCGCAGTTGCGTCGCCGTTTTGCGGCTGCGGCGCAGCCTGACTGTCTCTGCGCGCATCGCGGCGGTGCCGCGGACGCCGGCGCGGACCTTGACCTTCAACACGAACCGCCCGGCCCGGCATCCAGACTTCGATCATGATCGGCTCAGCCGGCGCCACCGCAGTTTCCGCCTGAACTTCACCCTCGGCTGCAGCAGACGCGACATCGCTCACAACGGGCTCGGGCGCTCCGGCTAAGGCAAGGATTTCCGCTGCAGGTTCTTCTCGCGCCTCCGCCGGCGGTGTGGCGTCAACGATGTCGGCGCCCTCAGCGGCGGATTCCGCAGCCGCAGCCGGACCGGCATCGGCAGCCGCCTCAGCAACCATGACGATGTCCGGCAACAGGCTATTGCTGCCGGTCTCCGGAATTTCCGCTGCCGCCTCGGCGGCTTTGGGAGCTTCGGGCTCCGATGTCGCTACGGCCGCCGTCTCGGCCGCCGGCGGCGGCTCGGGCGGCTTCGGACGGCGGTCCATGCGGTAGCCGAGTGAGCGCAGAATTGAGGCGAAATCCTCGCCCGATGCGCCGGTCAACGACGTCATGCCGTTGAACACGGTGAACCCGCCGCCGGTAACAGCGCCCTGCGGCTTCGGCCCCGGAGCGCCTTCGCGCCAGGACAGCGCCGGACGAATGAGATCGGCCAGCCGTTCCAGAATATCGACACGCACCGCGCGCTCGCCGCAAGCGCGATAACCGGCGGTGCGGTAGAGGGCCGGATCGATCTCGCGATCAATGGGGATGGAGGTGCGGCCCGAGCCGGCGAGATGCAGCAAATCGTCGACACTCTTGCCTTGCGCGCTTTCGTTCTTCAGCGCCCACAATTGCATGGCAAGCGTACGCGGCGCCGGCTTGAGCAGGCTCGGCAAATAGATGTGGTAGGCGCCGAAGCGCACGCCGTATTTGCGCAGGGTCGCGCGGGCGGGCTGATCGAGACCCTTCACCTCTTCGGCGACGCGCTGGCGGTCGAGCACGCCGAGCGCTTCGACCAATTGATAGGCGACGCCGCGCGCAATGCCGCTGACATCGGCCGCAGCCGCAAGCTGCAACAAAGGCCCGAGCAATTTCTCGATATGGGCTTTGGCGAAAGCATCGAGGCGCGTCTCGACGGCCTCGCGTGACGCGCCGGTCAGATGCTCGTCGGCGATCACCCGCACGCGCGGGCGCATGACATCCTCGCCGGCGAGGAGCTTGCCCACCGGCGACCCGGTCCAGCGCAGCGTGCCGTCGGACGCGAGCACGAATTGGTCGTCCGAAGCCGCGGCGAGCCGCGTGGCGCGCGCCGCGATCTCGCCGGCCAGCGCCTTTTGCGCCGCGTTCTGCAGGGCCTTGGCTTCCGAGCCGCCGGCCGACGATTCCGGCACGAAGACAAAGCCGTCGAGCCGGCCGATGACGTGGCCTTCGATCACCACCTCGCCGGTCTTGTTGAATTGCGGATCGAGCGTGGTGTTGTCACGCATCCGCCGCATCAAGGCGCTGGTGCGGCGATCGACAAAACGCTCGGTCAAGCGCTCATGCAACGCGTCGGACAGCTTGTCCTCGACGGCGCGGGTGACGTCCTGCCAATGCTCGGGATCGGCCAGCCAATCGGGCCGGTTGGCGGCGAAGGTCCAGGTGCGGATATGCGCGATGCGCGTCGACAGCGTGTCGATATCGCCGTCGGTGCGGTCGGCCATCGCGACCTGCTGCGCGAACCAATCGGTCGCGATCTTGCCCTCGCGCTGCAGGTAGCCGAACAGCGTGACGGCGAGTTCGGCATGGTTGGCGGCCGCGATCTTGCGATAGTCCGGAAGCTGGCAGACGTCCCACAGCCGTTCGACGTCGGCCGGCGTACCGATCATGTTGCGGACGTCTTCATCGCGCGCGGCGTGATCGAGCACGAGAATGTCTTCGGCAACCGGAGCGCGGGCGAGCACGCTTTCGGTGGGTGCGGCAGCGAGCGTCGCCTGCAGCGCGCCGACCGAAGAGAAATCGAGGTCGGAATTGCGCCACTGCACGAGCTTCACGGGATCGAAGGTATGCGATTCCAGCGCCTGGACCAATTCAGGCTCGAAGGGCGGGCAGCGCCCGCTGGTGCCGAAAGTGCCGTCGCGGGTGGCGCGGCCGGCGCGGCCGGCGATCTGGGCAAGCTCGGACGGGTTGAGCTTGCGGTACTGATAGCCGTCGAACTTGCGGTCCGAGGCAAAGGCAATGTGATCGACGTCGAGATTGAGCCCCATGCCGATAGCGTCGGTCGCCACCAGATAATCGACATCGCCGGACTGATAGAGCTCGACCTGGGCATTGCGCGTTCGCGGCGATAGCGCACCGAGCACGACGGCGGCGCCGCCACGCTGGCGACGGATCAGCTCGGCGATGGCGTAGACTTCGTCGGCGGAGAACGCGACCACGGCCGAACGGCGCGGCAGCCGCGTCAGTTTCTTTTCGCCGGCAAAAGTGAGCTGCGACAGCCGCGGCCGACTGACGATGCTGGCGCCGGGCAGAAGCCGCTCGACGATCGGCCGCATGGTGGCGGCACCGAGCACCAGCGTCTCCTCGCGGCCGCGCCTATTGAGCATGCGGTCGGTGAAGACATGGCCGCGCTCGAAATCGGCGGCGAGCTGGATTTCGTCGACGGCGACAAAGGCGACGTCGAGGTCGCGCGGCATTGCTTCGACGGTGGCGACCCAGAACCGCGGATTCGGCGGTTTGATCTTCTCCTCGCCAGTGATCAGCGCAACAGAATCGGCGCCGACACGCTCGACCGCGCGGTTATAAACCTCGCGCGCCAGAAGCCGCAGCGGCAGACCGATAAGCCCGGAGGAATGCGACAGCATCCGCTCGATGGCGAGGTGGGTTTTTCCAGTATTGGTCGGCCCAAGCACGGCCGTCACGCCGGCACCACGGGCACGCTGGTCACGATCGGCAGGCGGCGAGAACGAAATCGGCATCAAGGTCCCGGCATTTACGCGACATTGCGCAGGTTGAAGAGCGCTTCTGTATCACAATGTGACGCGTAATATCTCTGTGCTTAAGATGTGGAACGAGTCTGGAACGAATCGCGGCCGAATCGGCGACTCCGCCGCTGTTCGATTCTGTTCACCGCGATATATGGCACTGTCATTACAAGTGAGCACTAAATCGAGTACAATTTTCGCTTCGACGCGGCCGTTTTGGCTTCAAAACGTTAACGTGTCGCGCGATCACGATTCCTCAGAGAGTCAAGCACTTCAAGTCTGTGGATAATGGGGAAGCCGCACCCGGCCAATTCTATAGATCCCGGCCGGAAGCCGATATCCCGATCCCGACGTCCCGCATCATCCCGGCCAGCCGACAGCGATCGCCGCGTCGAGCCACCGTTCGGGTTCACCGTAAAGGTTCATTGGCCCTGTTCACTGTGTCTTGGCAGCCGAATGCGACGGCTGCGCGACGGACACGAACGACGTCGCCTGCAACAGGCCGGTGCCGAGCGGCGTCGGCATCGAGAAGCGGAATGGCACCAGCACGCGCGTGCCGGAAATCGGCGCCAGCCAAACCTCGGCGTCGTGCAATTCCACGAGATATTTGATCGCCGGACGATCCGGCACATAGCCCGAGATCGGCGTGAAATAGACCGAGCAAACCACGGCCGGCCCCTCGTAACCGTGTTCGGCCTTGACGTTTTCCATCCGCTTGAATTCGCTGCGCAGATCGTAGCGCACGCGTCCGTCGAACACCGGCACTTTGCGATTACAGGCTTGCGGCGAAACCGGATCGCCGGTGCCGCCGACGCGATTGAGCATCGACGTCATCGGGTCGAACACGCCGCGGCGGTCCGCCTCGGTGATCGGAATCCGGTCGGGAACCGGAGGTAGCGGCGGCTCGACTGCATATTCCGTGACATTGCCGCCGGTGAGCGTGAGCCGCACGTCGTCGACCTTGCGATCGTAGATGATGGTCGCGCCGTAGCTCGCCGGAACCGGCTGACCGCCCAACACGGCGCCGCGGGCAGCGCCGGTGCCATGCGCGCCGGTGAAGAAGTGGATGATGCCCGTCGTCGCTCCGCTCGCGGCCGCGGTGTATTGGTTGTTGGAAATCTCGATGATCCAGGTGCCATGGCCGATCGGAATGCCGGCAAGGCTCGCGACATATTCAGCCTCGAGCCGGCCTTGCATTGCCGGCGCCGCATGACCGGCATCCGCTGCCATTGCTCCGGCCGTCATTCCGGCGGAAGCCGCAACGGCAGCCGCCGAGCTCGCGGCAAGGCCAAAACTTCGCAACAACACAAAGCGCCTAGTCCAAAAGCGCGTGCGCCAAAAGCGCATAGCCCAGACGAAAAACGCCGCGATCAACGCGGCGGCGCCTTCACAGCCGATCGATATCGGTAACACGAAGGCAGGCAACGATTTTTCCTCAACGAGCCGGACGTGGAACCGACTGCATTGTTTTGGCGGAGAATACGTCGTTTGTGTGGTTTCAGGTCGCTTCGCCATCCCCAACAACGTTGGGAATTCAGTCAAGGCAAGGCGCCGCCCGAAAGCCCAAATGCTTCGGAAAATCGGGCCAAAGCCTGCCCCCGCTTGACGCTTTACGAGTGTCTGACTATAGCTCCGCCGCCATCTCCCTACATTGTCCGGTAGGCGGCCCTAGCTGCGCGGGAGGGATGAGGCATTTCGCGCAAGATCGTTGCAAGGAATTTGAACCATGGCATGGCGTTGCGAGCTCACCGGCAAGGACCGGCAGATCGGTCATAAAGTGAGCCACTCCAACCGCAAGACCAAGCGGCAATTCAAGCCCAATCTGCTCAACGTCACGCTGATGTCGGACACGCTCGGCCGCCGCGTGCGGCTTCGGGTTTCCGCCAATGCGCTCAAGACGGTCGACCATCGCGGCGGCCTCGATGCTTTTCTGCTCAAGGCCAAGGACGCCGAGCTTTCGCCGCGGGCGCTCGAGCTCAAGCGCCAAGTGGAAAAGAAGCGCGCAGCCGCGGCTGCATAATCGATCCGGCGCTTTCGGGGTTGGCGCGGTACCGACGGGGCTAGGCGTTCAGGCGTCGCCGCGGCCGCGCCGGACGCACGTGATCCTCGGCGGCGTGCTCCTCGAACAATTCGGCAAGTTTCTCGGTCATTACGCCGCCAAGTTCCTCGGCGTCGACGATGGTGACCGCGCGGCGGTAATAGCGCGTGACGTCGTGGCCGATGCCGATAGCGATCAGTTCGACCGGCGAACGGGTCTCGATCTCCTCGATGATCCAGCGCAGATGGCGCTCGAGATAATTGCCCGGATTGACCGACAGCGTCGAGTCGTCGACCGGCGCGCCGGCGGAAATCATCATCAGGATCTTGCGTGTCTCCGGCCGCGCCAGCAGTCGCTTGTGCGCCCAATCGAGCGCTTCGCCGTCGATATTCTCCTTGAGAAGTCCCTCGCGCATCATCAGACCGAGGTTCTTGCGCGCGCGCCGCCACGGCGCATCCGCCGCCTTGTAAATGATGTGACGCAGATCGTTGAGCCGGCCCGGATTCGGCGGCTTGCCTTGGGCGAGCCAGGTTTCGCGCGACTGCCCGCCCTTCCAGGCGCGGGTGGTGAACCCGAGGATTTCGACTTTGACCCCGCAGCGTTCGAGCGTACGGGCGAGAATGTCGGCGCAGGTCGCAGCGACCGTGATCGGCCGGCCGCGCATCGAGCCGGAATTGTCGAGCAGCAACGTCACCACCGTGTCCCGGAAATTGGTGTCTTTTTCGCGCTTGAACGACAGCGGGTGCATCGGATCGATGATGACGCGGGTCAGCCGGGCCGGATCGAGCAGGCCCTCTTCCAGATCGAATTCCCAGGCGCGATTCTGCTGCGCCAGGAGCAGCCGCTGCAGGCGGTTGGCCAGGCGCGCCACCACCCCCTGCAAGTGCGACAGTTGCTTGTCGAGATAGCCGCGCAACCGGTCCAACTCTTCCGGCTCGCATAATTCCTCGGCGCCGACGATCTCGTCGAATTTGGTGGTGAACGGCTTGTAGTCCGGGCCGCGCGGCTCGTTGCGCGATTGCCGCGGCCGCCACGGCTCGGCGGCGGTCTCGGAATCGCCCATCTCGGCGTCGTCGGCCATTTCCGCGGCCGGCGCATCGACGGCTTCGGAGGAACTGTCGGGCATTTCCTCGGCCGAAGCTTCCGCCTCGCTCGCGGCCTTGTCGCTCTCGGCGGTGTCGGTCGCCTCGCCGTCCTCCCCGGATTCGTCCTGCTGGCTTTCGTCCTCGCCCTCTTCGCCCTCCTCTTCGTCGGATTCGCTGGAGCGGTCCTCGCCCATGTCGAGCGATTCGAGCAGGTCGTGAACGACGTCGCCGAACTGGCGCTGATTGTCGAGAACACGCTCGAGCCGGTCGAGATTGCGGCCGGCGCGCTCCTCGATGAGCGGGCGCCACAGATCGACCAGCTTGCGCGCCGCGGCCGGAGGCGGCTCGCCGGTGAGCCGCTCTCGCACCATCATGGCCAGCGCCTCTTCGATCGGCGCGTCGGCCCGATCGGTGATGTCGTCGAACTTGCCGCGATGGAAGCGGTCCTCGAGCATGGCGGAAAGATTCTTGGCGACCCCGCCCATGCGCCGCGAGCCGATCGCTTCGACGCGGGCCTGCTCGACCGCTTCGAACACGGCGCGGGCTTGTTGGCCGCCGGGCGCAAGCTTGCGGTGCACGGCCGGGTCGTGACAGGCGAGCCGCAGCGCCAGCGAATCGGCATGGCCGCGCACGATCGCGGCCTCGCGCTCGTTCAGCCGCCGCGGCGGCTCCGGCAATCGCGCTTTGGTGCCGGAAAGGCCCGGCCGTTCCGATGCAAAGCTGACCTCGAGATCGCCCTTGCCGGCGATGGCGCGAAGGCAAACGCCGACAGCGCGCTTGAACGGCTCGGTCGGCGCTTCCTTGACGGGGGTCTTCGGCTTGATGTTCGAGGACATGGACTTCTCCCTCTCCCACAGGCGGGGAGAGGCGATGTTCAGGACAGCGCCACGTTGACGGCGCTCTCCGGCAATTCCTGGCCGAAGCAGCGCTGATAGAATTCCGCCACCAGCGGCCGCTCAAGCTCGTCGCATTTGTTGACGAAGGTCAGCCGGAACGCAAAGCCGATATCGCCGAAGATTTCGGCATTCTCGGCCCAGGTGATCACCGTGCGCGGGCTCATCACCGTCGAAATGTCGCCGTTGATGAAGGCATTGCGCGTCAGATCGGCGACCCGCACCATTTTCGAGACGATCTCGCGGCCCTCATTGGTGCGATAGTGCTTCGCCTTGGACAGAACGATGTCGACCTCGTTGTCGTGCGGCAGATAGTTCAGCGTGGTCACGATCGACCAGCGGTCCATCTGACCCTGGTTGATCTGCTGCGTGCCGTGATAGAGGCCCGACGTGTCGCCGAGACCGACGGTATTGGCGGTGGCAAACAGCCGGAACGCCGGATGCGGCTTGATCACTTTATTCTGATCGAGCAGCGTCAGCCGGCCGGACGATTCCAACACGCGCTGAATGACGAACATCACGTCCGGCCTGCCGGCATCGTATTCGTCGAAGCACAGCGCAACATTGTTCTGCAGCGCCCAGGGCAGAATGCCGTCGCGGAATTCGGTGACCTGCATGCCTTCGCGGATCACGATGGCATCCTTGCCGATCAGATCGACGCGGCTGATGTGGCTGTCGAGATTGACGCGCACGCACGGCCAGTTCAGCCGCGACGCGACCTGCTCGATATGGGTCGATTTTCCGGTGCCGTGATAGCCGGTGACGATCACGCGCCGGTTGCGGGCAAAGCCGGCAAGAATGGCGAGCGTGGTCGGACGGTCGAAGCGATAGTCCGGATCGGGTTCCGGCACATATTCGTCCGGCTCCGAATAAGCCGGCACTTCGAGATCGCTGTCGATCCCGAAGACCTGACGGACGGAAACCTTCATGTCCGGCAGACCGGACGTCGAATCAGTTGCGAGAGTCATTGCTCCTCCGAGACCTCGGCGAGGCTTACTTGGCAAGTTCCTTGGCAAGACCTTTGTCAGGCAGGCTTGGAAGGCAAAGCTTGGCAAGCAGGCTCGGCGAGGCAACCTTGGGTCGTCGGCCTCGGGCGCTCCCGAGGCGTTAATCGGCTGTCACCGGCGGTCCGATTGTCGGCTTTACGTCTAGCAGAAAGGCCAGCAGCGGCGAAAGTGGTGGCCAAAGTACCTGTCTGCACGCGCCAAAAATGCCGCAACCGGCCCTTGACGTCAGCAAAAGCCCGCTGATTTCAGGTAGTTATAGGCCTGAATGATCTCGCGCAGCCGCGCTTCAGAGCCCCGATCCCCGCCATTGGCGTCGGGATGGTGGCGTTTCACCAGCGTCTTGAACTTCGACTTGATTTCAGCACGGCTGGCATCGTCTTCAAGGCCGAGCGTTTCGAGCGCGCGGCGCTGAGCATTGAAGATCTTGCGCCCCTCCGCCCCGCTCTTCGCATGACCGGCATTGGCACGAGCGCCGCTGTCGCCGAACAGCGAAAACGGATCGTCGCCGGCAAAGCCGGAGCCGCGGAAATTTCTGGCCGCGCGCTGCCCCCGTTTGCCGCCGACCGAACCCATCTTCCAGGTCGGCCGGTGGCCGGTCAGCGCATCCTTCTGATATTTCGCAACGGCGTCCTCGCTCATGCCGGCGAAGAAATTGTACGAATTGTTGTATTCGCGCACGTGGTCGAGGCAGAACCGCCAATACTCGTTGGCCCGCTCGCGGCCTTTTGGCGCGCGGTGGGTGGCGCTGCCAGCGCATCCCGGCCATTCGCACGCGGGAAGTTCGGCGCGCAGACGGCGGTCCTGGTCCGGCTTGACCCGGATACGATCGAACAAGGGCGAGTCACTATTCATCGGGACGATTATGCGGGTGCATAGATGGCACCTTCAAGACTTGACAGGCATCAATTCGACATTCCGCAATTTAAGATTGCCCAATCGTTGACCTTACATCGCCAGCGCTTACATTTTGCGTCAGGCGATAAAACTTTCGCAGCTTCGGCACCTGAGCCGCAAAGCGCAGACCGCAATGGGCATGCAGGACATCATCACCACGAAGTTGATGGCGGCTTTCGCACCGGAGAGCCTGCATGTCGAGGATGAATCGCATTTGCATCAAGGCCACGCCGGCCACCGGCCGGGCGGCGAGAGCCACTTCCGCCTTTATATTGTGTCGAGCGCCTTCAGAGGGAAGAGCCGGCTCGAGCGCCATCGCATGATCAATGCGGCGCTGGCCAACGAGATGAAGGGCCGCGTCCACGCGCTCGCCATCCACGCCCAGGCACCCGGGGAAAATTCGACGCGCTAGCTCGTCCGCTCTTTGGTCTCCAAGACCGACATCAGCCTTGCCAGCGATGCATTGAGCTGCGCGCATTCCTGCCGGGACAGCGCGCCGAGCGTTTCCGCGAGCGCCCGGAAGTGGATCGCAGCCGCCTTGTCCGCCAGGCGGCGCCCGGCCGCGGTGAGTTGCACAACCATCACCCGTCCGTCGCTCGGATCCTGCCGCCGCCGCACCAGCCCCTGCTGCTCGACCCGATCGATGCGATTGGTGATGGCCCCCGAGGTGAGCAACGACTCACGATAGAGATCCGTCGGACGCAAGGCGAAAGGCGCGCCCGAACGCCGCAGCGTCAGGATCAGGCTGAAACTCTCCCAGGTCAGATCGAGCGGGACGAGCCAGGACTCGATGCGACGCTGCAGCTGCGCCGAGATGCGATGCAACCGCCCGAGGATGGCGACCGGCGACGGGTCGAGATCGGGGCGCTCACGCCGCCACTCCGCAACCAGAGCGTCGACGGAGTCTCCCTTGTTGCCGTTGTCGCGCTTCTCGCGCCTGCGCGCCGCGCTGGTCCTCCCGGAAGACATCGCTGAAATCCTCTCGTGAAAATATCTTGACGTTAAGATATCTGTTCGCGCATGCTGCTGGCTAGCCGGTTTATCAGGTCCGATGACGTTCGGGTTGAAATGGACGTTCGGGTTGAAGCGGTCAGCAAGGTCTGGAACGTCGCGGGCGCGTCCCCGGTCACGGCGCTGGACACCGTTCATCATCGCTTTCCCTCCGGCCGTTTCTCCTGCCTGCTCGGGCCGAGCGGCTGCGGCAAGAGCACGCTGGCCCAGATCGTCGGCGGGCTGGAGACGCCAAGCACCGGACGCATCTCGATTTTTGAGCCCGCAAGCGGGCGCAGCGCGCCGCCCGGCGCGGCGTCGATCATGATGTGGCAGGGCCTCAATCTGTTCCCGTGGCGCAGCGTGGTCGACAATGTCGCCTTCGGCCTCGAAGTGGCCGGCGTCGGCCGCGCCGAGCGCCATGAACGCGCCCGGGCGATGCTGGCGACCGTCGGCCTCACCGGCTTCGACAAGCATTTGCCGCGGCAGCTGTCCGGCGGCATGCGCCAGCGCGTCGCGCTTGCCCGCGCTTTGATCATGGAGCGGCCGATCCTGTTGATGGACGAGCCCTTCGCCGCGCTCGACGCCCAGACCAAGATCGTCATGCAGGAAGAGCTGCTGCGCATCTTCGAGGCGTCGCGCAAGACGGTGCTGTTCGTCACTCATGCCATCGACGAGGCAATCCTGCTCGGCGACGAAGTCGTGGTCATGACCGCGCGTCCCGGCCGCATCAAGGAGGTGATTCCGATTGACCTGCCGCGTCCCCGTTCGTTCGATCTGGTGAATACGAAAGCCTTCGGGGCGCTGTTCCAGCGCGTCTTCCATCTCATCCGCGAAGAGGTGACGAAGGCCATGGCAAAGCCAACGGCGGGAGCGGCAGCGTGACGAAGCGCCGCCTCGCCGAAATCGCATTGCCGGCCTTGAGCATTATCGGGTTCATCGCGGTGTGGCAGATCGTCGTCGAGGTGCGCGGCATCCCGCCGATTTATCTGCCGGCGCCCAGCGCCATCGCCGTCGCACTCGCGCAAATGGCGCGCGACGGTAGCCTGTGGATCAATCTTGCCGCCACGATATCGCGGATCTTCGCCGGCTTCGCGGTCGCCGCGATATGCGGCGTCGCGCTCGGTCTGTTGATGGGCCGCTCGCGGATCGTCGCGCAGATCGCCGATCCCTGGCTCGCCGCGCTCTATCCGCTCCCGAAAATCTCGCTGATCCCGCTGATGATCATCTGGCTCGGCACCGGCGAGACCTACAATATCGTCATGAGCGCCATCAGCGCCTTCTTCCCCATCGTGCTCAGCACCTATGCCGGGGTGCAGCAGGTGGATCGCGGCCTCGTGCTCGCAGCGCGCGACCTTGGCGCCAGTCCTCGCCAGATCCAGGCCAAGGTGATCCTGCCGGCAGCGGTGCCGCATATTTTCAACGGCCTGCAGCTCGGCATGGGCGTCACCATCATCCTCGTTGTTGCAGCCGAAATGATCGGCGGCTCGGACCAGACCGGCATGGGCTATCTCCTCATCAATGCCGGCCAAGTCATGGACACCGACAAGGTCTTCGCCAGCCTCGTGGTGATGGCGGTGGTCGGCGCCGTCATCATCAAGCTGCAGCGCTTCATCGACCGGAAGGCGGCGCCGTGGGCCGTCCATGCCGGACCGCATCAAGATTAAACCCGGAGGGCCTCATGTTCAGGACATTCACTGCGGCGGTTTTGCTTCTGGCGGCGTTTCACGCGTCGCCGGCCGCCGCTAACGACACGATTCATGTCGGCGAAGGACCGTTCATCTCGGGCGGCCCGTATTTCATCGCCCGCGACAAGGGCTATTTCGCCAAGCTCGGCCTGGATGTCGATACGCGCATCTTCATGGACGGCGCGCTCGCCGTGCCGGCCATGGTCTCGGGCGAGCTCGATATCACGCTGGTGACGCTGTCGGCGGGGCTGTTCAACAGCATCGCCAAAGGCGCGCCGATGGCGATCTTCCTCGATCGCGGCAACAACCGCACCGGCCGCGGCGGCAGCGCCATCAATGTCAGCAATGCGATGTACGCGGCGGGCGTCACCGGACCGGCCGATCTCGCCAAGCTGAAAGGCAAGAAGTTCGGCATCACCGCGCTCGGCAGCATCAATCAATACGAGGCGGCGCTGGCGCTGCAGAAGGCCGGCCTCGATCCGCGCACCGACGTGCAATGGATCAGCGGCGCGTCGCAGCCCGACCTCGTGAAAATGCTCGGACGCGACCTGGTCGACGCCGCCGATCTCGCCTGGCAGTTCGGCAGCATGGCGCAGGATCAGAAACTCGGGCCTCGCATCATGGACGGCGGCACGGTCAACAAGGATGGCCAGGTTGCCGCTTACGCCGTGCGCAAGGACTTCGCCGAAAAGCACCATGACGCGGCGGTGCGGTTCGCCATGGCGATCATGTACGCGGCGCGCGAGTTCAACGCCGCGGCCGGCGCGCCGGCCGATCATCCCGACACGGTCGCACTCCTCGCCAAGGCAACGACACAGGGCAACGTCGGTCTGCTGACCAGTTTCGCCCCGCACTGGACGGCAACGAGCGAGGACGGCCTGCCGTCCACCGATGCCATCCTGCGCATGCAGGACTACTGGGTCGATTACTTCCGCCTCGCTACGGAAAAGGTGCCCGCCGCGCAGCTCTTCGACCTGTCGATCGCGAAGGAAGCCCGCGAGCGGCTCGACCGCGATCACCCTTTCGGCAATTGATCACGCGACTCCGGGAGAACAACAATCATGTCGAACGCCTATTCAATCGAACATTTTTCGGGAACCGAGCGCAATGCCAGCCGGTCCTATTCGCCGGCCATCGTCACTCGCGGCGGCCGCACGATCTATCTTGCCGGGCAGACGGCATTGCAGGACGAGAACGGCCAATCGCTGGTCGGCGACTTCGAGGGACAGGCCCGCACGATCTTTCGGTTGCTTGACGCGACGCTGAAGAAGGTCGGCGCGGGCCTTAAGGACCTCGTGACCATGACCGTCTTCATCAACGATCCGCGGCACGGCGACCGCTTTGTCGAAATCCGCAAGGAGTTCTTCGCCGCCGGGCATTATCCATGCAGCGCGCTGATCACCGTGTCGGACTTCGCGAGGTCCGGCATGCTGATCGAGATCCAGGGCATCGCGGTTGCGGCCGATTAGACCGTCGGAATTTGATTCACGCTGGATTCAATCTCACGCTTTGGCGGACGACGTCGCCGTGGCCGGCGCCGTCTCGGCTTGCCTCAACAGGTCCGCCAGATCGAGCCGGTGCGTGAACATGGCAAGCTCGCCATCGGCGGTGCGCGGCCACTGCTCCCGCGGACGGTCCCAGTAGAGCTCGACGCCGTTGTCGTCGGGATCTCGCAGATAGAGCGCTTCGCTGACGCCATGATCGGAGGCGCCGTCGAGCAGGATGCTGGCTTCGATCAGCCGCCGCAGGGCGTCGGCCAGCTGCGCGCGCGTCGGATAGAGGATCGCGAGGTGATACAGGCCGGTCGTGCCCGGCGCCGGCGGCGGGCCGCCGCGGCTCTCCCAGGTATTGAGCCCGATATGATGGTGATAACCGCCGGCGGAAATGAACGCCGCCTGCGCGCCCATGCGCTGCATCAGCTCGAAGCCCAAAACGCCGCAATAGAACGCCAGCGCGCGATCGAGATCGGCGACTTTGAGGTGAACATGCCCGATGCGGACGCCGGGATTGATCGGAGGATTGGTCATCAGTTCGCTCTTGTCAGCTTGCTTTGGCTGTTGCCTTGCGCGTCAGCGGCGCCACCCGCAGCGCGGTGATGCGGTTTCTTGATTTGCGCAGGACCTGGAAACGGAAGCCATAGAAGGTGAAGCTCTGTCCCGGCTCCGGGATCGAGCGCGCCTCGTGGATGACGACACCGGCAATCGTGGTCGCCTCGTCGTCGGGAATATTCCAATCCATGGCGCGATTGAGATCGCGCACCGGAACGCTGCCGTCGACATTGACCGAGCCGTCCGGCAGCGGCCGCACGCCGGGCACCGCAATATCGTGCTCGTCGGTGATGTCGCCGACGATCTCCTCGACGATGTCTTCGAGCGTCACCAGGCCTTCGAGTTCGCCATATTCATCGACCACCAGCGCAAACGGCGTCTTGCGATGACGGAACGCCTTGAGCTGCTCGCCGACATGAGTGGTATCCGGCACGAACCATGGCGGCTTGGCCAGCGTCGCGATGTCGATCTTGCCGACGTCGCCTTCGGCAGCATGAAGCGCACGCCACACCTCCTTGGCATTGAGCACGCCGATGACATTATCCGGCGAGCCGCGCCACAACGGGATACGGGTGACGCCCGCCGCCAGCACCGCGTCGATCAATTCGTGCGGCGGCTCGTCGGCGTCGAGCATCACCATCTTGGTGCGGTGAACCATCACGTCATAGACCGCGAGTTCGCGCAGATCGAGCAGGCCGCCCATCATGTCGCGGTCATGCTTGGCGACGGTGCCGGCCGAGTGCATCAGATCGACCGCACCGCGCAATTCCTCGTCCGGCGAGAGGATCGAATGAATCTTGCCGGTCGGCATGCCGAGCCCGCGCAGCATCACTTGCACCATCGCCTCGACCACGCGCAGGAACGGCGAGAAAATACGCACCGTGCGCCGGACCGGCTGCGCCACGACCAGCGCCATGCGGTCGGGCGCGTTGAAGGCCGCGGTCTTCGGCAGCACTTCGGCGAAGATGAAGATCAGGAACGTCATGATAAATGTGGCGTAGATCTCGCCGGCGTGCCCGAAATGAGAGAGCAACAGGCCGGTCGCCAAAGTCGATGCCGCGATATTGGTAAAGTTGTTGGCGAATAGGACGGCGCCAAGGAGCCGCTCGCGTGTCGCCATCAGCCGGTTGACGATCGTCGCGTCGCGATTGCCCTGGTGCTCCAGCCGCAACATCGCCGCGCGCGAGGAGGCCGAAAGCGCGGTCTCGCTCGCCGAAAAGAACGCTGAAATCAGCAGGCAGAATAAGACCGCCAGAACGGTCAGCCACTCGATGATGCTCATTGCTCCGCAAGCTTCTCGCCGAGGAATGCGCGTACCGCGCCGGCGTCGACGCCGCCCTCGACGAAAGCGGAGCCGATCCCTTTCACCAGGATGAATGTAAGCATTCCGCGCTTCACTTTCTTGTCCTGCGCGATGAGGTCCATCAATTGGTCAAGGCTTGGTAACGGCCCCGGAATATCGTTAACCCGCGTCGGCAGGCCGACTTCGGCGAGATGCCGCGTGGCGCGTGCGGCCTCGGCGGCCGGCAACAGCCCGCGCTGCGCCGAAAATGCAAAGGCCAGCACCATGCCGAGCGACACCGCCTCGCCATGCAGCAGCCGGTCGGAAAACCCGCACGCCGCTTCGAAGGCGTGGCCGAACGTGTGGCCAAGATTGAGCAAAGCGCGGTCGCCGGTCTCGCGCTCGTCGCGCGCGACGATGTCGGCCTTGGCGCGGCAGCACATCGCGATGGCCCGTTCGCGAGCGGGTCCGCCGGCAAAGACCTCGCGCCAATTCTTTTCCAGCCACGAGAAGAAAACGGCATCGCCGAGGAGGCCGTATTTGGCGACTTCGGCATAACCGGCGCGGAATTCGCGTTCCGGCAAAGTGTCAAGGAGTGCGGTGTCGGCCAGCACCAGGATCGGCTGATAAAAGGCGCCGATCAGATTTTTGCCATGCGTGGAATCGATCGCGGTCTTGCCACCGACCGAGGAATCGACATCGGCAAGCAGCGAGGTCGGCACCTGCACATAATCGATGCCGCGGCGAATGACGGAAGCGACAAAGCCGGCCAGATCACCGATGACGCCGCCGCCGAGCGCGATGACAAGATCGTCGCGCTCGATGTGCGAGGCGATCACCGCCTCGCACACTTGCTCGAACACGCGATAGCTCTTCGACGCCTCGCCGGGCGGCACGATCACGCGGTGCGACGCGACGCCGGCATGCGCGAGCGCGGCTTCGGCGGCGGCGAGATGCCGGCGTGCAACGTTCTCGTCGGTGACAATGACCGCCTTGGCGCGCGGCCGCAATTCAGTGAGGCGCGCGCCAAGCGAGGCAAGCAGGCCCCGGCCAATGGCGATTTCGTAACTGCGCTCACCGAGCGACACGGTGACAGTCGCGATGTCGCCGCGAACAGGTGCCGTCATGCGCTGCTCTCCGGATGTGCTTCGAGAAAGCCCGAAAGCGCCTGCATGATCTCGGCGACGATCGTATCATGCGGCCCTTCGTGCGATTGCACGGTGAGATCAGCCTGCGCATAGACCGGCTCGCGCGCGAGCAAAAGCTGGCGCAGCGTTTCGGACGGATCGTCGGTCTGCAGCATCGGCCGCTCGTTCTTGCGTTTGGCGACGCGGCGCAACAACACTTCGACCTCCGCCTTCAGCCAGACCGAAATGCCGCGCGCCTTGATCGCGGCGCGGGTGTCTGCGTTCATGACCGCACCTCCGCCGGAGGCTAGCACCTGTGGACCGGATTCCAGCAGCCGTGCGATCACGCGCGCTTCACCGCTGCGAAAATAAGTCTCGCCGTGCCGGGCAAAAATATCGGCGATGCTCATGCCGGCGGCTTTTTCGATTTCGGCGTCGGCGTCGACAAAAGGCACGCCCAGGCGCGCCGCGAGGCGGCGGCCGATCGAGGATTTGCCGACCCCCATCATGCCGACCATGACAATCGAGCGATGCCCCAGGCCGGCGTTTATGGCGGCTGCCAAAGTCTGTTCGTCGGCATCATTTTGTACTGCAGTATCAGCCATTTAATCAAAAACCAAACTGCGGCCGCCCGGAGCGTCCGGACGATCTGCCGGATCACTTATCAGATCACGGGCCAAAGCGCGCGCCGGATTGATCCCCTGCTTTTGGATCACTTGTGCGCTCGCGCATCAGGTCCACTTGCCAGTCCGGCGCGAACATGATCGTACTCGGTCCGGCCCAGAGTAACCAACAAGATATGGGCGCCAGGGGAAAGAGCGCGAGCGTTTAAAAATGCCGAGCTTGTTCCGGCTTCTGACTGTCATCGCCATCATCGTCGGCTCGGTCTATGGCGGGCTCTACGCACTTGCGCATTTCGTACAGCCAAGGACGCGCGAGATCAGCGTGACGATCCCGCCGGACAAGTTCTTCAAGGAACATTGATCGCGATGGCGGCCCGCACGATGGCACGCGCAAAGACGGCCACGGCACGGCATTCCGATGCAGCGTTGATCGCGCTCTATCTCGACATGCTGGCCGCCGAGCGCGGCGCCGGCGCCAATACGCTTGCGGCCTATCGCCGCGATCTCGAAGATCTCTCCGCTTATCTGAAAGGCCAGAGCCGCTCCATCGCCAAGGCCGGCACGCAGGATCTGCGCGACTATCTGAGCGAACTGTCGTCGCGCGGCATGCGCGTGACCACGGTGGCGCGGCGGCTCTCGGCGATACGGCAGCTTTATCGCTTTCTCTATGCCGAAGGCCATCGCACCGACGATCCGGCCGCCGTACTGCAGGGGCCCAAGCGCGCACGCAGTCTGCCGAAAACGCTGTCGATTGCCGAGGTCGACCGGCTGTTGCGCACGGCGGCCGCGTCCGATCCGGCATCGCCCTTGCCGATGCGGCTGCGCGCGGCGCGGCTCGCCTGTCTGGTCGAGCTGCTTTATGCGACGGGACTGCGCGTATCCGAACTCGTTGCGCTGCCGGCTTCAGCGGCGCGCAAGGATGCGCGCGTCATCATCGTTCGCGGCAAGGGCAACAAGGAGCGCATGGTGCCGCTCAACGACGCGGCCAAGCGCGCGATGGCGGCCTATCTCGCGCTGCTCAAGGAATCCGACGACGCGGCGCAGTCGAAATGGCTGTTTCCGTCGTTCGGCGACAGCGGCCATCTCACGCGCCAGCATTTCGCCCGTGAGCTCAAAACGCTTGCAGCGTCGGCGGGCCTGCGCGCGGCGCAGGTGAGCCCGCACGTCTTGCGCCACGCCTTCGCCAGCCATCTTCTGCACAACGGCGCCGATCTGCGCGTGGTGCAGACCCTGCTCGGCCACGCCGACATTTCAACGACGCAGATCTATACCCATGTCCTGGAAGAGCGCTTGAAGAGCCTGGTGCGCGACCTGCACCCGCTGGCGCAGGATTAGCGCGCTCGGGCGCGGGCCTAACGCGCGAGATTAACGATGGAACCGGTACCCTTCCTTGACTTCCCGGCATTGGCCGGGCGATTTAGCCGCGCCCGCGGCCTCCGCCGCGAGCCTTTTTCATTGCGCATGATCTTTTCCGAAGACGGAAATTCACGTTTCGGGATCATGCGCCAGACCGCCGGTTGACCCTAAACGATGCGTTCCTACCTCGATTTCGAAAAGCCGGTGGCCGAGCTTGAGGCCAAGGCGGACGAATTGCGTGCGCTGCACTCCGACGGCGAGGCGATCAACGAGGAGATCAACCGTATCGAGGGCAAGGCCGCCGTCTCCCTCAAGGAGCTCTACGCGACGCTGACGCCCTGGCAGAAGACGCAGGTGGCGCGCCATCCGCAGCGACCGCATTGTCTCGATTATATCGCCGCGCTGATCAGCGATTTCGTTCCGCTCGCCGGCGACCGCAAGCACGGTGAGGATCCGGCGATCATCGGCGGCTTCGGCCGCTTCCGCGGCGAGCCCGTCTGCGTCATCGGTCATGAAAAAGGCTCCGACACGGACAGCCGACTCAAGCACAATTTCGGCATGGCGCGGCCGGAAGGCTACCGCAAGGCGGTGCGCCTGATGGGCATGGCCGACCATTTTGAAATTCCGGTCGTGGCGCTGGTCGATACCGCCGGCGCTTATCCCGGCATTGGGGCTGAAGAACGCGGCCAGGCCGAGGCGATCGCGCGTTCGACGGAAGCTTGTCTGGAAATCGGCGTGCCCAACATCGCGCTGATCATCGGCGAAGGCGGCTCCGGCGGCGCCATCGCCATCGCCACCGCCAATCGCGTGCTGATGCTGGAACATGCGGTCTATAGCGTGATCTCGCCGGAAGGCGCGGCGTCAATTCTGTGGCGCGACACCTCCAAAGCACAGGACGCCGCCTCCAACATGAAGATCACCGCGCAGGACCTGGTGCGATTCGGCGTGGTGGACGCCATCGTGCCCGAGCCGAACGGCGGCGCGCATCGGGAGCCGGCGGCGGCAATGGCGGCTGCGGGCGAAGCGATCGGCGCGGCGCTCGCCGAATTTCGCGGGCTCGATCGCGCGACAGTCATCCGCCGCCGCCGCGAAAAATTCCTCGCCATTGGCCGTACGCTCGGCTGATCGCGAGTCGCCGCCGAAAAGTCGGTTGCCACAATCCTGCCGTAATTGACCTGGGATCGGCGGCGAAAGCCGTAAAATCCTTGGCTATTTAGGCCAATATCCCCGATAATTTACCATAACTTAGGCAACGCATAACCCATCACAGCCTGGGGCCCCGCTTGCCTTGCGAAAGCCACCTCTTGCGGGTAACCATTTGACAGTAGATGGCACGGGGAAATTCCATCTGTCGGGGACTTCGACGTTGATCCGCGCCGGCGTACACCGCGCATTCGATCTGCGCGCATTCCGCATGCCTGCATTTGGCCTGCGCGCGCTCGCGACTCTTTTCGTTCTCGCCGGCGCGCTGGCGCTGGCGGGCTGCTACGGCGACGAGGGCTATCAGATCCCGAGCCGGGCGATGAAAGAGCTTTCGCCTGAGATGTTGACGCTGATCGAGCAGAAGAACATGCCGAAGGACTCCCCGATCCTCATTCGGGTGTTCAAGGAAGAGTCCGAACTCGAAGTCTGGAAGCAGGATACGACCGGCCACTATGCGCTGCTGAAAGTCTACCCGATCTGCCGCTGGTCGGGTGAGCTTGGCCCGAAGAAGACCCAAGGCGATCGCCAGGCTCCCGAGGGGTTCTATTCGATCACGCCCGGATTGATGAATCCGAATTCCAACTACTATCTCGCCATCAATACCGGCTTTCCCAATGCCTATGACAGGGCGAACAACTACACCGGCGCGTTCCTGATGATCCACGGCGATTGCTCGTCGGCCGGCTGTTACGCCATGACCGATGAGCAAATCGGCGAAATCTATTCGCTGGCGCGCGAGTCCTTCCTCGGCGGCCAGAAGGAATTCCAGATCCAGGCCTATCCGTTCCGTTTGACGGCGGCGAACTTGGCGCGGCACCGCACCAACCCGAACATGCCGTTCTGGAAGATGCTCAAGGAAGGCAACGACCATTTCGAGGTGACCCATCTCGAGCCGAAGGTCGATGTCTGCGAGCGGCACTATGTGTTCGACGCGCAACCGCCGGCGGGTTCGACCAAGCCGCTGGTGTTCAATCCGACGGGCCGCTGCCCGGCCTATGAAGTGCCGGAAGACATCGCCGGTCCCGCGCTCGAGAAACAGCGCAACGACGATTACCAGCTGGCGCAACTGATCAAGGAAAATTCGCCGGTCGCGCCGATCGTGATGGGCACCGACGGCGGCATGAACCGGGTGTTTGCCGGCAAGCTCGCCACCACCGCGTCCTTCTACGACGCCGAAGGCCATCTGCATGCGCCGCCGGTCCACCCCGGCATGTCGGAGCCGACATTGAGCGGACCGCGCGAGAACGCCGACGGCTCTCCGGATACGCCGAGCCTGCTCGCGATGTTCAAATCGAAGAGCACGCCGCAACAGCCGCCGCCGGCGACGCCGCAGGGCGCCCAGGTTGCTTCGGCCGATACCAACGATCACTCGTTCCTGAGCTGGTTCAAGCCGAAGACCGCTGCCCCCGCGCAGCCGCCCGAGGCGCAGGGTACGCCGCTGGCCGGCTTGAAGCCGACCTCTGAGCCGCGCAGGATCGAAACGGCGAAAACCGAGCCGCAAAGGCCGGATCAGCAAAAACCGCAGGTCGCTGACACGCTCAAGCTTAAGCCCACAGTGGCGACGACGACGACCGCGCCACCGAGCAGGCCACAGCAAGAGGCCAATGCAGCGCCTGCGACGACCGGCAGCGTCATGAAGGGCGCACAACCGCCGATGCAGTCCGGCTCGTTCGACAGCCGCTGGGCCGGGGTCCAGTAAAGCCAGAAGAAATTCGATTGTGTCGCCGGAGCGCTCGTGAACGCGCTCGCGCTCGATCACGTCAAGTTATAACGCCAATATTCGATCAGGCGAGTTCAGTGCGCGCTCAAGCGTAGCGGCCGTGGCAGTGCTTGAACTTCTTGCCCGAGCCGCAAGGGCAAGCCTCGTTGCGGCCGACCTTGCCCCAGCTTTGCGGATCCTGCGGATTGCGGGCCTGCGTTGCCGCCGGGCGCGACGGAATAGCCGCGGCGGGTCCGCTATAGGCCGCACCGCCACCGAGCGGCATGCCACCCATTGGCGCCCCGGCCGGCGCGCCGATGCCGTGCCGCGCCAGCGTCTCGGCGCCGGCAAGCGCCAGCGCCATTTCGTCTTCGCCTGTGGTCGGATCGATCTTGTGCGCCTCCATGGCCGGAAGCGGCGCCGGCTGTTGCTGCGGCTGCTGCGCGACAATTTCGACCCGCATCAATTGCGCGGTCACGCCTTCGCGCAGGCTTTGGCTCATGGTCTCGAACAAGGAGAAAGCCTCGGCCTTGTATTCGTTGAGCGGGTCGCGCTGGCCGTAACCGCGCAGCCCGATCACCTGGCGCAGATGATCGAGCATGACGAGATGCTCACGCCAGAGGTGGTCGAGCGTCTGCAGCAGGATCGACTTCTCGATATAGCGGATGACGTCGGGGCCCCATTGCGCGACCTTCGCGGCCATGTGCTCGTCGGCGCGGCGCTCGACCCGCTCGAAAATCTCCTCGTCGGCAATGCCCTCTTCCTTGGCCCATTCGTCCACCGGCAGATCGAGGCCGACCACCCGCTTGAGTTCCTCGCGCAAGCCAGCAGTGTTCCACTGCTCGGGATAAGCGTTTTCCGGAATGAATTGGCTGACCAGGTCGTCGATCGCGCTGTGGCGCATATCGGCGACGACCTCGCCGACGGTCTCGTCCTGCATCCATTCGACGCGCTGATCGAAAATGACCTTGCGCTGATCGTTCATCACGTCGTCGTATTTGAGGATGTTCTTGCGGATGTCGAAATTGCGCGCCTCGACCTTCTGCTGCGCCTTTTCCAGCGCCTTGTTGATCCAGGGATGGATGATGGCCTCGTTCTCTTTGAGGCCGAGCTTCTGCAGCATGCCATCGAGCTTGTCGGTGCCGAAGATGCGCATCAGGTCGTCTTCGAGCGACAGGAAGAACTTCGAATGGCCGGGATCACCCTGGCGGCCGGACCGGCCGCGCAGCTGATTGTCGATGCGGCGGCTCTCGTGCCGTTCGGTGCCGAGCACATAGAGCCCGCCGGCGGCCAGCGCTTTCTCCTTGAGGCGCGCGATCTGGGCGCGGATTGCCTCGGCGCGTGGACCCTTGTCGCGCTCCTGCGGATCGGCGATGTCGGCCAGTTCCTGGCGGATGCGCATATCGGCATTGCCGCCGAGCTGAATGTCGGTGCCGCGGCCAGCCATATTGGTCGCGATGGTGATCGCGCCCGGCACGCCCGCTTGCGAAATGATCTGTGCTTCCTGCTCGTGATAGCGGGCATTGAGCACGGCAAACACTTTCGCCTTCTCGCTGCCTTCGCCGACATAAAGCTCCGCGAACGCGTTAGGATCGGAGAAATCGTGCTGCTCCCAGCCGTTCTTGCGCAGCATTTCGGCGAGCTGTTCGGATTTCTCGATCGAGGTGGTGCCGACCAGGACCGGCTGGCCACGCATCTTGCAATCCTCGATCAGCGCCAGAATGGCGCGATATTTCTCGGCGGCAGTGCGATAGACCTCGTCATCATCGTCGAGCCGGACCATCGGCCGATTGGTCGGAATCTCCAGAACTTCAAGATTGTAGATGTCTTGAAACTCGTCGGCTTCAGTCACCGCCGTGCCGGTCATGCCGGCGAGCTTCTTGTACATACGGAAATAGTTCTGGAAGGTGATCGAGGCGAGCGTCTGGTTCTCCGGCTGGATCGGCTGGTGCTCCTTGGCCTCGAGCGCCTGATGCAGCCCTTCCGAATAGCGCCGGCCGGGCATCATGCGGCCGGTGAATTCGTCGATGATGACCACCTCGCCATTGCGGACGATGTAGTCCTTGTCGCGCTGGAACAGCTTGTGCGCGCGAAGCGCCTGATTGACGTGATGGACGACGGAGACGTTTTCGACGTCGTAGAGTGAATCCGATTTGAGCTGGCCGGCATCGCGCAGCCAGGTCTCCATCTTCTCCATGCCGCTCTCGGTGAGATTGACCGAGCGCTGCTTCTCATCGAGCTCGTAGTCGCTCTTGTCCAGCTTGGGGATATAGGCGTCGACGGTGTTGTAGAACTCGGAGCGGTCGTCGAGCGGACCGGAAATGATCAGCGGCGTGCGCGCCTCGTCGATCAGGATGGAGTCGACCTCGTCGACGATGGCGTAGACATGGCCGCGTTGCACCATGTCGTCCAGCCGGTATTTCATGTTGTCGCGCAGATAATCGAAGCCGAGCTCGTTATTGGTGCCGTAGGTCACGTCGCAGGCGTATTGCTTCTTGCGCTCGACATCGTCGAGACCATGCACAATGACGCCGACGGTGAGACCGAGAAACGTGTAGATCTGTCCCATCCATTCGGAGTCGCGCTTGGCGAGGTAATCGTTGACGGTGACGACATGGACGCCGCTGCCGGTGAGCGCATTGAGATAGACCGGAAGGGTCGCGACCAACGTCTTGCCTTCGCCGGTCTTCATCTCGGAAATCCGGCCTTCGTGCAGGACCATGCCACCGATCAGCTGGACGTCGAAATGGCGCTGGCCGAGCACGCGTTTGCCGGCCTCGCGGACGGTCGCGAAGGCGGGCGTCAGGATGTCGTCGAGAGTCGCCCCTTCGGCGAGCTGTTTCTTGAATTCGTCGGTGCGGGCGCGCAGCGCCTCGTCGGACAGCGCCTCGAGTTCCTTTTCGAGCGCGTTGATCGCCTCGACCCGCGGCCGATAGGAGCGGATACGGCGGTCATTGGAGGAACCAAACAGCTTGCGGGCGACAGCGCCGATCATTGCATCAACATCCTTCTAGCGGGCCTTCGCCACTCACCTGTTCGTATGCTGCCTAGCTGCGAGCTGCGTGATGAAGCACGATCTTGGCCGAAAACGGGTTCCCGTCCACTGACTTGACGCCGCTGACGTGGGGCCGGCGACTTGGCGCCGCCCTGTTCGCTTACAGGCGACCCCTCCCAACCAGCGGAAAATGCGGTGCTATTCGGGCTTCTGCAAGGCGGTCGAACGTCCCAAATACCAGCCGGAGACATAGGAGGGGGTCGATTTTTTGTCAATGCAAAGGCCCATTTTCACGGCCTCGTTAAGGGCTTTTCCCGATTCTGCCATTGCCAAAAACAAAGGTTTCGGCGAGTGTCCGCGCCGACTCGGGACCGCGAGGGCGACACGTCCCGTAACCATCAAAGACAGCAGCGCTTTGCGCCGTGCCCAAAGGATCGCGTCTCATGGCCCCCTCCCGAATGTCCGTTGCCCGCGCCTTCGGCGCCGTGGCGATTGCCGCTATTTTAGTCGCGCCGGCTTCGGCGCCGCGTGCGCAGGATGCCAATCCGGTGGTTGCCCGCGTCAACGGCGTCGAGATCCGCCAGAGCGACTTGACGCTCGCCGAAGACGAAGTCGGCGCCAACATGCCGCAAATGAGCCCCGACCAGAAGCGCGATTACCTCATTACCTATCTGGCCGATGTCGTCATCCTGGCGCAGGCCGCCGAGCAGCAGAAGCTTGCCGACCGCGACGACGTCAAACATCGCATCGAGTTCGAGCGCAACAAGGTCCTGATGGAGACCTTGCTGCAGCAGGCCGGCACCGCCGCCGTCACTGACGACGCCATGCACAAGGTCTACGATGAGGCCGTCAAGCAGATGCCGAGCGAAGAGGAAGTGCATGCGCGTCACATCCTGGTCCCGACCGAAGACGAGGCGAAGGCGATCGAGGACCAGCTGAAAAAGGGCGCCGACTTTGCCCAGCTCGCCAAGGAGAAGTCGAAAGACCCCGGGGCGTCCGATGGTGGCGATCTCGGCTATTTCACCAAGGATCAGATGGTGCCGGAATTCGCCGAAGCCGCCTTCAAGCTCGACAAGGGACAGATTTCCGATCCGGTCCATACGCAGTTCGGCTGGCATATCATCAAAGTCGAAGACAAGCGCATCAAGCCAACCCCGACTTTCGACGAGGTCAAAGGCCAGCTTGAAAACTACGTGGCGCATCGCGCCCAGGCCGAACTGGTCTCCAGCCTGCGGAGCGCGGCAAAGATCGAGCGCCTCGACCAGCCGCCCGCCGCCGCCGCCGATCCATCGAAGCTCAACCCGGCCGCCCCGGCGAAGAAGTAGCCGCGGTCGCGCCGAAATCGTCGGCACCTTCATTGCCGGTCACAGCCGTTCGAGAACGGTGTTGCCTTGCTCGGCAATGAGCCACCGGATTCCGCTTGAGCGTGATCTTTTCGGAAAACCGGCTTCCACTTTGCCTGATCATGCTCTAACGAAACGTCAGTCCCCACAAAGGATGTGCGGCCCGATCCGCACATGACGTTTCATGTCTTCGACCATTTCTCCGCTCGCCCCCAAAACCGTTCCCGACATGCCGGCCATCGCCGGCGTTCGCCTGGCCACCGCCGCGGCCGGCATCCGTTACAAGAACCGCACCGATGTGCTGCTGGTCGTCTTGGATGAAGGCACCAGCGTCGGCGGCGTGTTCACGCGCTCCAAATGCCCCTCGGCGCCGGTCGAATGGTGCCGCGCCAGGCTGAAAGGCGCGCGCGCACGCGCGCTCGTGGTCAATTCCGGCAATGCCAATGCCTTTACCGGCAAGAACGGCCGCGATGCCTGCGCCTTCACGGCGAAAGTCGCGGCCGCCGCGGTCGGCTGCAAGACCAGCGAAGTGTTTCTCGCCTCGACCGGCGTCATCGGCGAGCCGCTGCCGGCGCAAGCCTTTGACGGCGTGATGACCAAGCTCGAAGCCGAGGCGACGGCCGACGGCTATATGGACGCGGCGCAAGCGATCATGACCACGGATACATTTCCGAAGGTTGCGACCGCACGCACCCGCATTGCCGGCACCGAGGTCACCATCAGCGGCTTCGCCAAGGGCGCCGGCATGATCGCGCCCGATATGGGAACGATGCTCTCCTTCATCTTCACCGATGCGCCGCTCGCCGCTCCGGTGCTGCAGGCGCTGCTGCGCGAAGGCGTCACCGACACGTTCAATGCCGTCACCATCGACGGCGACACGTCGACCTCGGATACTCTGCTGGCCTTTGCCACCGGCGCAGCGCGTGCGCCGCGCATCACCCGCGCCGGCGATCCGCGCCTCGTCGCTTTCCGCAAGGCGTTCAATGCCGTCCTCGCCAATCTGTCCGAACAGGTGGCGCGCGACGGCGAAGGCGCGCGCAAGCTGCTCGAGGTCATTGTCGAAGGCGCGGTGTCGAAAGCTTCGGCGCGCCGCATCGCCATGTCGATTGCCAATTCGCCCTTGGTGAAGACCGCGATCGCCGGCGAGGACGCCAATTGGGGCCGCGTGGTCATGGCGGTCGGCAAGGCCGGCGAGCCGGCGGATCGCGACAAGCTGTCGATCTGGTTTGGCGGTATCCGCGTCGCGCACAAAGGCATGCGCGATCCGGCCTATGATGAAGCCGAGGTTTCTGCGGTGATGAAGCATCCGGAGATCACGCTCAAGGTCGCGCTCGGGCTTGGCAAGGGCCGCGACCGCGTGCTGACTTGCGACCTCACGAAGGAATATGTCGCGATCAACGGTGACTATCGGAGCTAGCGCATGATCCGGAAAAGCGGAAACCGGCTTTCCGAAAAAACCATGCGCAATCAAAATTCATGAGCGCGGACATCCGCCATATCCGCACGCCCACGCTCGACATCGCCTACGAAGAGCATGGCGCGGCGGACGGCGTGCCGGTCTTTCTGATGCACGGCTGGCCCTATGATCCGCGCTGCTACGACGATGTCGTGCCGCCGCTTGTTGCCGCCGGCTGCAGGATCATCGTGCCCTATCTGCGCGGTTTCGGCGCGACGCGCTTTCTCGCCGCCGATACGCCGCGCTCGGGCCAGCAGGCCGCGCTCGGCAACGATCTGCGCGAATTGATGGATGCGTTGTCGATCAGCCGCGCCGTGCTTGCCGGTTACGATTGGGGCGGCCGCGCCGCCTGCATCGTCGCGGCGCTGTGGCCGGAGCACGTGCAGGGCCTCGTCACCGCCAACGGCTATAACATTCAGAACATACCGGCGGCGAACATGCCGGCGGCGCCGGAACAAGAGCGGCGTTTCTGGTACCAGTATTATTTTCACACCGAGCGCGCGCGAGCCGGCCTTGAAACCAATCGCCGCGGTTTCTGCCGCCTGCTATGGGAATTGTGGTCGCCGCACTGGCCATTCGACGACGCGACCTTCGCGCGCAGCGCAAGCTCGTTCGACAACCCCGATTTCGTTGCGGTGACAATCCAATCCTACCGGCACCGCTACGGCAATGCGCCCGGCGACCCATCGCTCGAACCGCTCGAGATGCAGCTTGCCGCGCAGCCGAAGATCGCGGTGCCGACGATCATCCTGCAGGGCGAAGCTGACGGCGTGCAGCCGAGCGCCGCTTTCGAACCGCTCGATGTCAATTTCAGCGGGATGCTACGGCGGCGCACTCTGCCGCATGTCGGCCACAACATGCCGCAGGAAGCGCCGGATGTCTTTGCTGAATCCGTTCTCGCATTGGTTCGAGGGTAGTCCGCCATTAACCAACGGCGCGATTGCCGGTATTTATGCGAGCAGTTTGAGCCGGAATTTACCATCGCGTGCTTAGTTCAGGAGCAGGTTGTGAGCGTCAAAACTGTTCTCGTTGCCGCTTGCGCGCTGATCGATTCCGACGGCCGCGTGCTGCTGGCACAGCGCCCCGAGGGCAAGTCAATGGCGGGACTTTGGGAGTTTCCTGGCGGCAAGGTCGAGACCGGCGAACGGCCGGAGCAAAGCCTGATCCGCGAGCTGAAGGAGGAACTGGGCATCGCCGTCAAGGAGGAGTGTCTCGCGCCGCTGACCTTTGCGAGCCATCTCTATCCTGACTTTCATTTGCTGATGCCGCTATATGTCTGCCGGCGCTGGGAAGGTTTTGTCGCGCCGCAGGAAGGACAGCAGCTCAAATGGGTGAAGCCGAATGAGCTGCGCAACTACCCGATGCCGCCCGCTGATGAACCGCTGATTTCACACCTGACGACACTGTTGTGATCTGAACGCCAGAAGGCCTACGAAAATGCTCGACAGCAACCATCGCGAATGCTTCGCCGGCATCTCTCCTGCTCTGTCCCGTTTCCTGCGCGATGAGCGTGGCGCCACTGCAATCGAATACGCCATCATCGCGTCCGGTATCGCGGTGGCGATTGCCGCCTCGGTGACGAGCCTGGGCTCGAGCGTCAATGGCCTGTTCACCAGCGTCTCGACGGGGTTCAAGTAACTGCTGCAACCGCCCGGACCGCCGCCGCCAGATCTACGAGCTACCAGGTTTTTCACCCGCGCCCATTTCCCGCGTGCCGAGCGCGTCGGCGAGCCGCGTCTTGGCCGAACCCGGCTTGAGCGGCTTTTGCTGATCCGGATGCGGCGCCCAGCCTGAGAGCCAGACAATTTCGAATGTCGCGCGCAGGCGGCCGTCGCCGTCGGCAAAGCGCTGCGCATAGATCTCCGCCATGCGCAGCAGCGTCGCGCGGCGCAGCGGCGTGCGCCGGCGCGCCACGAGCGGATTGGTTGCAGCCATACGGCGCAGATCCTGCAACAGGTCAAAGACGTTCGCGTATCTCACCGTGACACGATCGACATCGGTCACCGGCAGGGCAAATCCGGCGCGCTGCAGGAGCGCGCCGAGCTCGCGCAGATCGGCAAAGGGCGCGACCCGCGGCGAGGCGCCGCCCTCCATTTCGCTCTCGGCCGCGGCAAAGGCCTGCCGCAGCTCGACGAGAGTCTCGCCGCCGAACAGTGCCGCGAGAAACAGACCGTCAGGCTTGAGCGCGCGGCGAATCTGCACCAGCACGCCCGGCAGATCGTTGACGAATTGCAGCGCCAGGCCCGACACGATCAGATCGAGCGACCCATCGCGGAACGGCAGCGCCTCCTCATCGGCGGCGACGGATTTTTGCTTTGCATCGGCGACAAAGCTCGATCTGACGATCGTCCCGACAGAAGCAAGCTGAGAGAGCGCGACACCGACCGCATCGCCCGGCGTGCCGATATCTGCCGCAAGATCGAAGCGGCGCGTCACCGCGGTCAGACGCTCGACAAATTCGCCGGCCACGCGGTCAAGCAGAAACGTGACAGGCCCTAACGCAGCCGCACGCCGCTGCCGGGCGCGGATCAGCGCGCGATCAAAGATCTCCGGGCTGGTCGTTAGCGGTCCCGGCATGTTCGCATGGCTCCATGAGCGCCAAGCCATGACATTCGCGCCGTGGGGCGGTAACCTGAGTTCATGCCGCCAAGCCTGAGCATGTCCGTTCCGAGCCCGATCAGACGCGCCGCGGGCTTTGCGCACGGCGCCTTGCGCGCGGCGCTCGATCTTGCGTTGCCGCAACTGTGCCCGGCCTGCCGCGACACGGTTAAAGGCCGCGGATTATGTGCTTCGTGCTGGTCGAAACTGTCGTTCATCACCCGGCCCTATTGCGAGCGGCTCGGCATTCCGTTCGTGTATGACCCGGGTCCGGGTATCCTGTCCATGGAAGCCATCGCCGACCCGCCGTCCTATAATCGCGCCCGCGCCGCGGTGCGCTTCGATGAGATATCACGGGCGCTGGTCCACGCCCTCAAATATGGCGACCGGCTCGACCTGGCGCCGATGCTGGGGCGCTGGGTCGCGTCCGCCGGGCGTGAGCTTCTGGCCGACGCGGACGCGCTGGTGCCGGTGCCGCTGCACTGGCGGCGGCTGTGGGCGCGGAGGTTCAATCAATCGGCCATGCTGGCGGCAACGATATCGGCCGAAAGCGGCGTGCCCATTGCGTCAGGCGCGCTCAAACGGGTCAAGGCCACGGCCCAGCAGGTCGGCCTGTCGCGGGCCGAACGCGGCGACAATATCCAGGGCGCGTTCAAGGTGCCGGACACCGGAAAGGCCGCGGTCACCGGTCGCCGCCTGGTTTTGGTTGACGACGTACTTACATCAGGCGCTACCGTGGAAGGTTGCGCCAGGGCGCTGCTTCGCGCCGGCGCCGCCAATGTCGATGTGCTGGTTTTTGCCAGGGTTGCCGACCCGGGGCGAACGTCCATATAAATGAAAGAAATTTGACCGAAATTACCGCTCATCATCATGGCCAAGATCGACATCTACACCATTCCGTACTGCCCGTATTGCGCCGACGCCAAGGACCTGCTCGCCCGCAAGGGCGTGAGCTTCCATGAGATCGACGGGCGTGCGAACGGCGAGGTGCGCAAGGAGATGATCGCCCGCGCCAACGGCCGCTCGAGCTTTCCGCAGATTTTCATCGGCGCGATCCATGTCGGCGGCTGCGACGATCTCTATGCGCTGGATGAGGCGGGCAAACTCGACCCGCTGCTTGCCGAGATCAAAGGCTCATGAGCGGCACCGGCAATTCGACCTTCAAGGTCGGCCTGATCCAGATGCGGTCGGGCCTCGACCCGCAAGCCAATCTTGCCGCAGCGCTGGCGCTGATCGACGAGGCCAAGCACGCCGGCGCCGCGTACATTCAGACGCCGGAGATGACCAATATTCTCGCGCTTAAGCGCGAACAGCTCTTCGCCACCATCGTCAGCGAGGAACAGGATCCGACGCTCGCGACCCTGCGTGAGGTCGCGCGCAAGTCGTCGACCTTCATCCATATCGGCTCGCTGGCGATCAAAGTATCGCCGGACAAGGCCGCCAATCGCGGATTCCTGATCGACCGCAAGGGCGAGATTGCGGCACGCTACGACAAGATCCACATGTTCGATGTCGATCTTGCCGGCGGCGAGAGCTATCGCGAATCCAACAATTATCGCGCCGGCGATCTGGCCGTGATCGGCGATCTGCCGTGGGGCCGGCTCGGCCTGACGGTGTGCTACGACCTGCGCTTTCCAGCGCTCTACCGGGCGCTCGCGGAAGCGGGCGCGTCGTTCCTCGCCATTCCGTCCGCCTTCACCAAACAGACCGGCGAAGCGCACTGGCATGTGCTGCAGCGGGCGCGCGCGATCGAGAACGGCTGTTTCGTCTTCGCCGCCGCGCAGGGCGGCCGGCATGAGAACGGCCGCGACACGTTCGGCCACTCGCTCGTGATCGATCCCTGGGGCCGCATTCTCGCCGAAGGCGGCACCGAGCCCGGCGTCGTCATGGCCGAGATCGATCCGGCCGAAGTCGCGGCTGCACGCGCCAAAGTGCCGTCGCTGCGTCATGGCCGGCGCTTCGAACTAGTCGAGCCGATGGCCGAACTGACCTACCTGCACGCGGTGCGGGAGCCGACATGATCCGTTACGCACTCAATTGCGAGCGGGGCCACGTTTTCGAAAGCTGGTTCCAGAATTCGGCCGCTTACGAGAAGCAGGTCAAGCGATCGCTCGTGACCTGCCCGGTATGCGGTTCGGCCAAGGTCGAGAAGGCGATCATGGCGCCGCGGATCGCCGCAGGTTCGCCGGATCACGACATCGTCGCGCCGCAACTGAACGCCCCCGCGCCGGCCGCAACACCGGCGCAGCCCGGCAAAGCGCCGATGGCGATGATATCGGCGCCGGAACGCGAACTGCGGCGGAAGCTCAAGGAAATCCGCGACCACATCGTCAAGAACGCCAGCTATGTCGGCTCGCGCTTCCCCGAGGAGGCGCGCAAGATACATTACGGCGACGCCGAACACCGTTCGATCTATGGCGAGGCCTCGCCCGAAGATGCCAAGGCGCTGCACGAGGAAGGCATCGAATTTCATCCGCTGCCGGTGCTGCCGGACGATCAGAATTAGACGGCCGGCGATATCCGATCAGCGCGCCGGTTTGGCCGCGGTGAGCATGTAATTCACGTCGAGATCGGTCGAGATCTGCCAGCGGTCGGCGAGCAGATTATAGATCACGCCGGCCTGATCGATGACCTGCAGTCCGCTCTGCGTGAGCGCGATCTCAAGCTCATTGGGCGTGACGAACTTGTCCCATTGATGGGTGCCGCGCGGCAGCCAGCGCAAAATATATTCGGCGCCGACAATGGCGAGCGCAAAACTCTTGACGGTGCGATTGAGCGTGGCGACGAACATCAGTCCGTCCGGCTTCACCATCGCGGCGGCGATGTCGATGAACAGACCGACATCGGCGACATGCTCGACCACTTCCATGGCCAGCACCACGTCGAAGCTTTCGCCGGACGCTTCCAGCGCCTCGGCACTGGTAGCGCGGTAATCGATGGTCAAGCCGGATTGCGCGGCATGGTGCCTGGCGGCCGCGATATTGCTTTGCGACGGATCGGCGCCGACGACAGAGGCGCCAAGCCGCGCCAGCGGCTCGGACAGAACGCCGGCGCCGCAGCCGATGTCGAGCATGCGCAGGCCGGCGAGACTGTCAAGCCGGTTCGGGTCGCGGTTGAAATGCGCGGCGGCGCGATCGCGGATATAGGCGAGCCGCACCGGATTGAACTTGTGCAACGGCGCCATCGGGCCGTTGGGATCCCACCATTGGCTCGACAGCCGCGAAAACCGGGCGACTTCGCTCTCGTCAATCGTTGCCGCGGAGGCCTGCTCGGGATCCATTTCGAAGCCTGTTGTCACGCCACTTGGTACCATTTCCGCCCTGCCGTACGAAAGCGGACCGCGCTGCGGTTAACGTGGCGGCAGCGCAAGGCGCTCCGGCATGCGGATCGATTGCGGCCTGGCGATGGCCTCGAGCTCGTCCCACAGCTTCCCCGGCAGCGGGATGCCGTCTTTGCGGCGCATCGCTTCGGTCCGGCTCGAGCGCTCGCCGGGCAGGAAAATCTCATCGAAGCCCGCCTGCCGCGGCAGCGCCTTGATCAGGGCAGTGAGCGTGCCGGCGTCGCCGACGAATTCGCCGAACGGCCGGAACGCGGCGACATCGATGGCGATGATCGCCAGATTCGAAGTGTGGCGCCGGCGCTTCTCGGGGCCGAGCACGCGCGCCTGGATCGGCGCCGCGCCCAGGACGCTCGCCAGCATTTCGAACATGAAGCTCAAGCCCGACCCCTTCGGCCCGCCGAGCGGCAAGAGAATCTCCGCGGTGCGCGGATCAGTGGTCGCTTCGCCCCCGGCCGTGAGCACAGTGCCTTCCGGCAGCGGCTCGCTGGTCACGCGCGCCTGCAGGATCTTGCCGTTCGAAATCGTGCTGGTCGCCATGTCGAGCACGATCGGGCCGTTGCTCGAAGGCACTGCGATCGCGATCGGGCTGGTGCCGAGGCTTGCGACGCGCGCGCCGTGATAAGCCATCAAGGTCTGGCCGGCGCCCATGATAATGGCGGCGCAATTGCGCTCCGCGATCCATTGCGCATAACGGCCGATAGCGCCGGTATGCGTGGTTTCGCGGATGAGGCCGTAGCAGACGCCGGCCTTTTTCGCCCGCTCCACCGCGAGCGCCGAGGCCCACATGGCCGCAACCGGACCAAAGCCATGATGGCCGTCGATAACGAAAGTCGCGGCGCGATCGGCGATCAGCTCAGGCTGCGCCTTCACGTCGATTTCGCCGCTGTCGATATATTTCAGATAGCGCGGCAGCCGCGATATGCCATGACCGTCGACGCCGCGCAGATTGGCCCAGACCAGGCCGTCGGCGACGGTCGCAGCGCCGGCATCGCTGGCGCCGGCAACAATCAATACGTCGTGGATGAAGCGTTTGAGCTCCTCATGGCCGACGACGATCTTTTCACGGCTCATGCTCGGGCAACGCTCGCAATGTGACGGTCGATGATCATTCCGGAACGACGGCGCTCAGAATTCCGGATCATGATGTCTTGACCGGAAAATACGCATCGAGCCAGTTGCGCATCAGGCCCCAGACACGCGTCGAATTCTCGGCGAACAGAAAGTGATCGAGGCCGGCGAACAGATGCAGTTCGGCCGGCTGATTGGCGCGCTTGAACATTTCGATCGACTGCTCGGTCGGCGTCACTGAATCCTTCGCCGAATGGATGAGCAGCAGCGGACGCGGCGCGATCTTGCCCACGACTTCCTCGGCGCGGAAATCGAACATGCTCTGCGCCGTCTCGGCCGGAAACATTTCGACGGAATTGGGCGCGAGCATGCCGACATTCTGTTTGGCGAGATTATCCTTCACGTGATTGGGGATCGGCACGATATCGTAGCGCGGCACCATCAGGGACTTGCCGGTGCGCTCGCGATGGATGCGGCCGTCCTCGAGCATCTCGGTGAACTTGGCCCAGGCCTCCGGCGTCGGATGCTGGCCGCGGAATTTGCGCTCGCCGTGGCCCCAGCCGCCATTGGAAATGACCGCGGCAATGCGCGGATTGGTGCCGCCGGCATAGACCGCGACCGCGCCGCCGAAGCTCGAGCCGATGACGCCGATACGATCGGGGTCGACGGACGGATGCTGGGCAAGGAAATTCAGCGCATTGCCGAGATCTTCCACCTGCTCAAGACAGATGACGCGGCCGAATTCGCCCTCGCTCTTGCCGCAGCCGCGCATGTCGAAGCGCATCGTGACATAGCCGAATTCGCTCAACACCCGCGTCGGCTGCAACACATTGTTGCCTTCGCTGTTCGAGCCGAAGCCGTGCAGCACGATGAAAGCGGGGCGCCGTTGCTTCGGCGCCAGGCCCGCTGGAATGCTGACGGCGCCATGCAGGCGCAGGCCGGCGGATTGAAAGCTGACGGTTTCTTCTTTCATGGGAGCCCGAGATGATTGAACGCGGAGAAGCACCGAGCGCACAGGAGAGGCGCCCGGAAACCCCGGGGCCGGAGAACCCGACCTTGAAACCAGCAACTAACCCAGGCAGGACGTCTCAAGCAAGGTAGTCGTGAACGACCTTACCAAGCGGCAGCGTCAGATCAGCAATGATGTGAGTGCCGGACACCACTTCAAGGACCGGCAGTTCGGCAAGCGGCGCCAGCGCGTGAGAGGTCAGGCTCAGCGCCGCAGGCCCGGTCCAGGCGCCCTTGAGGTCGATATCGGACAGTTCGTATTCGACCAGCTCGCAGATCCGTGCCGTGCCGTCGACATGGGGCACGATCTTGAGCAAGAAATTCGGCGCCATGAGCGACGCCAAGATCGCGTCGCGATCGGCCGTTTTGTGCTTATAGCCCATGGTTCCGGTGGCGATGCGGACCGAGCCGTAATCGAGCGTGCCGATCAGCGTGTCGATCTGCGGCTGCAGCGTCGGCTGAGCGAGCTTTTTGGGGAACCCCCACAATTCGCGACCGCCGGCGATCGGCGGATGGTCGTTGAGAAACATGCAGTGCGAATAGCCGCCCTTGCGGCCGTTGAAGGTGACCGGAATGACCTGGCCGCTTTCGGTGTAATCGCCAAAGCCGGTCGAATCCGGCATGCGGATGAATTCGAACTTGACCAGCGGTTCCTCGACCTGCAGCGGCTCGGGCACGAGCTCGCGCAATTTCTGCAGATCGGTACGATAGGTGATGATGAGAAATTCGCGATTGACGAAGCGGTAGGGGCCCATCGGATAGGCCGGGCTGGTCAGCGGCATGGCGAAGGCCCGCTTGCGCACCTCGCTTTCCTTCATGGCAAGATTCCTTTCATTTCGCTGAAATCAGAGTAAGGGAACACTCGGACAATACGGTGTCACTGCTGCCGCGCGCCGCCGTCAAACGTCCGGACCCCCTGGAGGCGATCCGGCAGTTCGAGCACCTGTGGATTGGCCAGCGTCTCCCGAGCGTTGCGATAGCCGGTCTGCCAATGCTCCTCCATGGTCCGCCGCGAAAACTCGAAGTCCTTGGCGATGCCTTCATAGGGCTTAGCGCGATAGATCAGATGGACGATGTTGCAGACCTTGTCGTTGGCCTCGCTGAGCAGGAGCTTGGCGTCATCGTCATCGTGCAACTCCTCCGGCACTTTCGCGAGGAGATTGGCGAGCGCGATCCGCAGTTTCTGCACATACCGATAGCGTTCGGTAGCGGCGCGATTGCGGCTCGAATAGATGATCTCCTTGTGCCGCACCTCGACGCCGATCATGTCCTTCGGCAATTCGCCGCGGGCGTTCCAAAGATCGACCTGGAACGCGAGCGTGTCCCGCCGCGGCCGCGAATCCAGCACCCATTCCAGCGGCGTGTTCGAAATCAAACCGCCGTCCCAGAAATACTCGTCACCGATCCGGGTCGCGGGGAAGCCGGGCGGCAGCGAGCCCGACGCGGCAATATGTTCGAAAGCGATCTTGTGCGTCTTTGAATCGAAATAGACGAAATTGCCGCTGCGGATTTCGACCGCGCCGACGCTGAAGCGCATTTCGCCGTAATTGATGCGGTCGAAATCGACCAGCCGTTCGAGCGTCGCCCGCAACGGCGTATTGTCGTAATAGCTCGCTTTGTCGGCAGTGCTGGGCGGCCATATATGCGGCGGCGGCACGCGCGGCACGAAGAAATGCGGCGCGCCGAAAAGCAGAATATTCCAGGCGCGCGATAGATTGATGAACTCATGCTGCGTGTCGTCGTACCGAATCTGTCTGAAGGAGGGAATACCCAGCGGCGAGGTTGAAACCGCGTGCCAAAACTCGCGCAGCGCGTCGACGCGCCGCTCCGGCGGATTGCCGGCGATGATCGCCGAATTGATCGCGCCAATCGAAATGCCGGCAACCCAATCCGGGTGCAGGTCGGCTTCAGCCAGCGCCTCATAGACCCCGGCCTGATAGGCGCCCAGCGCGCCGCCGCCCTGCAACAATAAA
This sequence comes from Xanthobacteraceae bacterium, assembly GCA_035509535.1. Classification (GTDB taxonomy): domain Bacteria; phylum Pseudomonadota; class Alphaproteobacteria; order Rhizobiales; family Xanthobacteraceae; genus BOG-931. The sequence continues at coordinate 25,591 of DATJLN010000006.1, read as the reverse complement.
GCGATTTGCTCGAACGGCGTCCGCTGCGGCAAGGTCTGCTCCTGAATGCTCCCGGCCGTGCTTATTGCACTGCACCTAAGCCTACGGCGCTTGCACCCCGGGCGGCAAGGGCATGGCCGCTTCAGCCTTACCGGCACGTTCATCGGCAGCTTCGCCGGCGGCGACCGGCGCCGGCCACCGCTCATGCGTCAGCGGCACCAGCATTTTGACGCTCAATCCATAACTGGAGAATGTCCGGATGACCTCGCCATTCAATTGGCGCTGAATGACGAGGTCGATCAGCCGCGTGCCGAAGCCGCTCTTACGCGGCCGGCGCGCCGGCGGACCGTTCTTTTCCACCCAATCCATGATCAAGGTCATCCCGCGCGCGGTGCGCTCCACCGACCAATGCAGATCGAGCTGACCCTTGGACCGCGACAGGCTGCCATGCTTGATCGCATTGGCGGCAAGTTCGTGCAGTGCCGCGTTCAGGCTGAAGACCGGATCGGGCTCGAGATCGATGTCCGGGCCTTTCAGCGAGGTCCGGTCGAGATAAGGGCCCAGCACGGCATGCAGGAGATCGAGAAGCGGGATCGATTGCCAGCCGCCCTCGGTGATCAGCCGATGGGCATTGGCCATCGCCAAGACGCGCGCCTGATATTTGCCGGTGAGGTCGGCAATGTTCTTCGAGGTCCGCGCCGTCTGCGAGAACAAAGCCAGCAACTGGGAAAACAGGTTGCCGCTTCGGTGCCGCATGTCGCGGATCATCAGTTCGTGACGCTGCTCGAGAAGACGGCTCTGAATCGCGCCGGCCAGGAGATTAGCCGCGGCGGCAAGGAACGTCGCATCTTGCGCGCTGAACTGCCGGCGGCGGCTGCTGCAGGCGCCAAGAATGCCGTAAGCGTGGCCGTCGCGGCCGGAAATGACGACACTCATGCCGGAGACGCAGTTATGATCTTTGAGATACGATGGAACCGCGAATCTTCTTTCGACGGAAAAATCGTCAACGATGACAGGCCCCGCCGAATCGAGCGTCAAGCGCGCAAGACTATCGGACTCCGTCGTGGCCAGCACCGTGCCAGTGAGATCGCTTTTCCAGCCGAAGCCGGCGCGCAGCAAAAGCTCGCGGTCACCGGGCATAAGCTCAAGAATGTTGACGAAATCGACGGACAGCATCAGCGCGACGGTGGAGACCGCGTCGTTGAGAAGCCGATCGAGGTCGGGCTCGGCCAGCGCATGTTCGCCGAGTTGCGCCAGCGCCTCCTGCTGCTTGGCGCGGGTGCGCAATTCGTTTTCAAGGCTGACGCGGCCGGTGATGTCGTAGCAGAGACCGGATATGCCCTTGGCTTTGCCGCCCTCGGCGACGACCGTTCCGGTTGCTTCAAGCCAGCATTCGTCGCGACCGTTGCGCTGCGGCGTGCGGTAACGCGCGCGAAATGGCGACTGCGCATGCATCGCCTGCTTGAGCAACGCTTCGACATTGGCCCGATCCTCGCTGTGAATGCTGTCGAGGAAGCCGGCCAAGGTGCCGTTGAAACTGTGCGGTGGCAGCCCATGCAGCGCTTCAAGATTGATCGACCAGGTCAGCCTGCTGGTTTCGGCATCCCAAGACCAGACACCGATGCGGGCGGTTTCAAGCCCGGCGCGAACGAGCGCGGCATTCGGGAAGAATTCTGATGTCGTCTCTTGCGCTTTTCTCCGCGCCGCATCTTCGGCCACGGCCTCGCTCTCGGGCGCATTCTTTTCAGGCATGCTCATGCCCTTACACTTCCACCTTCTGTCTCCTGCGTAAAGATTGTCAACGCGCGCGCCGCTGAAAAGTACTGCATCTTTATTTGATCACTTCGATCACGCGGAACAACGGTCAGTTCGCGACAATGCATATCCGGCGGTGCGCATGCCGGAACGCATGGCGGACGTGGCGACAGCGAAACGCGTGCGCAAAAACGAAGTGAAGGCGCGTCATGCTGACGCGCCTTCACTTTTACAAGCAACTCTGCAAACGTCGTTAACGCACTGCGATATCCGACGGTCGCGCATCCGCCAGCGGCGCAACTGCAATCTGGGCGCTCATCCGGCCGTTATGCCCACGACCGATCGTGACATCGCCGCTTGCGTCAATGCCGCCACCATTCGCTGAGATGCGCTCGGCTGTGGCGTGCGGATCGTTGGGCAGAACGATAACCTTGGTGCCGACATTGACCCGCGAATAGAGATCTTCGACCTCGGAGTTCTCGAGCCGGATGCAACCCGAGGACACGTTCTTGCCGATCGTCGACGGATCGTTGGTGCCGTGGATGCGATATTCGGTATTGCCGAGATACATCGCCCGCGCGCCAAGCGGATTTCCCGGACCGCCGGAAACCCAGCGCGGCAGATAGGGCTGACGCGCCACCATTTCCTTCGGCGGAATCCAATCCGGCCATTCGGCCTTGCGCGAGATCGTCTCGACGCCCGACCAGGTGAAACCCTGGCGGCCGACGCCGATGCCGTAGCGCATCGCCCTGCCGCCGCCCATGGTCAGGTAAAGGAATTTATGCGCGGTATCGATGATGATCGTGCCGGCCGGCTCGCTGGTCGGATAAGCGACGACCTGATGGCGCAACTGCGGCGCCAGCTGACCCGAAGTCGCTTCATCGTTTTGCGGCGCGGTCTGCGGCGCATATTGCGGGTATTGCGGGAAGCCCGGCTGATAGTTCTGCATCGGCCCGAAGGCGAGCATCTGGGCAAAAGCAGGAGCGGCAGGAACGGTCAGAATGCCTGCGAGCAGGGCCAAGCTGTAGAGATGCCGTGGGCGGCGATGTGCTGACATGACTCACTCCCCGTGCTGAAGAAGAGAATGCCGTTCTCTTTGTCTTCAAATGCTGATGAGGCGTTTGGGTTCCACGACAAACAAACACCAAACAAATAAAAGTCGACTGAAATCGCCATGTCGAATTTCATTCGAATTGTGCTGTTTGGCTTAACCAGCCTCGCAGAGACGCCCCTGAATGGGACTCGCAAGCGGAGCAAAAGGTTCAGCGGCACATCGAAAAACACGCGCCGATCCGTCTCTTGTCCGGACCGGCGCGCGGTTCGCTCAATCAATAAATTCGCATCGCACTACGTCGTGCAGCGGCCGTAGACGTAAGCCAATTGCGGCGCGGTGATCGGGGAGAATGATCGGTCGCAACCGTCCGGGACGTCCTTGGAATGCTGCCGGCGCTGCGGCTCGTTTTTGGTCAACGCGGAATTGATATCCGACGGCATCGGCAGCCGATCGCCCTTGAATTTGTCATTGACCGAGATCGCCGGCATCCTTGCGGCATAGCCCGCACCGATGCTCGGGCCGGCGCTCAGGAAGGGAATGAGACCGACGAGTAAGAAGGATATCGCGAGCAGTCCGGCTGCGCTCGCCACACGGATGAATAAAGCTCTGGCCATCGGACACCTCCAGTGGCACCGCGATCGTTGTCTCGATCAGCTGGGCACACCAAAAGCCCCCCCGCATTCACGACCTCACCGACGGGGCAACGTGCCCGGCGCAATGAAGTTCCATCACCGCCTCCCTTTCACTGGGACGTGAATACGGCTGCCGGGGTTCAAACACGCCGGCGTGATCGGCTATTTTGTTTGCTCGCCGTGGGATCCGAATTTTGCCCTCGATAGCCAAGCCGGCCGAGCATGCAGCCTGGGATTTTGCGGAGCAAACAAACAGGAACAAACATCGCGGTCGGCGTTTGTCATGGCGTGCCGGCCAGTCTTTCCCCTCCCCCCGTGCTTGGCCGGCCGTGTTGGGCGCAGCCGATATGCCGATCGGCTGCGCCTTAATTTTCTTAGCGGCAGCGAAATGAATGAACACTGGGCCGGCAGTCCGTGATCCAAAGACGGCGACACAGAGACGACAACGGCCGGGACAGACCCGGCCATTGTACGGTTGAAGGGATAAAGGTCCTTGCAATGCGCGCAGCACCTCGAACGCGGCCGTCGCGCTAGGCGGTCGCTTGCCGCTCCACCGGCTTGCGCTCGCGCTGGCGCGCCTTGCGGCCGAAGAACAGCGCCTGACTGACGACCGCGGAGACCACCGCCACCTGAAACGGCTTGGCGATCAGGAAGGCCGGCTCCGGCCGCTGGCCGGTCAGGAAACGCTCCGGGTAGGCGGTGATGAAAATGACCGGCACCTCGAACGAGCCGAGAAGCTCGTTCACGGCATCGAGACCCGAACTGCCGTCGGCGAGTTGAATATCGGCGAGGATGAGCCCTGGCCGCTTCTTCTTGGCCAGAGCCAGCGCCTCGCTATGGGTGCGCGCAATGCCGATGACGTGATGGCCAAGGCTTTCGACCAGCGCTTCGATATCCATGGCGATGAAGGTCTCGTCCTCGATGATGAGAACGTCGGTTGCGATTTCAGCGGCAAGTTCGCGTCCGGACTCCTCGACCAAGCCGCGGAGCGTCTGCAGGTCGCAGCCGAGCACCTCTGCGGCGTCCTCCTCCGAGAATCCTTCGAGCGCCACCAAGAGAAACGCCTGGCGCGGGCGCGGCGTAATCTGGGTCAGGTGCTGCTCGGGCGGCAGGATGACGGTGCCGGCATCGGGCTTGTCGTTCAGCGCCACCGAATTCCAAATCGTTGTGAACAGCCGATAGAGGCCGACGCGCGAACTCGAGCTCGATTCCAGGAGCTTCGGGCTGGCGATCAGAGATTCAACGGTGGCAACGACATAGGCGTCGCCGGAAGCCTGGCTGCCGGTCAGCGCACGGGCATAGCGGCGCAGCGACGGCAGGTGTTGCAGTACGGCTTGCGAGGTGGACACTACGAGACCTCCCCTTCCATGATGCTGAGGGTACTGGGAAAAACTCCGTTAAGCAAAATAAGTTCCGAACCCAATTTAGGGCGGAACTTGGCGCCTTTCAGTGCGTTAGCGCAAGATCGGAGCGAGTGGGGTGGCGTGCGGTGGGCGGGAAATACGAAAACACAATGGGTGAACGGGGAAATGAACAAATGAAGCACCGTAACACCAATCTTGAGCCGGTAGAGCCGGCCGGTGAGAAACCCGAGAGCCGGGACGGCATGGTCAAGCCCGCAAGATCGGAAGCAAGGCTCGGCCGCGAGGTTCAGGCCAGGATCGGCCAGCAATTGCGCGCCATTTATGACGATGTGGTCAATCAGGGCGTGCCGTCGCATCTCGCCGATCTGGTTCGGCGATTGAGTGAACAGGATCACGATTGAGGGACGAGCCAACATGAAACTCGACCCAGCGATTCGCGACCAAGTGCTAGCCACCGTGCCGAGTTTGCGAGCCTTCGCGATCTCGTTGTGTGGCAATGTCGACCGCGCCGACGACTTGGTGCAGGAGACCCTCCTGCGCGCTCTGGCGCACATCGATTCGTTCCAGCCGGGCACCAATATGCCAGCTTGGCTGTTCACAATCCTGCGCAACCTGTTCCGCTCGGAATATCGCAAGCGGCGGCGGGAAGTGGAGGATGCCGAAGGCCGCCATGCCGAGACGCTGAAGTCCCATCCTGAGCAGACGGGGCGAGTGGAACTCGAGGAATTCCGCGCGGCGCTGGCAAAGCTCCCGTCGGATCAGCGCGAGGCGCTCATTCTGGTCGGAGCGTCCGGCTTCTCCTACGACGACGCTGCGGCAATTTGCGGCTGCGCTGTCGGCACTATCAAGAGCCGGGTCAACCGCGCCCGGACCCGTCTTGCCGATCTCCTCGCCATCGACAGCGTCGATGATTTCGGTCCCGACCGCGCCACGCGTGCCGTTCTGGCCGGCGGCGGCCGGAGCTAAGGTTCCACACTGGAAGTTAAGTTGGCTGTCGACAAGATGCCCGGCTCGCGCCGGGCATCTTCATCTGCGGCTCCTCTCACTTGAACATATGGGAGGGCAGCCACAGCGCGAGCACGGGAAAGGCGATCAGGATCACAAGACGGACAATGTCGGTGACGATGAACGGCAGGACGCCGGCAAAGATCGTCGAAAAACTGACATCGGGGATGACGCTCTTGATCACGAACACATTCATGCCGACCGGCGGATGAATGAGCCCGAGCTCCACCGTCATGACAATGATGACGCCGAACCAGATCGGATCGAAGCCGAGCTGCGTGATCACCGGAAAAATGATCGGAATGGTGAGGATGATCATGGCCAGCGCGTCCATGAGGCAGCCCAGCACGATATACATCACCATGATCAGCGCGAGCACGCCGTAGCGGCCGAGCCCAAGCCCGGTGAGGAATTCCGTCACCTTCTGCGGCGTCTGGGTCACGGTGAGGAAATAGCCGAACAACAGCGCGCCGATCAGAACGGTGAGCACGGCAGCGGCGGTGCGGACCGCCTGCAACAGCGAGCGGCGGATCTCGGGCCGGGTGAGCTTGCCGCGCGCGATGCCGATCAACAGCGCGCCGGAAGCGCCCATGCCGCCGGCCTCGGTCGGCGTGAACAGGCCGCCATAGAGCCCGCCGATGGCGAACGCGAAGAGCAGCAGCGTCGCCCAGATGTCGCGCAGTCCGCTCAGCCGCTCCTTCCAGGAGTGACGTGGCGTGGTCGGCAGGTAATCCGGCCGCACTTTGCCGATGATCACGACGGTGAGCATGTCCATGGTGGCGGCAAGAAGACCGGGAATGATGCCGGCGATGAACAGCTTGCCGATGTCCTGCTCGGTGATGATGCCGTAGACCGCAAGCACCGTCGACGGCGGCAGCATGGCGCCGAGCGTGCCGCCGGCGGCGATGACGCCGGTGGCGAAGGATTGCGGATAGTTGTAGCGCCGCATTTCCGGATAAGCGACGGTGGCGAAGGTCGCCGCAGTGGCGACCGAAGAACCGGAAATCGCCGCAAAGCCGGCACAGGCGGCGATCGTGGCGATGCCGAGCCCGCCCTTGAAATGGCCGACAAAGGCATTGGCCGCGCGGAACAATTCCCGGCTCATCCCGGAATTCGACACGAAGGCGCCCATCAGGAGAAACATCGGGATGACGCCGAAAGTGTAGTCGGTCACCGTGCGCATCGAGGTGAGGCCGACATTCTTCAGCGCCGCGGTGCCGCCGACCAGATAGGCAAAGCCGGACACGCCGACGAGCCCCATGGCCATGCCGACGGGAACGCGCAGCAGCATCAGCGCAAACAGCGCGACAAAGCCGATGACGGCAACCGCGTCGGTGCTCAGATGCACGTGCACCTCACGACTTGCGCCTCACGACTTGCACCTCACGACTTGCACCTCACGACTTGCACCTCACGGATTCGCGCCTCATAGATTTCGCGCTTCACGGATTGAGTCTCACTCGACCGGCTTGATCTGATATTGGCCGCCGAGGAGCTCGGGATAGAAGATCAGCCGATAGGTGCGTACTGCGATGAGCAGCACGGCCGAGACATCGCCGAGCCAGGCGACGAGGAAGAACGGCCAGACCGGCAGCCGCAAATCGTAGGTCAAGACATTGTCGGCATAGGTATCGCGCACCTTGTCGAACAGCGTATAGGTTTGCACCGTGACGACGAAGAGCAGAACCAGGGTCGCAAATACATCGATGACGCGCTTCATCCGGTCGCCGACATTGGAATAGACGAGATCGACCGTGATGTGATTGCCGCGATAGGAGGTCGCGGCGATCCCCCAGAAGATCAGGATGCCGAGCAGCAGCCGGCCGAAATCGTAACTGTCGGGGATCTGCACGGCGAAGAAGTAGCGCAGCAGGACCGAGACGAAGATATCGAGCGCGACGATGCCGGCGAAGAAGGCGGCGATGAGCTCGATGCCGTCGATGAAGCGGTCCATCGGGCCGCGCCTGATCAGCCTGGGCGGTCCCACGGGACGCTGCGCCGGCCCAGACGAATCGGCTTCCGTGCTTGGCTCTGCCATGCTCGCGTCTCGCGGGATACAGGTGGAATTGATACCCGTCGAGGCTCAGCGCGCGCGGCACCAAGCCTCGGGATGGGCGAGACGCGTTCAGTAGCTGGAATTGGCTTTGACGAGATCGTCCTTGAGCTTCTTGAGAGCCGCGTCGGGATCGCCGCCGGCCTTTTTGACCGAAGCCGCCCACGACTGCACCACCGGCGCCGCAGCGGCTTTCCATTGATCAAGCTGCGCGTCGGTCAGCGAATAAACTTCGTGGTCGGGCTCGGCTTTGATCTTGGCAATGCCATCATGCTCGAAATCGGCCCAAGCCGATGCGGTCTTTATTGCCCATTCCCTGTTGCAATGATTGTCGATCACCTTCTGCTGGGCGGGCGACATCGCGGCATAGGTGTCCTTGTTCATGATCCAGACGAAGCCGGTCGTATAGAGCGGAAAATCGATGTGATACTTCGTCACCTTGTCGATGCCGAACAGGACGATCGAACCCCACGGGAAGGTGACCGCGTCGGCCACGCCTTTTTCGATCACGTCGCGCACCTCCGGCGCCGCCGCCTGCACATTGGTGCCGCCGAGCGAAGTGACCAGCGAGGCGATGACTGCGGTGGCCGGGCGAATCTTCATGCCGGCGATATCGCTCGGCACCACGATCTTCTTGGTGCGGGAGTGGAATGTCCCGGGATCATGCGCGAAGGCGAAGCAATATTTGACGTCCTTCATCTCGGTCGGAGCATATTGGCGATACCAATCGTCGATCGCGCCCGAGCCCGCCTTGGCATTGTTGATCATGAACGGCAGGTTGGAGGCGTCGAAGATCGGGAAGCGGCCGGGCTGATAGCTCGGATTGACATAGGCGAAATCGGCGATGCCGTCGCGCGTCATGTCGTAATGGTCGAATGCCTTGCCGAGCTGCTGCGCCGGGTAGATTTTGTATTTGATCGTGCCGCCGGAATCCTTCTCGACCGAGTTGCCCCAGTCTTCGAGCGCCTTCTGCAGCGGATGCGAGGGCGGTACCCAGTGCGAGAGCTTGAGCTCGAAGGTCCTGTCCTGCGCCGAGGCGCGGCCGAGCCCGAATGTAAGACCGGCCACAAGACCGGCCGCAGCCAACCAGCAAAAATTCAGGTGACGCTTCGAACGCTGCGTGACGCGCATGTAACCCTCCCCCGTTTACCAATTTTGGCGCCCATTTAATCGCAGAACCAGGCCGCTTTACAAGCAACCTGTCAAACTCGATCGATAAAATTGCAAGCTTCGTGGAAGCGGTTGCTGCACGCTGTTTTTGATCATTCCTTCATGCTGACCGCCGACTTAACCGGGCAACAGCGGTCCGCACTTTATGCCGGTCCTGAACAAAAAGCCGGGAGAGCACGCGCCAGCGTCTCATCTCGCCGTTCAGGGACGTCAAAATGTTGTTGCGTATCGCGGCGTGGTGGTTTGCCGCCTTCTTGGTCGCTATCGAAGTGCCGGCTTTTGCCGGCATCGAGACCGGACCGGTCGCGAATACGAACCTGTCCGCGACGACGGCCGTTATCGAAGCGCCGATGGGACAAGCGGCGATCACCGGCGATATGCCGAACGCCGCGCCGCCGGAAGCCGCCGCGCCGCAGCGGAACAGCGAAGCAAAAATCGAAGCGCCGAATGAGGCCTCGGTCGAGCCCGGACGGCGGGCCGAGACTTTGGCGTCTGTCGCCATTGCCATGGCAACCGCCATCGAACCGGACGGCCAGGCGCAAAATCCGGCAGACCCGCACGCTCCAGTGAAGCTTGCTGCGCTCGAAACTCCGGTGATCACGCCGCCCGTCTCCGCTTTGCCGCCACTCGCGCCGCCGCCGGGTGAACTGCCGCATATCGACATATCGTTCCGCTTCAATATCTTGCCAGTCAGCCACGGCAACGTGCTGGTGAAATGGAACGGCGTGAGGGCCGCCATGCGCGCCGAGAGCGAAGTCTTCGCGCGGTGTCGGGCCGACATGGAGTCATGCCCGCTTGCGGCGAAGCGATTCCTCGCCATCGTCGATCAGGGCCGGACGCTCACCGGCCGCGCCCGCATCGGCGTGGTCAACCGCGCCATCAACATGGCGATCGAGCCGGTGAGCGACATGGCGCAATGGGGCGTGCCCGATCGCTGGAGCGCGCCGCTCGAGACCTTCACCACGGGCAAGGGCGACTGCGAGGATTATGCCATCGCCAAATATGCCGCGCTGATCGAGACCGGCATTGCCACGGATGACGTCAAGCTGATGATCGTCCGCAATTCCGCAGCCAACGAGGACCATGCCGTCACGGCCGTGCGGATCGACGGCGCCTGGATCATCCTCGATAATCGCTGGCTGCGGCTGGTCGAGGACACGGCAATGCCGCAGGCGGTGCCGCTCTATGTGCTCGGCAGCGACGGCGTGCGCCAGTATCTGCCCGACGTGCTGGTGGGCGAACGCCAGACGCCGGCGCCGGCATCGATCGCCAATTAGCTATTTCGATTCCGCCTCGTAGACGCCGTCCCAATCCGGCCCCGGCGGCTGTGCGCGATAAGCCGCGATGCGCTCTTCATACATGTCGTAGAGCCCGGCGACGTCGAAGCCGTTGGCGGATTTGCGGCAGCGCCGGATCAGGGCCAATGCGCCGTCCCAATCCTGCCGGCGGAAACGCGCCAGCATCTGTGCATTGAGATCGCGCAATTCGACACAGCGCGGATCGTGCTCGACTTCGGCGCGGCCGAGCACGGTGAAGACCGCTTCCGGCTGTTTCTTGCCTTTGACCAGGATCAGGTCGACTTCCATGACGGCGAACCTCCCCTTGGCCGCTTCCGCCGTGCGCGACCCGATCACCATCGGCAGACGGTAGTCCTTGGTCCGCGATTCCAGCCGCGAGGCGAGATTCACGGTGTCGCCCAGCACCGAATAATTGAAGCGGAAATCCGATCCCATATTGCCGACGACGCAGGGGCCGGTATTGAGCCCGATGCCGATGCGCAGCGGCATATATTCGCCGCCGCCGGCTTCAGCCTCGCCCTTGAGTTCGCTATTGAGCGTTTCGGCCCGCTCCAGCATCTGCAGCGCCGCCTCGCAGGCATTGGCCTCTTGTTCGGGATCGTCGACCGGCGCGTTCCAGAACGCCATGATGGCGTCGCCGATATATTTGTCGATCGTGCCCTTGCGTTCGATGATGGCGTTGGTGAGCGGAGTGAGGAAGCGATTCATCAGCCGAGTCAGCCCCTGCGGATCGTCCTTGTAGTGCTCGGAAATCGTGGTGAAGCCGCGCACGTCGGAGAACAGAATGGTCATGCGCCGCTCTTCGCCGCCGAGCACGAGCTTCTCCGGCGAACGCGCCAGTTGCTCGACCATGTGCGGCGACAGATAAAAGCCGAATGCGGAGCGGATCTGCTGGCGCTGTTTCTGCTCGCGGAAATAGTTGACGAAAGTGAGAACGAGAAAGATCAGCCAGCTCGAAATCAGCGGATAGGTGAAATCGATCAGCAGGTTGTGCGCGGCGAAGAGATAGAACGAAGAGCCGATCAAGCCGGCGATCAGAAGTGCGCCGAGCACGACGTTGATCGCCGGCGACAGCATCGGCGCGGCCACGATGACGCCGATGCCGAGCAGCACCGCCAGCACGAGTTCGGCGCCGATCGCATAATTCGGATTGACCAGGATGGATTTGGTCAGCACGCTTTCGAGGATTTGCGCATGCACTTCGACGCCCGGGATCGCCGGATCGACCGGGGTGGTCTTGATGTCGAGAAGGCCGGTCGCCGAGGTGCCGATCAGGACCAGCCGGCCGCGCAATCGGTCGGGCGGCACGCGCCCCTGCAGGATATCCTTGGCCGAGACGTAGCGCGCCGGGTCGTGCTTGTTGAAATGCACCCAGAGCTGCCCGTTATGGTCGGTCGGCACTTCGAGGCCGGGAATCGACACCGCCTGTACGCCAGCCTCGTTGGCACGGACCAAAATGGCGCTGGCGTGCGAGACGATCCGCAGCATTTCCATGGTCAGCGATGGCACCAGCGTGCCTTGCGCCTTCATGATCATCGGCACGCGGCGAATGATGCCGTCCGTCTCCGGTTTGATCGAAAACGATCCCCGGCCGGCCGCAGCCTCCTCGATCGGCGGCACGTTGCGCAGCAGGCCCGGAAACGTCACCAGAAAGCCGCTCGGATCGGGGCCGCGAATCGCAAATCCGGTCTGCAGGCTCTGCTCGGCCCGCGGCAGCGGTTCGGCATGCTCCGAACCGGCCTGCCCAACAACCACGCGTGAATTCCCGATCGCGTCCGCCAGTACCGCGTCGTTGCTCGGCAGGCTGTCGAGCTTGGTGCGGGTCGCCTCGTCGATGCCGCGGAAGCTGCGTTCGGCGACCGCCGGCGACATGCGGTCGGGCTCGGCAAAGATGATGTCGAAACCGATGCACAGCGCGCCGAGCTCGGTGATCTTGGTGACGAGATCGGCCACGGTGGTGCGCGGCCACGGCCATTGCCCGATTTCCTTGAGGCTGTCCTCGTCGATATCGACAATGACGACGGGCCGTGCCGTCTGCTGACGCGGCAAGAGTACCTGGAACAGATCGAACGTACGCAAGCGCAACTCGGCGAGCGGCCGCGGATCGGCGAGCCGCAGCGGGATGAGCGCGAACAGCAGCACGAGGCACACCGCGCGCGCCACACCGAATTTCCGCGCCCAGCGGGCTAACCTCGTCATCGCCGCCGTTTCTCCTGATCGGCAAAGGCTGGCCGTCTAGCCCGCGGCAGCGCGCGGGCGCGGCATAATATCCGTCCAGACGAAAACCGAGGAGGCCTTTTTTACTTCTCGCGGAACGCCCGCAGGAGCTGATCGTGCAGCGGCTTGATCAGATAGGACAGCATGGTGCGCTCCCCGGTCTGGATGAACGCTTCGACCGGCATGCCCGGCGTGAGCTTGACGTCGCCGAGCCGCTTGACCTCGTCTCCGGTCATCGTAATGCGCACCAGATAGTAGCTCTGGCCGGTGCGCTGATCGGTCGAGGTATCGGCGGCGATGCGAATGACATTGCCGTTGATCTCCGGCGTCGTGCGCGCGTTGAACGACTCGAAGCGCAGCACGACCGGCTGATTGTACTGCACCTGATCGATGTCCTTGGGGTCGACCTTGACTTCGACCTGCAGCTTGTCGCTCTCCGGCACGATCAGCATGATCGGGTCGCCGGGGGTGATCACGCCGCCGACCGTATTGGCGGTGGATTGAAATACGATGCCGTCCTGCGGCGCGCGGATATCAGTGCGCTTGAGCTGATCTTCCGCGGTCACCTTGCGCTCGACATATTCGCCGATCTTGCTCTCGGTCTCGCGCAATTCCTTGGCGACGTCGCTCGAGAGATCCTGATCGACCTGGATGATCTGCAGCTGGGTCTCGGCGATCTTGCCCTTGGACTCGGCGACCTGCGAGACCAGCTGGCCGCGTTCGCCTTCGACCTTGGCCTCGTCGCGCTGCAATGACGTGAGCCGGTTGAGCTGCACCAGGTTCTTCTGCCACAGCTCGCGCACGCCTTGCAGTTCCTGGTCGATCAGCCCCAGTTCCTTGTCCTTGGCGGTCAGTTGCGCCGTCAGGCCGGTGATCCCCTGCTGCAATTGCGTGATCCGCTCCTGCAGCTGCTGCTTCTGGCCCATCCGGTCCGCATGCCGCAACTCGAACAGCTTGCGCTCGCTGCGCATGGCATCGACCACGTCCGGATCATCGGCATGCTTGGCCAGTTCCGGAGGCATCGCGACGGAATCGACGCCGTCGCGCTCGGCGGCCAGCCGCGCCTTGCGCGCATAGAGTTCGGTCAGGCCCTTGGTGACGATGGCGAGATTGGCCCGCGTGACCGTCTCATCGAGACGGACGAGGACTTGGCCTTCCTTCACATGATCGCCGTCATGCGCGAGAAGCTCGCCGACCACGCCGCCGGTCGGATGCTGCACCTTCTTGACGTTGGAACCGACGACCAGCGAGCCCTGCGCGATGAGGGCGCCGGAGATTTCCGCAGTCGACGCCCAGCCGCCGACGCCGAAGACGAGAACGCCGACCAGGATGCCGCCGGCGATGATGTGACGGCGTATCGAGGCCTCGGCGCTTTCGGCTGGCGACGTGTCATGGAACAGCCAGGACAGCGTCGGGCCGACTTTTTCTCCCAGCCGGTACAATTGGCGCGGCAGCCTCCAATTGCCCGGCAGCTTGCCGGAGCCGGCGAGCTTCTCGGCGAGATTGCCCGCGAATTTGTTCGATACGGCCGCGGACGAGTTGGGGCCTGACCTCTTGGACCCTGACGTGTTGGGCCCTAACATTCTGGGCCCGGCTGTATTGGGACGAGGCGTATCGACGGCGGACATCCTCGCCTCGAATGTCCGGGTTTCGGGAGCCCTGGTCCTGAGCTTGCTCTCTGGCCTGTTCTCAGGCCTGTTCTCAGGCTTGCCCGTCTTTCCGTCCGGTGTACCGATCATCCCGCGCCACCCGGTTCGGCTACTTTCAGGGCACGCGGCGGCGGGGCCTGCGAAGTGACGCGCGTCAGGATCTCTTCCTTCGGCCCGAACTGCTGCTGGCGACCCTTGCCCATGATGAGAATATAGTCGACGCCGGCGATGGCGCTCGGCCGGTGCGCGACCACGACCACGATCGCCCCGCGCGCGCGCAGCCCAAGGATGGCGCGCGTCAGAGCCTCGTCGCCCTCGGCATCCAGATTGGAATTGGGCTCGTCGAGCACCACCAGGAAGGGATCGCGATAAAGCGCGCGCGCGAGCGCAACACGCTGCGCCTGCCCCGCGGACAAGGCGCTGCCGTGGTCGCCGATGACCGTATCATAACCGTCCGGCAGATTGATAATGAGATCATGGACGCCGGCAGCCTGCGCCGCCGCAATCACCGCATCCGGATCGGGCGGCTCCTCGAAGCGCGAAATGTTCTGCGCTACCGTGCCGTTGAACAATTCCACATCCTGCGGGACGTAGCCGATATGCTGGCCGAGCGATTCCGGCGACCATTGATCGAGCGTCGCGCCGTCGAGCCGCACCGTGCCGCGCATCGGCGACCAGACGCCGACCAGCATGCGCGCCAGCGACGATTTGCCAGACGCCGTCGGCCCGATCACGCCAAGCGCCTTGCCGGCGGTGAGCGTGAAATTGATGTCCTGCGCCACGATCTTTTGCACGCCGGGCGGGGCGACCGCGGCATTCTGCACCGCAAGCGAGCGCACCGGCGGCTTGAGCGGCATCGGCTCGGCGAGCGGCGGCAAATGGCTGAGCAATTTGGAGAGACGCTGCCAGCTCTGGCGCGCAGCGACGAACCCGCGCCAATTGGCGATCGCCATGTCGACCGGGGCCAAAGCGCGGCCGCCGAGAATGGAGCCGGCGATGATGATACCGGCCGTCGACATCTGATTGATGACGAGAGCCGCGCCGACCGCAAGGATCGAGGACTGCAGCAGCATCCGCAGACCCTTTGACAGGGCGCCGAGGCCGCCGCCGATATCGCTGGCGCGACCGCTTGCAAAAATATAATGGCGATTCAGATCGGCCCAGCGGCGGGAAATCCGGCCGACCATGCCCATGGCGGTGATCGCCTCGGCATTGCGACGGCTCGCTTCCAGCAGAGTATTCCGCGCCGCGGCATATTGCGTGGCGCTGCGGGTCGGATGCCGCGTCCGCAACTCGGTGATGACCGCAAGTGTCCCAAGCACGATAGCGCCGAACAGCGCGGTCAGGCCGATATAGAAATGAAAGATGAAACAGATGATGAGATAGATCGGTATCCATGGCAGGTCGAAGAACGCGACCGGACCGATCCCCGAAAGGAAGCCGCGCACCGTATCGAGGTCGCGGATCGGCTGGGTGCCCTCGCCGCGATTGCCGATTTTCAACGGCAGCCGCACGATCGTGTCGTAGATCCGCGGGCTCATCGCCTCATCGAGGCTGCGCCCGACGCGGACCAGGATGCGGCTGCGGATCATGTCGATGACGCCTTGCGCCGCATACATGCCGGTCGCCAACAGTAATAACGCGACCAGCGTCGGGACGCTGCGGCTCGGTATCACCCGGTCGTAGACCTCGAGCATGAAAACGGCGCTCGTGAGCATCAACAGATTGCTCATGCCGCTAAACATCGCGATGGCGTAAAAGGCCCTCCGGCACGCACCAAGCGCGTTGGCAAGCTCGGAACTGGCGGGCTGCTGGCGCAGCGGGCCGGGAGGCTGGCTCATGGTCGTTCGTATCACCGAAAAGGGCGGAAAACCACGCCCAGCACACGTAACAGCTGGTCGCAGGCCGTCCGAACGGACTGAAATCGGCGTAAAGTCCCGACCCAGGGACCGGGAACCACTATACGCTTAGTTTGAGATATATTGAGAGGGGTTCATGGTGCTTAGTAAATAGCGCCGGTTAACCACCCCAGGCTGGGTACCTGCCTGGCCATGCCTGCCTGGCCATGCCCGCCTAGCCTATGCCTGCATAATGGTGCCAGGGCTGATCAGACTCCCGGACCAGCCGCCGACCAAGCCAGACGGACATCATTCCTAGGTCTCCTGAGGGCCATATCCTCAAAGTAACGCCGGCACCGCAGCTGAAGACGGCAGCAGAGCAGCCGCGCTAGGCACCGGGATGGGCCGGCAGCCGGCATGCGGAACCCGACAACCGCCGGCGCATCATGTCCGCCGCCGCCACCTCGACGACGGCAATCGACGCCGAGCCGCTACGGAGCGAACAAATACAAATTAATGACGCGCAACGGCATACCGACCTGCCCGTCGCAGGCCGGCATGCCGTCAATCTCGCGCGTCGATGGTCTTCGTCGGAGATTAGGAACGGGAGTCGAGCGACAACCCGATGCTGAACGCCTTCTGACGCGTCGCGCCTTCGGTCCGCTTCAGCTTCTTGGCGATCTGCGCCGCAGTGGTTTTCTTCTTCGCCATTGCTTTGAGGTCACGAACTTCGGCTGCTGTCCATGCGCGCCGCTTCTTCTTCATCTTCGCCATAAAACCTCCCTTTCAAAAAAGGCAGTTTGTATCCCTTACGGGAGTGAGACAAAAGCAAACAGATGGGTTGGAGGGCAATGTTATTTGCAGATGAAACTCGGTTGCGCAAGCCTTTACTTCACCGATCTTTGTTGCAAAAAAACAAGTGTTGCAAAAAAATCTGCACCGCGCGACACGATGTGACCTGAACCGGCGTTTGTTGGCCGATCTTTTGAGGAGTTTGCCACGATTTTATTTCGGTAGTTATTTCGACGGGATGGAAGACAGGCGGGCGCCGTTGATACGACGGGAAAGTTGATACGGCGGGAAAATTAACAGAAGCTTTGTTAGGTCGTTCTTAGCGCGGTCATCGCTTGGACGCAAATCCCCTTATAATTCCGCTGCGCGAAACGCCCGTACTGCGATGTTGCAGGATGATCGTTGCAGATTTCCGACACGCATCACGAGCGCTCCGCGCATCGAGCAAATGATGCAGCACACGAGTTGCAATCAAAGCAAGGCCGGCTTCAGGACAAGCAACTGCCGGCCCGACATTATTCAGACCCATTGATCGGCAGGATGCGCCCTTCAAGCCTTGATCGGGCATCAGTGTTCGAGGAGCGCCATGAGAAATTTTCTGCGTCTGTCATTGTTTTGCCTGGTGGGCTGCCTGGCGCTAGCGCTCGGTCCGCGCTCCGGCGCAGCGGCAGAACAGCGCTTCGCGCTGGTGGTCGGCAATTCGCAGTACAAGACCGGAACGCTGGCGACGCCCGCCAATGATGCGGGCCTGGTCGCCGACGCACTGCAAGCCGCGGGCTTCACGGTCACCGGCGCACGCGATCTCGATCAGGCGACGTTGCGGGAATCGTTTCGCGAATTCATTGATCAGGTTTCAGCTGCTGGACCCGACGCGGTGGCGCTGGTCTACCTCGCCGGTTATGGCGTGCAATATGCCGGCGACAATTATTTCGTGCCGGTCGACGCGGACATTCAACACGACGTTGACGTTCCGCCGCAGGCGATCCGGGTTTCTGATTTCACGCAGCCGCTGGCGTCGCTGCCCGGCCGCGTCAAAATCGTCATCCTCGATGCGGCGCGGCAGAATTCTTTTGCGCAAGGCGGCCAGCCGCTGGCCGGCGGTCTCGCACTTGTCGATCCGCCGCCGAGTCTCGCGTTCGCATTCAACGCGGCGCCTGGCACCGTTGCCCCGGATGAGCAGGGACCTTACGGCGCCTACGCGACTGCGCTCACCGAAATGATCGGCACTGGTGGGCTCAGCCTTGACGACATTTTTGCACGCGTGCGGCTGCGCGTCAGCGAACAGACGCAAGGCGGCCAGGTGCCCTGGTACGCCTCGCAGATTAATGGCCCGTTTTTCATGACCGAGCGCGCGGCCGATGCGCCGCCGCCGCCGAATGTAGAGCCGCTGGCGCAGTACCGCAGCCGGCCGATGCGCGACTTCGGCAATCCGGACGATGCCTATGCCGCCGCACTCGCGCTCGACATGATCGACGGCTACGAGCAATTTCTCGCCGTCTATCCGAACAGTCCCTACGCGCCGCGAATCGTCGCGATGATCGCGGTGCGCCGCGAGGAGATCGCGTGGCGCCATTGCGTGGAGAACGACACGCCGCCGGCCTATTGGTCTTATCTGCGGCGCTATCCGAACGGCCCGCATATCTGGGACGCGCGCCGGCGCTTGGCGTTTCTGCGCGCCGAGATGGAGCCGCCGCCCGGTTTCGTCATGTTCGATTTCGGCGTACCGCCGCCGCTGCCCGATGAGATGGCCTATATCGATCGGCCAGTCATCATGTTCGGCAGACTCGGCTTCGCGCCGCCGCCCCGGCCGCCGGTGCATTTCTTGCCGCCGCGGCCGCGTGAATTTGTCATGCTGCCGCCGCCACCGCCGCAGCACGAGCGCTTCGCCCTGCCGATCCCTGCGGCTGCGGCCGTTCCGGTCTTCGTCCGGCCGCCGCAGACCGTGATCGTGCGGCCGCCGCCAGGAACACCAATTGGGCCGGGCGGTCGTCCGCAATTCCGTGTCTCCTTACCGGCCGCAGCAGCGCGCGCGGCGACCCGTGCACCAGGTGCGCCGGGGACACCGGGCGCGCATCCCGGACCGGGTGCGCCCGCTGCGACATTGCCGCCGCCAAGCGGTACGCCGGGAGCTCCCGTACATCCGGGGGCCGGCCCGCCGCCGCCCGGAACTGCTTTCGTGAAGCCCGAAGGAGCACCGCTGCATCCGGCGGGACCGAATCCGGCAATGGAAAAGCCGGCAACGCCGCCACCGCATCCGACGCAGACGACGCCGGTCTTTACAAAGCCTGCGGCGCCACCACCCCATCCTTCTGGGCCAACGCCGGCATTCGAAAAGCCGGCACCGCCGCCGCCACATCCGGAGCCGGCACCGCGCCCGGCACCGGCCATGGTTAAGCCATCGCCGCCACCACACCCAGCAGTGCCGCCGCCGCACCCGGCGGTGCCACCGCCCCATCCGGCGCCGGCTGTGGTGAAACCCGCGCCACCGCCGCCACATCCGGCACCGCCGCCTCCGCCGCATCCAGCGCCGGCCGCAGCCAGGCCTGCACCGCCACCTCCGCCGCCGCATCCAGCGCCGCCGCCACAGCCGGCGCCGAAATGCCCGCCCGGCAAGACGGCAACGCCGAGCGGCTGCAAATGATTTCTTAAGCAAGACCAGCGAGCCGGCGCATTTTCGCCGGCTCGCGCCGTTCGCAGCGCCGCCTTTCTAACGATTGTGAAACGCCCGTCCGTTATGTTGCCGCGCCACGGGATCGGCGTTATGCAGACAATAATCATCAGTGTCTTGTTTGGTGTGACGTGCGCATTGGTGCTGTGGACGGCGGGTTCCGCGGCCATAACCCGCGATCGCTTGATGCGCGAATACGGCTTCTCACCGGCCAGGGAAGTCTAATCGCGGCGCGCACTCTTGCGCGCGGGCTTCGGCCGTTTCTCCTCAGCTTCACATTCGTCCTTGCGGCAGGAAGCGCTCTGCATGCACAGGCACAGACCGTGTCACAGAACATGTCGGACGCCGTGTCCTGTCATGGCTCGCAACGGGTCAAACAAGTTGCCGAATTGCTGTTCGGACGCGACGTCGGGCATAGACTCGGCGTCAGCGAAAGCGCCTGGACGCGTTTTGTTGCGCGCAAAATCGCGCCGCGCTTTCCCGATGGCTTGACTGTCAGCGACGCCACCGGGCAATGGCGCGACCGCGAAAGCGGCATGATCGTGCACGAACCGTCCAAACGGGTCGAGATCGTCTTGCCCGGCGCCGCCGACGACGAGGCTCGGCTCGAGGCCGTCGTCACCGCCTATAAGCGCCAGTTCCACCAGCATTCAGTCGCCGTCATCGTGCGCCCCGCCTGCGTTTCCTTCTGATTTTAGACCACCGGGGCTTGCGCTCCACGCGCCCGCTTCCTAATTTTTGGCGGAAGAAAAGCCGCGAACCGCGCATCGGGCCGGCGTGCCAGCAGACGGGCGTGTCATGGATTCATGCGTTGAACTGAAGCTTGTCGCGCTCGACAAGGACGATATCGAAGTGGTGTCGGCCCATGTGCAGGACGCCCTGGTTAGGATCGCCGACATTTTCTGGAAGCCGCACGAGCATCGTTTCGTGATGGCGATGAACCGCTTCGATTGGCTCAGCGCCGTCGAGGCCAAGCCCGGCACCAAGGCCGATTATCGGCGGTGCCGCACGGCGCTGCGGTTCGAGCGCGTGCTGTCCTGCAAGACCCGCAACATCGATCCTGCCGGCAAGGATGCCTGCCTCAATCTTCTCGCTGTCGAATTTGCCGAAACCGATGCGCCCGCCGGCGCTGTCACGCTGACTTTCTCCGGCGGCGGCGTGATCCGCCTCGACGTCGAATGCCTCGAGGCCGAGCTTACCGATCTCGGCGAGGTGCGAACGGCATCCATCTGCCCGGATCATTCCGATACGGCTGGCTCAGCCGCAGCCTGAGCTCAAGCCGCATGGGGCTGCCGGTGCTGCACCGGCGCCGAGAACAGTTTCATCAGCACAATGATGACGCCAAGCGTCGCCGCATAGACGATGACCTGCATTGCGGTCGGCTGATCGACATAGCCGATCAAAGTATGCAGCGCTCTGCCGAGATAGCTTGAATCGCTCAAGATCCAGGACGTGTCCCACACCGTCTGATCGAGCGCGGTGAGGATATCGGCCTGTTCGAGGAAAGCGATCGCCTGCGCCGCCATGCCGGCGGCGAGAAGCGCAATCAGCGCGCTGGTGACGCTGAACAGATAGCGCGCCGGGATGGTGATCAGGCCGAGATAGGTCAACAGGCAAACCCCCGACCCGAGAATGACCCCGACGAAGCCGCCGCCGACCATGGCCCAACTGGCGCCGCCCTGCGCCGCCGCCACACCATAAAGAAACAGCACGACCTCGGAACCTTCGCGCAGCACCGCGATGGCGACAACGATGGCAAGCGCCAGGAGCGACTTCGAGCCTTTCGCGACCGCCTCGCCCGCCGCGCGCAATTCGTCGACCAGCTCGCGGCCATGCCGCGCCATCCACACATTGTGCCAAGTCAGCATCACCACGGCGAGGCCGAGAATGCTGGCATTGAATATTTCCTGTCCGCTGCCATTGAACAGTTCGGACAGGCCCGAGGTGAACAGCGCCACCACGCAGGCGCCGAGGACGCCGGCTGCGACACCGCCCGCGATCCAGACCGTGCGTCCCGGCACGGCCGAGGTCACGGCCATCACGATGCCGACGACCAAGCCGGCTTCGAAGACTTCGCGGAAGACGATCAGCAAAGACGCGAGCACGGAACCCTCATTTCACTGCACTACCAAAAAACCCTGCGTCTCATGATGGAAATCGTCGTAGAAGTTGTAGCGTCCTGGCTGCTGCGGCCGCACATAAACGACGCCCTCGCCGCCGACCGGCACGATTTTCTCGAAATGCAAATCACTGCTTTCGAATTCCGAGACGATGTTGTTGAGATTCTTCACATGGATCGCGATGGTCTTCCCGGCCGGCGCATGCAATTCGGCGGGATCGAACACATGATCCTTCATGGTGATCGAAAGCTGCACCGTGTCGTCAGCGCTCGCCGGCGTGCTGGAGGCGACGACTGCGAGAGCCGCGCCGAGCATCAGCGCCGGCACGAGGCGGACGACCCTCCTGACAAACGATATCGGATTTGCGGTCGTCAAAACGCTCGTTCCCGGACCTTGAATTGATCCTTGAGGAGTTGGGCAACCTCGGACTTTTTGTCAATCTAAATACACAAGATTAGAATTGTTATAATGACAGATGACTGCTACTGAGCGCGCGGGCGGAGCGCCGATTTTGCGGCGCGATCTGCATGAAAAATCCGGCGCCGCAGCAATTTCATTCGCAATCCAAATCGCAGCCCAAATGGCCCTTCGTCTCGACACCAGATCCAACGATTTCGCGCGGCAGTTCCGCGCTTTTCTCGACACCAAGCGGGAGGCTTCCGCCGATGTCGAAGCCGCCGTGCGCGCCATCGTTAACGATGTCGCCAGCCGCGGCGATGATGCACTGAAGGACCACACGCTCAAATTCGACAGGCTCGATCTTGGCCGCACCGCCATGCGGGTCACGGCGGCGGAGATCGCGGCCGCGGTGAAAGCGTGCAGCCGCGAAACGCTCGACGCACTCGAATTCGCCCGCGCCCGTATCGAAACCTATCATCGCCGCCAGATGCCGAGGGACGATCGCTTCACCGACGCGCTCGGCGTCGAGCTTGGATCGCGCTGGACGGCGATCGAGGCGGTCGGACTTTACGTGCCCGGCGGCACCGCCGCTTATCCGTCGTCAGTGCTGATGAACGCGGTGCCGGCGAAGGTCGCCGGCGTACCGCGCATCGTGATGGTCGTGCCGGCGCCCGACGGCGAGCTCAATCCGCTGGTGCTGGCGGCGGCGAAGCTTGCCGGCGTCGACGAGATCTACCGCATCGGCGGCGCGCAAGCCGTCGCCGCCCTGGCCTATGGCACCGCGACGATTGCGCCGGTCGCCAAGATCGTCGGGCCGGGCAATGCTTATGTCGCGGCGGCCAAGCGCATCGTATTCGGCAAAGTCGGCATCGACATGATCGCCGGCCCCTCCGAAGTGCTGATCATCGCCGACAAGGACGGCAATCCCGACTGGATCGCCGCCGACCTGCTGGCGCAAGCCGAGCACGACGCGAGCGCACAAGCGATCCTGCTCACCGACGATGCAAAGCTTGCGGAAGCAACCGAGCGCGCGATCGACAGCCAGTTGAAAAATCTGCCGCGCGAACAAATCGCCGGCGCGTCATGGCGCGATTTCGGCGCCATCATTTTGCTGGGCCGCCTCGACGAAGCCCCGGCTCTGGTCGACGCCATCGCGCCGGAACATCTGGAAATCGCCGCCGCGCAAGCCGAGTTGCTCGCCGGCCGCATCCGTAATGCGGGAGCGATCTTCATCGGCGCGCATACGCCGGAAGCGATCGGCGATTATGTCGCAGGCTCCAATCACGTGTTGCCGACCGCGCGCTCGGCGCGTTTCTCCTCGGGCCTCGGCGTGCTCGATTTCATGAAGCGCACCTCGATCCTCAAATGCGGACCGCAGCAATTGCGCGCGCTCGGCGAAGCCGCGATCGCGCTCGGCACCGCGGAAGGACTCGACGCCCACGCCCGGTCGGTGTCGATCCGGCTGAACCGCTGATGGTTGCCGGCCGCGATAAAGGCAAGAGCGGCCGGCTCACGGCGGTGACGCTTGACGATGCTTCGCTCGGCAGCGCCAGCGACGAGATCGAGCACGAACGCCGCGTCGCCATCTACGATCTGCTCGAGGACAACAGTTTCCGGCCGACCGGCCATGACGGCGGACCTTATGCGCTGCATCTCGGCATCAGCGGCGCCCGCCTGGTGTTCGATATCAGGCTCGCCAACGGTACGCCGGTGATCGCGCATCTGCTGTCGCTCGCGCCGTTCCGCCGCATCGTCAAAGACTATTTCACCGTCTGCGACAGCTATTACGCCGCGATCCGCACCGCGACGCCCGACCGCATCGAAGCCATCGACATGGCGCGGCGTGCGCTGCACGACGAAGGCTCGACGCTCGTCACCGAGCGGCTCAAGCGCAAGGTCGATCTCGATTTCGACACGGCTCGACGCCTTTTCACCCTGATCACGGTTTTGCACTGGAAGGGCTGAAGCGGCCGATGGCACCCGTGCAGAGCCGCCCGTCCGACCGTCCGCTCGCCGTATTGTTCGCCTGCGGACTCAATTCGATCCGCTCGCCGATGGCGGCGGCTCTGTTCGGCCAGATCTTCGGCCGCGCGATCTATGTCGGCTCGGCCGGCGTCCGCAAAGGTGAACTCGATCCCTTCGCGGTCGCGGTCATGAACGAGATCGGGCTCGATATTGCCAAGCACAAGCCGGTGACCTTCGAAGAGCTCGAAGACTGGGAAGGGCTCAATTTCGATCTCATCGTCACGCTCGCGCCGGAAGCGCATCACCGCGCGCTCGAAATTACCCGCACCAATGCCATCGATGTCGAATACTGGCCGACCGCCGACCCCAGCGCGGCCGAAGGCAGCCGCGAGCAGCGCCTGGATGCCTATCGCGAGGTCCGCGATCAGCTGCTGGCCCGAATCAGGCAGCGTTTTGTCGCTCGCGGAACCGGCAATGAATGAACAAAGGGTCCGCGGCAGCAGCGGTCAGTTCTGCAGGCTCCTGGTCGTGCGGCTTGAAATTCCAAGCACGCTGTAGAGCGGGCAATTCCCGACAATCGCCGTCAGGAACGGGACCACGCCGATCCAACCGACCCAGTTCCAGCCGGTATGGGGGAATCCGATTGGAATGGCGTAGGCGATGAGGAGAAGACCTATGACAATCCGTATCGCGCGATCGACCGTCCCGACATTGGTGCTCATCGCAGACTCCTTCTCCCCAGCGTCGGCGAACAGAGACTGGTAGCTCCAAAGCCGTCCGGCGCGCGTTGATTTAGGTCAAGAAGGGCTGACAAAGCGCCGAAAGGGGGCCGAACCGGCAATGTCGGCTCAGCAGGCTTTCGCAGAACAGGCCCGACGCAGTTGTGAACCGGCCCGTCATCCGCTAGGTTCGCCCGCAAATTTCGGCCCATCTGGTCGATAGTCCTTTTGAGGTCGCTCTGTTCGCGGTCCCGGCTCGATGTGTCGGCCGGACCCCCCACTGCCGGATAACGAATGGCGAAAGAAGAACTCCTGGAATTCCCCGGTGTCGTCACGGAACTGCTTCCGAACGCCACTTTCCGCGTCAAGCTCGAGAACGAGCATGAGATCATCGCCCACACTGCCGGACGCATGCGCAAGAACCGCATCCGCGTCCTTGCCGGCGACAAGGTGCTCGTCGAAATGACGCCTTACGATCTCACCAAAGGCCGGATCACTTACCGATTCAAATGATCGGCTTCAAATGATCGGCCGTCCGAAACTCGTACTCGCCTCAGGTTCGCCGCGACGCCTGTCGCTGGTCAACCAGATCGGGCTTGAGCCCGACGCATTGCGGCCGACCGATATCGATGAGACGCCGAAGCGCGGGGAATTACCGCGCGCCTGCGCGACACGGCTGGCGCGCGCCAAGGCCGAAGCGGCGCTCAATATGATCCGCATCGATGAGGAGCTCAAAGGCGCTTATATCCTTGCCGCCGACACCGTGGTCGCCGTCGGCCGCCGCATTCTGCCCAAGGCCGAACTGCTCGACGAAGCCGCGCAATGCCTGCGGCTGCTCTCCGGACGCAATCATCGCGTTCACACCGCGATCTGCTTGGTGACGCCGAAGGAGACGTTCCGGCAGCGCCATGTCG
>DATJLN010000005.1:0-43193 GCA_035509535.1 Xanthobacteraceae bacterium | reverse complement strand
GTCAGATGTTCAAGCCGCTCTTTCGCCTCGTCGAGCGTCGGAATGTGGCCGGCCGGAATCCACCACATCACGAAGTGCGGCGTGTCCATCTTGTCGAACCATTCCGGACGTCGGCCGTAGAAGCGTTTGTGCACCGTCTGGTAGACAAAGCGCTCGAGCGCTTCGACGTTCTCCCATACAGACAGATTGACCGCCATCATCGGATCGGGGAACGGCCGGAAGTTGGTGGCATTATTGCTGTCGTCCTTCAGACGCCAGATAAAGCCCTCGCTCCGCTCGGCCAAAGCATTGACGAGATCAAGATTGTTCATGAAATCGGCCATCCGCGGATCGTCGGTCGGATAACGGAACCGACCGATATTCAGTTGCGCGAGATGCTGCGTCTTATTCATCGCAATCACTCCGCCGCCACCGCAACCGGCTCGGGATGCGGGTTCGCCGTATACTGATCGATCCGCTTCTCGATCTCGGGACGGAAATGCCGCAGCAGGCCTTGCACCGGCCAGGCGGCGCCGTCGCCGAAAGCGCAGATTGTGTGGCCCTCGATCTGGGTGGTGACTTCCCAGAGCATGTCGATCTCGCGCTTCTGCGCGCGGCCTTCGGCCATGCGGGTGAGCACGCGCCACATCCAGCCCATGCCTTCGCGGCACGGCGTGCACTGGCCGCAGCTTTCGTGCCGGTAGAAATAGGAGATGCGCGCCATGGCTTTGACGATGTCGGCGGACTTGTCCATGACGATGACGGCGGCGGTGCCGAGCGCGGATTTCTTCTCGCGGCAGCCGTCGAAATCCATCAGCAGCGTGTCGGCCTGATCGGGACCGGCGGGAATGAGCGGCATCGACGAGCCGCCGGGAATGACCGCGAGCAGATTGTCCCAGCCGCCGCGCACGCCGCCGGCATGCCGGTCGATCAGTTCGCGCAACGGAATGCCCATATTCTCTTCGACATTGCACGGCGTCATGACGTGGCCGGAAATGCAATAGAGCTTGGTGCCGGTATTGTTGGCGCGGCCGATGCCCGAGAACCACGCCGCGCCGCGCCGCATGATGTCGGGCACCTGCGCGATGGTCTCGACATTGTTGACCGTCGTCGGGCAGCCATAGAGGCCCATATTGGCGGGGAACGGCGGCTTCAGCCGCGGCTGGCCCTTTTTGCCTTCGAGACTTTCGAGAAGCGCCGTCTCCTCGCCGCAGATATAGGCGCCGGCGCCGTGATGCACGACGAGATCGAAATCCCAGCCGTGGACATTGTTCTTGCCGATCAGCTTGGCGTCGTAGGCTTCCTGCACCGCGGCTTCGAGGCGCTCGCGCTCGCGGATGAATTCGCCGCGGATATAGATGAAGCAATGATGCGCGCCCATGGCGAAGGCAGCGATCAGGCAGCCCTCGATGAGAAGATGCGGATCGTGCCGCATCACCTCGCGGTCCTTGCAGGTGCCCGGCTCGGATTCGTCGGCATTGACGACGAGATAATGCGGCCGCCCCTCCGCCGGCTGTTTGGGCATGAACGACCATTTCAGCCCGGTGGCGAAGCCGGCGCCGCCGCGGCCGCGCTGGCCGGACGCTTTCACCTCGTTGATGATGCCGTCGCGGCCTTTGGCGAGAATCTCCTTGGTACCGTCCCAGGCGCCGCGCGCGCGCGCGGCCTCGAGATGGAAGCCGTGACGGCCGTAGAGATTCTTGAAGATGCGGTCCTTGTCGGCGAGCATCAGGCACGCCCCTGTTCGGATGAATCGGTGGATGCGGGCGCCGGCGCGGTCGCCTTTTTCGGTTCGTAGATCGACGGATCGGTCAGCGTGTTGGCACCGCCGACCGGCGCCGAATTGATGCGATCGACCTGCGGACCGGGCTTGGGCGTGCGGCCGGCGGACAGATCATTGATGATCCGCGTGAAGCTGTCCGGCGTCAGATCCTCGTAGTAGTCGGCATTGATCTGGACCATCGGCGCGTTCACACAGGCGCCCAGGCACTCGACCTCGATCCAGGAGAACATGCCGTCCGCTGTCACCTCGCCCTCGTGGCCGATCGCGTGATGGCAAACCTTCTTCAGCTCTTCGGAGCCGCGCAGCATGCACGGCGTCGTGCCGCAGAGCTGGACGTGATAGCGGCCGACCGGCGAGAGATTGAACATGGTGTAGAAGGTCGCGACTTCGAGCACGCGGATCTTGGCCATGCCGAGAAGCTCGGCGGTCGCCTCGATGGCCTTCTGCGGCAGCCAGCCGCCGCACTGCTCCTGCGCCTTCCACAGGATCGGGATCACGGCGGACTGCTGGCGGCCTTCCGGATATTGGGCGATCTTCGCTTTCGCCCAGGCCAGATTTTCCGGCGTGAAGGCAAAGCTCGGCGGCTGCTTTTCGGCGAGACGGCGCACGCTCATCGGTCCACCTCACCGAACACGATATCGAGCGAGCCGAGGATCGCCGAAATGTCCGCGAGCATGTAGCCGCGGCAGAGGAAATCCATCGCCTGCAAATGGGCGAAACCGGGCGCGCGGATTTTGCACTTGTAGGGCTTGTTGGTGCCGTCGGCGACGAGATAGACGCCGAACTCGCCCTTGGGCGCTTCGACGGCGGCATAGACTTCGCCTTCCGGCACTTTGAAGCCTTCGGTGTAGAGCTTGAAGTGATGGATCAGCGATTCCATCGAGCGCTTCATCTCGCCGCGCTTGGGCGGCACGATCTTGTGGTCGTCCGTGCTGACCCGCCCCTGCCCGTCCGGCGCACGCAGCTTCGCCACGCATTGCTTCATGATGCGGATCGATTGCCGCATCTCTTCCATGCGGATGCAGTAGCGATCGTAATTGTCGCAGTTCTTGCCGATCGGAATGTCAAACTCCATTTCGGCATAGCATTCGTAAGGCTGCGCCTTGCGCAAATCCCAGGCCGCGCCGGAGCCGCGCACCATCACGCCGGAGAAGCCGCGCGCCCAGGCATCTTCGAGCGTGACAATGCCGATATCGACATTGCGCTGCTTGAAGATGCGGTTGTCGGTGAGCAAGCCTTCGAGATCGTCGCAGACTTTCAGGAACGGATCGCAGAACGCCTCAATGTCGTCGATCAACGGCACCGGCAGATCCTGGTGCACGCCGCCGACGCGGAAATAGGCCGCATGCATGCGCGAGCCGGACGCGCGCTCATAGAAGCCCATCAGCTTCTCGCGCTCTTCGAAGCCCCAGAGCGGCGGGGTGAGCGCGCCGACATCCATCGCCTGCGTCGTGACGTTGAGTATGTGCGACAGGATACGGCCGATCTCGCAATAGAGCACCCGGATGAGCTGGCCGCGGCGCGGCACCTCGATGCCGAGGAGCTTCTCGGCGGCAAGGCAGAACGCGTGCTCCTGATTGATCGGCGCCACGTAGTCGAGCCGGTCGAAATACGGGATCGCCTGCAGATAGGTCTTCTGCTCGATCAGCTTCTCGGTGCCGCGATGGAGCAAGCCGATATGGGGATCGACGCGCTCGACCACTTCGCCATCGAGCTCGAGCACCAGGCGCAGCACGCCGTGCGCCGCCGGATGCTGCGGACCGAAATTGATCGTGAAGTTTCTTGTCGCAGCCGTATCGTTCTTCGCGGCGAGAGCTTCGGCCATCACGCCACCTCCGCGGTCTTGCCGGCGGCCTTCGCGGCTTTTGCCGCGAGACGCACATTGAACTTGTCCCAGCCGACGACGAAGCGGTCGTGCCGGCCCTCGCCGATCAGGTCGATGCCGTCATGGGCCCTGACCGCGAAGCTCACACGCTGGCCGGTGACGGCCTTGCATTCGACATCGACCGTCACCGTCTGGCCCGGCAAGGTCGCCGCCAGATGGCTGACATCAACGTGGACGCCGAGGCTGCCCTCGCCCGGATCGAGATGCGGCGCCAGAAGCTGCGTGCACACCCACTCCATCAGAATGATCATGTTGCCGGTGGCGAAGACCTTCGGCATTGCCGCGATCTCCGGCGCCTCCGGATAGGTGTAGGGCACCGTCTTGTTTTCCGGCACCGTGTAGGAGAACTGATGCTTCATGCCGGGCTTGAGGGTGTTCTTCACGTCACGACCTCATGAGCCTTTGCCGGCCTTCTCATCGCCGGGCAGCACGTAGTCGGTGCCTTCCCAAGGCGAGAGAAAATCGAAATTGCGGAACTCTTGCGTGAGCCGCACCGGCTCATAGACGACGCGCTTGAGCTCGTCGTCGTAGCGCACTTCGACAAAGCCGGTGAGCGGAAAGTCCTTGCGCAACGGATGGCCATCGAAGCCATAGTCGGTGAGAATCCGCCGCATGTCGGGGTGGCCGGTGAAGACCACGCCATAAAGATCGTAGGTCTCGCGCTCGAACCAGTCGGCACCGGGGAACACCTCGATGATCGAGGGCACCGCGGTGTCCTCATCGGTGGCGACTTTCACCCGGACGCGCAGGTTCTGCTTCGGCGACAGCAGGTGATAGACCACGTCGAAGCGCTGCTCGCGGCTTGGATAATCCACCGCCGTCACATCGATCAGGCAGACGAACTGACAGCGCGGGTCGTCGCGCAGAAAGCGCATGACGGCGACAATGTCGCCTCCCCGCGCCGTGATGTTGAGCTCGTGATGAGCGACCGTGTAACCGGTGACCGCGGCCGGCAGCGCGGCAGCAATGGTTTTGCCGAGCGTATCGAGCGTTTCGTCCATGGTCAGCGCTCGATCGTGGCGGTGCGGCGGATCTTCTTCTGCAACAGCAGCACACCGTAGAGCAGAGCTTCGGCGGTCGGCGGGCAGCCGGGAACGTAGATGTCGACCGGCACGATGCGGTCGCAGCCGCGCACCACGGAATACGAATAATGATAATAGCCGCCGCCATTGGCGCAGGAGCCCATCGAGATCACGTAACGCGGCTCGGGCATCTGGTCGTAGACCTTGCGCAGCGCCGGCGCCATCTTGTTGGTCAGCGTGCCGGCGACGATCATCACGTCGGACTGGCGCGGCGAGGCCCGCGGCGCGAAGCCGAAACGCTCGACGTCATAGCGCGGCATCGACACCTGCATCATCTCGACGGCGCAGCAGGCGAGCCCGAACGTCATCCACATCAGCGAGCCGGTGCGCGCCCAGGCGATCAGATCCTCGGCCGCCGTCACCAGGAAGCCCTTGTCGGCGAGCTCGCTGTTGACGTCGGTGAAGAACGCGTCGTTGGCGCCCGCCGGCCTGCCCGCAAGAGGCTTGCCGGTATTCGGATCGAGAATTTGCGACCTTGGAGTCGCGAGCGCGGGTTCGCTCAATCCCATTCAAGCGCTCCCTTCTTCCACTCGTAAATGAAGCCTACGGTCAGCACGCCGAGAAACAGCATCATCGACCAGAAGCCGAATTCGCCGAGCCGGCCGAAGGCCGTGGCCCAGGGAAACAGGAAACTCACTTCGAGGTCGAAAATGATGAAAAGGATGGCGACCAGGTAGAAGCGAATGTCGAATTTCATCCGCGCGTCGTCGAAGGCATTGAAGCCGCATTCATAGGCGGAAAGCTTTTCCGGATCGGGCTGCTGGTAGGCGACGACAAAGGCGACGACCAGAAGCACAAGCCCGATCAGAGCTGCGACACCGATGAAGACGATGAGCGGCAAATAGGAATAGAGCAATTGCGTCAGAGCTGGGCTCATCAGAGGTCCTTCTGAGCGGCGTTCAAAGTTCACATTCCCTGTACTGGGAATGTGATCTTCGCAGCGCGGTTCCGAAAGCGAGAAGCGAGCGCGCCAATTTGCCCCAAAATCAAGCAGATTCGCGTTCACACCGAGGAACTCGGGACCCTTAGCGCAGCGCACAAAAAGGTGCAAGACAAGCCTGTGTGTGACTGCGGATCGGCGTCGCCGGCCGCGGCGGTGTTACGGCGCCGTGACAATTTCGCCGGGGACGCGCGGCCTCGGCCTGGGGCAAATTGGGCCTGGGCAAAATGAGCCCGGGACAAATTTAACGCAGTTTTAGCCGCGCACTTATCATGGGCTTGGAGGCCGGCGCGATTCCTGGCACGGCAAACCCGCAGCCGGCCGGGCTCATGGCCGGTGCGCCATCCGGCTCATGGCCGGTGCGCCATAAAGCCAACAGGGAGCGAAACTGACATGCCCGCTTATTCGCGCCGCGCAGCCTTATTGACGCTGGCCACAGCACCTTTTGCGAGCGCCTTCGGCGTCCCCGTTCCGGCCGCACGCGCCGACGACTACCCGTCACGGCCGGTCAAAATCATCGTGCCGTTCGGCGCCGGCGGCCCGACCGACGTCTATACCCGCGATATCGCCGCCGAACTGCAAGACATCCTGCATCAGGCTTTCGTCATGGAAAACCGGCCCGGCGCCGGCACGACCATCGGCACCGCGTTCGTCGCCAATGCCCCGCCCGACGGCTACACGCTGCTCATGGTTTCCGGCACCCAGACCGTCAATGAGACGCTTTATCCGAACAAGCCCTATTCGCTGATGCGCGACCTGGTGCCGATCGCGCCGCTGATAGACAGCGACCTCGTACTGGTCGTGCATCCGTCCGTGCCGGCCAAAAACCTCGCCGAGCTCATCGCGCTGGCCAAGGCCAAGCCCGGAACGCTGAATTATGGCTCGTCGGGCCCGGGTTCGAACTATCACATGGCCGCCGAGCTGTTGAAGAACATCACCGGCATCGACATCGTGCATGTGCCCTACAAGGGCTCGAGCGGCATGCGCACCGATATTCTCAGCGGCCAGATCCAGATGCTGTTCGATTCCGTCCCGA
Organism: Xanthobacteraceae bacterium; assembly: GCA_035509535.1. Taxonomy (GTDB): domain Bacteria; phylum Pseudomonadota; class Alphaproteobacteria; order Rhizobiales; family Xanthobacteraceae; genus BOG-931. The sequence continues at coordinate 36,488 of DATJLN010000005.1, read as the reverse complement.
CCATGGCGCCGCAGATCAATGCCGGCATGGTGCGCGCGATCGGCACCAGCGGCAAAACCCGCTCACCCATTCTGCCGAACGTTCCCACGCTCGACGAAGCCGGCGCGCCGGGTTTCCAGGCCACGCTGTGGGTCGGCTTCATGGCGCCCAAGAACACGCCGCAGCCGATCATCGATCTGCTCAATGGGACCATCACCTCGATCCTGAAACGTCCGGATATCAAGAAGAGCTGGGAGGCCCAAGGCGCCACCCCGCTGGTCATGTCCCAGGCGGAATTCAGCACCTTCATGCAGGCGCAGATCGACAAGTGGGCCAAAGTGGTGAAGGACAACCACATCGCGCTGATGAATTAGGAAAATCGGCGGCCGGTTTTCCGAAAAGATCATGCGCAATCAAACTGCTAGAGCGAAATCCGATAGAACATAACATGGTTTCGCTCCAGCGTGTTGACGCCGCCTTCGCACAGTTCCACAAACGCCCAAATCTCAAGGCTAAATTTCAAGGCCAAGTCCCACACATTTGCAACGGATCCACGATGAACGAGATGACCACGATCTCCGCTGCCGCGATCAAAGGCGAGGAGCATTGGACGACCAAAGACGGCAGTGTGAAGCTGTTCATGTTCGAGAAATGCGCCGGCGATCCGAAACAGACCGCCGGAACCATCCTGTTCGTGCACGGCTCGTCGATGGCCTCGCAGCCGACATTCGATCTCCAGGTCGAAGGCCAGCCGGATTCCTCGGTGATGGATTGGTTCGCGCGCCGCGGTTTCGACTGCTGGTGCGTCGATATGGAAGGCTATGGCCGCTCGGAAAAGAGCCGCAACAACAATGCGCCGATCGCGCAAGGCGCTGACGATTGCTTCGCCGCCGCATCCTATATTGAGAAGCTGCGCGGCAAGCGCCCGCTGCTGGTCTATGGCATTTCCTCAGGCGCCTTGCGCGCCGCCATGTTCGCGCAGCGTCATCCGGAGATGATCGGCCGGCTCGCGCTCGACGCCATGGTCTGGACCGGCGAAGGCTCGCCGACGCTCGCCGAACGCAAGAAGAAGCTGCCTGAGTTCAAAACCAAGAACCGCCGGCCGATCGACAAGGCCTTCATCCATTCGATCTTCGACCGCGATCATCCCGGCTGTGCCGAGGAGAAGGTCATCGACGCCTTCGCCGACGCCGTCACCGCGCTCGATGATTCGGTGCCGACCGGCACCTATGTCGACATGTGCTCGAACCTGCCGGTGGTCGATCCCGAAAAGGTCACCGCGCCGACCCTGATCATGCGCGGCCAATGGGACGGCATCGCAAGCTTCGACGATTTGATCAAATTCTTCGCTAAACTGCCCAATCCCGACAAGCATTTCGCCGTCATGCCTGGGATTTCCCACGCCAGTTTCCAACAGAAGAATTACGCGCTGGTCTACCACATCCTGTGGAGCTTCTTCGCCCAGCCGGCCCCGGTCTACCGCGGCTGAGTGGTCACGCTTTCGCGGCGCCGGGGGTTTCCGGCGAGCGCCAAAAGCGGGCTCATCCGGAGCCTGCGAAATTCACGCTAAGTCATTGAAATGGCGGGAGCGACGGGGCTCGAACCCGCGACCTTCGGCGTGACAGGCCGACGCTCTAACCAACTGAGCTACGCCCCCGCGGGCGAGGCGTGGAGTTAAGGCCGCGCAAGCGCCAAGTCAAGGAAACAGTCAAGGGATTTGGGCCATTCATCGGGCTTTCATCAGCCTGTGCCTGCTGCCATATCCTCGCCACGAAGCACCCGCAGACACCCCTATGATGCAGAAAACATCGGTGGAATCGGCAAAACAAGCGTGGTCAGCCGTAGCCGAATCGTTTAACTGCTTCGCTCTGAGCGGCGCTTTTTTCACGCATACCGCTTCATTGAGGAGGGTCTAATGGCAACTAAACCGGCAACTACGGTGACATTGAAGCATCTCGCCGCGAGCCTCGCGGAGGACAACGAGATTTCCAAGAAGCAGGCGGAAGCGATCCTCGGCGGATTGGTCGGGAACATCGTCAAACATCTGAAGAAGGGCGAGCGCATCCGCATCGGCGGCCTCGGCATTCTCCAGGTGCGCAAGCGCGCCGCGCGCATGGGACGTAATCCCGCGACCGGCCAGCCGATTCAAATCAAGGCCAGCAAAAAAGTGGCCTTCCGCGCCTCCAAGGAGCTCAAGGAAGCCATCTGATCGTTTCCAGTCGGCGGATTCGCCATGCGGATCCTCCGTGCGCCACTCACCGCCCGCGTGTCATCGCAATCGCTGAATTGCGAGGCCGCGGGCGAGTTGTTTTGGACTCCGCTTGAGACCGATATTTTCGCGCGAAACGACAAAGGCATCGCGACCGGGTCGAACGCGCCGCTGATTGCCGATGCAGCTTTCGTGCTCGATAGTGAGAGCCTCGCTGAGGCATCGTTCGCGCGCTGCGGACGCGCCTGCCCTCGCCTTTTGGGCGACAGCGCCGCAGCCCTTGCTGCGCTGCGCAAGCGAAGGCTGGTGGGCGGTGACGGACTCGAACCGCCGACATTCTGCGTGTAAAGCAGACGCTCTACCAACTGAGCTAACCGCCCCTGCCAGGGTTGCCGCGACATCTATCGCCGCGGCCCGCAGGCGCGCAAGGGCGCGGCTGCGACACGGCGATGGCGCCTGTTGCGATGCCACTGTGCCGTTCATGTCTCAGCAAAGATTTAAATTGCGGCCGCCATCGCTTGGGGCGGTAAAACTCGCCCGGCGTATTTGCAGTTCCCTCGGTTTGGCGGCAACCTCTTAAGCGGCGTCGCCGCTCGGGGGGCCTTGGCTGCCGGCAAAGACGCGCATCGGGACACCGCCGAGTTGGAGGATTCTGTCGATAGAGTTGTGACGTGAACCACGGGGCGGGCTGTAGGCCCGGAAGGGAGAACCATGTCGCGTATATCCGGCTTGATTGTCGCGTTGTCGCTTGCCGCCAGCGTGGCTGCTTCCGCTCAAACTTTGCCGCCACAGCCGCCGCCCGTGCCGGGCGGCATGGGGCAAGGCAACGACCAGGAGCGCGCCGCCTGCCATCCCGACGTGACCAGGTATTGCCAGGTGCAACTGCAGGTGAATCCGAACGACGTGCTCGGCATCTTGGGCTGCTTGCAGGCCAATCGCACCAAGATCAGCAAGGCGTGCCAGACCGTACTTGCGGCTCACGGCCAGTGAGGTAATCGGTGACCTCGGACCGGCATGCCGGCCGGCCCGAGGTCACGACAACAGGGCGAACCTGGCGCCTAGGATGGTTGCCCGATCCTAGCCCCCAAAGTCTCATCCTCTGACGCATCGTCCTGCAACGCGTCGTCATCAGTCTCGATGCGCGAGACGTGTTCCGCGAGCATGACCCAGGAATGCGCCAAGGCGAGCCAAAGCGCCTTATCGCTGTTGTCGTCAGCCAACCGCGCCATTGCGACGCATTCTTCTGCGCTTCTGCGGTGATCAAAAGCGGTCCCCATGGAGAATCTCCCCGACGCAAACTTTGACACCGCGCGGATTGCAACGCTCAACTGCGGCGCATGAAGGATCAACGGCGGGCGGAACTCGGGCAAAGAAAGCTTCAAAGAGGGCGATTGGAACTATTTTGGGTCCTTGGCTCCCGTCGAGCGGTCGGAAAGCCGTCTGAAACCGCCTTTCGGCTACCGGCCAAGCGGAGCTAATGCGTCAATGACATGACAGAAGGTGTGAATCATTGCGACTTCTGCGGATTACGGCAAAAATTTACCACAAGTCTTTAGAGATCGTTGTTGTCTTTATGCGATATGCGCGTAGCTGCACTGCAGCAAAACTATTTTTGCAATGCACCATCGGCACTTATATTGAGTTCCGATTCTGGAGTCGGCCATCGGGCTGGCCCGGAAACCGGAACAAAGGAACAAGAATCATGCTGTTGTCCATCATCAACTTCTTCAAGTCCTGGAAGCGCTATGGCGTTGCCGTGGACGAGCTGTCGCACCTGAGCGACCGCGAACTGGCCGATATCGGCATCACCCGCGGCGACATTCCGCGGATCGCTTGGGAACAGGCCAAGCACTAACGCGCACCAAGTCCATCCGGCCGCGCCTTGCGGTCGTCCAATCAGCGCCTGGCCCCCGGCCGGGCGCTGTTTATTTGTGGCAGCCCCTCAGGAATGAGCAGGCTCCATGCCCTTGGCCTTGATGATCGGCAAGGCATGCGGACCGCTCAGGAATTCGACGAAGCTCTTGGCCGCGGCAGCGTCTTTGGCCGCCGTCCCGACACCCGCCGCATAGACCGTGAAGTTCTGAATGTCCGCCGGCAACGGGCCGACGAGGGTCACCCCGGCCACCGGCAGGATCTCGCTGATCTGGTGGACGCCGATCTCGGCCTCGCCGTCGGCAACATGATCGGCAACCGCTCCGCCCTGCACCAGCACCGCTTTGGCATGGACCTGGTCGGCGATGCCAAGCCGCTGCAACAGCTTGTCGACATAGATGCCGCTCGAGCCGCCAGCCTTGGGATCGATATAGGCCACCGATTTTGCCGCGAGCAGCGCGCGCTTGAACGCCTCGTCGGTACTGATATCCGGCAACAGCGCGCCGGCCTTGACCACGACGCCGACGCCGACCTTGGCCAGATCGGCGCGGCTGCCCGGCACGACCTTGCCCTCCTTGGCGAGCCCGTCGATCGCCGCAGGCGTCAGAACGGCAACGTCGAACCGCTCCTTGCCGTCGCGAATGAGCGCAAGATGCTGCCCGACGGTCTGATAGGTGGCGGCGACCTTGTTGCCGGTCTCTTTTTCGTATTGCGTTATGAGCGCATTCAGGACCTGCTTGAACGCGCCGCCGCTGACGACGGTGATGTCGGTGGCCATGGCGGCAGCATTGGCCGTTTGTGAAGGGACAAGCTGTGACATGGTCAGCGCCAGCGTCGTTGCGAAAGCAGCCGAAATCAATTGCATGTAAACTCCCGAGGCAAACGAACTAGGCCGTAAACGATTTGCCCTTCTCAGGCACGATCACATCGGTCGGATCGTCCCTCATCGCGGCCAGGAACTTGTCGGCATTGGGCTCGATGATCGGGAACGAGCCGTAATGGCACGGGACCACGGTCTCGACCTTGAGGAAGCGCTTCACCGCAAGCGCGGCCGTCATCGGGCTCATGGTGAAACGGTCGCCGATCGGCACGAAGGCAATCTTGGGCTGATGGATTTCGGCGATCAGCGCCATGTCGGAGAAAATATCGGTGTCGCCGAGGTGATAAACCGTCGGCTCGCCCGGCGCCTTGATGACGACGCCGCAGGGATTGCCGAGATAGATCGGCATGCCGTTGGTGATATCGCCCGATGAATGATCGGCTCGCACCATGGTAACGCTAAAGCCGCCAAGGCTCGTGGTGCCCCCCGTGTTCATCGGGTTGAGTTTTTCCAGGCCCTTTGACACGAGCCACATGCCGAGGTCGTAGTTGGTGGTGACGGTCGCCCCGTTGGTCTTGGCGATCTCGAGCGTATCGCCGACATGATCGGCATGACCGTGGGTCAGCACGATATGGCTCACGCCCTTGATAGCGTCGGCCTTATCGGAGACGAAAGCGGGATTGCCGGTGAAGAACGGGTCGATCAGAACCGCAAGGCCGGCGAAATCGAGACGAAAAGCGGAATGGCCATACCAGGTGATCTGCATGGTGGACCTATGCGTGGCTTGATTGGGGGCGGCGAGATATCCGGAACCCGCACAGGATACGCGCGGCCGGGCGCTGCGAAAAGGCCGTCGACGATATGAAAACGAGAAGACGCGACGATGCCGGTTCTTCCGCTCATTGACGCCGCGGCGCTATTGCCGGAACGCGGCACGCTGATCGGCCTCGATCTCGGCACCAAGACGATCGGCGTCGCGGCGAGCGATCCGGACCGGCGCATCGCCGCGCCGGTCGAAACCATCGCGCGCCGGCGCTTCAATCTCGACGCCAAGCGCATTCTCGAACTTGCCGCCGAGCGCAAGGCCGCGGGTTTCGTGCTCGGTTTGCCGATCAACATGGACGGCGGCGAAGGCCCGCGCGCGCAGTCGACGCGCGCCTTTGCCCGCAATCTCGCGCAGCTCACCGGAGTGCCGATCGCGCTGTGGGACGAACGGCTGTCGACGGCCGCCGTCGAGCGCGCGCTGATCGAGGCGGACGCCAGCCGCGCCAAGCGCAAGGCGGTGATCGATGCGCATGCCGCGACCTTCATCCTGCAAGGCGCGCTCGATCGGCTGGCGCGCAGACAGGAAGGAGCGCCGTAAGCTCGCGCCTCGGCGCCCCCGCTGTTTGATTTCGCTTCCCGCGGCGTCAGCAGTGGAAGCCGCCGCAGCTTGCCGGATCCGGCGGACCATAGGCGCCGGGCGGAACAATCGTCGGATTGGTGCGCAGGCCGAGCTGGCCGGCGGTATAGTCGGATTGGCCGGACATCGGCACATAGTCGTAATAGGTCGGCGGATCCTGGTAGGTTCGCACAGTCCCCGCGTGATGACGGATTGCAGCGGAACCGGACGCGGTCGCCGCGAACGAAACCGCAATCGCGAGTGCCGCGGCGGCACTGCCTTTGAAAATTCGGCCTGAGAGAGTTTTAGACATTTTGTTGTTTCCTTCTTCGGGTGGACGAAGCGCAGTCATTGCTGCAGCGCTCAGATAGGCCGAAGGGGATTCCTGTCGACTGACCTGCGCGCATGGCACGCTTGCAGTCGGTCTATCGACGATTCAAAAACTTTATTCCGGCAGCGGTGCGATGATTCACATACGCAGAAACCGCCGTGAAATAGGCACCGCTAGGCCTCCGGCAACACGCGCTGGAGCAGAAAATCAACAGTTTGTGAATCGAGTCCGGCAGCCCCGTAGAACGAAGCATGCGTACTTTCGACGCGCGTTTTCAGGAATGTGCCGGCGATCACAGACGGCGCGCAGTCTTTGAGCGCAGCCGCGCTCGCCAGGAGCGCAAGCCGCAACACTATGCGCCGCGCATCGCCTTCGTTTGCGGATTGTGGAATTTCCGCGTCGGCATCAAGGCCGGCGTTGCGCACAAGATCGGCGAACAGTCCCATCTCCTCCTTGCCCTTCAGCGCGCGCAAGACATCAAGGCACATGACGTTGCCGGAGCCTTCCCAGATCGCATTGACCGGACCTTCGCGATAAAGCCGGGGCAAGATATTTTCCTCGACATAGCCGTTGCCGCCGAGCGATTCCATCGCCTCGAACAGGAAGCCCGGCGCGAGTTTGCAGGTCCAGAATTTCGCGGCGGGCGTCATCAGGCGCGCATAAGCCGCCTCCTGCGGATCGGCAGAAGCGCGATCGAGGGCGCGCGACAGGCGAACCACCAGCGCGACCGCGGCCTCGACGTCGAGCGCCATATCGGCGAGCACGGCGCGCATCATCGGCTGCTCGATCAGGCGCTTGCCGAACACATTGCGATGCCGGCAATGATGCACGGCTTGCGCCAGCGCCATCCGCATCAGGCCAGCTGAAGCGACGGCGCAATCGAGCCGCGTCAATTGCACCATCTGGATAATGGTGCGAATACCCGCGCCTTCGTCGCCGACACGCCAGGCGAAAGCGTCGGTGAATTCCACTTCGCTCGACGCATTGGAGCGGTTGCCGAGCTTGTCCTTGAGCCGCTGGAAGCGCAGCGCATTGACGGTGCCGTCGGGCCGAAAGCGCGGCATCAGGAAACAGGTCAAGCCGCCGGGCGCCTGCGCCAGCACCAGAAAGGCGTCGCTCATCGGCGCCGACATGAACCATTTGTGGCCGACGATGGTGAAGCCGTCACCGTCCGGCGTGGCCGTTGTGGTGTTGGCGCGCACATCGGTGCCGCCCTGCTTCTCGGTCATGCCCATGCCGAGCGTCATGCCGGCCTTTTCCCACCACGGCCGGAAGGCCGCCTCGTAATTTCGCGTCGTCACTTTCGGCGCGATCTTGGCGAGAAGCGCAGGGGCTGCGGTGAGCGGCGCCAGCGCGGCGCGCGTCATGGTGACCGGACACAAATGCCCGGTCTCGACCTGCGCCGCCATGTAGAAGCGCGCAGCACGCGCGACCTCCGCCGGCGCCGCCGCGCGCGCGCCGTTCGCCGTCCAGGTCGAGGCATGCAGCCCCGCCGCGATGCTTTCCCGCATCAGAGCGTGATAGGCGGGATGAAACTCGACGGTGTCGCTACGGTAGCCCTTGGGATCGAAAGTGTGCAGCTTCGGCGGGTTCTCGTTGGCCTGGCGGCCGCGCGCGAACATTTCCGCCGTGCCCCAAAGCTTGCCGAAGGCCGACAAAGCAGGCAGTTCGAGGGCGCCGCCATTGGCCTTCAGCGCGCCAATAAGCGGCGCATCGCTGGTGAGCAGATCGACGTCCTCATAAGGCGGCGACTGGTTGAACACGTCGTGGGTGTCGAAACGCGAGCGGGTGGCCATGGCCGCGTGCCCCTTCAGCGAGCGCCCCTTGCGGGCTGGTGGTCGGTCACAATTCTACCACTGATAAGAACGCCGCGAGTTTCGATATATCAGCGCTGTTGACACCGCGCCGGTAGGGCTTGCCCGAGCGCGCCAATTCAGCCTATAGCAGCGCTTTAATGAGCAAAACCCAGCCGCCGACGCGCCATATCGTTTCGATCAACGACCTGACCAATAAGGAGATCGAAACGATCTTCGAGGTCGCGCAGGGGTTTTTGAAAGAGCTGGCCGACGATAACGTCCCCTACCGCGTCGCCCGCGCCACGGATCTGGCCTCGAAATTCATCCTCGCCAGCCTGTTCTACGAGCCGTCGACGCGCACGCGGCTGTCATTCGAAAGCGCCATGCTGCGGCTCGGCGGCGCCAATATTACCAGCGCCGATCCGGCGGTCAGTTCCGCGGCCAAGGGCGAAAGCCTCGCCGACACCATCCGCGTCATCTCCAACTATGCCGACATTGTCGTCATCCGCCATCCGCGCGACGGCGCGGCCCGCTTGGCGGCGGAATATGCGCTGGTTCCCGTGATCAATGGCGGCGACGGCGCGCACGAACATCCGACCCAGACCTTGTGCGACCTGTTCACGCTGCGGGCGAAGAACAAGAACCTCGGCAATATGAAGGTCGCGATTTCCGGCGACCTCAAAGGCAGCCGCACCATTCATTCCTTCGTCTATGCGCTGGCGCGATTCGGCGCGACCATCGATCCCCTGCCCGCGCCCGGAATGGAACTGCCGGCGCATGTCGACCGGCGGCTGCGCGAAGAGTTTCACACCCGCATCGTGTCGAAGGAGCGAGCCAGCACCGCGGGCGGGCGGATCGACGCGCTCTATGTCACCGCGAACCAGCCGCATCAGCTTTCGCTGTACGCCGAGCCGGATGTCGATTACGGCGCACTGATGGAGAAGAAGACTGACGCCGTTTACGTCACCCGCTTCCAGAAGGAACGCTGGACCGACAAGACCGGCAAGGAGCTGCCTTATCCGAAAATCGACGCAAAGTTTCTCGGCGAAGCCAAATACTCCGACGCCAGCGTCATGCATCCCTTGCCGCGGGTCAACGAACTCGACGCCAGCTTCGATACCGACCGCCGCGCGGTCTATTTCCAGCAGGCCGCCTATGGCGTGCCGGTGCGCATGGCGCTGATCTCGCTGATGCTGCACCTGCACAAGAACAAGTCGCTGCACAAATTCGCCGGCGGCTTCGCCAAGCCCGATCATCCGGTCTATGCGCAGCCAATCGGCACCGGCGTCGCTTGCCGCAACACTAACTGCATCACCAGCGATCCCGCCGAAAGCCAGTACGCCGCGCACAAGTTCTATGTGATCGACGGGCAAGCCGGGCAGCAACCCGGCTTTCGTTTGCGCTGCGTCTATTGCGAGGCCGACATCGACGAAGACGTCACCGCGGGCTTCGTCACTGCCGACACGACGCGCAAGACGTTCACGCCGGGCCTCGCGACGGTCGCGCGCGCGGCGGCCGAGCGGCTGCGCCATTTCGTCATCTATGCGAGCGAAGCCGACGCCAAGACAGCCGGCTTTGCGCCGCGTGACGCCGGCGGTGGCAAGGCGCGCGCGGGATAAAGCCTTGTTGTCGCTGGCCGGAGAAGGCAAACTCGTCATTGCGAACGAAGCCAAGAAATCAACGCTGAGCCGCTTCGCTCCTCGCAATGACGGAAGATCTTTGTGACAATACCCGTACCGCTCACATGGCCTCCACTTCTCGCTTATGCCGGCGGCGCCCTCGGCTTTGGCTATCTGTGCGGCTCCATTCCGTTTGGTGTCATTCTGACGCGGCTCGCGGGCACACAGGATCTGCGCACGATCGGTTCCGGCAATATCGGCGCGACCAACGTTTTGCGCACCGGCAATAAGAAACTCGCAGCGGCGACCCTCCTTGGCGACATGCTCAAAGGCACGGCGGCCGTGGCGCTGACGAGATGGATTCTGTTTCCCGATGCCGACCTCCTCGCCGCGCTTGGCGCCTTTCTCGGCCATTTATTTCCGGTCTGGCTCCACTTCAAAGGCGGCAAGGGCGTCGCGACTTTCATCGGCCTTCTGCTCGGCTTCGGCGCCTGGATCGCACTTGTTTCGTTTTGCCTCGTCTGGCTCGTCGTCGCCTTTGCGTCACGCTACTCGTCACTCGCTGCGCTCGTCGCAAGCGCCACGACGCCCGTTGTTCTTTGGACCGTCGGCAATTTTGAGCTCAGCGTGCTCTTCCTTCTGCTCGCCGCACTGTTGTGGATCATGCATCGCGCCAATATCGCGCGGCTGCTCAACGGCACGGAAAGCAAGATCGGACGGAGGACGCAAGCCACGAGCGGCGGCTAGACGCGCTGCGCGCTGCACCGCGTCCGGGAAACGCCAAGATTTATTCCGCCGCTTCGACGTGGACGGCTGGCGGCGCCGGCTGAGCGCCATGCGCGACCGGCGCACCGTGGGTGTGCGGGATCTTGTCGGCGAAGACTTCGACGAAATGGTCGGTCTCGCCGGCGCCGGTATGCGGCCGCAGCGCCTCGTCGAAATGGGTTTTCGCCGCCGGGTCCTTCGTCACCTTCGCCATGATGCGGCGATAGCGGAAGATCAGCCGGCCCCATTGCGTGCAGACCTTCAAGAAATCGTAGAGCCGCCACGGATAGAACACCAGCGGATTGAGCACCTTCATCTCGGAGCGGCGCTGCTTGCGCAGCTTCCTGCGGAAGAATCCGAATTGCAGCGGATGCACGCCCTCGATCCGCGCCGCGCCGGAAAAGATCGTCAGCGAATCGAGGACTTTGGTGCGGTTGATGCCCGAAGCGACGGCGCGCCGCATGATGGTCTCGACATGTTCGTCGGTGTAGTAGCGCGCCCAGGCGTCGGCGTAGACCTTGGTCCAAGTCTCCTTGGACATCAGCGGATGCGCGGTGCAGGCGTGTTCGAGATCGTATTTGTTCATGTCGGGGTCCATCGGCACCCCTTTCAGGTACAGGTTCTTGTGATCCTCGGAGCCCGGCAGCGGCGTCAGATAGAAGAATTCGAGGATGTCGATCGGCAATTCTTTCTTGATGATCTCGATGTCGCGCGCGATCGATTCCGGCGTGTCGGTCGGGAAGCCGAGGATATAGCCGGCGTAGGTCATCACATGCTGCTTGCGCCAGGCGAGCAGCATGTCGCGATATTCCCAGATCTTGTTCTGGCGCTTCTTGGCGCCCATCAGGGATTCCGGATTGATGTTCTCAAGCCCGAGGAAGATCGCCGTGCAGCCGGCACGCGCGCTTTTCTCGATGAAGTTCGGGATGCGGTGGCACAGCGTGTCGACCTGGATCAGGAGCTTGATGTTGAACTTGTCGCGCTCGCGCAGCTCGATCAGCCGGTCGAGGATCGGTTCCCAATTGCGGTTCCTGGCGAAATTGTCGTCGGTGATGAAAAACCGCGTGATGCCTTGCGCCGCGTTGGCGCGCACGATGGCTTCGATATCGTCAGGCGTGCGATAGCGCGACTTGCGGCCCTGCACATTGATGATGGTGCAGAACGAGCATTGGAACGGGCAGCCGCGGCCGGCATCGAAACTCGAATAATGGCCGGCAACGCGCGTCACCACCGAGCGCGGCAGGATCGGAAAAACCGCGGCCGCCATTTCCGGCAGATCCGACAGATAATTATAGATCGGCTTGGCTTTGCCCGACGCGACGTCGCGCAGCACCTCCGCCATACGGCCCTCGGCCTCGCCGGCGTAAAGATGAATGCCGAGGCCGAGCGCTTCTTTCAGTCCCTCCGGCAGTTCCGGCAGCATGGAAATGCAGCCGGAAATGTGGAACCCCCCCATCATCACGGTGAGGCCCTTGGCGCGGAACTGGCGGCCGAGATCGAGCGCGCGCGGAAACTGATTCGATTGTACGCCGACCAGGCCGACCAGGCCGGCGCCGGCCTTGGTGATGCGCTTCACCACGCCTTCGACGTCGACAACGGTGTTGCACTCGTCGCAGGCTTCAACCTCGATATCGACGTCGGGCCCGAGCACGCGCTCGCTCGCGCATTGCTCGATGAGGCCGTGAACGCTGGCGAGGCTGTTGGAAGGCAGCATCGAGCGCAGCCACTGGATGACGTAACCGTCAGGATCGTAATGTGATGGCTTGATCAGTACGACGCGGAAGCGCTTGGCCGGGCGAGCGTCCATCCATCCCTCCCCAAAGGGAACACACCGGAACCTCACTCAAACCCCGGCGAAACAAGCCGGAGGCCAAGTCTGCGGCACTGCAAGTCTGCGGCACTGCAAGTCTGCGGCACTGTGCGTTTTCGGCGGCCGTTTTGCAACGGCTTTCGGGCAGAACCCGCCCCGCCCAGCCCAGCCCAGCCCAGCCCCGCGAAGATGTGGAGGAACAAGCGGTTCCGTTCCCGCAGCACATCCGCGCGATTTTCGTGCAAACGCTACGATGTGGCGCGCGAAGGAGAGGAGCAGATTGCGAAAAAGGGGTGGTGCCTTCGTCTCGTTCCGCTGTTTTTTGCTTCGCTGCAGCCCGGAGGGAGCGCCACGGAATTCCGGAACTGATTCCGCCGCTCCCGGATTGCGCTCCGATTGATCCGGACTACGAAAAGACGAAAGGAAATGGAACGCCGACAGACGCTGTAGCCAACCTGCCGTGCTGCTGGGCACGGCCGCGCATCCCAGCAGGGATGCGCACGCCTATCGGCGTCCCACCACGGCTCTTCCCGGAGATGTCGGAACATCTCCGTCCAGCTTCAGGCCAGGCTTCCTGGGACGCGGCCGCCACAATTATTCTGCTAAGCGGGCGTTACCCGCCCCTGCCTGCCCCAGTCCAGTGCGCACCGCACGGCCGGCCATGCTTACCGGCGGCTGATGCCCAAAGCCGCCCGGGTGCGGCTTGCAAGGCCGCCCGCGGGCACCGCCCTCGCTCCCATGCACCGGCGTGCCTCCGGCACAGGTCCTTCACGAGCGAGAATCACGGCGCTTATGTAACCTTAACAGTGACGCTTGTCAATATATCAGTGACAATGATTCGGCAGGCATGTCCGGGCTTACATCTCGCCTTCACCGGACACTTTGCTCAGCACGGCTTCGACGATGGAGTCGGGATCGGGCAGCACGCCGAGGATGACGTTGCATCCGGCCGTCGGACACATGGCGACATAGCCTGAAATGATGGGACCCACGAGCGGGTTTCCGATCGGCCCGCGTTCCAGGGCCGGCGTAACCATTCGTCCGCATTTCGGGCATTTGCCGTTCATTTTTCTTTCCCCTTCTTTCCCCTGGCCCTCGCGCCCTTATGAAATCCCGTGGCCTTGAGGTCATCGTGTCTCGGTCATGGCAGCTGGGTATCCGGATCGGTTCGTATTGCGGTAATATTTCATCGCCCCGCAAGCAAGCTCCATCTCACGCAAGCGTTTTGGACAATCCGTGCACGACATCAGCAAAGCGTCCTTCCGCCTGAGCGACGAGCAGCGGATCGATTGGCTGCGACTCATACGCTCGCAGAATGTCGGGCCACGCACGTTCCGCACCCTGATCAATCATTTCGGCGGCGCGCGGGCGGCGCTCGAGGCGCTGCCGGGGCTCGCTCGCCGCGGCGGCGCGGCAGCGCCAAAGATCTGTTCGCGCCAAGACGCCGAGCGCGAGATCGCAGCAGCGAAACGGCGCGGCATCGCGCTCGTCGCCATGGGCGAAGCGGATTACCCGCAGCGGCTCGCCATGATCGACGACGCGCCGCCGCTGATTTCGTTGCGCGGCGATACGGCGGCGCTGACCATGCCGCTGATTGCCATTGTCGGCTCGCGCAACGCGTCCGCCGCCGGGATCAAGATCACGCAGATGTTGACCCAGGGTCTGACTGCGGCCGGCTTTGCCGTCGTCTCGGGTCTGGCCCGCGGCATCGATGCGGCGGCGCATCGCGCGAGCGCCGCGACCGGAACGATCGCGGTGCTCGCCGGCGGACAGGACAAGATCTATCCGGCCGAGCACGAGAGCCTGCTCGAAGCGCTGCTCGGCAACGGCGTCGCGCTCTCGGAAATGCCGCTCGGCTGGGAGCCGCGGGCGCGGGATTTCCCGCGGCGAAACCGCCTGATCTCCGGGCTCGCGCTCGGCGTCGTCATTATCGAGGCGGCAAAACGCTCGGGCTCCTTGATCACGGCGCGGCTTGCGGCTGAACAAGGCCGCGAAGTGTTTGCCGTGCCTGGCTCGCCGCTCGATCCGCGCGCCGAAGGCACCAACGGGCTGATCAAGCAGGGGGCGACCCCGGTCACCGAGGCCGCCGACATTATCAGTGTAGTGCAGCCGATCATGACGCGGCCGATCTCGGGCCAGTCGTTGTCTTTCGGGTCGCCTGACGGCGAATTGTGCGAGCCTGGCTCCGGCAGTGAACTTGGCAGCGAACTTGGTGGTGAGCCGGGCGCCGAGCCGCAAGCCGATGAGCGCGCGCGGATCGTCGGCCTGCTCAGTCCCACCCCCGTCTCGCTCGACGATCTGGTGCGGCTCTCGCAATCCTCGCCGCGCGCGGTGCGGATGGTGCTGTTGGAACTCGAAATCGCCGGCCGGCTGGAACGTCACGGCGGCGGGCTGGTGTCGCTGATCTAGGTCGAGGAGTTCGGCGTCCCCATGCCGCTACCGCATCGTATCCCAGGGATCGACCTTCTTGTCGGGAATGCGTTTGAGCGCATCCTTGTAGGCCTTGTCGTCGGCCTTGGGTGCCTTGTCGCCGGCTTTTGACGCGTCGGCCTGGTGACGCCCTCGCCCGCCGCCCATTCCTCCGACACCACCCATTCCTCCGCCGCCGCCCATGCCTTGCGCTTGCGCATTTTGCAGGGGAGCGGAAAGCGCGAGCAGTGCCGTGGCTAAGAGTGCGGCCACCATCGGCGTGAGGAAGCGCATGGCCATTTGCTCCGGATGCGCGTGCCCTTGACGCAGGATCATTCCGGAAAATCGGCTTTTTCCGGATCAGGCGCCAAACAAAAAAAGCAATCCTCCCATGCTGCCAAAACGCTGCAGGCAAGAAGGTTACAGGCAAGCGGCGATCAAAAAAGCGCTTTGCAGGTCATTGCTTTGCCGCCTGCTGGGCCTCGAGCCGCGCCATTTCCAACAGCATGCTCAGCATATCGAGACCGTTGCGCTCCGCAATCTTCGCCAGTTCGCCGGCGATAGCGGCTATATAGTGCGCGGCCGAATCGGGGGTTTCCCCGCCAGTCGGACCGTTGGTGTCGTCCCCATGCGACATATTTCAGTTCGCGGCGATGTTAGCAGGCCGTCGTCGGCGCGGCCCGCATTCCAGGATCGGGATCGGTTACACGGTGAAGTTCGGATTTTTTCTAACGTCCCAGATTCGCGCATTAATATACTTATAAGTTAAATATTGTAAATCAACAACTTATAGATGCAAATACGAGTTGTGCTGTTCTCGCCTCACGTTTGGGCCGCCAAGGCTGCCGTTAGGCCGGTATTTACCGGGATGGATTTGACAGTCGGGCCGTCATTACCCATCTTCGCGGCGGCCCGCCTGCCCTGTTAGCGGCGTCCGAAGGGCGAAAAGGCCCTGAAATCATCGGGTTATACATGAATCTTGTACTGGTGGAATCGCCCGCCAAGGCGAAGACGATCAATAAATATCTGGGCAAGGGCTATGAGGTCATGGCCTCGTTCGGCCATGTCCGCGACCTGCCGCCGAAAAGCGGCTCGGTCGATCCCGATCACGATTTCCGCATGCTGTGGGAGGTCGACCCCAAGGCGGCGAAGCGGCTCAACGACATTGCCCGAGCGGTCAAGGACGCCGACAAGCTCATCCTCGCCACCGACCCGGATCGCGAAGGCGAAGCGATCTCCTGGCACGTCCTGCAGATCCTCAAGGAAAAGAAGGCGCTGAAATCGCAGGCCGTCGAGCGCGTGGTGTTCAACGCCATCACCAAGCAGGCGGTGACGGAGGCGATGTCGCATCCGCGCGCCATCGACCAGGCTCTGGTCGACGCCTATCTCGCCCGCCGCGCGCTCGATTATCTCGTCGGCTTCACGCTCTCACCGGTGCTGTGGCGCAAGCTCCCGGGCGCCCGCTCGGCCGGCCGGGTGCAATCGGTGGCGCTGCGGCTCGTCGCCGACCGCGAGCTCGAAATCGAACGCTTTGTCAGCCAGGAATATTGGTCGCTGATCGCGACACTGGCGACGCCGCGCAACGAGACCTTCGAAGCGCGCCTGGTCGGCGCCGACGGCAAGAAGCTGCAGCGCCTCGACATCGGCTCGGGCGAAGAGGCCGAGCGGTTCAAGCAGGATCTCGAGACGGCGGCCTTCACGGTCGCAACCGTCGAGGCGAAGCCGGTCAAGCGGCATCCCTACCCGCCGTTCACCACCTCGACCCTGCAGCAGGAAGCCAGCCGCAAGCTCGGCTTCGCGCCGGCGCATACGATGCGCGTGGCGCAGCGGCTCTATGAGGGCATCGATATCGGCGGCGAGACCATCGGCCTCATTACTTATATGCGCACCGACGGCGTGCAGATCGCCGACGAGGCGATCGGCGCGGTGCGCCGCCTGATCGAAAGCGATTACGGCCGCGACTACGTGCCGGGTGCGCCGCGCCGCTACGAGACCAAGGCCAAGAACGCCCAGGAAGCGCACGAGGCGATCCGCCCGACCGAACTGACACGCCGGCCGCGCGACGTTAAATCCTACCTCGATGCCGACCAGGCGCGGCTTTACGAGCTGATCTGGCTGCGGACGGTTGCCAGCCAGATGGAATCCGCCGAGCTCGAGCGCACCACCGTCGATATCGAGGCCAAGGTCGGCAGCCGCGTTCTTGATCTTCGCGCCACCGGCACGGTGGTGAAGTTCGACGGCTTCCTCACGCTTTATAATGAGGACCGCGACGAGGCGGCCGAGGACGAGGAGTCGCGCCGCCTGCCGCAGATGAGCCGGGGCGAGCGGCTTTCGAAGCGTTCGATCGCCGCCAACCAGCATTTCACCGAGCCGCCGCCGCGCTATTCGGAAGCCTCGCTGGTCAAGCGCATGGAAGAGCTCGGCATCGGCCGGCCCTCGACCTATGCCTCGATCCTGCAGGTGCTCAAGGACCGCAAATATGTGCGGCTCGACAAGAAGCGCCTGGTTCCCGAGGATCGCGGCCGCATCGTGGTCTCGTTCTTGGAAAGCTTTTTCTCGCGGTATGTCGAATACGATTTCACCGCGGCGCTGGAGGACAAGCTCGACCAGATTTCCAACAGCGAGATCGCCTGGCGCGACGTGCTGCGCGATTTCTGGCGCGACTTCATAGCCGCCATCGACGGCACCAAGGACCTGAAAATCTCGCAGGTCATCGACGCGCTCGACGAACTCTTGTCGCCGCATCTGTTCCCCGCGCAAGCGGCCGGCGCCCCCGATCCGCGCGTGTGCCCGACCTGCGGCACCGGCCGGCTGTCGCTGAAGCTGTCGAAGTTCGGCGCCTTCATCGGCTGCTCGAACTATCCGGAATGCCGTTACATCCGCTCGCTGTCGCAATCGGAAGGCGGCGATATCGGCACCAAGAAGCTCGGCGAGGATCCGGAGACCGGACTCGATGTGACGGTGCGTTCCGGCCGCTTCGGTCCCTATCTGCAGCTTGGTGAAGGCAAGGACGGCGAGAAGCCGAAACGCGCCGGCCTGCCCAAAGGCGTGGCGCCCGACGAGGTCACGTTCGAGCACGCGCTGAAGCTGCTGTCGCTGCCGCGCGAAGTCGGCATGCATCCCGAAGACGGCGAGCCGATCATGGCCGGCATCGGCCGTTACGGGCCTTATGTCCAGCACGGCAAGATTTACGCGAACCTGGAATCGCCGGAGGACGTTTTCACCATCGGGCTCAACCACGCGGTGACGCTGATTGCCGAAAAGAAGGCCAAGGGGCCGCGCAAGCGCTTCGGCGCTGATCCCGGCCGGACACTCGGCGACCATCCGAGCCGCGGCGGGCCGATCGTGGCCAAGAAGGGCCGCTACGGGCCTTACGTCAGCCATGACGGCGTGAACGCGACTTTGCCGGCCGACAAGACGCCGGAAACGATCACGCTGGAGGAAGCTGCCGCGCTGATCGACGCCCGCGCCGATCGCGCGCCGGCGCCGCGCGCCCGGCCGCGCAAAGGCGCGCGTGACGGCGCGCGCGCCTCGGCAGGCACCAAGGCACGCGGCAGCAGCAAGCGCACGGCCGGCAAGGCGACGAAGCCGGCGGCGCCAAAAAAGACGGCGGCCTCCAGCGTCAAGACGCGGAAAAAGACCCAACAAGCCGCAGAATAAAGATGAAGACCTTGGGCGGGAGCATGAATGGGGCCACATATATGTGTGCCCCATGAAACGCTCCTCCCCGCGCCCGCCAAGCCGCCTGCCTTCCCGCGAAGACCTGATCGCCTTCATCCGCGACCGGAGCGGTAACGTATCGCCGCGCGAGATCGCCAAGGCCTATGGCGCCAAGAACGCCGACCGCGCGGCGCTCAACCGCATGCTGCGGGAGCTTGCCGATGACGGCCATATCGACCGGCGACGAAAGCGGCTGCATCATGCCGGCACCTTGCCGCCGGTGGTGCTCGCCGACATAACCGGGCGCGACGCCGACGGCGAGTTTTTGGCGCGGCCGACCGAATGGGACGAGGAGGCGCATGGCGCGCCGCCGGTGATCCGCATCGCGACGCCGCGCCGCGCACGGCAATCTCCCCGTTCCCATGGCGAGGCCGGCGGCGTCGGCGACCGCGCGCTCATTCGCATCGAGCGCGCCGGCGATAACGAATTCACCGGGCGCGTCATCAAGCTGATCGACCGCGCCAAGCATCGCACGCTCGGCATCTTTCGCGCGCTGCCGGCGGGCGGCGGACGGCTGGTTCCGATCGACAAGAAGGCGCTCGGCCGCGAGCTCAATATCGCGCCCGGCGCGACCGCGAGCGCCGTCGACGGCGATCTCGTTGCCATCGACGTGACGCGCCACGGCAGGTTTGGGCTGCCGGCGGGCACCGTGGTCGAGCGGCTCGGCTCTATCAAGAGCGAGCGCGCGGTGAGCCTGATCGCGATTCACGCGCACGATATTCCGCATGTGTTTCCACGCGCCGTGCTCGACGAAGCGCAATCGGCGCGCGCGGCGACCATGGACGGCCGCGAGGACTGGCGCCATGTCGCCTTCGTCACCATCGATCCGCCCGACGCCAAGGATCATGACGACGCGGTGCACGCGGTGCCCGATCCGGATCCGAAGAACGCCGGCGGGCACATCGTCACCGTCGCCATCGCCGACGTCGCCTGCTATGTGCGGCCGGGCACGCCGCTCGATCGCGAGGCGGTCAAGCGCGGCAACTCGGTCTATTTCCCCGACCGCGTCGTGCCGATGCTGCCGGAGCGCATTTCCAACGATCTGTGCTCGCTGCGGCCCAACGAAGACCGGCCGGCGCTTGCGGTGCGCATGGTGATCGGACGCGACGGCCGCAAGCGTTCGCACACTTTTCATCGCGTGATGATCCGCTCAATCGCGAAACTGCATTACGAGCAGGCGCAGCTCGCGGTCTCCGGCCGGCCCGACGAAGACACCGAGGCGATCGTCGAGCGCGTGCTGGAGCCGCTCTATGCGGCCTATCGCACCGTGCTGCGCGCGCGCGCCGAGCGCAGTCCGCTCGATCTCGATCTGCCCGAGCGCAAGATCGTGCTGAAATCCGACGGCACGGTCGACCGCGTGATCATGCCGCAGCGGCTGGAGTCGCATAAGCTGATCGAGGAATTCATGATCCTCGCCAATGTCGCCGCCGCGGAATCCTGCGAGAAGGCGCGCGTGCCCTTGATCTATCGCGTGCATGACGAGCCGTCGCCGGAAAAGCTCAATGCGCTGCGTGAATTTCTCGCGACCATCGACATCAATCTGCCGAAGGGCGGCGCGCTGCGGCCGGAGCAGTTCAACGCCATCCTCGATCGCGTCAAAGGCCATGCCGTCGAGCGGCTGGTCAACGAGGTGGTGCTGCGCAGCCAGGCGCAGGCCGAATATTCGCCGGAGAATTTCGGCCATTTCGGTCTCAATCTGCGGCGCTATGCGCATTTCACCTCGCCGATCCGCCGCTACGCCGATCTTGTCGTGCACCGCGCGCTGATCCGCACCGGCGGGCTCGGCACTGACGGCTTGCCGGAAGGCATCGATCTGCGCGGGCTTGCCGAAGTCTCGGCCAACATTTCGGCGACCGAGCGCCGCGCCATGAAGGCCGAACGCGAAACCTCCGACCGGCTGATCGCGCATCATCTCGCCGACCGGGTCGGCGCCACGTTTGACGGGCATGTATCCGGCGTGACCCGCGCCGGCCTGTTTGTCGAACTCGACGAGACCGGCGCCGACGGCTTCATCCCGGCGCGCTTCATCGGCGACGAATATTTCCGCTTCGACGAGCCCGGCCGGGCCTTCACCAGTTCATCGCTGACCTATCGGCTTGGCGATCCGGTGACGGTGGAACTCGTGGAAGCCGCGCCGGTTGCCGGCGCCTTGCGTTTTGCGCTTATTGGCCATGCTGGCGCGGTGCCGCAAAGGCCTTTACATCAGGCGCGGCCGCGGCCGAAATCGGCGCGGCGCGACAGGACGCGCCGGGCACGGCGCAAGTAAGACGCAATTGAGGAGACGGCGGCAGCAGAGCTTCGATCCCAAAGACAGGCGGCGGCATCATGAGCGACGACAAGATTCTGCAGCGCTATCCGAGCCCCGATGGCAAGCGATGGGTCGATCTGCGCCAACGTGCAGATGGCTTGTTCTACTTTCAGGAATTCGCCGCACCGCCTGACAGCGTTCCGGAATATGGCGCGCAAACGAACACGGTGCCCGGCTTGCGCTCCGGCACTTGCAAGACCTTCGAAGCCGCGGAGAGCGACCTTAAAGACATGACGCCTTGGCTTTGCGCCAAATCCAAGTAACAAGTCAGAGCGAAAGCTTCCTGGAAACGAGATTTGTCTGATGGTCGACGATGACATTTCGAGCGTCCGCGCCGGCGGCACCGCGGCCGATCGCGCCGAGCGGCTGAGCAAGGTCATCCGCGACCTGACCCACCCTTACGTCAAGCCGCGCGATTCCGCGACCTTGATCCTGATCGATCGTTCGGAGCCGGTGCCCAAAGTGCTGCTCGGCCGCCGTCACGAGCGGCATCGCTTCATGCCCGGAAAATTCGTATTCCCCGGCGGCCGCATCGAGCCGACCGACCGCAAGATGGCCTTCGCCACGCCGCTCAACGACAGCCATGTCAAACGGCTGATGCAGCACGTGCAGCATCCGAGCCCGTCCAAGACCCTCGCCTATGCGCTCGCCGCCATCCGCGAAACACACGAAGAGACCGGCATCATGCTCGGCGTGCCGGCGGACAAGCCGATCGCGGCGCCGTCGGAGGCCTGGGAGCCCTTTGCCAAGGCCGGCATCATGCCGGATCTGAGCACGGTGCATTTCATCGCGCGTGCGATCACGCCGCCGAAACGGCCGTTGCGTTTCGACAGCCGCTTCTTCGCCGCCGACGTCACCGCCATCGCGCGGCGCGACGACGGCTTTGTCGGTCCGGACAAGGAGCTTGTCGAACTGGTCTGGATGCCGATCACTGAAGCGTCGCGCCTGGATATGCCCGGCATCACCGCGGTCGCGCTCGAAGAGTTGCAGGACCGCATCGATTCGGGCATGAGCTTCGACCACCCTGCCCCGCTCTATCGCATGCTGCACAAGAAATTCGTGCGGCAGGTTTTGTGAACGTTCGCGGCAGCCGCTTCAACAAGTTGGTGGCGCATGGCGGCTTCGCGATGGAGAATATCTCGTGCGGCGATGTACGGCGCCGCGTTCGGGGCCTTTGCAAGACTCGCGGGTCTATTTCCCGCCAGCCCCGAGCCACCGACCGTGGTCGTGCACTGGGCTTACACGGCAGGACAATGCGGCGCCGCCGCGTTGATCTTTGCGGTTATCTTCTCGGTCGCGGCAATCGTGCGTAATTTCATCCGCGCCAGACTTTAAGCCCGATCCGGCCGATCGAGCCGCGGCGGAAAACGGCCTGACGCCGGCCTGTCGGCTGCGAGACAGGTTCGCTTATTCGATCAAACAGCGGCCTCATGGGCGGGCGGCGCTTCGGACAGGCGCAGCGTCGCCGATTCGGCTCGGCTCGATTTATGACTAAACGCCTAATTGCATGGCCAGAATCCGATGACCGGGCCGGTCACACCGGAATATCCGGCGGACGCCAATTGCGTCCCGCGATTATTCGACCTCGGCCGAGGCGCTCGCGCCGATTTTTTACAGAAGTTTTACCTAATTGATGCCCTCTATCCAGGGTTTGACGAAGTTCCGTTCGGACGCCGGTGCCATGACGACGCTTTCGGAAGACACACGTCATCGGCGGTCGGTCCTGCGCATCGGCACCCTCCTGCATTCTCTCTTCGGCCTGCTGTTGGCCCTGTTGGTCGGGGTTCTCTTCGTTCCGGTCTACCAGGATCTTCGACAACGCTCCCTGAGCGAACTGGTCGCTAAAAACACGGAAGCGGCGCGTTCCGTATTTGCGGCGCTGCAAGTCATCCGGGTCGAGCGGGGACCGACAAGAACAACGCTCGGGCAGCCCGAACCGGCTTCGGACGAATTCACCCGCCTCACCGCCGATCTGCGGGCGAAATCCCAAATAGCCGTCACTGCGATGCTGCGCGAATGCGCCGTCATAGACTGCGTCGGCTCGCGAAAAGAACTCCTCGCGGATTTCCCGCAGAGCTTCGCCAAGTTGCAGGCGGTCCGCTCGGAGGTCGACCGCGCCCTGCGCGTTCCCTTAAAGGACCGCCCGCCCAATATCGCCCGCGATTTCAATGACGCGGCGACCGATGTCGTCAATCGCCTCGAAGCCATGTTCAACGTTCTCGACGACACCGTCCGCATGTTTGACGCTCGGACCGCCGAGTTGATCGAAATCAAGCAGCTGAGCTGGATCGCGCGGGACGGCATAGGCTTGGAACGCAACTATCTCAGCGAAGGCATCATTGCCGGGAAACTTTCGCCAAACGCGCAAACGCGCATCACGGAGCTCCGGACGCAGGCAACCGTGACCTGGCCCGTGATTCGCCGGCTCTCGGCACGGGCGGGAGTCCCCCAGGACATCGTCGACCTGGTGAAGAAAGCCAATGAGGAAGCCTTCGTAAAATACGAGAAGATCCGCACGAACGTTTATGACGCGCTGATGAATGGCAAAGTCCCGGCCTTTTCCAGCGATAACGTCATCACAAGCTCAAATGCGGCCTTGGACCGGCTTGCCGACGTTTCCAACGGCGCGCTTGGAGCCGCGCACCGGCATGTTCTTGAACGGCTCGGCGAAGCCAACAAGAACCTCCTGATTCACTTCGGGCTGCTTCTCGTTGCGGTTCTCGCGGGACTTGGCGGGATATTCATCGTTCTTCGGCGAGTGACGCGTCCCGTCGCCGCCATTACCGACGTGATGAGGCGACTTGCCGACGGCGACGCCACCGTCGCGATACCCGGCACCGCGCGCGGCGATGAGCTCGGTGAAATGGCGACGGCCGTCGAGGTCTTCCGGGGCAATGCCGTTGAACGGCAGCGTCTTGCGGCTGAACGCCTGACCGCGGACCAGGAGAGCGCCCGGCAGCGTAAAATCGAGATTCTGCACATTGCCGATCGTTTCGAATCGGCCATCGCCCACATCGTGACGGCGCTTGCGGCGTCAGCCGACGAGCTCGAGGTCTGTGCCAGCACGCTCACACAGACCACCGAAGATACCCAGGAGCTCGCAAAGAATGTCGCCATCGCATCCGCCGAGGCGTCGAAAAATGCCCTCTCCATATCCACGTCAACCGAACAAATGACCTCGTCATCGCACGAAATCAGCCTGCAGGCAGGCCAAGCCACGACGACCGCCCGTGAAGCGGTCGCGCAGGCCGAAGCGACGGCTGCCGGCTTTACGCGGCTGCTGAAAGAGGCGGAGCAGATCGGTGCGGTCGTCGAACTGATCGCAAATATAGCGGAGCAGACCAATTTGCTGGCGCTCAATGCGACCATTGAGGCCGCCAGAGCCGGCGCGGCGGGCCGCGGATTCGCGGTTGTCGCGTCGGAGGTGAAATCCCTGGCCAAACAAACCGGCCAGGCGACCGAGCGAGTCGGCCAGCAAGTGGGGGAGATGCAGCGCTATGCCCGGGAGTCATCCCTCGCGATTGCCGAGATCAGGCGGACAATCGGAAACTTCTCCGACGGCTCCTCGCTGATTCAAGGCGCCGTACAAGAGCAAGATGCGGCCACGCGCGAGATCGCACATTACGCGAACGATTCCGGAAAGAGAGCGGCCGAAGTCGCGCGGAATCTCGAAAGCCTGAGCCACAAGGCACTCGAGGCGGGATCCGCATCGGCGCAGGTCTTGTCCGCCACGCAAACCCTGTCACGCGACAGCAATGCCTTGAAGGTTCAAGTCCAAAAATTCCTGGCCGAAATTCAAGAGGCGAGCGAACGCCGCCTCGGCCACAGGTCGGTCGGTTGAGCGCCACGCGCGGCCCAAGCCGGCCCAAAGCCGGCCCGTGAGCGCCGCAGACCTGAACGACTTTTCCGAAGATCATGCGTGCTGCAGCGGCACGAGGTGCCGCCGGCTGTCACGCAGCCTTGGTCTGCGACTCGATCAGCGATCTTACTCGCTGCGCATCTTCAGGCGTCGCCGGATTGTAGACCACCATGCCGAGATCATGCCGGCCGTCGACGGCGAAGGCCGAATATTCGAACGCAATCGCCCCGGCGGTCGGGTGCCTCAGACGCTTGAGCCCCTCGCCGTAGCTGCGCACGTCGTTGTCGCGCCACATCGCCGTGAATTCGGAGCTCACCCGGCTGAGCTCATCGACGAGCGCTTCCACGCGCGCCGTCGCGCCGGCGCGCGCCGCATCGGCGCGAAAAGCAGCCACCACGAAGCGTGCGACGCTGTCCCAATCGAACTGCGCGGCGCGAACGCGCGGATCGCAGAAGATCAGGCGCAGGATGTTGCGTTGCTCCGGCGCCAGCGCGCCGTAATCGGTCAACACCGCGGCGGCGGCGCGATTCCAGGCGACGACGTCCCAGGTCGGGGTTTTCACGATGGCCGGGCTGAGCTCGAGGGCATCGAGGAGGCGCTGCAGCCGCGGCGTGACGCCTTCGGCGGCTTGATAGCGGACCTCGGGCGGGCGGCCGAGCGCGAGCAGAAAAAGATGCTCGCGTTCGACATCGGTCAGCATCAGCGCGCGGGCGATGCGATCGAGCACATCGGCCGACGGCGCGCCGCCGCGCCCCTGCTCGAGCCACGTGTACCAGGTGGCGCTGACATTGGCGCGCTGCGCCACTTCTTCGCGGCGCAGTCCCGGCGTTCGCCTGCGCTGCAATGGCAGACCGAAGGCGGCCGGATCGAGCTTGGCGCGGCGATCCCGCAGATAGGTGCCAAGCGGATTGTCGTGGGGCGCGAGCGCGCTCATCCTGTTAGGCATTATACCTGTATAAGATCACTACTTTACCCTGATATGAAGGCAGCACAAACCACCTCCAAGTCAAGCGTCGACCCCAGCCCGTCGACCGCCAACTCGGAGGTTTTCCATGCGTGTCTTCGTCACCGGCGCGAGCGGATTTGTCGGCTCGGCCATCGTCAAGGAATTGATTGGCGCGGGACACGAGGTCACCGGCCTCGCGCGCTCGGATAGCGCAGCCGCGTCCGTCGCCGCTCTCGGAGCCGAGGTCCATCGCGGCGATATGACGGATCCGGAGAGCCTGCGCCGCGGCGCCGCGGCGGCCGATGGCGTGATCCAC
Organism: Xanthobacteraceae bacterium; assembly: GCA_035509535.1. Classification (GTDB taxonomy): domain Bacteria; phylum Pseudomonadota; class Alphaproteobacteria; order Rhizobiales; family Xanthobacteraceae; genus BOG-931. The sequence goes on along the minus strand of DATJLN010000005.1, from coordinate 10,348 downwards.
ACCGCGTTCAACCACGACTTCTCGAAATTCCAGGAGAACTGCGAGATGGACCGGAAGGCCATCGAAGCGCTGGGCGCGGCGCTCAAGGGCTCCGACCGGCCGCTCCTCGTCACCTCCGGCATTGCGCTGCTGGCGTCAGGCCGCGCCGCCACCGAGGACGATATGCACGATCACAGCTTTCCGCGCGCATCGGAAGCCGCCGCTGTGGCGCTCGCGGCGCAAGGCGTGCGGGCGTCGACGGTTCGTCTGCCGCCGTCGACCCACGGTCATGGCGATCACGGCTTCGTTCCAACCCTGATCGACATTGCGCGTGAGAAAGGCGCGTCGGCCTATATCGGGGACGGGAACAACCGCTGGGCGGCCACGCATCGCGTCGATGCCGCGCGCGTCTACCGGCTCGCGCTGGAGCGGGGCGCCACGGGAGGACCGTTTCACGCCATCGCCGAGGAAGGAATACCGTTCAAGGACATTGCCGCGGTGATCGGCCGCCGCTTGAACGTGCCGGTGGTCGGCAAGTCCGCCGAACAAGCCGCCGCGCATTTCGGCTGGTTCGCGAGGTTCGCCGGCATGGACCTCGCGGCCGCGAGCGCGCGGACCCGTCGCCTCCTGGCATGGGAGCCGAAACAGCCCGGCCTTCTCGCCGATATCGACCATCCGAGCTATTTCGGCGGGTAAAAAGCGGAGAAATGACGGAGTTTTAGCCAGCTTTCTTGACTTTTGGGGCTTCCTGACTAGGTTGGCCGCCAATAGCGAAAGGTTTCCCCAATGGCCAAGAACGTGACCATCAAGGTCAAGCTGGTTTCCAGCGCCGACACCGGCTTCTATTACGTGACGCGGAAGAATTCGCGCACCATGACGGATAAGCTCGTGAAGAAGAAATACGACCCCGTCGCCAAGAAGCACGTCGAATTCCGCGAAGCCAAGATCAAGTAAAGCCTCAAGTAAAGCTTCGGTCTTTTAAGGCTTTTCACCGTCATGCCCGGCCGCGCGCCGGGTTTTGGCGTTTTGGCGGGTGCGTAGTCCAGGCCCGGCGCCGCTACGCCGCCTCGGGCACGACGCGGTTGCGGCCGTCGCGCTTGGCGCGATAGAGGGCCTCGTCGGCGCGCTTGAGGAGACGGGCGGCGTTATCGTCCTTGCCGCGCAGGCCGGCGATGCCGATCGAGATCGTCACCGGGATGTGCTTGGTGCCCTGCGCGATGGCAAAGGGATCGGCGGCGATGCGCCGACGCAGCCGCTCGGCCACCATGGCCGCCACCGCCATGTCGGTCTCCGGCATGACGATGACGAATTCCTCGCCGCCGTAACGGCAGGCGAGATCGATGCCGCGGATCGAGCGCTTGATGCGCATGGCGAAGTCGCGCAGCACGTCGTCGCCGGCATCGTGGCCGTACGTGTCGTTGATCGCCTTGAAATAGTCGATGTCGAGGACGAGCGCCGCGAGCGGCTTGCCGCGCGCCGCCGACTGCTCGATCAGGGTTGCCAGATGACTTTCCATGTAGCGGCGATTGGACAAGCCGGTGAGCGCGTCCGTGATCGCCATCTCGATCGACATCTGGAAATTATCGCGCAGCCGCTCGGTGTAGCGGCGCTTGCGTATCTGGGTGCGCACGCGCGCGAGCAGTTCGTTCTTGTCGATCGGGCGCAACAGATGATCGTTGACGCCGATCTCGAGCCCGCGCGCCATGCGCGCATTGGCGTCGGGCTCGGCGACGGCGAGAATGGGCAGGTGCCGGGTGCGGTCGAGCGAGCGCAGCTGGCTGCACAGCCGCAGCGCATCGAAATTTTCCAGGTTGAGCGAAACGATGGCGAGGTCGTAATTGCCGTCGGCGGCGCGGAACAGTGCCTGGTTCGGATCCGGCTCGATCTCGACATCGTGCTCGGCCTCCAGCACCGTCGCGATCCGCTCGTAGGAGGCCGGCCGGTCATCGACGATGAGGACGCGCCCGTCGCGGCCGGTATCGGCGACCGCGTCACGCTCCGGCGATTGGAGGCCGATCTCGCGCGAGGTCAGCGCACGCATGCGCAATTCGTCGGTGACGACTTTGAGCCGCGCCAGCGAGCGCACGCGTGGAATGAGCGCCATTTCCGGGATCGGCTTGGTGAGGAAATCGTCGGCGCCGGCTTCGAGCCCGCGCACCCGATCGGACGGCTGATCGAGCGCGGTGACCATCACCACCGGGATGTGCTGGGTTGCCGGATTGCTTTTGAGCCTGCGGCAGACTTCGAAGCCGTCCATGTCCGGCATCATCACGTCGAGCAGGACGATGTCGCACTCGGCGCGCTCGCAGACTGCAAGCGCATCCGCGCCGCAGCTTGCCGTGACAACGTCGAAATACTCCGCCGTCAGCCGCGCTTCGAGCAGCTTGACGTTCGTCGGGACATCGTCAACGACCAGGACGCGGGCGGTCATGTTTCTCTTCCTACGGCGTTCCCAGGAAATGGCGAATGGTCTCGATGAATTTCGCCACCGAGATCGGCTTGCTGAGATAGGCCTCGCAACCTCCCTCGCGGATACGTTCTTCGTCGCCCTTCATCGCGAATGCCGTGACGGCGACGACCGGAATCTTTTTCAGATCCTGATCGTCCTTGAGCCACTTGGTGACTTCCAGGCCGGAGACTTCCGGCAGCTGGATGTCCATCAGGATTAGATCGGGCCGGTGCTTGCGGGCAAGATCGAGCGCCTCGATGCCGTTGCGCGTGCCGACCGTGGTATAGCCGTGGGCTTCCAACAGGTCGTGGAAGAGCTTCATATTGAGCTCGTTGTCCTCCACGATCAGGACGGTCTTGGCCATCCCAGATGTCCCTTCCCCAAAGCCGGCATGCGAAACCCGGTACCCGCCGCCCGGTGCGTTGACGCGCCAAAGCGGCAGAATCGCTTTACACCGCCTGTGGGCAACGTGGTGCAACCTAGTGCCCATATATTACGGAAAGGCAAATGGAACCCGATGAAAGCGCGTGCGGCACAATCCCGGGAGGCGGCGGAAGCACTGGCAATTCAAGCGCTTAGCTTCCTCGCCGAGGAACCGGAGCGGCTCGGCGGGTTTCTCGCGGCAAGCGGCATCGGACCGGAGGCCGTTCGCGACGCGGCACGCGCGCCGGGCTTTCTCGGCGGCGTGCTCGACCATATGCTCGGCGACGAGTCCCTCCTGCTGGCCTTTGCCGACAGTGCCGGGCTCGATCCCGCGAGCATCGGGCGGGCGCGACGCGCGCTCGGCAAACCGTGGGAGCGCGACATACCGTAGTCCACTGCCGTCATTGCGAGGGGCGCAGCTACAAAGCAATCCAGACACGGAGCCGGCTGCCCCGGATTGCGCCGCTTCGCCGACAATGACGGCAAGAGCCGATCGTAATGGATCACGCTTCGAGGTTGGCCGTGCTGAGCTTCTGCCGCGACTGCCTCACCGACGCCGCGTCAAGGGCGGCGCGCTGCGCGGCCTGCGGCTCGCCGCGGCTTCTGCGCCATGCCGAGCTTGAAGCGCTGTCGATCGCGCATGTCGATTGCGACGCCTTCTATGCCACGATCGAAAAGCGCGACGATCCCTCGCTCGCCTCCGAGCCGCTGATCGTCGGCGGCGGCAAACGCGGCGTGGTGGCGACCGCCTGCTACATCGCGCGCACCTACGGCGTGAGATCGGCGATGCCGATGTTCGAGGCGCTCCGGCTGTGCCCGCATGCCAAAGTGGTGCGGCCGAACATGGAGAAATATGCCAGGACCGGGCGCGAGGTGCGGGCGATGATGCAGGCGCTCACGCCTTTGGTCGAGCCGCTTTCCATCGACGAGGCCTTTCTCGATCTCTCCGGCACCGATCGGCTGCACAATATGCCGCCGGCCAAGGTGCTGGCGCGCTTCGCCAATGCGGTCGAGACGAAGCTGCGCATCACGGTGTCGATCGGATTGTCCTGCAACAAATTCCTCGCCAAGGTGGCCTCCGATCTCGACAAGCCGCGCGGCTTTGCGGTGCTCGGCCAGAGCGAGGCGAAAGCCTTCCTTGCCGAGAAGCCGGTGAGCTTCATCTACGGCGTCGGCAAGGTCAGCGCCGCGCGTTATGCGCGCGACGGCTTCCACCGCATCGCCGACCTGCAGCGCGCCGATGAACGCGATCTGACGCGACGCTACGGCGAAGAAGGCCGCCGCCTCTATCGCCTCGCCCAGGGCGAGGACGCGCGCGAGGTCTCGGCCGATCGCGAGACCAAGAGCGTGTCGTCGGAGACGACCTTCGAGCATGACATTTCAGACTTCCGCGCGCTCGAGCTCATTCTGTGGAGTCTCGCCGAAGACGTTTCGGCACGCCTGAAGACGAAGGAGCTCTGCGGCACGACGGTGACGCTGAAGCTGAAGACGGCGGACTTCAAGATCCGCACCCGCGCCCGCTCGCTCGATACGCCCACCCAATTGGCGCAACGCATTTTCTTGGCCGCCCGCGGGCTCCTCGAACACGAAGCCAACGGCACCAAATTCCGCCTGCTCGGCATCGGCTTGAGCGGCATCGACTCCGCCGACCAGGCCGATCCGGCCGATCTGGTCGACGGCCGCTCGGCGCTTGCCGAGCACGCCGTCGACAGCGTGCGCGCCCGCTTCGGCGACGATGCGGTGGTGCGGGGCTTGGCCTTCATCCGCAAGGAAGAGTGATGCCGCTTATGCGACAGGGTGCTTGTGCGCTTTGGCGAGCCCGCGACGATTTCACTCGTTGCAGAACGAGCGATAGGGCACGTCCAACTTGGCGTCGCCATAAACAAGCCGCAACCGGCCCATAGCCGAAGCGGGTCGCGATGCATGACCGCGTCGGCGCAATTCGGCCGATCTCCCATGGTGTGAATGATGAGGGCCGGCGGGATCACGCTGTAGGAATCACACTGTGCTGTAAGAATCACACTGTAGTGGACACACACCTTCCCAGGAGCGATGGATGGACAAGAAAATGGCGGGTCTACTTGGAGCGGCGGCTGCCTTGGCCACCGTTGGCGTTGGCAACGCAAACGCAGCGCCAATCGCCGGTCCCGCGCCTGTGACAACTTATCGGGACCTTCTCGAACCGATTCCCGATGCCCTGGCTCTACTGAAACTCGACGACGAGACGCGCGCGCAGGAGACGGCATCCGTCCAGCTCGCGCAATATCATCATCATCACCATCACCACCACCATCATCACCATCACGGTTTTAATCCTGGGGCCGCTATTATCGGCGGTGTTGTCGGCGGCATACTGGGTGCGCAACCGGGCTATTACGGGCCGCCGCCTGGACCTTGCTATTGGACGCTGGGTCGGCCGTATTGGAACGGCTACTCTTGGGTCCGGCCGCGGGTGCGGGTATGTGAATGAACGCCTGCCCTGGCCGGGTTGGCTTTGGCCAGGTTGGCTTGGCCAGTTTGCCTGGCCAGTTTGCCCGGCCAGGCATAAAGTCGGCTCGTTTCATCGTCAGGCTGCCCTGCTTATGCTCGGTCGCGCGGGCGCAGGCGAGAACGCTCGAGCCTAACTGCGACTGGTGTGCTAACCTGCGGGAGGACGGGGTAAGTTAATACCCGGCCGTTGCATGCGAGCAGAACGTTCCGACAAATTATGCAGAAAGTGTCGGGGGATGTCGTCGTGGTGCGTCTCCGCAAGCCTTTGAAGCCGCTCTTTATCATCGGCGCACTCTGCGCAGCCGTGAGCATGACAGCCGCTGGACCGGCGCGCGCGCAAGGCTTCTTCGATTTTCTGTTTGGCGGTCCAAAGCCGCCACCGCCGCCGCCGGCCTATAATTATCCGCCGCCGCCACCGCCGGGCTTGGGACGGGTCGTCCCGCCGCCGATGAACCAGGAGCGCGTCACCGGCGGCGAAGCCTCGACCGGTCATGGCGTCGCATTCTGCGTGCGGCTGTGCGACGGCCAGCATTTTCCACTGGAGCGCATGTCTAATGCGACTCCGGCGGACACCTGCCGCGCGATCTGTCCGCACGCCACCACCAAGGTGTTTTTCGGCAGCGAAATCGGCGGCGCGGTGGCCCAGGACGGCCAGTCCTATACCAGCCTGCCGACGGCGTTCATCTACCGCAAGCAGCTCGTGGCCAACTGCACCTGTACCGGCAAGGACCCGCTCGGGCTTGTGTCGCTCGATGTGAAGAGCGATCCCACGCTGCGGCCGGGCGACATCGTGTCGACCACAACCGGCTTGCAGGCCTATACCGGCAAATCCGGCCAGACGGCGGCCTTCACGCCGGTCAATCCGGCGACTCTTCCCGTCGACATCGGCTCCGCAACTCTGCCGGCCGGGACCTCGTTGGCGCCGGCGCCGCCTGACGAGCCGTCAGGGACTACCGCGCAGCAGCAGAACAGCGCGCAGCCGACCGCCGCGCCGCAATCTAAGTCACAGGGGCCGAATGCACCGGCCGGTCCTCGTCCGCAACGCCGTCCGCCGCAATAGACGTTCCGGCTTTTTGCTTGTCGCATGTCCGGTCCGAAAAACCGCACGCCACTTTTCCGGGACATGCATTATGGACACGGCTTGGGCTCCTTGAACTCGAGCGAAGTCAGTCTGCCGGTCACGACGAAATCGTTGTAGTCGAGCGTGAGCGCGCGCGAAATGCCGTTCTCGTAGAGCTCAAAGCCGATCGAATAATCCGGCGTCTGCTCGCTGGTATTCTCGGCCTTCTTTTTCTCGAAATAGCTGATGGTCACCGGCCAGCGCGGCACGCCGGCGAGCCTGGCTTCGCCGGCTGCGGCATCGTCGTGCTTGCGCTCGTCGGAATTCAGTTTCTGGCCGATCACGGTGAGCGTGTCGAAGACCTTTTGCCCGGTCTCCGAGCCGTCATAGACCGGAAAACTGAGAATGTTCTTGCCCGCGTGGGCGGCATTGATCACCCGCACCATATGCTCGGTCGGAAACACGACGCCGGCGGCAAGATCGAGCGTCTTCTTCTCCGGCCGGTCCAGCGACACCGCCGTCTCGCCGGCGTCGTGCTCGGCATTGCCGTCAACGGAGCCGCTCAGATTGTCGTCGACATAATTCTCGGAAGTGAATTTAAATTTCTTGGCGTCGGCCTCTTCCCAGGTGGTCGAGCGCAGATCGCTGACCGAGGTCTTGCCCTCGCCGGTATTGAGCTCGGAGACCTGACGGAATTCCAGCGAATAGCCTTGGCAGGCATTGCCGTCGAAGTTGTAAAGGATGCGGCCGCTGACGCTTGAGACCTGCGCGTTGCCGCGGACGTCGCCAAGCGAAAGATCGTAGACCGCGCGATGCGGCACCAGCGGCACCTGCTTGATCGGGGCAATTAATGCGTCCTTGGGCAGGTCTTGAGACAGGTCTTGAGACAGGTCTTGAGACAGGTCTTGCGACAGGTCTTGCGACAGGGCGATAGTTGCAGGGAGCAACAGACAAAGGGCAAGGGCGGCGTGCGCTGCCAAACGATCGATCATGAATCCTCTTGCTCCTCGCGCCTGTTGCAGAGGGCTGCCGCGCCCGCCGGCCTTCCCTGCTTCGTGCATGTCCTTTGATGCCGAAATTGCGGCGAAGATAGGCAGGCTGGCCGGCATGGGCAACAGGCCGTGCAACAGGCCGGCAACAGGCGGGGCCACAGCCGTCCCGCTTGCATGGCCGCCGTTGATCGGCCAGAAAGCCAGCTCGTGACCCATCCCCAAAAACGACGCAGAAATGGAGAGGCCGATGGCCGGGACCGTGGAGAAGAAACTGCAAGAGCTCGGCATCGTGCTGCATCAGCCGCGGGCGCCGATGGCCAACTATGTGCCTTTCGTGCGCACTGGCAACATGCTGACGGTGTCCGGCCAGGTCTGCATCGACGGCGACGGCAAGATCGTCGCCAAGGGCCAGCTGGGCGCCGAAGTCTCCATCGAGGACGGCCAGAAAGCGGCGCGCGCCTGCGCCATCAATGTCCTGGCGCAGGTGAAGGCGGCGCTCGGCGATCTCGACAAAGTGGTGCGCGTCGTGAAGCTCACCGGCTTTGTCAATTCGGCGCCGCATTTTCCCGAAGGGCCGAAAGTGATGAACGGCGCCTCCGACCTGATGGTCGCGGCGTTCGGCGACAAGGGCCGGCATGCGCGTTCGACCGTCGGCGTCGCGGCGCTGCCGTCGGATGCCGCTGTCGAGGTCGAGGGCCTGTTCGAGGTGTCGTGATCGCGCGGAAACCAGACTCTCGTGCCGCTTGATTGGCTGATCGCCCGCCCCATCGCCCACCGCGGCCTGCATGACGCCGCGAACGGGGTGATCGAAAACACCGCCGGCGCCTTCCGTGCCGCGATCGATGCCGGCTATGCGATCGAAACCGACGTGCAGATCTCTGCCGACGGCGAAGCCATGGTGCATCACGACGACGCGCTCGGCCGCTTGACCGAAGGCCATGGCCGGCTCGACACGTTCAGCGCCGCAGCGCTCAAGCGCGTGCCGTTCCGCGGCAGCACCGAGCACATGATCACGCTCGGCGAATTGTGCGACCTCGTCGCCGGACGGGCCACGCTGGTGGTCGAGCTCAAGGGCCGCTTCGATGGCGACGAGCGTCTCGCCCAGCGCGTCGCCGACGTGCTGTCGCGCTACACCGGCCCGGTCGCCGCGATGTCGTTCGATCTGCGTCAGATCGTGCAGCTGCGGCAAAAGGCGCCGGCGCTGGTGCGCGGCATGACCGCGGCCGAATACCGCCCGAATTCCTACCGCGACTTGCTGCCGGAGGGCGCACGGCGCGGGCTCGGCTATATCCGGGCCGGGCTCAAGGCGCGCCCGCAATTTTTGGCGTATTCGGTCGGCGCCCTGCCGGGGCCGCTGCCGACCTTCATGCGGCGCATTATGTGCATGCCTGTCCTGACATGGACGGTCCGCAGCGAAGCCGAGCGGCAAATCGCGGCGCGCTATGCGGACCAGATGATTTTTGAGGGTTTTCGGCCATAAGGTTTGTGTGAAAATGAGCCCGGCGCGGAAAGATGTTCAAGACGCCAAGCAGGACGGCGCGGTTCAGCCTGAACGCGCCGTCGAGCTGCGCATCAGCGTCATCGACAGCATCGGCGACGTGAGCAGTGCCGACTGGAACGCTTGCGCCGATCCGCATTCCGCGCGCAGCAAAGATGCCGCGACGGCTTCAGCTCATCCGGAACCTGAGCCGGCCCAAGCGGCCACCGACCCGACATGCGAGCCCGCCTATAACCCATTCGTTTCGCATGATTTTCTTTCGGCCCTGGAAGACTCGAAATCGGTCGGCGGCCGCACCGGCTGGCATGTTCAACATGTTCTGGCGAAAACCTCCGACGGCGCTTTAATTGCCGCGGTGCCGGCCTATCTCAAGAGCCATTCGCGCGGCGAATATGTCTTCGATTCCGGCTGGGCCGACGCCTATATGCGCGCCGGCGGCGACTATTACCCCAAGCTCCAGGTCGCGGTGCCGTTCACGCCGGCGACCGGCCCTCGCCTCCTGGTGCGCAACGGACTTCCCACGACCGCGATGCGTCGCGCGCTCGGCCAAGGCCTGATGAAGGTCTGCGCCGCGGCCGGCGCCTCAGGCGTACATGTGACCTTTGCCACCCAGGACGAATATCGGCTCCTCGGCGAGCTTGGCTATCTGCAGCGCACCGATCAGCAGTTTCATTTCGAGAACGCGAATTTCTCCAGCTTCGACGATTTCCTCGCCGCGCTGAGCTCGCGCAAGCGCAAGACCATCCGCCGCGAACGGCAGGAGGCGCTGCAAAACGGCATCACCGTGCACTGGCTCACCGGCAGCGATCTCACCGAAGATGTCTGGGACGCGTTCTTCGACTTCTATATGGAGACCGGCTCGCGCAAATGGGGCCGTCCTTATTTGACGCGCGAATTCTATTCGCTGGTCGGCGAGACGATGAAAGATCGCATTCTCCTGGTGATGGCCAAGCGCGCCGGGCGCTGGATCGCCGGCGCCATCAATTTCATCGGCTCGCACACATTGTTCGGCCGGCATTGGGGCGCCATCGAGCATCACCCGTTCCTGCATTTCGAACTGTGTTATTATCAAGCCATCGACTACGCGATCGCGCGCAAACTGCCGCGGGTCGAGGCCGGCGCACAGGGCGAGCACAAGATCTCACGCGGCTACATGCCGACGACGACCTTCTCGGCGCATTACATCGCCGATCCCGGTCTGCGCCGCGCCATCGCCGACTACCTAGTGCGCGAACGTGCTTATGTCGAAGCCGCCGGCGAGGAGCTTTCCACGCTGGCGCCGTTCCGCAAGGATTTCGCCGCCGAGACGGAATGATCTGCGTCATTGCGAACGAAGCCGAGCAATCCGGCATTGGGGCCGCCGCCCCGGATTGCTTCACCGCTCCGGTTCCTTGCAATGACGGTGCTACAATGTTCGCTGTCAGGAGACCGCCATGCCGACCTACGATCCCAACAAT
>DATJLN010000004.1:0-2939 GCA_035509535.1 Xanthobacteraceae bacterium | reverse complement strand
GTGGTGGCGCTGCTCGCCGCCGCGCATGTGATCGAGGCCGGCCGGCAGGCGGCGCTGATGGCGCCGACCGAAATATTGGCGCGGCAGCATTTTGCCACCATCACCCCGCTCGCCGAAAAGGCCGCTCTCCGCGTCGCCATCCTCACCGGGCGGGAGCGCGGCCGCGACCGGGACGACATATTGCGCGCGCTTGCCTCAGGCGACATCGATCTCCTGGTCGGCACGCATGCGCTGTTCCAGGAGGACGTCGCCTTCCACGATCTCGCGCTCGCCATCGTCGACGAGCAGCATCGCTTCGGCGTGCATCAGCGGCTCGCTTTGGCGCGCAAGGGCGACGCGGTCGATCTCCTGGTGCTGACCGCAACGCCGATCCCGCGCACGCTGGTGCTCACCTATTTCGGCGACATGGACGTTTCGGCGCTGCGCGAAAAGCCGGCCGGCCGCCAAAAGATCGACACCCGCACCATTCCGCTCGATCGCCTCAACGAGGTCATCGACGCCGTGGCGCGCGCGCTCGACGAAGGCCGCCGCGTTTATTGGGTTTGCCCGCTGGTCGAGGAATCCGAACTCGTCGATCTCGCCGCGGCCGAAGAGCGCTACGCCGAATTAAAGCGCCGCTTCGGCGGCGTGGCCGATCTTGTGCATGGCCGCATGCGCGGACCCGACAAGGACCGCGCCATGGCGCGCTTTGCCTCCGGCGAGACGCGGCTATTGGTGGCGACGACGGTCATCGAAGTCGGTGTCGACGTGCCGCAGGCGAGCGTCATGGTGATCGAGCACGCCGAGCGTTTCGGACTCGCTCAATTGCACCAGCTGCGCGGCCGCATCGGCCGCGGTACCGAACGCTCGATCTGTCTCCTGCTCTACAAAGGTCCGCTCGGGCCGACCGCAAAGGCGCGGCTCGCGATCATGCGCGAGACAGATGACGGCTTCCGCATCGCCGAGGAGGATTTGCGCCTGCGCGGCGAGGGCGACGTGCTCGGCACGCGCCAAAGCGGCGACCCCGGCTTCCACATCGCCCGCCTCGACGTGCACAGCCAGTTCTTGACCGCCGCGCGCGACGACGCCGCGCTCGTGCTCGCGCGCGATCCGAAGCTATCGACGCCGCGCGGCGAAGCGCTGCGCGCGCTCCTCTATTTGTTCAGCCGTGACGAGGCAATCCGCCTGTTGGGGGCGGGGTAATTGCGTCCCTAAAGCCCCAACAAGTGCGGCAGCCAGAGCGAGATCGCCGGCAGATAAGTCACCAGCATCAGTACAACAAACATCACGGCGTAGAACGGCCAGATGCGGCGCAGCACTTGCTCGATCGTGACTTCGCCGACGGCGCAGCCAACGAACAGAATGGCACCGACCGGCGGATGACACAGTCCGATGCCGAGGTTGAGCAGCATGATCATGCCGAAATGCACCGGATCGACCCCGAGTTTGAGCATGACCGGAAGCAGGATCGGCGTGGCAATGAGAATCGAGGGCGCCATGTCGACCAGGCAGCCCAGCAAGAGCAACAGCACGTTGATCAGCATCAGGATCACGTACTTGTTGCTCGATATGGTGAGAAAGAACGCCGTGATCTTGCCCGGCATCTGCGTGAGCGCCATGATGTAGCCGACGCTTGAGGCGCAGGCGATCAGGGTCAGCACCATCGCCACCGTGCGCATGGTCCGGTGCACCAGCCCCGGCAGGTCGCGCCAGCGGTAGTCCCGGTAGACGAACATGGTCACCAAGAAAGCCCAGACGCAGGCCACGGCGCCGGCTTCGATCGCCGTGAACACGCCGCCGAGGATACCGCCGAGGATGATGACGAGCGTGACCAGTCCCCACAGCGCCTCGACCGAGATTTTGATCGCCTCGCGCACGGGCACCGCCTTGCCGCGCGGGTGTCCGTCCCGGTAGGCGATGACCAGACACAGCACGACCAGCGCGAAGCCGAGCAGGAGACCGGGCACCACGCCGGCCATGAACAGACTGATGATCGAAATGGTGCCGCCGGTAGCCAGCGAATAGATAACCGCGTTGTGGCTCGGCGGCACCAGCAGCGCCTGCACCGAGGCCGAGATGGTCACGTTGGTGGCGAACACGCGGGGAAAGCCGCTCTTCTCCATCTGCGGAATCATCACCGAGCCGATTGCGGAAGTGTCAGCGACCGCCGAGCCGGAAATGCCGGAGAGGAACGTGGTGGCGACGACGTTGACCACCGACAGGCCGCCGCGCAGGCGGGTAAAGCCGACCAGCACGTCGGCGAAGGCGACGAGGCGGCGCGCCATGCCGCCTTCCGCCATGATGGCGCCGGCGAGCACGAAGAATGGAATCGTGAGCATGGCGACTTTGCTCACGCCGTTGGAAATCTGCAGCATGACCGCTTCGAGCGGAATGCCGATCCACAGCGCACCGGCAATCGCCGAAAGCGCCAGCGCATAGGCAATCGGCATGCCGATGAGGAAGCAGGCAAACATAGTGGCGAGCAGGACGAAAATATCCATCGGCACGCTTCCGATTCATCCTGACGTGGGGATCGTCTCGGGCCGGCGCGGTGCCGGCGGCCCGATGGTCAAGCGTTCAACGACAAAGAGCAGCAGGATCGCGCCGCCGAGCGGGATCGGAAGATAGGTCACGCCGACCGACAGCGCGGGAAAGTCGGGAAAGGAATTTTGCCAGGTCGCCACCACCAGCTTGACGCCCCAATTGATCATGAAGAGACCGATCAGCGCCATGAGCGCCTCGACCAGCAGTGCGCTCGCGCGCTGCAGACGAAGCGGCAAGAGCGAAACAAAAAACGACATGCGCATGTGCAGCCCGACGCGGTAACATGCCGCCGCGCCAAAGAAGGTGAGCACGATCATGAGAAGAATCGCGGTCGGTTCGGGCCAGGATGCCGCGCTGTTGAGGACGTAGCGCGTGAAAACCGCCCACGGAATCACCGCCGATATCAGGACCAGGGC
>DATJLN010000003.1:0-53666 GCA_035509535.1 Xanthobacteraceae bacterium | reverse complement strand
TCGGCGGGAAATTCCAGCCGCCGCCGATCATCACCACCACGCCGTTGTCCATGGTGACGGTGGTGAACATGATGTCGTGCGAGCCGTTGACCGGCTTCATGTAGCCATAGGCGCCCTGGCTGTAGACGCGCACCGGCTTGGCCGGCTCCAGAAGCCAGAACACGAAATCGAGATCGTGGGTGGATTCCATCACCACCGGCGACAACCGCACGCGGCTCGCGATCTTCTTGCCCAGGTCGCGCGACAGATGGCGGCTGACCAGCACCGAGACGACATTGCCCAGCGTGCCATCGGTGATCTTTTTCTTGGCGTAGGCGATCTTCGGATTGAAGCGCTGCGAATAGCCGATGGTGAATTTCAGATTGTTACGCTTGGACAACTGGATCAGTTCGTCGGCCTCCCACAGTTCGAGCGCGATCGGCTTTTCCAGCATCACGTTCTTGCCGGCTTTCAGGCAATCGCGCGCGATCGGATAGTGGTTGGCCTCGGGCGTGGTCGAGATATAGACGACGCGGATATTGTCGTTTTTGATGATGTCGTTGTAATCGAGCGTCGACGTCGCCGGATTGTAGAGCTTGGTGACGTCGGCGAGCCGGTCCGGCTTGATGTCGCACAGATGCAATTTGTCCACCAAGGCCGTGCGCGACAGCGTGTCCGCGCGCAAGCCGCCGATCCAGCCGACCCCGATCACCCCCGCCTCAACCGTCTTCACTGCGCGTTCCCTCTGTTCGTTGCGGGCGCATAAAAACCACGATGTTGCGGGGGGTGCAAATGGTCTTTGCTCATTCCGGAAGCCGCGAAAGCGGCTATCCGGAATCCATAACCACAGGCAAAGCAGAAACGTCTCAGGCTGGGGATATGGATTTCGGGTTCGGCCGTGCGGACCGCCCCGGGATGACGTAGCCAAACACGTTTTTGACGAATTGCGGATAGAGCTCGGCCAGCATAGGGCCGACCGTCTCCCGCATGAGGCGCAGCGTCTCGGGCGACGGCGCGGACGTTAGCGGCACCTCATCGGGCCGGTCGAAGTCGAAGCCGGTATGCTCGATCACCTCGGCGACGCTGTGGCCGGGATGAACGCTCTCCAGCCGGAAACGCCGGCGGGCACGGTCGAACGCGAACAGGCAGCGGCTGGTGACCAGCGCGATCGGACCGCCGGGGCGAAAGACGTTGTCGGCGCTGCCGCCCGGCGCACTGACGAAATCGACTTTGGGCACCAGCGTGCGGCGCGAATGCTCGACGCGAAACAGGATCACTTTCGGCACCACGTAATAGAGATAGGCGGAGCCGAATGAACCGGGAAAGCGCGCCGTGGGATGGTCGTAGTCGCCGACGCTGACCAGATTGATATTACCCTCGCCGTCGATCTGGCCGCCGGAGAGGAAAAACACGTCGACGCGGCCCTGGCCGGCGCAGTCGAACAATTCGCGGGCGCCGTCGGTGAAGAAGTTGTGCATCCGGCTGCCGAGCAGGGAGACGTAGGGCATGCCTCCGCCCCTTTCACGCGCCAGCAGTGCCGCGGTGGCCGGAATCGGCGAGGCGGCGCCGACCGCGACGTGACGGACATCGCCGATCAGCCGGCAGATCACGTCGGCGAGCAGTTCTTCGTCGCGGAAGGATTCGCTCACCAAGGTTACCTTTTGTCGTCGTGCCCGGCCTTGTGCCGGGCATCCCGATTGTCGAAGCAGTGCCTGCCAAATCGAGATGGCCGGGACAAGCCCGGCCATGACGGCGGAGAAGCGGGCCTAGGCCGCACGTTTTTCATAAACGTAACGATCAAGATACTGAGCAAAACCTTCGGGCGTGGCGGCAAGGCGCGCATATTCGCTCATATGCGCGGCGTCCATGCCGTACTGGTCCGGCAGCAGCACCGGCCAGGCCCCGCGCGGCGCGACGGCGACCGCCTCGACGTAGAAGCCGGGCAAGGTGCCGTCCGCGATCGCGGGATATTCCAAGAGATCGTAGTCGTGGATCTTTTCGACGGTGACCACGGTCTTGCGCGCTGCATGCGCCATGGTGAAAAGTTCGCGCTGCAGGCCGACGAAGACGTTGCCGAAACGATCGGCGACCGGTGCATGGAACAGCGCAACATCGGGCGTCAGCGCAGGCAAAATCACGATCGGATCGTTGTTGCCGAGCGGATTGTCGATGACTTTCCAGTCCGGCCGATGCGCCAGCACGTCGGAGCCGATCAGGCCGCGCAGCGGCATGAACGGCACGCCCTTTTCGGCCGCCTGGAGTTGGGCGTGCAGCGCGGGACAAGTCGCGTCCAGCATGCGGATCGAGCCGGCGAGAATCGCCGCATTGAAGCGTGGCGCCGGACCGAATTCGCCAAGGCTGACAGCGGAAGTCTCCAGGGTCTCGATGCAACCCGCACCGATCAGTAGATCGGCCTGCAAGGTCGAGGTCGGCAGGGTCACGAGATGCAGACGCTTGACGCCGCGCCGAATGAGGGCCCGCGTCGCCGCCATGGCGACGCCCGAGGTTTCGCGCGGCACCGCCAGCACGCAGCCGTCGGTGATCGGGGCCAAAGCTTCGTCGAGCGTTCGGATTATCGCCATGGGGCAAAGGTACTCCCTCCCTGTGAGGAGAGGGAGTTTTTTTCACGACAACGCCGACTTCACATTGTCGGGCGAGAACGGCACGCGGCGAATGCGTACGCCGGTGGCGTCGAACACCGCGTTGGCGATCGCTGCCGCCACCGGACGGCTTGACGGCTCGCCGGCGCCCGACGACGCGATCTCCGGATGATCGATCAGCACGACGTCGATCTGTTCCGGCGTCTCGGTGATGTCGAGGATCGGATAGGTCAGCCAATCGACACTGGTAACGTTCTTGTCGTCGAATTTCACCTCTTCCCACAGCGTGCGGCTGATGCCGTGCACGATATTGCCTTCGACCGTCAGGCGC
Organism: Xanthobacteraceae bacterium; assembly: GCA_035509535.1. Taxonomy (GTDB): domain Bacteria; phylum Pseudomonadota; class Alphaproteobacteria; order Rhizobiales; family Xanthobacteraceae; genus BOG-931. Next base: position 50,756 of record DATJLN010000003.1, on the reverse strand, counting down.
AGGCTGTCAGGATTGATGATCTGGCCGCAATCGTGGGCGACGGTGAATCTCCGTACCCAGATCCTGCCACTGTGCCGATCGACCTCGACTTCGGCGATCATCGCAACACGCGTGCCGTTGCGCTGCGCATAGGCGATGCCGCGGCCGGAGACCTTGTCGCCGGTCTGGTCTTTGCGCGGCGACGGCCGCGTCTGCCAGCCGGCTTTTTCGGCCGCCGCCTTGATCACGGCGATGTCGCGCGGATCTTTGACATAGCGCAGCCGGAACGCGATTGCGTCCATGTCGAGCGCCGCGGCCAGCTCATCCATGAAGGACTCGCTGGCGAAGTGGATCTGCGGGCCGACCGGGTCGCGCAGATGCGACGTGCGTAACGGCGAGGCACGGTCGAGCAGCGGCGGGATCACCTCCCAGGCGGCGCGCTTGTTGGCAAAGCCATAGGACTCCGACGGCACGCCAAAGCCGTCGCCTGATTTGAGATCGACGCCGAGCGTCTGGCCGGCCAGCGTATCGTAAGGCTTGCTGCCATTGGTATTGACGTCGACGCGCGAGAACGCCTTGCTGAGAAAGTCATAGGCGATGACATTGCCGGACGCATCGAGCCCTGCCCGCACCTGATGGATCGAGGCCGGTCCCTTCGGATCCCATCCGGTGCCTTGGTTGCGCATATATTGCACGCGCACCGGCTTGCCGACGGCCTTGGCCAGCACGGCGGCATCCATCGCCGCGTCGTCGGCATCGTTGCGGCCGTAGGAGCCGGGCCCCGGCGTCCAGATTACATGGACGTTGTCGGCCGGCACCTCCAGGATCGCGGCGAGGCCGGCGCGAACGAAGTGCGATTTCTGGGTGCCGCTCCAGCAAGTGACATGGCCGTCCTTGATCTCCACCAAGGAACAGGCCGGCCCCATGCTGGCATGCGACTGGAACGGCCATTCATATTCGGCCTGGATGACGCGCGCCGCGGTCTTGAGCGCATCGTCGACATTGCCGGCCTCTTTGCCTTCGACTTCGCGCTTGCGTGACGGCGTGGTCCTGATGTGCTGGTAGAGCGTCGCCTGGGTCGGGAACGGCGGCTTCGCATCCGACCATTCGACCTTGAGCTGCTGCGACGCCTTGATGGCGTCCCATTCCTTGTCGGCGACGACGCCGAGGAAGCCTTCCTTCCACACCACCTGAGCGCCGGGAATGTCCTTGATCGAACCATCGTCGACCTTGACCGGCACGGCGCCGGCAACCTTCGGGCGGATCATGCGGCCATGCACCATGCCGGGCACTTTGACATCGGTGCAGAAGTCCTGCTGCGCAAACACCTTGGGCGCGACGTCCTGCCGCTTGATCGACCGCCCGACAATCGTGTGCGACTTCGGATCTTTCGGCTGCGCCTTGCCCGGCGCATAAAGCGGATTGCCGTATTTGCCGTTCCAGTCGAGATGAACGTTGAAGTAACGGCCGCCGATGAGATCGGCGTAACTGATCTTTTTGGCCGCATCGCTCGTTGCATGCACGACGCCGTTCGTCACCGTGAGCTGATCGGCAGGCAGCGCAAGCTTGTCGGCGGCCATCTGCACCAGAACGCGGCGCGCTTCGGCGGCGGCGACGCGCATCTGCCTGCCGCCTTCCTGAATTCCGGTCGAGCCGGATGCGCCGCCCTGATTGACGCTCGTTGCCGTGTCGCCCATGAAGACTTTGACATTATCGAACGGCACGTCGAGCTCTTCGGCGACGATCTGTCCGACCGCGACGAACAGGCCCTGCCCCATATCCATCTTGCCGAAATAGGCGGCGACCGTGCCGTCGGCATTGACGGCGATATAGCTCGAGAGCTGATCCGGCGTCAGCGCCGGCTTCACGGCGACGCTCATCGGCGCGGCATTCGCGGCATCGTCGGCCTGCGCCACGTCGAAGGTGACCGGCGCGCCGATCGAGACGACGAGCGCACCACCGGCCAATGCACTGCCGGCTTTAAGCAGAGAACGGCGCGAGAAGGCTGCGGGTTTTTCCAGTCTTGTCATGGCGCCCTCCTCAACCCATCATCGTCGCGGCGCGCTTGACGGCGCGCAGGATGCTCACATGCGTGCCGCAGCGGCACTTGAGTCCTTCGAGCGCGCTCTTGATCTGCGCATCGCTCGGTTTCCTGTTGTCGCGCAGGAACGCGGCCGCGGTCATGATCCAGCCGTTGATGCAATAGCCGCACTGCGGCACCTGCTCTTCGACATAAGCGGTCTGCAGCGGATGCGGCTTGTCGGGCGTGCCGAGGCCGGCGAGCGTGACGACCTTGCTGTCGCCCACCGAGGACACCGGCGTGATGCAGGAGCGAACCGGCTGACCGTCGAGATGAACGGTGCAGGCGCCGCATTGCGCCAGCCCACAGCCGAAATGCGGATTGTTGAGACCGAGATCGTCGCGCAGCGCGTAAAGCAGCGGCATGTCCTCGTCGGCCTCGATCTTATGGACGGTGCCGTTGACGTTCAGCGAATAGCTTTGTTTCATGAATGTCCTCCAAGCGTACCGGCGGTTCTATTTGGGCGTTACCGCATGTGCCGGTGTGTCCCAATGCCGCTGTCTTGCGCGCTTTGGAGCCTATTCCCAAACCGGCGGTTTTGGAACACGGTTCCGGGCGGCGGATTGCTGCTATGCTTCGCCGGCAAGAAAATTGATGGGAGGCCCTCGGTGACAAGGACGCTCGCACGCCGCGCCGCACCATTTTTTGTGACGGCCTTCGCGCTTGCTTGCGCGCTCGCCAGCCCGGCATCGGCGCAGAGCGCCAAACAGGACGTTAAACCTTGGCGGCACGCGCTGATTCAGGCCAAGAGCGATGCCGGCATTCTGTTGATGCCGCAATATGGCGGCTTCTTCAAGAAACTCGGCCTCGATATCGGCATCACCAACGTCAAGGACGACGAGATCATGCTGCACGCGCTGATCGCCGGCGATCTCGACAGTTTCGAGGGCGGGCCGGGCGCCGCCCTGATCGCCGATGCGCATGGCGCCGACGTCAAGATCACCGGCTGCTCATGGCTCACGGTGCCGCACGGCATTTTCGTCCACGACGACATCACGACGATGGATCAGCTCAAGGGCAAGACCATTGCCATCTCGTCGCCGTCGGCCTTTCCCGACTTGTTCGCCAGGGGCGCGCTGGCGCGTTTCAATGTTCCTGCAGACAGCGTGAGATTTGCAAGCCTCGGCGGCGATCTCGACCGCTACAAGGCGCTGGTGGCGCATCTGGTCGATGCCGCCGTGGTGTCCGGCGAATACACGCCGATCGCCACAAAGGAACACATCAAGATGCTGGTCTCGGCCAAGGACGCGCTGCCGCATTTCGTGCGCATGTGCGAATACATGCTGGGCTCGACCATCAAGGCCCGGCCCGACGACGCGGCAAAATTCATGGCCGGCGAAATTCTCGGCCTGCGTTACGCCGTCGCCAACAAGGATCAGGTGGTCAAGGCGACGCAGGAGATCACCGGCGCCAAGCCCGACGATCCGCGGCCGGCTTTCATCTACGACCTCGCCATGCAGCAGCATTCGATTGGGACCGACATGCCGATCCCGACCGACGATCTGCAATGGATGAACGAGGAACTGGTCAAGGTCGGCAATATCCCGAAGCCTGTGGACCTGACCAAAGTGATCGATCCGAAGCCGCGCGAGGACGCGCTGAAGCTCGTCGCGCAGACGCATTGAGACTTTGGCGTATTGAAGGACTCATGTGGTGCATGCCGGCGTTCGTTGTGGAACGTCCGGCGTGCAGGCTTGTAACAAGCCTTGTCGGAACGAGGCTCGTTGGAACAACTCTTGCAAGCGATTGCGGCCTATGCAGGCCTAGTGCCGTAAACAGGTGTTTATATGGGTGAAGTCAGGCTGATCGACGTCTCCAAGCAGTTCACGCTGCGCATCGACGGCGCCGCGCACATGGTGCGGGCGCTCGACCGGCTGAGCTTCACCGTCGCCGACGGCGAAGTGGTGGCGCTGATCGGGCCCTCCGGCTGCGGCAAGACCACGGCGCTGCGCATCGCCATGGGACTGGAGAAGGCCACGACCGGCGTCGTGACCGTCGACGGCGCCGCCATCAAGGGCTGCGGCTACGACCGCGGCATCGTGTTTCAGCACGCCGAATTGCTGCCGTGGCTGAACGCGCTGCGGAACGTCGAGTTCGGTCTGGAGATGAAAGGCATGCGCGGCGCGGAATTGCACGACACCGCGATGAAATATCTGACGCTGGTCGGCCTGAAAGACAGCGTCAAACGGCGCCCTTATCAGTTGTCCGGCGGCATGCAGCAGCGCGTCGGCATAGCGCGCGCGCTCGCCATCGACCCCAAAGTGCTGCTGATGGACGAGCCGTTCGGCGCGCTCGACGCACAGACCCGTGAAGGCCTGCAGGGCGAATTGCTCGACATCCACGCCCGCACCAAAAAGACCATCCTGTTCGTCACCCACGATCTCGACGAAGCGGTGATGCTGGCCGACCGCGTGGTGGTCATGCAGCACGGCCGCTTGCAGGAAATCGTCGAAGTCCCCCTGTCGCGCCCGCGCCGCGATCTCGGGGCGATCCGCGGTTCGGATGCCTTCGCGCGGACCCGCTATCACATCTGGCGCGCGCTGCATGCCGGCGCGCCGACGCTGCATTGAGGCCGCCATGGTCGATCTCGCCGAAAGCAATTCGGCCGCGAGCGCTGCCGGCGGCTCCGCACGCCGTTCCGTGCCGCGCTGGATGGTCACCACAGCCTCGCTCACGATCATCCTGATCCTGTGGGAGATCTTCGGCCGCGACATCAATCCGATCTTCGGCTCCTATCCGAGCGCGATTTTCAAAGCCTTCCTCGCGCTGCTGCGCAGCGGCAAGCTCGGCGTCGCGCTGTTGCAGAGCATTCAGCCTTTCCTGCTCGGCTATGGCGCGGCGATCGCGATCGGCGTGCCGCTCGGCCTCATTATCGGACGCTTCTGGGTCGCCGAAGCCGCACTCGGAATCCTGATCACCGGCGGCTATGCCATGCCGCTGGTCGCGCTGGTGCCGCTTCTGGTGCTGTGGTTCGGGCTCGGCTTCGCGGTGAAGGCCGCGGTGATCTTTCTGATGTCGGTTTTTCCGATCTGCATCAATACCTGGCTCGGCGTGAAATCGGTGCCGAAGACGCTGATCGATGTCGGCAAGTCGCTGGTGGCGCCGAACTCGGTGATCCTGCGCCGCATCGTGCTGCCGGCCACGCTGCCTTACATCATGGCGGGCATCAAGCTCGCGGTCGGCCGCGCGGTGGTCGGCATGGTCATCGCGGAATTTTTCACCTCGATCTCGGGGCTCGGCGCCATCATCATCAATTCGGCAAACAATTTCGATACGGCGACCATGTTCGTGCCGATCATTATTTTGATGGTGCTCGCCGTCGGTCTCAATGCACTGCTCGGCTGGTTCGAGCGCATCGTCGCGCCCTGGCAGGACGAGATTGCCGGACGCAACTGAGCGGCCGGCATCGCAATTCTCAAGACACCGTCCTCAGCGCGGCGGCCTTCGGCACGGTATCGCCTTCCATCGGCCATGACGCCGTCCGCCTTCTCGCCGATGGCGCTTCTACCCGAACGGCGCTCGCTGCATGGCGGCCAAGTCGATCAAGACCATAACGCCTTGCTGGCGAGACGAGCGCCTTTGACGAGGCTCTCGAACTTGGCCCAGACGATTTCCGGTTCAATCTCCGGCGGCTTGTTGGTGTAGAGCGTCGAGGCAAAGCCGCAATCGGCGCTGGCAATAACCCGCTCGCGGCCCACGATCCTGGCGAGCCGCACGATGCGTTGCGCCACAAGCTCCGGATGCTCGACCAGCAGCGAAGCTTGCGTGATGCAGCCCGGCAGCAGCACCTTGCCGTCCGGTAGCGTCACCGCCTGCCAGATTTCCCATTCGTGCTCGTGGCGCGGATTGGCCATTTCGAAGGAATAATATTTGGCGCGGATGGTGACGATGAGATCGGCGAGATATTTCATCTCGAAGTCGCTGGTGCGCGGCCCGATATTGATCCCGTAACAGGTATGGTGGCGGATCTTGTCCGGCGGGATGTTGCGCAGCGCATGATTGAGAATCTCGATGCGCCGTCGCGCCCATTTGCGGGACAGTTCCGGTGTCTCGTCCGGCGACAGCATGTAATGCATCGCCAGCCTCGGATCATCGATCTGAACCTCGAAACCCGCTGCGACAACGCCCTCGTATTCCTCGCGCAGAGCTTCGGCGACCGCGAGCAGATGCTCCTCCTCGCTCTTGTAGTATTTGTTCTCCATCGTGCCGGCGCAGCTTGACGGCGACACCGACGGAATGAACGTGCCGACCGGATTCGCACCCTTTAGCGCCGCTTTGAAATTGGCGATGTCCTCGGCGAGTTGCTTTTGCCCGACATATTTGATCGGCCCGGTGCAGGCCAGCCGCGCCTGCTGCGAGCCGGAATGCGCCCCGTCCTTGTAAAAGGCCGGAAACGCCGCATTTTCACGCGTGCGCTTTTCGCCCGCCTTGGGCGTGATCGGCTCGAGCCCGGTCAGCCGGTCGGCGATGTAGTGCTGGAAACTCGTCTTCGATTGCTCGCCGTCGCTGATGATGTCGACGCCGATCTCGATCTGCTTGCGCACGACCTCGGCGACGGCTTCCGTCGTTTCGTGCGCGAGGGCTTGCGCGTCAAACGGCCGGCCGATCATGCGCGCCAGCAGCAGATCGGAGAGCGAATGCCGCCGTGGGAGACTGCCCACACCGGTGGTAAGAATGCGGTGACGGCTTTCCTCGGTCACGCTCATGTTTCTTCCCTGCACGTGTTGTTGGCGCAGCAATTCTTGCGGCGCGCGATAATGCCGCCTTCCGACTGCTTTTCAAGGCGCGGAACGGGCTACGCCCCTTGCGTTTTCCGACTGGCTCGGAGCGGAAATTTGTTGTCAGGATTCCGCCAGCGCCGCGACGGCGGCAAACAGCGCTTTCACATCGCGCTCGGCGATGCCGCGCGTGATGAACACGATGCGGCTATTTGGATTGGTGTCGGACCAGCCCTCGAGCTCAACCGGAGGATGAGCCAGGTGCTGCACATATTGCACCACGACCGGCCCGCGGCAGCCTTCGACATTGAGGATGCCTTTCACGCGCAAAAGATCGGCGCCGCGGAGCGCGATCAAAGTCTCCATCGCGCGCGAAAATGCCGGCCACGCGATCGGCTGGTCCTGGGTGATGACAAAGCTCGCCACGCCGTCGGTATGTTCCGCTTCAGCAACGAAAACGCCGCGCTCGTCTATTGCCGGCTCGATCACGCGGCTCGGATCGAGCGCGCCGGCCACGGCGATGTCGATTGCCGCGCGCGGATTGAGGGCGCGCAAGCGCCGCGTCAGATCTTCGACCGCCGCAGGCGACGTCAAGTCTGTCTTGGAGATGACGATACGATCAGCAAGGATGATCTGCTTGCGGGCCTCGGCGGCGCCGTCGAGTTCGCCCGCGCCGTTCACGGCATCGGCAACTGCAAGCACGACGTCGATATGGAACTCGCCGCCGAGCGCGCGATCGGTGGAGAAAGTCTGCAAAATCGGCGCCGGATCGGCGAGGCCCGACGTCTCGATGATGACGCGGCCGAACGGCGGCACGGTGCCGCGCTCGCGATCGAAGACAAGCTGGCGCAGCGCCACTTGCAGATCGGTGCGGGTGATGCAGCAGACGCAGCCATTGCCGAGCAGCACCGTTTCCTCGGCGCTGTCGCGAATGAGCGCGTCGTCGATGCCGGCGGCGCCGTATTCGTTGACGATCACCGCGGTGCCGGCGCCTTCCGGAGTTTTCAGAAAGCGGCGGATCAGCGTGGTCTTGCCGGCGCCGAGGAACCCGGTAACCACCGTCACCGGGATCCGCGCGCCGCGCTCACGCCTTTGCCGGCGCCCGAACGGGCCGGCTTGGCGCGAGGGGAAAAGGTCGAGCATGACCTCCGCTTAGAAGTCCATCTCCAGGATGTAAAGCCCGCCGACATGGCGGTCGACCGTATAGACGATGCCGCGCTCGTCGACGAAGACGTCGTTCATCTGGATCGTGCCGGTCGGCGCGCCGGGAGGCGCCGGCGGCATGAAGATGCCGACCTCCTTGGGCTGGTACGGATTGGAAATGTCGTAGGCGCGAAGTCCGCCGTTGAAGAAGGTGCCGAGCACGATCTGATCGGAGAACCACGAGGTCGGCAGCGGCACGTTCTCGTGGATATTGTGCGCGCCGAAGCGGCCGGCCTCGGCATAGACCTTCGGATCGGGCAACGGACAGGTCGAGATCGGCACGAGATTCGTTTCTTCGCGGGCGTCGAGCACCCAGATCAGTTTCGGCCAATCCTTGGCGTTGTTCTCGGTGGACTCGTCGGTGACCAGCATCAGGCCGCGGTCGAACAGCGGCACGATGGTGTGCATGAAGCCGGTATAGGGCGGCGAATTGGTCCACGACGAGATCTTCTTCGGATTCGCCTTGTCGGCGATGTCGAGCACGAACATGCCGCCGTCGATATAGGCGAGATAGCAGCGATCCGGCCGCTGCGGATAGACATTGCAATTGTGGGCGCGATAGCCCTTGTCGATTGGATGGCGCGGCGGCGGCATCACATTGTCGCCCTGGCGCGTGCCGGGCATCCACCAGCGGCCGACCTCGACCGGCTTTGACGGATTGCGCACATCGACGCAGCGGTAGAACTGGTCATCCTGCGGATTGGTCGGGGCGAAATCGCGCGAGCCCGACGCGCAATGGACATACTCGCCGTCGCAGAACCAGAGCTGATGCACGCCGCGCGAATGCGGGCCGGAGCAGTCAAAGAAGCCGATCGATTTCGGATTTTCCGGCTTGGAAATATCGAACAATTCGAAGCCGGCCGGCTGCAGATCCTTCTTCGAGGTCTGGTAAGCCACGGCCATCATGTTGCCGCAGGTTTCCAGCGAGTTCGAGCGCATATTGGCATGCGGCAGATCGGTCTGGCAGACGACCTTGGGCTTGCGCGGATCGCTGACATCGACCGCAGTGAAATTCTTCGGCGCACTTTCATGCGCCAGCCAGATGATGCGCCGCCCGTCGGGCGCGATCTGCACCGACATGCCTTCGCCCATGCCGCCGAATCCGCCCAGCATGTCGTGGGCCAAGAGTTTGAAATTCCAAGTGACGGGCTGGTAGCCCTTGGTGAGCGGGCTTTGTTCGGCGACGGACATTCCACAAGTCTCCTGTTACGGTCTAGATTCCTGGTGTGAGCATGATCTTTTCCGAAAACCGGTTGCCACTTTTCGGGTTCATGCTCTGACGGCGGGGCACTTGATCTTACGTCCCCGAACGGGCGCGTTCCATGAAGTCCGGGCGCAGCACCTTGCTCCAGTCCGGGATCGTCGTGATGAGCTTGCTCTGAACGAGGATCTCAGCCTGCTGCTGCATGTAGGGTTGCAGGTCGGTGGGAAAACCGGGATTCACCTCGACGCGAGAAAGCGCCTGGGTGAAGGTATCGAGTGACATAGTGTAGCCCTTGCCGGTGTAGAACGTATAGATCACATCGGCGACCTTTTTCGGATTGGTTTTGAAATCGTTGGCGGCGTCGAGCCAGGCCTTGAGATAGGCGACGACGGCATCCGGCTTCTGCGCGACGAAGTCCGGCGTCGCCGCCATGAAGACCGGCATCGGGTCGACCTTGGAGAAGTCCATGAGATCGGTGCCGATGCCTTCGGCGACGGCAATGACGTTATAGGGCTCGACATTGACCATGGCATCGACGGTCTTGGCGGCAAGCGCGGCAACCATGTTGTTCACGTCCATGCGGACTTCCTGGTAATCGCCCTTCTTCAAGCCGTGCTGCGGCCCGATAATGTCGACAAAGTCATTGCCGATCGACGAGCCGGTCTGGTTGGCGATCTTCATTCCGCGCAGCTGTTCGATCTTGGTGATGTTGAGGTCCTTGCGCGCGACCACGCGCGCGGTCTTGCCGACATGTTCGATCTGCGCGATCGCCACCAGTCCGCCTTTGACATTACCGATGATGAGGGACGGTCCGGCATAGGTGCCGAGATCGACCTGCCGCGCCACCATCTGCTGCATGGTGAGGTTGCCGGACGGCACCGGATATTCCTCGACGGCAAGCCCGTGTTTTTCAAGGTAGCCGGACTTGATCAGATAATAGGTCGGCATGCCCCAGATATTGGTCTGGTAGCCCTGGCGGATCGTTTCGGCCGCCGATGCCCGGCTGCCTGCAAGACCAACGGCAAGTACGCTTGCGCTCGCAGTGGCGAGGCATTGACGTCGTGTCAGCACTGTCTGGCTCATGATCTTCCCTCCCGAAGCGGCTTCTATTGTCCCTGATCCTGCTGCATGCCAAATTCCGCGATGCTCGCGCTCACATCATCCGAAGTCTTCTTGATCACCGCTGCGAGTTCCTGCGGCGTCGAGGATATCGCAATCTGGCCGCCGTTCCCGATCAGCGCGTGGTATTCAGGCATGGCGACGATCGGCACGATCTTGTCGTGCAGCGTCTTGATGACCGATTCCGGCGTGCCCTTGGCGGCGCAGACGCCGAGCCAGCCGAAGCGCACAAAATCAATGCCCTTCTCGCGCACTGTCGGCACGTCCGGCAGGCTGGCGAGCCGTTGCGGGCTCGTGGTCGCGAGAATCTTGAGCTGCTTGGCTTGATATTGCGGCAGGATGGCGAGCGTCGGCGACACATAGAAATCGACACGACCGGCGACCAACTCCTGGACCACTTGCGGGCCGCCGCGAAACGGGATGCGATTCATGGTGATGCCGGCGAGCTTCTGCAACTGCCGGGCCATGATCTCCTGCGCCGAGCCGGCGCCGATCGTGGCGTAGGTAATGTCGCCGGGATGCGCTTTCGCATAAGCGACAAAGGATTCGAAGCTGTCCGCCGGGATCGCGTTGGCAAGAGCGAGGCCGTAATAATATTCGGCGATCAGCGAGACCGGCGCGAGATCGTCGAGCTTGAAACCGACATTGCGGTACATCGCAACATTGATCGGATCGAAATGCGTGCAGAGCAGCAGCGTGTAACCGTCGGCCGGCTCGGCGAGCAGATCCCGCGTCGCCATGATTCCGGCGGCTGCCGGCTTGTTCTCGACAATGACCGGCTGGCCGAGCGCGTCGCTGAGCTTGTTGGCGACAAAACGCGCCGGGATATCGGTCGGCCCGCCGGCGCCGAAACCGACCAACAGCCGGATGGTCTTTTTCGGATAAGCGTCGGCGGCGTTTGCCGCCGAGACGCCGGCCGCCATGACGAGCGACACAAGGGCGAGCATCCCGCAACGGCGCAATACGAAACAACTTCCCAAGGACTTCACGTGTGTTCCTCCTGATGCCGCTCTTGTCAGTGCTGCTCAGTGCTGCTCCTGGCCGAGCAGCCGCAGCAGCTCTTTCTGAAAATCGAGAAATTCGACGCTGAGCGGGTCGCGCGGGCGCGGCAGCGTGATCGGCACTTCGACTTTCACAGTGCCGGGATGCGGCGTCATCACCACGACGCGGTCGGCGAGATAGACGGCTTCCGCGACATTGTGGGTCACGTAGATCACGGTCTTGCGCGTCGTGCGCCAGACATCGGCAAGGAGACGCTGCATGTCGTCGCGGGTGAGCGCATCGAGCGCCGCGAACGGCTCGTCCATCAGCAGCACGGCCGGGTTATAGGCGAGCGCGCGGGCAATTGCGACGCGCTGCTGCATGCCGCCGGACAGGTGATGCGGATAGGCCTTGGCGAAATTCTCGAGCTTCACCAGGCGCAGCTGCTCGAGCGCGATCGCTTCGCGCTCGGCCTTGGACACGCCTTTCATTTCAAGGCCGAAGGCGACGTTGCCGAGCGCGGTGCGCCAAGGGAACAGCTGGGCGAAGTCCTGGAACACCACACCACGATCCATGCCGTGGCCGTTGACCGGCGCGCCGCCGATGCGGATTTCACCCGCGGAGGGGGTCAGGAAACCGGCGATGATGTTCAGCAGCGTCGACTTGCCGCAGCCGCTCGGGCCGACCACGCAGAGGAATTCCGAGGCCTCCATGGCGAAGCTGACGCCGCGAATCCCCGGCACGACACGGCCCGGCGTGTCGTAAATCAACGTAATGTCGCGGGCCTCGATATGGGCCATCGCCGCATCCCTGTGCCGTTTCCTCTGCGCTCACCCGGTTGTATCCAGGGCGGCTTTTTTGAGATCATGCCTTAACACGCATGCGTCTTGCGCGCTTCTTGCGGCGCGGAGACTTTCTGCCAGAAGCCGGCGCGCCCGGCCAGCCGGAACGAGGGGGAAACGGCCCGATGAGAATTCTGTTCGCAGTGGGCGCGAGCCCAGCTCGCCTTGCCGGGGCAACCATGCTGGCGCTCGGTCTGGCGCTGACGGCGCTGTCGACATCGCCGGCCTGGCCGGACAGCTATCCGAACCGGCCCATCCACCTGATCGTTAATTTCGCGCCGGGCGGCACCGGCGACATTGTGGCGAGGCTGGTCGGCGCCAAGCTGCAAAGCAATCTCGGCGTGTCGGTGATCGTCGAGAACCGGCCGGGCGCCGGCGGCACGCTCGGCGCCCGCGACGTCGCCAATGCCACGCCCGACGGCTACACGCTGACGGTCGCGCAGACGCCTGAAATCGCCATCAATCCGTTCTTCATGACAGGCGCCGGCTACGATCCGCTCAAGGATCTGCAGCCGCTGGCGCTCGCCGGTGTTGTGCCGCTGGCGCTGGTGGTGCCGAGCAACGCGCCCTATTCGACCATGGCGGACTTCGTCAAGTTCCTGCGCACCGGCCCGGCGATCACCTTCGCCTCGGCCGGCGTCGGCACGCCCGGGCACCTCGCGGGCGAATATCTGAAGCTCAAGCTCGACAACAAGCTGACCCATGTGCCCTACAAAGGCGCGGGGCCTGCTTTGAACGACGTGGTCGGGGGCCAGGTGGATTTCTACTTTCCGGGCTTTCCGGCGGCGCTGCCGCTGACACAAGGCGGCAAAGTGAAATTGCTCGCGGTATCGTCGGCAACGCGCGCGCCGGCCGCGCCGGACATCCCGACGGTCGCTGAAGCCACCGGAATTGCGAATTTCGATTTCACATTGTGGGCCGGCTTCTTCGGGCCGCACGGCATGGCGCCAAATGTGGCAAATAAGCTCAATACCGAGATCAACAAGGTTCTGCTGGAGCCCGACATCAAGTCGCGGCTGGAGAACGATGGCGCGCAGGTGTCCCCCCTGTCGATCCCGCAATTCGCCGCTTTCGTTCAGCGCGAGATCGACAAATACAAAGAGATCATCAAGGCGGCTGACATCAAGAGCGAATGACGGTTTAGCTTTTCGCCGCGCGCGCCATGCCCCAGCGGTAGATCGTGGCGCGTTCGAGCGAGCCGAATACCAGCCGTTCGGTGACAAAGCCGATCAGGCCGATGACGACCAGCGAGGCCAGCATCACGTCGGTGTTGAGGAACTCCTTGGCGTCGAAGATCACCCAGCCCAGCCCCCAATCGGATGCGGCGAGCATTTCCGCGCCGATCACGGCGATCCAGGCGCGCAGAAACGATTGCCGCAGACCGGCGATGATGAACGGCGAGGCGCCGGGAATGATCACTTTCCAGAACAGCGCGTGCTCGGTCGCGCCCATCGCGCCGGCCGCGCGCAGCCAGATCGGATTGACGGCGCGGACGCCGGTCCAGGTATTGAGCAACATCGGAAACAGAGCGGCATAGAGCACGATGAGGATCGTGACCGTGTCACCGAGACCGAACCACAGAATGAAGACCGGGACCCAGGCCAGCGATGGAATCGGCATCAGCGCGCTGGTCAGCGGCAGAACGAAATTCTCCACCGCGCGATAACGCCCCATCATCACGCCGAGCGGCAGGCCGATGGCTACGGCGAGCGCAAAGCCGGCAACCACGCGATAAAGAGTGACGCCGGCATGCATGATCATGCTGCCATCGCGAATCGAATCGAACAGGGTTTGCGCAACAGTGCCGAGCGTCGGCATCAAGGCCGGCGCGAAATAACCGCTGCGCGCGACCGCTTCATAGATCGCCGCCAGCACCAGCAACGAGATCGCGCCGCGGCGCAATGACTGGGTGCGGCGAAGCATGGTTTGATCGCCGTTCATGTCATCATGCCCCAGCGCACAACAGTGAACTGCTCGAGCGGCGCAAATACGAGCTTCTCGAGGGCAATCCCGATCAGCGCGATCACCGCGATGCCGGCGAGCATCACGTCGGTGTTGAGGAATTCGCGCGCGCCGAAAATCAGCCAGCCAAGCCCCCAGGGCACGGCCGCCAGCATTTCGACCCCGACGAGAATGCGCCAAGCCTGCGCCAAGCCGAGCCGCAAGCCGGTGAGGATATAGGGCAACGCGCCCGGCAAGATGACATGACGAAACAGGCGGCGATCGTCGGCGCCCATGGCCTGCGCCGAACGGACCCAGATGTCCTTGACCGCTTTCACCCCGGTCCAGGAATTGTAGATGATCGGAAATGCCGAGACGAATGCGACCAGCAGCACGGACGAGACGTTGCCGAGCCCGAACCACAGCAGAAACAACGGCGCGTAGGCGAGGCCCGGAATCGGTGCGCCGATGCTGATCACCGGCAACAGGATGTCTTCGGCGCGGCGCGAGCGTCCCATCAGGATGCCGAGGCCGACGCCGATCACGGCGGCAAGCGCGAAGCCCGCAATCAGTCTTATCAGCGTGTCCAAGGTGTGATGCGGCAAGATGCCGTTGGCCGTGAGACGCACGAGAGCCGAAGCCACCGCCTCCAAGGGCGGAAACAGGCGCGGCGGGAACAGGCCAAGATGCGCGAGCGCTTCCCACACCGTGCCCACGACGACGAACGGGAACGCGTTGCGCAGAGCGTTTCGCCAACGCTCGCGTCCCCTCCTCATTGCGGTTGCGACCGGCAGGGCGCCAAAGTCGCGATGCTCTGCAACGTCTTGCATTTGGCTGTCGGGGTTAAGGCTACCCCTTGCCTGCAGTGCCGACAAGCAGCCATCTCGCCCCGGGCGTTGCAGTGTTCGCGGCCTGTGCTAGGAAGCGCCGGACACCAGAAGTTCTCGCACAAGGAGTTCGGGCATGGCCCCCAAAAGCACGTTGAAGATCGGCTGGATCGGCATGGGCCGTATGGGCTTTCCGATGGCCGAGCGCCTGCTCAAGGCCGGCCATGACGTCACGATCTGGAATCGCACGCGCGCCAAAGCGGAGCCGCTCACCAAGATCGGCGGCAAGGTGGTCGACCATCTTCACGAGCTGAAATCGGTGGACATTCTGTTCTCGATCGTGGCGACCGGCGCCGACGTCGAGGACGTGCTCTACGGCAAGAATGGCGTGTGCAGCCAGGGCGGCAAAATTCCGCCGGTGATCGTCGACTGTTCCACCATCGCAGTCGAGGAATCCAAGAACATCCGGTTCAAGCTGAAGGATCTCGGCGCCGATTTCGTCGCCGCACCGGTCAGCGGCAATGCCAAGGTCATCAAGGCCGGCAAGCTCTCTTCGGTCGTCTCCGGCGACGAGGCGGCATGCAAGATGGCGATGCCGCTGATCGAAGTCTTCGCGCCGCGCGGCGTGTCCTATGTCGGCGAAGGCGAGCTCGCCCGCGTCTGCAAGATCGCACACAATGTCATGCTCGGCGTCGTCATCGAGAATCTGATCGAGATCACGCTATTGACCAACAAAATGGGCGTGCCGCGCCATGCCTTCCTCGCTTTTCTCAACAACGGCGTGATGGGCTCGATGTTCACCGCCTACAAGTCGCCGGCCCTGGTCAATCTCGACTGGACAACCACATTCACGCCGGAACTGTTGCGCAAGGACCTCGACCTCGGTCTCGAGCTCGGCCGCGAAATGGACGTGCCGATGCCGGTGACGGCGGCGACGCGGGAAGTGCTGCAGGGCCATTTCGGCGCCGCCATGCTGCAGAAGAACCCGGAAGAATATCTATCCAAGGATTTTGCCGCACTGGCCGAAACCATGGCGCTCGCGGCCGGCATGAAGCTTGAAAGCGAGAACAAGAACGTGCCGACAGGCCTTGAGAATTAAAAGTCAGCGCCAAATCGTTTTGGCGCCAAGTCGTTTTGGCGCCAAGTCGTTTCAAGAAGCAGAAAATCGCCGCGCAGTGCGGAACGGAGGGGTGGAAATGCTACGTCGAAAACTGCATTGGCTCGTCGCAGCCTTCTGTTTCACGGTGTTAAGTTTTGCCGCGCTCGCGCCACGAGCTTCGGCCGAAGATTGGCCGACGCGGCCGGTCAGGCTCATCCTGACCCTGGGTCCGGGCAGCGGCGCCGATATCGGCGCGCGGATGCTGGCCGACAAGCTCAGCAAGCGCTGGGGCCAGCCGGTGATCGTCGACAACCGTCCCGGCGGCGACGGCATCGTCGCCATCAATGCTTTCGTCTCGGCACATGACGATCATATCTTGTTGTTCACGCCGACATCGTCGTTCACCGCGCATCCGTTCCTGCACGATCATTTGCCGTACAAGCCGAGCGATCTCGTGCCGATCACGCGCGTGTCCAACACCGTCGTTGCGGTGTCGGTGCCGACCAGCCTCAATGTCGACTCGCTTAAGAAACTTGTGGCCTTGGCGCGAGAGAAGCCGGGTCAGCTCAATTGGGCGGGCCTCACCGGCGCGCTCGATTTTCTTTTGGCCGGCTGGTTGCAGCAGGAAAACCTGAATATCGCCAAGATCGCCTACAAGAACCCGGTCGATGCCGCCAACGATCTGGCCGAGAGCCGCGTGCAGCTTTACGAGTCCGCTTTCGCCATCGTGCGGCCGCAACTGCAGACCGGCAAGATCAAGTTGCTCGCGGTCACCAATTCGGAGCGCGCGCCGAATCTGCCGGACCTGCCGACGGTTGCCGAGGCCGGCTATCCGGCATTGACGGTCGACGGCCTGGTCGGCCTGTTCGGTCCGACCGGAATGTCAAAGGCGGCGCGCGACAAGATCACCGCCGATATTCGGGCGGTGGCCGACGACACGATCAAGGAGCGGTTGCTCGCGACCGGGCAACTGCTCAATATCGGCAGCGCCGATGAGTTCGCCAAGTCGATCGAACAGCAGCGCACGCAAGTCGCCGACTTCGCCAAAAAGCTCGGCGTGCAGGAACTGCCACAGAACTAGGGTGTGACTCATAAAATGGGCCGTGTCCCCTTTGCTGCCGAAATCGGACATGTCAGTGGGATAAAGGCATGTTCGTTAAGGGCCAATGGCGCAAGTCGCCGATTCTTCTAGTCGGCCCGAGACAGGGCAGACGTTTTTGGCTTTGATGGCTCCCCTCAGGCAGTGACACTTATGTCGCGACCTCGACGACTTGTTTCTTGATTGGGGTCTCCGAACGGCCAGCAAGGAAAGACCCAAGGTACTGTAATCGCGAATAATCGCGGAGCTCGTCGCTTTCGGTTTGCTGCTCGATCACCTAGCCGGCAAGCGGGGACTAGGATGATGCCGTGAATGCATTTTGGTCAGGAGACACGACATGCCCGATGGCTTCGGCGCAGCCTCCGACACGGCCGTCTACGCGGGCGCGTCGGCCCAAGCTTGGTTCGCCGGCGGTGAGCGCGTTGGCTATGATCCCAGAGCTCAAGCTATCGTTGCAGCGGAAGGCGCGCCCCTCAAAATCTTCTTGAGGCGCGAGGGAGAACTCGCGCATGCCGTTACCTTTATGCCGGGATTTCCCGATGGCTCGTTTGGATGGGCGAAGGTTTTGCCGCACTTGCCGAATGCCGCCGAAATGCCGAAGCTCTTCGTCGAGTATGTCGGCATGGGCGATAGCGACAAACCCAAGGCCTATGCCTATTCCACTGCTGAACGCACCGATCTCATCGAGGCGATTTGGCGGGATCAGTCTGTCCTGTCCACAACGCTGGTCGCCTTCGATTTTTCCGCGATTGTCATCTCGGAGCACCTGCGACGCCGACTTGAGCGCGCCCAGCGTGGAGAGCCTGAGAGTGGACCAGAAATACGTGGCGTTTTCATTTTCCGGACGGGCATTCCCACCCATGGTTCACCACGCCGCTTCTACGCCGCATCCCCAAGCCTGCCCGTGGTGCTCTGAGGCTCTCCTTTACTGCCTTCAAGATGTTGGTGGGGGTGATCTGGTCCAAAGGATATCACGTGACTGATGCCGAAGTACGCGAGCTCCATAGCATCTTGAACCGCCAAGATGGCTTGTTCTTTCTTGCCGCCGCAGCAGGGTTCGTAGAGGATCACAAGGCGGAAGGTAATCGCCTCGACTTTGGCCATCTCTTTGAGACTTATCGCGGTCAGTTCCCGTTGCTGGTGGGCGGCAGCGACGAAGATCCCTTCGAACACCGCCAGGTCGACCTCGCGCAGGAACGTTTGGGAAAGCTCGGTTTTCGTATCGAGCGGTTGCCCGGCGGTCACCTCACCACGAGTGAGCAGCCGGAGGCCTTGGCGGCCTTGATCACGAAGTTCGAGCGAGACTTGTAAGAAAATCGGGGTGCTCCAATCTGCTATCTCCGGGGTCGTCGCATGTCTGCTTTACCTTCAAAAATGGGTAGTGCTGGATTTATGAATACACGCCCTAGATCGCGATCCGGCAAATGCATGTCCTCGGACTTGGATCCGAGGGCGGCGAACGGTTTTCGATGAAGCCGGGGGCTTGGTTCGCTCCAATCGAATTGGATCAAGACCGAAGGTTGCGCATCAGCCTTTGATGTCGGTCTCGACGTCGATTACCAGCTGCCATTGGCCGTTGCGCTTGGCCCAGACGCTTGCCGCGCGATACGGCGGCCGCGAATTATCAGGCGAAATGTAGTTGGCGGTCATGGCGGCGCCGTCGCCATAGACCGCGAGCCGCATGGCTTCGACTTCGCTGAGCGCCACGCCGGCACTGGATGCTTTCTCGCGTTCGATCGCGGCAATGGCGGCCGCCTTTGCGACCGGGGCATGCCCGCTGCGATACAGCACGAAATCGTCGGCAATGTGCTTGGCCCATTCGGCGGCATTGCGGGCGACAGCGGCTTTCGCGATGTTCTGAAGCGTGGTGACGACATCCTGCTCAGCGGGCGAGCGGACGCGATAGGGAATCGTTTCGCAGGGATTCTTGCATTCGCCGGATTTTGCGGCGGCAGATACCGTCGGCGCCTTGGCTCCGCTTCCCGCCGCGGGATCGGCGGCCGCCGTCTGCGCGGCGCCCCCGGCGAGCACCACGTTCTGCATGGTCAGCGCGCGCCAGGACCCTTTCTGCTTGGCCCAGATGTCGAGAAAAAATACCTGATTTCCTTCCGCGGATTTGCGGGTGCCGGTGACCATGCCGACAAGGCCGTAGACGCTCACCTTGACGTCAGTCGGCGCATCGCTGGCGGCAGCGCCTTTGAGGTCGGTGAGAATTTCCTTGCGCTGAAGGATCTTGCCGGTCTCTTCGGCAAAAGTGAATTGCAGCGAGAGCAGCCTGCGGGCGGCGGATTTGTCGCCGGTGCGCAAAGCGTCGCCGAGCTTGGTCTCGGCGGCAGCCACCAGAGCTTCTTCGCCCGAAGACTGCGCTTTGGATTCAGCAAGGACCGCGATCAGAAGCGCGGCGACCACGAGGCCGAGCCCAGCCCACGGCCCGATCCGTTGCAGCAGGCATCGCGACGCGTGCCGTGCGGTTGCCGATGCTTTCATTCCTGCGTCCGAATCATGAAAGCGCCAGAAGCCCTTCAAGAATCCCCAAGCCGTCCCTCACGTCGTGCGCCAACTCGGGTACCGAGAGGCGACGGACGGCCAAATCATGACATTTCATGACATCGCGCGGCCGGACTGCTCAAGCGCAAGCAGCGCGACCACGCGCCGCAGGGTCCTGGTTCCCGCAGGTCACGTTCGACGTTACGTTCAGGTGCAGTGCCGACAATGATGCCTGTAGTAGTGACGGTAGTGACGGTAGTGACGGTGGCGCGCCACACCCCTTTTTTTGCCGCCACCCATCGCGGTACGGCACGGTTCGCTCAACAGCGAATATTTGGCCTTCATGCAGGCCGTCACCTTGACCACGTCAGGAATGGCGTCGCCACACAATCGCATGGCATCAGGTGTGCAGGCTTGGCGCTCGGCGTCGGAACCCTGCGCGTGCGCGCCGCCGTAAGCAAGAACGCCGACGAACGCCGCCAGCATGCAGACAGAACGGAAAATCCGCATCATCATGATCCTGCCCCAGAGGATTGTGACCCCGCGACGCAGCCGCAACCTAGCCGGGGCGAGCGGCGCCGTCGATAGTGGACATGAAAATTCCGCGCGCCGCAGTGGTAATTGCAGATGACGGCCGAATACCCAGGAACGGGGCGAACGCCCACGGCATGATCCCGAAAAAGCCTGTCCGCGGACGTCATCCGAGGGCGGGAACCGGTTTTCGGAGACGATTCATGTTCCGACGAAAAGCCGTAATTTAGATCACGGCCTAGTGGACGCCCCACGCGAAGCCCCGCGGCGGCGAGCTCACAGCAGAGCCTCTGTCGCGGGTGATGTCGACCCGGCACGGCTCGATCGTGCCTTCGATCATGCTGGCCGTCGTATTGTCGAAGGACATGTGCCGGCAGAACTTGCCATCCGGCATAGTGACAACGACATCGCCGGAGCCCCGCGCATCGCCGAGATCCTGCGAGCGATGAAGCAACGGATCGATCGCGGCATGACCGCCGATCAGCAAGGCCGTCGTCAAAAGCACGATAAACACCGATGACGCGATGACAGCGCGGGTGGACGTCGCGCTGACATCGCGTAACCGAGTCGCTGCGCCATCTTTCATCGGTGAGCGTGCGAGCACGCGGCCCGCATCCGCAAGCAACGCCGCCGCCTGTGCAGCCGCTGGTCCGATTATGCGCATTTTGCGATTAAACAACGGAAGCGTTGAATCGTCTGAAAGGAAATGTTTCTGATTTTAGCCAATGGCCGGGGGGGCCGGGCCGGCAAGCCTGCGTCTCTTGACTTTCCTCGCCGTCCGGCCCGCGCTAATGGAAGCGAAGATACGGTGAACGGCCGGTAAATTCCGGCGACGCTGAACAACGATTGCCGGGGAGCAACGCCGGTTTCATGGGCACGCAAGTCCGCACCCAAGTCCGTACCCAAGTCCGTACCCAAGTCGCCATTATCGGCGCCGGCCCGGCCGGTCTTTTGCTCGGCCAGCTCCTGCACCGGCACGGCATCGACAACGTCATCCTGGAACGGCAGACCGCGGATTACGTGCTCGGGCGCATCCGTGCCGGCGTGATCGAACAGGGCACGATGGGGCTGCTCGACGAAGCCGGCGTCGGGGCGCGCATGCGCAAGGATGGCCTGGTTCACGACGGCGTCTATATCTGCGTCGACGGCAAGCGGCGCCATCTGTCGTTCAAGGACATGACCGGCAAATCGGTGATGGTCTATGGCCAGACCGAGATCACCAAGGACCTGATGGATGGCCGCGCCGCGGACGGCGCGCCGACAATCTATTCCGCGCGCGACGTGGTGCTGCACGACATTTCCGGCAACACACCGCGCGTGACCTACAATGTCGACGGTGAGGCCGGAGAAATCGTGTGCGATTTCATCGCCGGCTGTGACGGTTTCCACGGCGTCAGCCGCCAAAGCATGCCGCCGGATTCGCTGAAGACCTTCGAGCGCGTCTATCCGTTCGGCTGGCTCGGGGTGCTCTCCGAAACGCCGCCGGTTGCGGACGAATTGATCTATGTCCGGCATCCGAGCGGCTTTGCCTTGTGCTCGATGCGCTCGCACACGCGCAGCCGCTATTACATTCAATGCAGCCTCGATGACCATGTCGATGCCTGGCCGGACGCGCGCTTCTGGGAGGCGCTTGAGCCGCGGCTCGACGAGACGGCGCGCGCCAATCTCGTCACTGGGCCCTCGATCGAGAAAAGCATTGCACCGTTGCGCAGTTTCGTGGCCGAGCCGATGCGCTTCGGCCGGCTGTTTCTCGCCGGCGACGCCGCCCATATCGTGCCGCCGACCGGCGCCAAGGGTCTCAATCTGGCGGCGAGCGACGTGCAATACCTGTGGCGCGCGCTGGTCGAACATTACAAGGACAGGTCGGATTCCGGCCTCGAGCACTATTCCGAGCAGGCCTTGGCGCGGGTGTGGAAAGCCGAACGCTTTTCCTGGTGGATGACGACCACCTTGCACCGGATTTCCGACAATCCGTTCGATCACAAGCTGCAGCTTGCCGAGCTTGATTATCTGTTCCGTTCCACGGCGGCGCAGACCGCATTTGCCGAGAATTATGTGGGGCTGCCGTATTAGGCGGCGTGGCGATCAGGTTGCGGAAGTCCGGCCGTCGGACTGCCGGATCAGCATCGTCATTTTCAGATCGGGCTGATTGGCCACCGCGAACGTCACCTGCTCGAAGCGGAGAAAGCCGTCGCGCGGATGGTTGAAGGTGCGCTCGCCGCCCTCGCGGCCCAAGACACCGTGCTGATCCCAGAACTGCGCGAACTTTTCGCTGTCGCGGCGCAGCACCGCGACGAGGTCGCGAAGTTTCGGATCATCCAAATGGGCGCTCGACGCGGCGCGGAATTCGGCCGCGAGACGACGGGCGCGCACGTCCCAATCGCAGATCAGCGACGGCGCCGCGGGATGAACAAAGGTGAAGCGCAGGAGATTATGCTCACCCGGCGTGTCGAGCCAGCCGGCGAACAACCGCTCGGCCGGCGCGTTCCAGCAGCGCACGTTCCAAAGGCGATCCAGAATATAGGCGGGCGCGGCGATAGCATCGACGCAGGCGGCGAGCGCCGCCGAGACATTTCCGCTCTCGGCCTTGCCGTGTTCCGGATCGCGCTTGCCGGCGAGGTCAAAAAGATAGGCGCGCTCGGCACGATCGAGCCGGAGCGCCGCTGCCAGCCGGGCCAGCGCACCGACTGAAACCGAAACATCGCGGCCCTGTTCGATCCACGTGAACCATGTCGTGCTGAGGCCGCAGAGTTGGGCCACTTCTTCGCGCCGCAGCCCCGGCGTTCGGCGCCGCTTGCCGGACGGCAACCCGATCGCGGCGGGCGGCACGCGTTCGCGCTGCGCCCGGACAAAATCACCAAAAGCGCGCCGTTGCTCTGCAGACCGTGCCTCGACCATGGTGCATTTTATACCAGCATAACTGGGCATCTTAACCCAGTATTTTAGAGGCGATAGCTTGCGCAGGCCCCCTTCGACAACGCGTTTTTTGAGGTCCACCCATGACACAGGCACCCGAAGCCGACACCCAGGACGTCGAAACCCGAACCGCCAAATCCCGGAATCCCAAATCCCAGGAAGCCCTCGTCGGCGGCCAATTCGGCGCCCGCGCCGCCGCCTATCTCGGCAGCGCCGTGCATTCCCAAGGCGCGGATCTGCAAGCGCTCGCCGACATGGTGCAGGGGCGCAGCGAAGCCCGTGCGCTCGATCTCGGTTGTGGCGCCGGGCATGTCAGCTTCCACGTCGCATCTCATGTCCATGAGGTCGTCGCTTACGATCTTTCGGCGGAGATGCTCGAAGTTGTCGCCCACAGCGCCAGCGAGCGCGGACTGCACAATATCAGGACCCGGCAGGGCGTCGTGGAACAGCTGCCCTTTGGCGATGAGAGCTTCGATTACGTCTTCAGCCGCTTCAGCGCCCATCACTGGAATGACTTCGACACCGGACTGCGCGAAGTCGCACGCGTTCTCAAGCGCGGCGGAACGGCCGCTTTCATCGACAGCGTTTCGCCGGGAACGCCGCTATTGGATACTTATCTGCAAGCGGTCGAGGTTTTGCGCGATCCGTCGCATGTGCGCAGTTATTCGCGCGCGGAATGGGACGCCGCATTGACGCGTGCCGGGCTCATGCCGGTCGCATCGCATCACTTTCGCCTGCGCATGAACTTTGCGGTCTGGACGGAACGGATGCGGACGCCGAAAGTACAGTGCGATGCGATCCGGGCGCTGCAACAGGCGATGTCCGAGACCGTCGCGCGCTATTTCGCCATCGACGCCGAAGGCAGCTTCGATCTCGACATCGCCTTCGTTCGGGCTTCGGCATTGATGAACGACAGCTAGGGCATGATCCGGAAAAGTGGCTCCAAGGCAAAATCTAGAGCCTGATCCGCTTCGATTTGACTGGATCAGGCGCCAAGGAGCAGGCGATGCTGCAATTGCGTCCAAGCTGCGAATGCTGCGACAAGGATCTGCCGCCCTCGGCCCCCGACGCGATGATTTGTAGCTTCGAATGCACGTTCTGCCGCGATTGCGTTGAGAACAGGCTCGGCGGGAAATGCCCGAACTGCGGCGGCAATTTCGCGCCGCGCCCGATCCGGCCGCCGGCCGCGCTGGCAAAACATCCGCCGTCGACCGGGCGCGTGTTCAATCCGCGGGGCTGCGCTCAAGCCTGACGGTGCCGCTTCTGACAGTTGGCTTATTTCGCCGCGTAGCGCCGCGTGCCGAGGAGGCCGCGCGGGAAGAACAGCACGACCAGGATGAAAATAGCGCCGATGAACGACATCCAGTTCACCGTCATCGAGGAAATATAATCCTGCAGCACGACAAAGACGGCGGCGCCCAGCAGCGGCCCCCAGAACGTGCGCATGCCGCCGATCACCGTCATCACCACGAAATAGCCGGACAGCGAATAGTGCAGCGCCAGCGGATCGGCGAAATTGTTGAGCAGCGCGTAGAGCGTGCCGGCGAGCGCGGTGAAGAAGCAGGAGATCGAGAACGACAGCCAGATATGCTGTTCGACCGGGACGCCGAGAAAGCGGGCGCGCCGCTCGTTTTCGCGAATCGCCAGCAGCGTGCGGCCGAACGGCGAGCGCAGCAGAAAGCCCATCAGGGCGACCGCTATGGCAAAGACCGCGAGCAGAAAGAAATAAAACGTGGTGCCGTTGCTCTCGATGTCGAGCGTGAATGCACCCCAGCCGATCGGCTCGCGATGAAAGTCGCGCAGGCCGTCGAAGCCGCCGGTGAAGCTGTTCCAGCTGTAGGCGAGGTAGTACCAGAGCTGCCCGAAGGCGATGGTGCACATTGCGAAATAGACGCCGCGGCGGCGGACGATCAGAAGACCGAACAGGGTGCCGGCCAGGCCGCCGAGGAGCGTGCCGGCGAGCATGGCAAGCGGCGTCGAGTGCACCAGATAGCGCAGCGTCAGGCCGGCGCCATAGGCGCCGAGGCCGAAATAGGCGGCGTGGCCGAAGCTCAGCACGCCGGTAAAGCCCAGCAGCATGTTGAGCCCCATGGCGGCGAGGCCGAACACCAGGACGCGCCCGGCCAGCGCCGTATAGCCGCCAAGGAGCGGCAGCCAGAACGGCACCGTCGCCAGCGCCGCCCAGATGGCGACGAGCAGGAGGATGCGCCGGCGCCCGGCAAAGCCCGCCGCAGCCAGCGCCTTGTCGGATGCCGTCTCAGACTCTTTGCCGGCGACGATGGCGGTAGTCATGACATCATGCCCTCTTCGCCGACCAGACCGCGCGGCCGCAGCAGCAGCACGGCCATCAGGATCGCGTAGATCACCGCTTCGCTCGCGGAGGGATAGACGACGGTGGTCAGCGCCGCCGCCATGCCGATCAGCAATCCGCCGAACAGCGTGCCGATCAGGCTGCCGACACCGCCGACGATGATGGCGATGAAGCTCGGCATCAGAAGGTCATCGCCCATATTCGGATTGAGCCCGATCTGGCCGGCCGCAAGAACGCCGCTCAGGCCCGCCAGCATGCAGCCGACGGCAAAATTAAAAGTGCGCAAATTTCGGACATTGATGCCGAGTGTCGATACGGTTTCGAGATCGAATGTGCCGGCGCGAATACGCAAACCTACACGGGTGTAACGCAGGAAGGTGAACAGCCCGACCACGGACACGATCACGACGGCGACCATGAAGACGCGATACCAGGTGATGAAGAACAGGTCCGGCGTGATCGGCTGTGAGAGAGCGTCGGGGAGGCCGAGCGGCAGGCCGTTCGGCCCCCAGATGTAACGGGCCATGTCCTGCATCACGAAGGCGAGCCCGAATGTGAGCAGGAGGCTGTAGACCGGATCGCGATTGTAGATACGCCGAACCATGAGCCGCTCGACCACGAGCCCGATCAAAGCGGTCAGCACCGGCGAAACCAATAACGCGCCCCAATAACCCAGGACCGGCGACAGCGTGAAAGCGAGATAGCCGCCGAGCGCCAGGAAATTGCCGTGCGCGAAATTGATGACGTTGCTGAGATTGAGAATGAGTGACAGGCCGAGCGCCATCAGCACGTAGAACGCGCCGATGATCAGCCCGTTGGTGACGTTGAACAGTATGACCTGCGCCATCTGCCGCCTTTCGAGGAAAGTCTTGCAGCAGATCAGCTCGGTTGCGTCATCTTGCAGCCGGTATCGGCGACCGAGCCGGCAGCTTGTTCTCCTGGCGCCAATTGGGAGACGGTGAAGTAATCATCGGGGGTTCCGCCTGCCTTAAGCGGATGCACCTCGCCGACAAAGATATTCGGCATGAGTTCGTGATCGCCGGCGCGATAGGCCACCTTGCCCGGCTGCAGCGCTACGTCCGGAGGCAATTCCAGGCCTTCCATTGCGGCCGCCATTTTCGGCCCATCAAGCGACTTGGCCTTTTCCGCCGCGAGCCGCACGGTATGCATCGACACATAGCCGAACCAATCGCGTGCCGACGGCGTCTTCTTGGTGGCCGCACGGTAATCAGCGACGAATTTCACCACTTCCGGCACGTTGGGCTGGTTCCACCACCATTCCATATCCCACCAGCCGGTTTGGGCATCGGTCGGGCAGGCCTTGATGCTTTCGAGCTCGAACAGGGCGCCGCCGAGCGCCATTTCCTTTTCCATGCCGAACTGGGTGAATTGCTTCATGCAGTTGATCTGCGTGAGCCCGCCCATATTGTTGAGCAGCACGTTCGGCTTGAAGGCTTTGGCCTTGATCAGAGTCGCCGAAAAATCCGTATTGTTGATCGGCAGCATGTCGCCGTCATAGGTGCCGCCGAGCTTGGTCAACGCCTTGATGAAAGCCTCCTGCAGCGTGTGGCCGTAGGCATAATCCGGCGTGATGAAGAACCACTTCTTGCCGAACCGCTTCACCAGTTCGGGGGTGACGGCATTGGCGTCCATCGACGTCGTGTTGCAGACGCGGAATACGTTCCATTTGCAATTGGTGCCGGTGATCGGATCGGTATGGCCGCCAGGCACAATATGCAAAACCTTTTTTTCATTCGTGACCTGCGCCATTGCGTAAGCGATGCCGGAGTTCACGTCGCCCAAGATTACATTGACCTGATCGCGATCGATCAGTTTGCGGGTCTTCTGCACGCCGGTGCCGACGTCATTCGCCGAGTCTTCGACCAAAAGCTGGACCTGGCGGCCGAGAATGCCGCCCTTCTTGTTGATCTCGGCTTCGGCATATTTGGCGCCGTCGACCTCGCTCTGCGCCAGCGCCGAAAGCACGCCGGTAAGCGGATCCACCATGCCGATTTTGACCGGCTCGTCGCCGAGCGCTTTGATGATAAACGGGGCGCCGATGACTTGGCTGGCGCCGAGCGCGAAACCTGCCTGCACGAACGTGCGCCGGCGCAACGAAGCTGTGAACTTCGACATTACGATCCTCCCAGATCTCTGTTCGCCGATTCCGGCGTTTATTTTGTGCTTCTGAACCGCTGATGATCGCGGCACTTTTCCATAACTATCCTCAAGAACACCCGCGCCGCGGCAACTCGGCCGCGACGCCAGATGCACAAGGCATTGCAAACGGCATGACGCCGCATTTTCTTGTTGTTGCGGTCCGCATCGCGCCCCCGACGCGGACATTCACACGCCCTTCAAGCGTCACCGGTGCGGCCACGCGGCCAGACCCGGAAGCAACTCGGCTGAACCGAGGCGTAGTCATCTTCTACCGCGCTTTTGGAACGGTCAAGGACAAGCCGTTGGCCGCAACCATGCCGCATCCATGCTAAAGCAGCGCACGAAACCATCAGCGCGCCGCTGCCTCGGCCTTTCGCGCCTTCGCCTGCGCCGCAAGAAATTGCGACAGACGGTCGCGCACGGCTTCGGCCTGTTCCGGCGTCCATCGCCGCATGCCTTCGCCGGTTTTCATGCCGAGCCTGCCGGCTTCGACCTTCGCGCGCAGGAACGGATGCGGTCCGGGCGTCGCATCGAGATCCTTGTAGAGCACTTCGGCAATATCGAGCGTGAGATCGACGCCGACCAGATCGGTTTGCTCCATCGGCCCGAGCACCGCGGTGCGCGCGCCGAAACCTTCGCGCACGACGGTATCGATGGTCTCGGCGTCGCAGACGCCAGAAGCGACCAACGCGATCGCCTCGCGTTTCATGGCATGCTGCAGGCGATTGCCGACAAACCCCGGCACGTCGCGCCGGACATGGACCGGCACTTTGCCGGCGTCGCGCAACAGATCCATAGTCTTGCGCACGGCTTCGGCACTGGTCGCCTCGTTCTGGACGACTTCGACCAGCGGCACCAGGTGCGGCGGATTCCAGAAATGGGTGCCCAGCACGCGCTCGCGATGTTCGAGATGCCGGCCGATCTCGGTCGAAGGTATCGCCGAACTGTTGCTGGCGAGGATCGTGGCCGGCGCCACGTGCTTTTCGATCTCGGCGAAGAGTTGCTGCTTGAGCGGCAGCTTCTCGGGCGCCGCTTCGAAGACGAATGTCGCGCCCTGCATGGCCGGAGC
The DNA here is from genome assembly GCA_035509535.1 of Xanthobacteraceae bacterium. Taxonomy (GTDB): domain Bacteria; phylum Pseudomonadota; class Alphaproteobacteria; order Rhizobiales; family Xanthobacteraceae; genus BOG-931. Next base: position 22,190 of record DATJLN010000003.1, on the reverse strand, counting down.
GAGCGCATCATGGACCGCGATTTTTTTGATGGGTGCCGGATCGTCGTCGAGCAGATCGGCGATGGCCGTCAAGCGTCGCGGCAGCGTTGCGCGCAGGTCGGCGCCTGGTTCATAGACCGCAACCGCGTGGCCAGCAGCGGCGAGCAAATAGGCGATGCCGTGCCCCATCAGGCCGCCACCGACGATGCCGATGATCTGACTTCTCCGCCCGTCACTTTGTTCCATGTGCTCGCGCCTATGTGTTCGTCCGACTCTGGTTTTGATCAAGGGGTCCGCAGGAACGGGCCGAGCGCAAAAACGTTATCTGATTGCAGCTTATGAGGAGCGGACCCGCAGAGGAGATTCGACCATGCCGGCACTTTTGTGGGTGACATTCTGGTCCTCGCTGCTCGCGTCCGCAGCCTGCTGGGGCGAGACGCCCGGCCAGAGAGACGCCGAGGGCTCCAGAAGCCGCGTTTAACCGCAATTTGCGGTCCGCCGGCACGGCGGGCAAGCGTGCCGGCATTGCCGTGCCGTCATTGCCATGCCGGGCGCTGCCATATCGGGCCGCCATGTCGGGCCTTCGGCAAAGGCCCCAAAGCGCAAAAAAGCCAAACGGACGGACCTCCGGACAGGCCTTAAGGCGTGATATTGCAGCCGGCGAATCTCGCCGGTATGTATACGCGCCTTTTAGCGCCGGCGGGGTTTATTGGCGCGATTTTTTGCATGGCCGCGAACAGCTCCGATGGCTCGTCTCGTCATGAAATTCGGCGGAACGTCGGTCGCCGACATCGACCGCATCCGCAACGTCGCGCAACACGTCAAGCGCGAGGTCGATGCCGGCCATGAAGTGGCCGTCGTGGTCTCGGCGATGGCCGGCACCACCAACCGGCTGGTCGATTGGTGCCGCGAGGCGTCGGCGCTGCACGACGCGCGCGAATACGACGCCATTGTCGCCTCGGGCGAACAAGTGACCGCGGGGCTGCTTGCCATCGTGCTCGAAGGCATCGGCATCAATGCGCGATCCTGGCAAGGCTGGCAGCTGCCTATACTGACCGACAACGCGCATGGCGCGGCGCGCATCCTCGACGTCAACGGCGAAGAACTGATCAAGCGTTTCATGGAGCGCAAGGAAGTCGCGGTCATCGCCGGCTTCCAGGGCCTGTTCAAGGAGTCCGGACGCGTCACCACGCTGGGCCGCGGCGGGTCCGACACCTCGGCAGTGGCGATCGCCGCGGCGATCCATGCCGATCGTTGCGACATCTATACCGATGTCGACGGCGTCTATACCACCGATCCGCGCGTCGTGCCGCGCGCCCGCCGGCTCGACAAGGTCGCCTTCGAGGAAATGCTCGAGCTCGCGTCGCTCGGCGCCAAGGTGCTGCAGGTGCGCTCGGTCGAGCTCGGCATGGTCCATAATGTGCGTATCTTCGTGCGTTCGAGCTTCGAAAAGCCGGACTCCATCAACCCGCACGGCCATCCGCCCGGGACACTGATCTGCGACGAGAGCGAAATCATGGAACAGCAAACCGTCACCGGCATCGCCTTTTCGCGCGACGAGGCACAAATCTCGATCCGCGAGGTGCAGGACAAGCCGGGCGTCGCCGCGGCGATTTTCGGCCCGCTCGCCGACGCCAATATCAATGTCGACATGATCGTCCAGAACGTCTCGGCCGACGGCAAGACCACCGACCTCACCTTCACCGTGCCGGCGTCGGATTATCAGCGGGCGCTCGACGTCCTCGCCAAGGCGAAAAAGGCCATCGGCTACGCCCGGGTCGACGGTGCCACCGATGTTGCCAAAGTATCGGTCATCGGTATCGGCATGCGCAGCCATGCCGGCGTCGCGGCCCGCGCCTTCGGCGCGCTGGCCGAGCGCTCGATCAATATCCGCGCCATCACCACATCCGAGATCAAATTCTCGCTTCTCATTGACGCGGCCTTTACCGAACTCGCAGTCCGCACGCTGCACTCGCTCTACGGTCTCGACAAGGCAGTGGCGTAGGAGTGCGGAATTTCCCAGCTATCTCGCTGCAACGCACAAAAGTTGGGGCGCTGCACAGCGGTCATAACTCTGTCTCTGGCTTGCGGTTTGCATACCGCATTCGATATAGGCTTTGGGACAGTCGCCACGGTCCGGGACCCAGGCGAACTCCTCTTTGAACGAGGCCGGCGCGCCTAGGGCTGTGCGTCCGGCCGTAGTCACGCCCGAGGGATCTCACGCCATGCGAGGCGCGCTCGGCGGTCCGCGCGTGCTGTTGCGAAGGCTCCGCGAGGTGATGGCGGAGCCGGTCAGCGCGCAGGAACGCCTGGACAAGATTGTGGTGCTGATCGCCGCCAACATGGTCGCGGAGGTCTGCTCCGTCTATGTGCTGCGCGTCGATTCGACCTTGGAACTCTACGCCACCGAGGGCCTTAATCGCGACGCCGTGCACCACACGGTGATGAAATCGGACGAAGGCCTGGTCGGCCTGGTCTCGAGTCAGGCAAGTCCGATCAATCTGTCGAACGCGCAAGCCCATCCGGCCTTCTCCTATCGGCCGGAAACCGGCGAGGAAATCTACCATTCCTTCCTCGGCGTGCCGATCTTGCGCGCCGGCAACACGCTTGGCGTGCTGGTGGTGCAGAACCGCGCCCGGCGCACCTATTCCGAGGAAGAGGTCGAGGCGCTGCAGACCACCGCCATGGTGATGGCGGAGATGATCGCGTCCGGCGAACTGTCGGCGCTGGCGCTCCCCGGCGCCGAGCCCGCGGCGCGCCGCTCGGTCCATGTCAAAGGCTCGAGCCTGAGCGAGGGCATCGCGCTCGGCCATGTCGTGCTGCACGAGCCACGCGTGGTCGTCACCAATTTCATCGCCGACGACGTGCCGAAAGAATTGGAGCATCTGCGGGCGGCGGTCGAGACGCTGCGTTCCAATCTCGACGAAATGCTCGAACACGGCGACGTGGTCGAGGCCGGCGAGCATCGCGACGTGCTCGAAGCCTATCGCATGTTCGCCCACGATCGCGGCTGGGTGCACAAGCTCGAGGAAGCGGTGATGACCGGCCTCACCGCGGAGGCCGCGGTCGAGCGCGTGCAGTCCGATACCCGCGCGCGCATGTTGCGGCAGACCGATCCCTATCTGCGCGAGCGGCTGCACGATCTCGACGATCTCGCCAACCGGCTGATGCGCCAGCTCACGGGCCGCGATCATGCGCCCTCGCGCGAAAGCCTGCCGGAGAACGCGATCCTGGTCGCCCGCTCGATGGGGCCGGCAGCGCTGCTTGATTACGACCGCAAGAGGTTGCGCGGCCTGATCCTGGAAGAAGGCGGCCCGCATTCGCACGTCGCCATCGTCGCGCGCGCGCTCGGCATACCCGCCATCGGCGAGATCGACAATGCCACCGGCATCGTCGATCCCGGCGACGCCGTCATTGTCGACGGCGCGACCGGCGATCTGCACATCCGTCCGCTGCCGGACATGGAAGCGGCCTATGCCGAGCGGGTGCGGCTGCGGGCGCGGCGGCAGCAGCAATATCAGGCGCTGCGCGACCGGCCTTGCATCACCAAGGACGGCACCGAAATCAAGCTTCTGATCAATGCCGGGCTGGGCGTCGACCTGCCGCATATCGAGGACACCGGCGCCGGCGGCATCGGCCTGTTCCGCACCGAACTGCAATTCATGGTCGCAGCGAGCTTTCCGCGCACCAGCGAGCAATATTCGCTCTACCGCACCGTGCTTGACGCCGCCGGCGACAAGCCGGTCACCTTCCGCACGCTCGATATTGGCGGCGACAAGGTGCTGCCCTATATGCGCAATGTCGAGGAAGAGAATCCGGCGCTCGGCTGGCGCGCGATCCGCCTGGGTTTGGACCGGCCCGGCCTGTTGCGCACCCAGATTCGCGCCCTCCTTCGGGCGGCCGGCAGCCGGGCGCTGAAGATCATGTTCCCGATGATCTCGACGGTGCAGGAATTCGACCAGGCCAAGGAACTGGTCGAACGCGAATTGACGCATTTGCGCCGTCACGGCCACAAACTGCCCGACGAGGTCGAGATCGGCAGCATGGTCGAAGTGCCGTCGCTGCTCTATCAGCTCGACGAGCTGTTGGACCGCGTCGATTTCCTGTCGGTGGGTTCCAACGATCTGGTGCAGTTTCTCTACGCCATCGATCGCGGCAATCCGCGGGTGTCGAACCGGTTCGATGCGATCTCGGCGCCGGTGCTGCGCGCGCTCAAGGACATCGCCGACAAGGCGAGCGAGCACCAGAAGCCGGCGACGGTGTGCGGCGAAATGGCGTCGACGCCGATCGGCGCGCTGGCGCTCGTCGCCATCGGCTACCGCTCGCTGTCGCTGACGCCCTCCGCCGTGGGCCCGGTGAAGGCCATGCTGCTTGACGTCGATTGCCGCAAGGCTGCCGCGTTTCTTTGCCCATTGATCGAACAGCAGAACAGCGGCGCGCCGATCCGCGTGCAGCTGGAAAAGTTCGCCGCCCAAAACGGCTTGCAGCTTTAGAGCATTAAAGACATTACGTAAGGGTGAGGCGTCCGGCTCCGGGCCGGGCGCAGCTTTAAGAGAAACGATGCTGCCCGATCAAAAACTCAATGCGCTGGTCGACCGGCATGCGCTGCTGGAGCGCGAACTGTCGTCGGCGCTGCCGCCCGAGACCTATGTCAAGCTGTCGCGCGAATTCGCCGAGCTCGCGCCCGTCGTCGACGCGGTCAAATCCTATCGCGCCGCGCAGCGCGAGCTCGCCGACCTGAGCGGCCTGATCGCCGACCCGACAATCGACGCCGAAATGCGTTCCATCGCCGAAGCGGAAAAGCCCGCGCTCGAGACCAGGCGCACCGCGCTCGAACAGCAGTTGCGGATTGCGCTGTTGCCCAAGGACGCCATGGATGAACGCAACGTCATCCTGGAAATCCGCGCCGGCACCGGCGGTGATGAAGCCTCGCTGTTCGCCGGCAACCTGTTCCGCATGTACGAGCGCTATGCCGCGCTCCAGGGCTGGAAGGTCGAGGTCGTGGCCGCCAGCGAAGGCACCATGGGCGGCTACAAGGAAATCGTCGCCGAGATCACCGGGCGCGGCGCCTTCGCCAAACTGAAATTCGAATCCGGCGTGCACCGCGTGCAGCGCGTGCCGGACACCGAGGCCTCGGGACGCATTCACACATCGGCCGCGACGGTCGCCGTGCTTCCCGAGGCGGAAGAAGTCGATGCCGAGATTAATGAGGCCGATCTCAAAATCGACACCATGCGCGCTGGCGGCGCTGGCGGCCAGCACGTCAACAAGACGGAATCGGCGGTGCGCATGACCCACATCCCCTCCGGCATTGTCGTGGTGATGCAGGACGCGCGCTCTCAGCATAAGAATCGCTACAAGGCGATGGCCGTCCTGCGCACCCGGCTCTACGATCTCGAGCGGCAGAAGCAGGACGCCGCTCGCGCCGCCGAGCGCCGCGGTCAGGTCGGTTCCGGCGACCGTTCCGAGCGCATCCGCACCTATAACTATCCGCAAGGCCGCGTGACCGATCACCGCATCAATCTGACGCTCTACAAGCTGCCACAGGTCATGGAAGGCGAGGCCTTGGGCGAGATCGTCGATGCGCTGGTCGCCCATCATCAGGCCGAGCAGCTTGCGGCGGAGAGCGCCTGATGCCGGCCGACGGCGCATCGGCGGGAGCCCCGGCGCTGCCGCCCGACGTTCCCGCCGGCCGCACGATCGACGCGGCACGGCGCGCCTGGACCGAGGCATTCGTGGCCGCGGGCCTCGATTCGCCGCAGCTCGATGCGAGGCTTCTCATCGCTCATGCATTGGGCCTCGATCACGCGGCGCTGCTGTCGTCGGGTCGGCATGTGCTCGATGCTGACGAGGAGAGCGCGATCGCCACCTTGGCGCGGCGCCGCCTCGCTCACGAGCCCATCGCCCGCATCACCGGCACGAAAGAGTTCTGGAGTCTTGATCTTGGACTCAACGGCGCGACTTTGGTGCCGCGGCCGGAAACGGAGACGGTCGTCGAGGCCGCGCTTGCCGCAGTCGATGCGCATGGATCCCGCGCGCGCCCGTTACGCATCGCCGATCTCGGCACCGGTTCCGGCGCCATTCTGCTCGCGCTATTGAGCGAGCTGAAGAATGCGCATGGCGTCGGCTGCGACATCAATTTGCGCGCGCTGGCGATGGCGCGAGATAATGCCGCGCGGCTTCGTCGCCGGCACGCCTTGCAAGACCGCGCTTTGTTCCTCGCCTGCGATCTCGCCGCAGCGCTGCGCGGACCGTTCGATCTCATCGTCTCCAATCCGCCCTATATCGCCTCACGCGACATTGCGACGCTGGCGGCGGAGGTGCGGCTGTTCGATCCGCACTTGGCGCTCGACGGCGGGACAGACGGTCTTGATTTCTATCGGGCGATTGCGGCGGCGGCGCCGCCGCTGCTGGCACGCCAAGGCGCACTTGTCGTCGAGATCGGGACCGGCCAAGCGGAAACCGTCGCCGCAATTTTTGCTGCCGCCGGGCTTGTGCCGTCGGCGCCGCACCCCGATCTTAATGGCGTGCCGCGCGCCCTTGTGGCGTCGAAAGTTGCGGTCGGGACGAACCTGTAAGACGGGGCCGTCGCGGGCGCCGAATCCAGCGAATACCGGCGTAAATTTGGGCGTTAAGCCCCGGCAAAAAAGCACAGCTGGCTCGGCAAAAAACACTTGGAATATCGGCCGGAACCGACTAGCTTGCCGTCACGGAATCGGCCCGAAATGAGGGTGCCGCGTTGCCCTGAAAGCCCGGACCGCGAGCCTTGGGAGCCGAAGCTTTAGGAGCTGGGCTCCGGAGGCTTAGCTCCGCAGAGGCCGGCAGCGCAGGCCGGATACACAAAGCGAAGACACGCAGAGCGAATGCTGGCAAGCGAACGCTAAAAGCAAGCGAAAGCTGGATATCGAAAGCCGCATCGGTCGGCATACGAGATCGCGAGATTCAGACCTCGAAGGTTCAGACAGTCAACTATCAACCGATCGGCGCGGATTTACCGGTGATCGCGCGCAGAACCTAATGGTTTGCCATATTGCCGGCGAAGCGGCCGCATGCGGGGCCTTTGATGCGGCTCGGATTTCTTGAGGTTTGCGGGGATTACGCGAGGGCGCGCGAGCGAGCGGGGCAGCAAAAGTTGGGGCGGTTCAATTCGATGCGGCGCCGGACGAAACGGCACGGCGATTTTAGGTCATGTCGGCTTTGCGATATGCCGCACTTTGAAATCTGGTGAAGAGAAGCGACGGCGTCTGTGCCGTTGCAAGTCAAGGGGATTGCGGAACAGCAAACCATGAGAAACGGTCAGAATAAACGCATGCGCGGTCGTAACCGTGGTAAGGGCGGGCATCATCAGAATCCGCTGTCGCGAGTTTACGAATCCAACGGGCCGGACGTAAAAATTCGTGGGACCGCGTCCCACATCGCCGAGAAATACGTTCAGCTCGCACGCGACGCGCAAAGTTCCGGCGATCCGGTTGCCGCCGAAAACTACTATCAGCACGCCGAGCATTACTACCGCCTGATCGCCGCCGCGCAGGAGCAGCTTCGCCAGACCCAGCCCTATTACCAGCAGCAGCAGGGCGAGATGCGCGGCAATACCGCGGAAGACGATTACGACGACGGCGAGAGCGACCAGCCATCCATGGGCGGCGAGCCCTTTGCGCCTCAGCCGCAGCCATTTTATCCGCGCGAACAGCAACAACAGCCGCAGCAATATCACCAGCCGCAACAGCAGCCGCAGCACTTTCAGCCGCGTCAGCAGCACGTCCAGGCCGATAATGACAGCGACATCGAGCGTCTGCCGTCATTCATCACCGGCGGCCAGCCGCAACCTGCCGCGCAGCACAATCAAGGCGGCAACGGCCAGAACGGTCAAAATGGCCAAAATGGATATGACGGCGCCCCCGACCGTTTCCCGCTGCACCGCCGGCGCCGTCGGCATCGCGGCAGCGGGCCGCGCGATCATGCCATGGATCATTCCGTGTCGAGCGATAGCGCGCCGCAAGGCGGATCAAACGACGAATAAGTGCGGCGACCGCACGAAATAAATAAGCGGATCAGCGCGGGCGAAAGCCCGCGCTTTTGTTTTGGATCGTGCTCAGAGCATGATGCCGAAAAGCGGAAGCCGGTTCTCGGAAAGGATCTTGCTCCAAGGCAATCAGAGCCCGCGCGGAGCTTTGGCGAGACGCGTCAACAGCCAGATCGGCACGACGATCACCGCCCCAAGCAGGAAATAGCGCCACAGCCAGCGCACGGTGTCGAAGCCCAAATTCCAGATGTGCTGCAACAGCCGCTGGACCGACTCGATGATATTCCACGGATCGAGCCCGATCGCGGCGAGAATGACGCCGACCAGGATCGACAACAGGATCAGCCGGCCGATCACGTGAAGCGGCGGACCGCCAAAGAAGCGATGGAGGTAATCCTGCGGATTCCGCGATTCCAGGCTTGGCTGGACCGATTGCTGGCTCATCGAAATCTCCCGCCCGGCTCAATTTGGCCGCGTCAGCGCTGCCGCTCAAGGCCGTCATATCCGGCCGCAAATCAACTAGGAACTTGGCCGCCCACACGCAAGCCGCGGCTTGCGTGAAATTGCGGTAATCCCACCCACTTTTCCCGTCCGTAAAGGATCGTACGACTAGGCCCCGGCGCGGCTTTGCCGTGCCCGGGATTGACGTTGCCTCGGCTTTGCAACTGGCGTTAAGTTGCGGCCTTCCCCAAGCCTAATGGGGCCTGCCGAGGACCGGATCAAAGACCGGATTAGGGACCCGCCCAAGGAATTAGCCCAAGGATAATCTATGGCCAAGCTCGAAGACCGCGCGCTCGCCTCCAATGCGAGCCTCAATGACGACATCGGCGAGGAGACGCGGCTCAAATTGTATCGCCTGCAGGTCGAAATTCGCGAGGCCGAGCAGCGCGCGTTCGATCTGTTTCTGCAAAACCTGGTGAAGGGCACGAGCCATCTGTCGCTCGGCCAGGAAGCGGTGGCCGCCGGCTGTGCCGCCGCCATGAAGCCCGGCGATCTGTCGTTCTGCACCTATCGCGGCCACGCCCACACGCTGGCGCGCGGCGTTCCGATCGAGCAGGTGCTGGGCGAACTGATGCAGCGCGACAATGGGCTGATGCGCGGCAAGGGCGGCTCGATGCATCTGACCTCGGTCGATCACGGCGTCATGGGCTCCTATGCCATCATCGGCGCGCATCTGCCGATCGCGTGCGGCGCGGCCTGGCGCGCGCAATACAAAGGACAGAAAGACGTTTCGGTCTGTTTCTTCGGCGACGGCACCACCAATATCGGCGCCTTCCACGAAGCGCTGAATTTCGCCGTGGTGTGGAAGCTGCCGGTGATCTTTGTCTGCGAGAACAATCTCTACATGGAATATACCCCGATCGCCGACGTCACGGCCGTAAAGAGCCCGGCCGGCGATCGCGCCGCGGCCTATGGCCTGCCGCGGATCGTCATCGACGGCAACGACGCCGACGTCGTCTATCGCACCATGACCGCGGCTTACGAAAAAGCACGCGCCGGCGACGGGCCGTCGCTGATCGAATGCCTCACCTATCGCCATAGCGGCCATTCGCGCGCCGACCCCGCCAAATACCGGCCCGAAGGCGAGCTGGAAAAGTGGAAAGAGCGCGATCCGATCAAGATCTATCGCGAGCGGCTCAAACAGTTCGGCGTCAAGGACGAGGTCATTGCCGGCATCGAGGCCGAGGTGAAGCGTCAGGTCGACGACGCGACGGAGAAGTGCAAGGCAGCGCCGATGCCGCCGGCCGACATTCTCACCACCGACGTTTACGCCGATGGAGGCTTCGCATGGCGGAACTGACGTATCGCGATGCCGTCATCCGCGGCATTGCGCAGGAAATGACCCGCGATCCAGACGTCGTGTTCCTGGGCGAAGACGTCGCCAAGGCGGGCGGCGTGTTCAAGGCGACGGTCGGGCTCTATGAGCAATTCGGGCCGCTGCGCGTGCGCGACACGCCGATTTCGGAACAGGCGATCATGGGCGCCGCCATGGGCGCGGCAATGACCGGGCTGAAGCCGATCGCGGAAATCATGTTCTCGGATTTCTTCGCGGTGTGCTTCGACTATATCGCCAACGAGTTTCCGAAAAGCCGCTACATGTCCAACGGACAGGTCAAATGTCCGCTGGTGATCCGCACCGGCAACGGCGCCGGCTCGCGCTTCGGCGCGCAGCATTCGCAGAGCGTGGAGAACTGGTGCATGATGATCCCCGGCCTGAAGGTCGTGGCGCCGTCGTCGCCGCGCGACGTCATCGGACTTTTAGCGGCGTCGGTGCGCGATCCCGATCCGGTGATCTTTCTCGAACACAAGTCGCTCTACGCCACCAAGGGCGAAGTGCCGGACGGCGAAATCGTCGACACGCTCGGCACGGCCAAGATCGTGCGGCCCGGCAAGGACGCCACCATCGCAGCGCTGGCGCTGATGGTGCCGCGCGCGCTTGCGGCGGCGGAGAAGCTCAAAGCCGAGCATGGCATCGATTGCGAAGTGATCGACGTGCGCTCGCTGGTGCCGCTCGACACGCAGACGATTCTCGGCTCGGTCGCGCGCACGCATCGGCTGTTCACTGTGGAGGAAAATCCGCGGCTGTGCGGCTGGGGCGCGGAAATCGTTTCGATCGTCGCCGACGAGGCGTTCTATGATCTCGACGGCCCGCCGGTGCGCATCACCACGCCGCATATTCCGCTGCCGGCGGCAGACGTTCTGGAAGATCTCGCGCTGCCGAGCGCCGACCGCATCGCGGAGCGGGTGCGGCGGTCGCTGGAGAGTTAATGCCACATGTCCCGGATCACCGTGCACCGCTGATCCGGGACCTTCAGAGACGGTAACGATCCCGGATGTCTGCAGCGCACCGCTTCGCGTTGCGCTTCGCCCGGGAAGCGTAGGAAGGAAACACCATGGCGATGTACGACAATCTCCTTGCGAATGTGCCGACCGACCTGTGGATCGGCGGCCAATGGCGCAAAGCCTCCGACGGCGCACGCTTCGACGTGATCGATCCAGCGACCGAGAACAAAGTCGCTTCCGTCGCGAGCGCCACGGTCGACGATGCCAAGGCGGCAATCGACGCGGCGAGCGCGGCGTTTCCGGGCTGGGCCGCCAAGAAGCCGCGCGAGCGCGGGGAAATCCTGCGCAAGTCCTACGAGCTGATCATGCGCGACGCGGAGCGGCTCGCCAAGCTCATCACCATCGAGAACGGCAAGGCGCTTTCGGACTCGCGCGGCGAAGTCGCCTATGCGGCGGAATTCTTCCGCTGGTACGCCGAAGAAGCGGTGCGCAATATCGGTCAGAACTCGGTGGCGCCGTCGACCGGCGCGCGCATTTTCGTCCACCACAAGCCGGCCGGCATCGCCGTTCTGGTCACGCCGTGGAATTTCCCGGCCGCGATGGCGACGCGCAAGATCGGCCCGGCGCTTGCCGCCGGCTGCCCGGTCGTGCTCAAGCCCGCTTCCGACACGCCGCTCACCATGCTGGCGCTGATGCCGATCCTTGAAGAGGCCGGCGTTCCGGCGGGCGTGGTCAATGTCATTCCGTCGCGCTCCTCCGGCAAGGTCGTCGGTGCCATGCTGCACGATCCGCGCGTGCGCGTGGTGTCGTTCACCGGCTCGACCGAGGTGGGCCGCAAGCTCTTGCACGAAGCCGCCGACAACATCGTCAAGCCGGCCATGGAGCTCGGCGGCAACGCGCCGTTCATCGTGTTCGACGACGCCGACATCGATGCCGCCATTGACGGCGCGATGATCGCCAAAATGCGCAATATGGGCGAAGCCTGCACCGCGGCGAATCGCTTCTACGTGCATGAAAAGGTGCATGACGAATTTGCCAAGAAGCTCACCGCCAAAATGGCCGGCCTGAAAATGGGCAACGGTCTCGATGACGGCGTCGCGCTCGGCCCGCTGGTCAACAAGGAAGGCCGCGACAAGGTCATCGAGCTGGTCGACGACGCCGTGGCCAAGGGCGCGAAGGTGCTCACCGGCGGCAAGGTGCCCGGCGGTCCGGGATTCTTCTATCCGGCAACCGTGCTCGCCAATGTCTCCGACGACGCCAAGATGCTCAACGACGAGATTTTCGGGCCGGTCGCTTCGCTGCAGACCTTCAAGTCCGAAGACGAAGTGATCACGCGCGCCAACGACACCGAATATGGCCTCGTCGCCTATCTCTACACCAAGGACCTCAGCCGCGGCATGCGCGTCTCGGAAAAGCTCGAGTTCGGCATGATCGGGCTCAATCGCGGCCTGGTCTCAGATCCGGCCGCGCCCTTCGGCGGCGTCAAGCAATCCGGCCTCGGCCGCGAAGGCGCCCACGAAGGCCTGATGGAATTCACCGAGACCCAATACATTTCGGTGACGTGGTAGGGCGCACGGGCAGGCCGAGTGAACGTCATGAGTGAAGGCGAGGTCGCCAAAAAGCTGCTCGGCGCCTGGCGCTATGTCGGCACCCGCATCGATGGCGGCAATTGGGATCGCGGCGCCAATCCCAAAGGCATGATCTATTACGGGCCGCATGGCGAAATGGCGGTGCAGATCGCGCCGGACGTGAAGCGCACGCGCGCCGGCGCGGTGATGACGGCCGAAGAGGCCAAGGCCGCGATCACCGATTACATCGCCTATTTTGGCACGTATACGGTCGACGAGAAGGCCGGCACCGTCACGCATCATCGGCTCGATAGTATCCAGCCCGGCGACAGTGGCGATCTGGTGCGCCGCTATGAATTCAGCGGCAATCGCTTGATCTTGCGGCCGCCAAATTCCACCATGGAAGTCACCTGGGAAAAAATCGCGTGAAGCGGCTTCGGAGATCGTTGCAATGGATGTGCTGATGCCGCAACTCGGCGAAACCGTCGCCGAGGGCAAGATCACCAAATGGTTCAAGTCGGCCGGCGATGCCGTCAAGCCGGGCGACAATCTGTTCGAGATCGAGACCGACAAGGTGTCGATGGAAGTGCCGTCGACCACGACCGGCACCCTCACCGAAATCCGCGTCGTTGCCGGCGAAATCGCGCCGGTCGGCGCCATCGTCGGCGTGATCGCCGACGGCGCTGCGGCTGCGGCAAGCACACCCGCGGCGCCGAAAGCCCCGCCCGCCAAACCTGCCGCGCCTGCCGCACCTCTCGCGGCCGCACCGGCGCCGGCCGTCCAACCGCGCCAACCGGCGCAGCCGATCAAGCTCGACCCCTTCCTCGAAGTCCGCACGCCAGCCCGCAATTTCGGCCCGGCCAAGCTTCCCGGCGGCATTGCGGTCACGCCTTTGGCGCGACGGCTCGCCGGCGAAGCCGGCATCGACCTGGCGCGCATTCGCGGCTCCGGCGGGCATGGCCGCATCGTTGCGCGCGACATTGAAGAGGCGCCGCGGCCGGCGCGCATGCCTGCAGCCCATGACGGTCCGAGCGCCGCCGAGCTCAAGGCGCTCTACGCGCCGGACAGCTATGAGGAAGTGCCGCTCGACGGCATGCGCAAGACAATTGCCGCCAGGCTGACGCAGGCCGCGACCGTCCCGCATTTCTACCTGATGACCGACATCGTCATCGATCGCCTGCTGGCGCTGCGCGAAGAAGCCAACAACGCGGCGCCGAAGGACAAAGACGGCAATCCCGCCTTCAAGATCTCGCTCAATGATTTCGTCGTCCGCGCGCTGGCGCTGGCGCTGCAGCAGGTGCCGGCGGCAAATGCGATCTGGGCCGGCGATCGCATCCTGCGCTTCAAGCACTCCGACATCGGCGTCGCGGTCGCGCTCGAAGGCGGCCTGATCACGCCGGTCATCCGCGATGCCGAGGCGAAATCGCTGAGCACGATTTCCGCCGAGGTGAAAGACCTTTCCGCGCGAGCGCGCAACAAGAAACTGCAGCCGAGCGACTATCAAGGCGGGGCGTCGGCAATCTCCAATCTCGGCATGCACAATGTCCGCGAATTCACCGCCATCATCAACCCGCCGCACGCGACCATTCTTGCCGTCGGCGCCGCACGCCGGCAGGCGGTCGAAAAAGGCGATGGCGGCATCGCCTTCGCCAGCATGATCAGCATCACGCTATCCTGCGATCATCGCGTGCTCGACGGTGCGCTTGGCGCCGAACTGCTGGCCGCCATCAAAACCTTCATCGAACAGCCGATCAGTCTCCTGGTGTGAGAACGCAGTATGGCCGCAAAGCCCGACGTGATCTTGATGGGCCCGCTCAAGCCGCTGATCGTGCGCGGGCTTGAGGCCATCTGCACGGTGCACAAGATAGCGGAGGCCGAGGATCGCAACGCGCTCTACACCGCCTGTTCGGATGTGAAAGCGCTGGCGGTCGCCGCGCCCGTCGACAGGATTTCGGAATCCTTCATGTCGCGCTTTCCAAAGCTCGAAATCATTTCCAGCTTCGGCGTCGGCTATGACCACGTCGACGCCAAATGGGCCGGCGCGCATGGCATCACCGTGACCAATACGCCGGAAGTGCTCACCGAGGAAGTGGCGGATACCGCGCTCGGCCTCCTGCTCTGCACGGTGCGTGAGCTGCCGCAGGCCGATCGCTATCTGCGCGCCGGCAAATGGCCGGAAAAGGGCTTCCACCTCACACGCGCGACCTTGCGCAATCGCAGCGTCGGCATGGTCGGCATGGGTGCCATCGGCCAGGCGATCGCGCGGCGGCTCGAGGCTTTCCACGTGCCCGTCGTCTATCACACCCGCACCAAGCGGCCCGAGCTTTCGTATCGCCACTATGCGAACCTGATCGACATGGCGCGCGACGTCGATACCCTGATGGTGATCGTGCCAGGGGGAGCTGCGACAGAGAACATGATCAACGCGCAAGTGCTCGATGCGCTCGGCGAGAACGGCATCGTCATCAACATGGCGCGCGGCTCGGTGGTGGACGAAACGGCGCTGATCCGGGCGCTCAAAGACAGGCGGATCATGGCGGCCGGGCTCGACGTCTTCGTCAAAGAGCCGCAGGTCCCGGCCGAGCTGATTGCCATGGACAACGTCGTGCTGCTGCCGCATGTCGGGTCGGCATCCGTGTTCACGCGCGACAAGATGGATCAGCTTGTGGTCGACAACATCGCGGCCTGGGTGGCCGGCAAGCCGCCGCTGACACCGGTTGCGGAAACGCCGTGGCAGAGCTGGCCCAAAAGCTAGCCTGGAACGGCGCGGCAAGTTTTCCGGATGTCTGCGGGCCTGGCTCGGCGTGGCGGCTCTGCTGGGTTTGGTCTGGGCATGCTTGCGCCCGGCATGACGGAACCGCTTATGCGTGCTAGCCTTTGCGCCCTTGGAGACGCAGTCAGGTTGCTTTTGGCATGTTTCGTGTCGATGTATCTCGCAGCAGCATGTTCGTGATGACGCTGGCGGCGAGCCTGTTTGGCAGCGCGGCCGTTGCGCAAGACTCATCCGGGCCGGATACGGCGCAGAAAAATTCCAACGATCCGGTCCGTAACATGATCGGGGCGTGGGAATTCTCCAACGCCGACCACGACAAGATCTGCCATTTCAATTTCCGCGCCGATGCCGTGCCGAACGGCTATCGGCTCGAGATCGACAAGAACTGTCCGAACCTGTTCCCTTCGACCAAGACCATGGTGGCCTGGTCGGTCGACAATTACGGCGGCCTGCGCCTGCTCGACGCCGGCGGCAATTCGGTGGTTGATTTGTCGGAGGTCGAGACCGGCATGTATGACGGCTTCACGCCCGAAGAAGGCCGCTACATTTTGCAGGCGGCAACCTCGGCGCCGCAACTGTCGGCGGGCGACGTCGCCGGCGACTGGGCGGTGGCCCACGGCTCCTCCGGCAAGCCAACCTGTACTCTCACTTTGGCCAACAGTCCTTTGACCGGCGACGTGCTTGTGCTGAAAGTGAAGCCGGGCTGCAGCGACAGCGCGGTGACGCGCTTCGGCCCGACCGGCTGGCGGATGGACGAAGGCGAGTTGATGCTGATGTCGCCGAACGGGCAGACCTGGCAGTTCGAACAGAACGACACCGATACCTGGCAACGCGTGCCGGAATCCTCCGTTCCAGTCCTGCTGGTCCGGCAATAAGAAAGAAGAGAACTCTAACTGCTCCCAACGAAGTCCCAAGAAAAATCATCAAAAAGATCAGCAAGAATGAGCAAGCACTATCAGGTTGTCATCGTCGGCGGTGGCCCCGTCGGCATCGCGCTAGCCGTCGAGCTTGGCCAGCGCGGCATTTCCTGCTGCGTCGTCGAGCGACGGGTTGAGCCGCAGCGCATCCCGAAGGGCCAGAATCTGACGCAGCGTTCGGCCGAGCACTTCTATTTCTGGGGCGTCGCCGACGAGCTCAAGGCCGCGCGCATGCTGCCGCCGTCGTATCCGATGAGCGGCATCGTCGCCTATCACGACCTCAACAACAAATACTGGTACGCGCCGCCGCTGCGCGAGATCGTCAACTCCTATTATTTTCAGGAGAACGAACGGCTGCCGCAATACCGAGGCGAATATGTGCTGCGCAAGCGAATGGCGCAGCTGCCGCATATCGAAGCGCGCTTCGGCTGGATCGCCGAGACCGTGGCGCAGGACGACAGCAGCGTCCGCGTCACTTGCGTCGAGGACGGCGGCAGCGGCCGCGAGACGCTCGAAGCCGACTACGTGGTCGGCTGCGACGGCGGCCATTCCACCGTGCGCCAGCAGGCCGGTATCCAACGCGCAGGCTCCGATTTCGACCAGCTCATGGTGCTGGCGCTGTTCCGCTCGCGCGAGCTGCACGAGAAGCTCGAGCGCTTTCCGCCGCGTTCGACCTATCGCGTGCTGCACCCGGATCTCAAGGGGTATTGGCAATTCTTCGGCCGCGTCGACGTCGGCGAAAGCTGGTTCTTCCATTCGCCGGTGCCGGCCGATACGACGCGGGAGAAATACGATTTCCACGGCCTGTTGCAAAAAGCGGCGGGATTCCCGTTTGCCGCCGAATTCGACTATGTCGGCTTCTGGGATTTGCGCATCGCGGTGGCCGAGAAATATCAGGTCGGCCGCATCTTTATCGCCGGCGATGCCGCTCATTCCCATCCGCCCTATGGCGCATATGGTCTCAACAATGGCCTCGATGACGCGGTCAATCTCGGCTGGAAGCTTGCGGCAAAGCTCAAAGGCTTCGGCAGCGACGCGCTGCTGCAGACTTACACCGAGGAACGGCGGCCGATCTTCAAGGAGACGGCCGAAGACTTCATCGAAGCCGGCATTCGCTACGATAGCGGTTTCATGGCGCGCTACGGCCCGGATCGCGATCTCGCCGAATTCGAGAAAGCCTGGCAGGAACATGCCAATGGGGCGGCGTCCCGCGTGCTCGCCTACGAACCGAACTATGAAGGTTCGCCGATCGTGTTTGGACCTCCGGGCGGCGTCTCGAGCGCGCACGGCTCGCACACGTTCAAGGCCCGCGCCGGCCATCATCTGCCGCCGCAGCTGCTCTCGTCCGGCCGCAACGTCTTCGAGGAACTTGGGCCCGACGTCACGCTGCTTGCCTTCAACGATCGTGACGGGACGACGGCCGCGTCATTCGAAAAGGCGGCGCACCGGCTCGGCGTGCCGCTGAAGATCGTTTGCGACAGCTTTGCCGACGGCCGCACCGCCTACGAGGCCAAGCTCATCCTGGTACGGCCGGATCGCTATGTCGCCTGGACCGCCGACAGCGCGCCTGCCGATGCCGCGGCGGTGATCGGCAAAGCCGTCGGCCGCGCCTAGAGGCACCGCCGCAGCCGGTTCCATCAAAACTGCGTCACCATCAACCCGTTGGTGGTCCTCACCTTTCCGCCCCTGCATGGAACCCCGGCATGCGCCGCGGGTTGGAGTTCCGTTAGCAGCAAACAAATCGAAAGGATGCTTTTGCCGAAGCACTAGTTTCAACAACGAGGGTTCTCGGGGCAATCAATCCATCAGTCTCTGATCAACGGGTTTCCATGGAGGCCAAGACAAATGGACGCCATGTCAAAATTATTGCCCCGCGCGTCGACCGGCATTCCCGGTCTCGATGACATCCTGCACGGCGGCTTGGCGCGCAATCGGCTGCACCTTCTGGAGGGCAGTCCGGGCACGGGCAAAACCACCATTGCCCTGCAATTCCTGCTCAAAGGCGCCGAAGCCGGCGAGACCGGGATTTATGTCAGCCTCGCCGAAACCGAAAGCGAATTGCGCGACGGCGCGCGCTCGCATGGCTGGACCGTAGGACCCAAGGTCGAAATATTCGAGCTGGTGCCGCCGGAAAGCGTGCTCGATCCTGATCAGCATCAGAGTCTGCTGTACTCTTCGGACTTGGAGCTCGGCGAAACCGTCAAGCGCATTTTCGATTCCATCGATCGCCTCAAACCGAAGCGCGTCGTCATCGACAGCCTGTCGGAGATCAGGCTTCTGGCGCAAAGCTCGCTGCGCTACCGCCGACAGATCCTGGCGCTGAAGCATTACTTTGCGCAGCACAATTCGACGGTCATCATGCTCGACGATCTCACCACCGAGAGCACTGATCGCGCCGTGCACAGTATCGCCCATAGCGTGATCCATCTCGATCAGCTGGCGCCGATCTACGGCGGCGAGCGGCGGCGGCTGCGCATCGTCAAGTGCCGCGGCCAGAGCTTCCGTGGCGGTTATCACGATTTCAACATCGCACCCGGCGGCGTCGCCGTGTTTCCTCGCCTGGTCGCCGCCCAGCACCGCACCGGATTTTCCGGCCAGCTCTTGCGAAGCGGCATCGGCGAGCTCGATCAACTGCTGGGCGGCGGCATCAATACCGGCTCGAGCACACTGCTGGTCGGCCCGGCGGGGACCGGAAAATCGCTGCTGTCGCTGCATTACCTCACCGCGGCCGTGGCGCGCGGCGAGCGCGGCGCGCTGTTCGTCTTCGACGAGGAGCTCGGCCTGCTGTTCGCGCGCGCCAAGGGTCTCGGCATCGATCTCGAAGCGATGCAGAAAGACAAGAAACTGTTCGTCGAGCAGATGGACGCCGCCGAACTGTCTCCCGGCGAATTTTCGCAGCGCGTCCGCGACAGCGTCGATCGCGAAGACATTCGCACCGTCGCGATCGACAGCCTCAACGGCTATCAGGCGGCGATGCCGGAGGAGCAATATCTGATCCTGCACCTGCACGAGCTGCTGCAATATCTCAATCGCCAAGGCACGGCGACATTTCTCACCGTGGCGCAGCACGGCATGATCGGCGACATGAAGCAGACCATCGACGTGACCTATCTCGCCGATTCGGTCATCATGTTGCGCTACTTCGAAGCGCTCGGCCGCGTCCGGCGTGCGATATCGGTGGTCAAGAAACGCACCGGCGCCCACGAAGACACGATACGCGAATTCCGCATCACTTCGCGCGGTATCGAGGTTGGGCCGGCGCTGCAGGAATTCCAGGGTGTATTGCGAGGCGTTCCGACCTATGTCGGCGGCGGCGACCCGCTGATGCGGAGCCGTTCGTGAGCACAGCCGCAGGCCTTCATCCCGGACGGGTTCTGATCCTCGCACCGCGCGGCCGCGACGCGGTCGTCGCCAAGGAGATCCTGCGCGACGCCAGGCTTCGCGCCGACATCTGTCTGGATATCGAGGAATTATTGCAGGAGATCGACCACGCCGCCGACGTCGCGGTCATGACCGAGGAGGCAACGCGCGGCGATATCCGTGCCATGGCGGCGTGGGTCCTGTCGCAGCCGCCGTGGTCGGATTTCCCGTTCGTGCTCCTGACCGAGCATGGCGGCGGCCTCGAGCGCAATCCGGCGGCGGCGCGGCTGGTCAGCATGCTCGGCAATGTCAGCTTTCTGGAACGCCCGTTCCATCCGACCACGCTGGTGAGCGTGGTGCTGACCGGGTTGCGCGGCCGCCAGCGCCAATACGAATGCCGCAGGCTCAATGAAGAGCTTGAGTCCCGGGTCCAGGAGCGGACCGGCGAATTGGCGGCGGTGAACCGTCAACTCCTCGGTCAAATCAAGGAACGGGAAAACGTCGAATCGACGCTGCGGCAAATGCAGCGCCTCGAGGCGGTCGGTCAGCTTACGTCGGGCGTGGCCCACGATTTCAACAATCTGCTGACCGTGGTTCTGGGCAACCTCGGCTTCGTGGAAAAAGGCTTGGCCGCCGCCGCCGGCGTCGACGGCAAGCTCACACAACGGCTCGGCTATATGCGCGCGGCCGCCGAACGCGGCGCCAAGCTTACGGACCAGCTGCTGTCGTTCTCGCGGCGACAGCGGCTCGAGCCGCGGTCGCTCGATCTCAACGAGACGGTCGTCAATATGCGCGACCTCTTGCAAAGCACGATGGGCGGCACGACGCACATCGAAACCCAGCTGCAACACAGTCTGTGGCCGGCCATGGTCGATCCGACCCAGCTCGAACTCGCGGTACTCAACCTCGCCATCAATGCCCGCGATGCCATGCAGGTCGGCGGCAGCCTGACCGTCGAGACCGACAATGCCCTCGTTGGACCGCCGCTGCGGCCTGAGGAGCCGCCGGCCGGCGAATATGTCAGTGTCTGCGTCAGCGATACCGGCACCGGCATGAGCGAAGAGATTCGGGCCAAGGTCTTCGAGCCGTTTTTCACGACCAAGGAAGTCGGCAAGGGCTCCGGATTGGGGCTGAGCCAAGTGCTCGGCTTCGCCAAACAGTCCGGCGGCGGGGTACGCATCAACTCGCGGCTCGGAGAGGGCACGTCCGTTTACATCTACTTGCCGCGAGCGGAAACGGAGACGGCCAAATTCGGTCCAGCACCGTTGCGCGCGACTTGGGCGGGAGCGCCGCGCAACGCCACGATCCTCCTGGTCGATGACGATGACGAAGTCCGCGAGGTGACGCGCGCGATGCTGCATGAGCTGGGCCATATCGTGCTCGAGGCCGGAAGCGGCGGCGCGGCCCTTGACACGCTGAAGCGTCACGCCGGCATCGATCTCCTGATTATCGACTTCGCCATGCCGGGCATGAATGGCGCCGAGGTGGCGCGCCTGGCGCATGCCGAGCAGCCGAACCTCCCGGTGCTGTTCGTGACCGGCTTCGCCGACCGCGGCGGCCTTGCCAGCGTCGACGACGCCTTCATTGTCGGCAAACCGTTTCATTACGACGAGATTGCCGGGAAGGTGCAGTTCGCGCTCGGCGCCGGCGCCGGCGCCGGAAACGTGGTGCGGCTGCGGCGATAGGCATTCGCTCATCTGCCGCGAACCACGTTCGACGATCTGAGAAACATCGAATGCGCCAATTTGCGCGATCAGAATGTGCCGGCGGGACACGAAGCGCTTTACCGGTTCTGGAACGAACCTACGAGCGACCCCTCGCAAGCGGCCACAGCCTACATTGGCGGCGGCTGACGTTCAGAATATGCGTCTGATCCACCGTTAAGCGAGCTTCAGTCCCTTCAAGCTCACATGGCCATCCCTGCCGACGATGAGATGATCGTGCACCGCGATGCCCAGCGAGCTCGCCACCGCAATGATCTGCTTGGTCATCTGGATATCGGGCGTAAACCGCTTAACACAGGGATAAACCTACAGAAAATCGACTTTGGATAGTTCGCAGGGGACGGCAACCGGGAGCGGTATTTGGTAGCTGTTTGCGGCTTTCAATCTGCGTCACGTTCACTCGCGTTGTCTTCAGCGAGATCACTGACCGTTTTCGAGTGAATTAAACGCAAAGTATTCCATCCGCCCGTCCCCCTTTTCAGCTAGCTAGAGGTCGCCACAGGCTTCGGCAGCGGCGACGAGCGGCAGCTTAGCACTGGGACTCGCCGCCGCCCGCCTGCTGCATGCGCAGGTGAAGCCGCTGGCATACATACTTGCCGAAATCGACATCAAAGATCAGGATGGCTATACGAAAGAATTTCTGCCCAAGGTGCAAGCCAACGTCGAGGAATTCGGGGATAAGTATCTCGGCGGCGGCTACACCAAAGCGTTCGGCGTGAATGGATCGCCGCTGTACAGCTTGTGTCCATTATGCGGGCCTAACGAGGACTATCGTCACTAGGAGGCCGTCTTGGACATTCAGAAGTCGAACAATCCGGTCGAATACATCGCATTCGAGCGGGAGGGCTGGGGCGCCCAGATCGCGGGCTACAATGATACTTTCGGCGCGGTGACCCGGCAAACCGTCGAGGCTACGCTCGATGCCGCCAAGGTCCGCACCGGAGTGCGGTTACTGGACGTCTGTTGCGGGCCCGGCATGCTGTCCGCCGGCGCCGTCAAGCGCGGCGCCACGGCGGTCGGCCTCGACTTTCCTGGAGTCGTCACGCTGGCGCGCAAACTCGT
>DATJLN010000002.1:0-6976 GCA_035509535.1 Xanthobacteraceae bacterium | reverse complement strand
TGACCGCCGATGACGGCGTCAAGCTCTACTATGAGGAAACCGGCACCGGGCTGCCAATCGTTTTCGTGCACGAATTCGCCGGCGATTACCGCTCCTACGAGAGCCAGGTCCGCCATTTCAGCCGCAGCTATCGCTGCATCGTCTATAACGCGCGCGGCTATCCGCCGTCGGACGTTCCCGACGACGTCGAGCGCTATTCGCAGGATCGCGCGCGCGACGATATTCGCGCCGTGCTCGACGGGTTGCGGATCGACAAGGCGCATATCGTCGGCCTGTCGATGGGCGGCTTCGCCACGCTGCATTTCGGCTTTACCTATCCCGAGCGGGCCCGCTCGCTGACGCTCGCCGGCTGCGGCTATGGCGCCTCCGCCGACAAGCGGGCGCAATTCGCGGCGGAAACCGAGGCGGCGGCGGCGCGCTTTGAAAGCATGAGCATGGCGCAAGCCGCCGAAAGCTACGCGCAGGCCCCCTCGCGCGTGCAGTTGCAGAACAAGGACCCGCGCGGCTTTCGCGAATTCGTCGAGCAATTGGCGCAGCATTCCGGCAAGGGCGCGGCGCTGACCATGCGCGGCGTGCAAAAGCGCCGGCCGTCGCTGTTCGATCTCGTCGACAAGATCAAGACGGTCAAGGCGCCGACCTTGATCATGACCGGCGACGAGGATTTTCCCTGTCTCGAGCCGGCGCTGCTGCTGAAGTCGACGATCATGACCTCGGCCCTGGTGGTGCTGCCGAACAGCGGCCACGCCATCAATCTCGAGGAACCTGAATTGTTCAACCGCTGCATCGACGACTTCTTGCGCAGCGTCGACACCGGCACCTGGCGGCCGCGCGATCCCCGCGCGATGGCGACTTCGATTCTCAGCGTGGGCAGCCGCGCTTAAGGCCCGTCCGCCGCTCTCGACCGGGACGATCCAAGCCGGCCCGCGAAGCTGCGGGCGAGGATGACGCGCAATCGCCTCGGCACGAGACGATTGCGCCGAAGCTTTATCGCGCCGGGATCGTCTTCAGCACCGGCAGCCAGGTTTCCTGCTGCTTGTCGACGAAGGCCAGCGTCTGTTCGGGCGTCATCGGATGGGTGTAGCTGCCGGTGGCCACCAGCTTCTTCTTGACGTCCGGCTCCTGCACGGCCTTGGCGACGTCGGCGCTGACCTTGTCGATGATCGGCTTCGGCGTGCCGAGCGGCGCCGCCAGGATCAGCCAGCCGGCGGCGGAGAAGCCCGGAATGGTTTCCGCCACCGTCGGCAAATCGGGAAACTCCGGCAGCCGCTCCGGCGAGGCGACCGCGATCAGCTTCACGTGTCCGGCATTGACCGCGCCGATGATGCCCGAATAGCCCTCGATGATCACGTTCACGCGGCCGGCGGCGACGTCGCTCAATGCCGCGCTCGGCCCGCCGGTATAGGGCACCTGAATGAGCTTGATGCCGGCCTTCTGCTGCAGCAACAGACCGGTCAAATGCGTCATCCGCCCGATGCCCGATACGGCAATCGACAGCGTGCCCGGCGATTTCTTGGCGCGATCGATCAGTTGCGGCAAGGTCGCGATGCCGCTCTTCGGATCGACCGCGATGAACATCGGCTGCAGGGCGATAAAGCCGATCGGCAGAAAATCGCGCGGCAGCTTGACCGGCAAATTGGGCGCCACTGTCGGCAGCGCCAGAAAGGTCGACAGCGCCGGCGAATAGAGCGTGTAGCCATCCGGCGTGGCTTCGCTCGCCGCGCGCGCCGCAATGCTGCCGTTGGCGCCGGGGTGATTCACCACCACCGCCTGCTGTCCCCACATCGTGTCCAGGGCCGCGGCGACGATGCGCATCGCCGCATCCGGGCTCGAGCCGGCGCCGGAGTCGGAAATGATCGAGACCGTCTTGTCGGGATAGTCCGCCGCCCGGCCGGATGCGATCCCTGCGCCTATGAGAGCCGCCACGGCGAGCGCGCCGACGGCAAACCGATTTCGCCGCTTCATTGTTCTGTCCTCCCCGGTCTTATTATCGTGTGATGGCTTATCGTGTGATGGCGCGATGCGAAGCGCGCCGGCAAGTCTAGCCGAACCGTCGTTTCCGTTCACGCATTCAAGCGCCGCTGCGGACGCGCCGGGCGCGCCGGTTGCTCGGGCTGGTGTTCTTCGAACAGCTCGGCGAGCTTTTCGGTCATCACGCCGCCGAGCTCCTCGGCGTCGACGATGGTCACGGCGCGCCGGTAATAGCGGGTCACGTCGTGGCCGATGCCGATGGCGATCAATTCGACCGGCGAGCGGGTCTCGATGTCCTCGATCACCCAGCGCAGATGCCGCTCGAGGTAATTGCCCGGATTGACCGACAGCGTCGAGTCGTCGACCGGCGCGCCGTCGGAAATCATCATCAGAATTTTCCGCGTCTCCGGGCGGGCCAACAGCCGCTTGTGCGCCCAATCGAGCGCCTCGCCGTCGATATTCTCCTTGAGCAGGCCCTCGCGCATCATCAGGCCGAGATTCTTGCGCGCGCGCCGCCACGGCGCGTCGGCGGCCTTGTAGATGATGTGCCGCAGATCGTTGAGCCGTCCCGGATTGGGCGGCTTGCCGGCGGCGAGCCAGGACTCGCGCGACTGACCGCCCTTCCACGCCCGGGTGGTGAAACCGAGGATCTCGACCTTGACGCCGCAGCGCTCCAGCGTGCGGGCCAGAATGTCGGCGCAGGTCGCCGCCACGGTGATCGGGCGGCCGCGCATCGAGCCGGAATTGTCGAGCAGCAGCGTCACCACCGTGTCGCGGAAGTCGGTGTCCTTCTCGCGCTTGAACGACAACGGATGCATCGGATCGACAATGACCCGCGGCAGCCGCGCCGGATCGAGCAATCCTTCTTCCAGATCGAATTCCCAGGCGCGATTTTGCTGCGCCAGCAAAAGCCGCTGCAGCCGGTTGGCCAGCCGCGCGACGACGCCCTGCAGATGCGACAATTGCTTGTCGAGATAGCCGCGCAACCGATCGAGCTCCTCCGGCTCGCACAATTCCTCGGCGCCGACGGTCTCGTCGAATTTGGCGGTGAACGGCCGATAATCCGGCCCGCGCGGCTCGTTGCGCATGTTGCGCGGACGCCACGGCTCGGCCGCCGTCTCGGATTCGCCCATCTCGGCGTCGTCGGCCATTTCGGCGGCAGGCGCCTCGACCGCCTCGGAGGAACTGTCCGGCAGCTCATCGGCCGAGGCTTCGGCTTCGGCGGCCATCTGGTCGCTTTCGGCGCTGTCGGTCGCCTCGCCGTCCTGGCCGCTCTCGTCCTTCTGGTTCTGCTCGTCGCCCTCTTCGCCTTCGTCTTCGTCGGAATCGCTCGAGCGATCCTCGCCCATGTCCAGGCAATCGAGCAGATCGTGCACGACGTCTCCGAAGCGGCGCTGATCGTCGAGCACGCGTTCCAGCCGGTCGAGGTCGCGGCCGGCGCGCTCCTCGATCAGCGGCCGCCACAAATCGACGAGCTTGCGCGCCGGCCCGGGCGGCGCCTCACCGGTCAGCCGTTCGCGCACGATCATGGCGAGCGCATCCTCGATCGGCGCATCGGCGCGGTCGGTGACGTCGTCGAACTTGCCGCGATGAAAGCGGTCGTCGAGCATGGCGGCGAGGTTCTTGGCGACGCCGCCCATGCGCCGGGCGCCGATCGCCTCGACGCGCGCCTGCTCGACCGCCTCGAACACCGCGCGCGCCTGCTGGCCGCCGGGCGCGAGCTTGCGATGCATGGCGGGATCGTGACAGGCGAGCCGCAGCGCGATCGAATCGGCATGGCCGCGCACGATCGCCGCTTCGCGCTCGTTGAGCCGGCGCGCCGGCTCCGGCAGCCGCGCCTTGCCGCCGGAAAGCCCGGGACGCTCGGAGGCGAAGCTCACCTCGAGATCGCCCTTGCCGGCGATAGCGCGCAGGCAAACGCCGACCGCGCGCTTGAACGGCTCGGTCGGCGCTTCTTTGGCGGCGGACTTGGGCTTGATGTTCGACGACATGCTCTTTTCCCTCCCCCCATCACGGGGAGAGGCGGATTTTTCAGCTCAGCGCGACATTGACTGCGCTCTCCGGCAGTTCCTGGCCGAAGCAGCGCTGATAGAACTCCGCCACCAGCGGCCGCTCCAGCTCGTCGCATTTGTTGACGAAGGTGAGCCGGAAGGCGAAGCCGATATCGCCGAAGATTTCCGAATTCTCCGACCAGGTGATCACCGTGCGCGGCGACATCACCGTGGAGATATCGCCGTTCATGAAGGCGTTGCGGGTGAGATCGGCGACGCGCACCATCTTGGAGACGATGTCGCGGCCCTCGGCGGTGCGATAATGCTTGGCCTTGGCGAGCACGATGTCGACTTCGTTGTCGTGCGGCAGATAATTCAGCGTCGTGACGATCGACCAGCGGTCCATCTGGCCTTGGTTGATCTGTTGCGTGCCGTGGTAGAGGCCGGACGTGTCGCCGAGCCCGACGGTATTGGCGGTGGCGAACAAGCGGAAGGCCGGGTGCGGCTTGATCACTTTATTCTGATCGAGCAGCGTCAGGCGCCCGGACGACTCCAGCACGCGTTGGATGACGAACATGACGTCCGGCCGGCCGGCGTCGTACTCGTCGAAGCACAGGGCAATATTGTTCTGCAGCGCCCAGGGCAGGATGCCGTCACGGAATTCGGTGACCTGCATGCCCTCGCGGATGACGATCGCGTCCTTGCCGATGAGATCGACGCGGCTGATATGGCTGTCGAGATTGACTCGCACGCACGGCCAGTTGAGCCGCGCCGCGACCTGCTCGATATGGGTCGATTTGCCGGTGCCGTGATAGCCGGTGACGATGACGCGCCGGTTGCGCGCAAAGCCGGCCAGAATGGCAAGCGTGGTCGGCTTGTCGAAGCGATAGTCCGGATCGAGATCCGGAACATGCTCGTCCGGCTCCGAATAGGCCGGCACTTCCAAATCGCTGTCGATGCCGAACACCTGTCGGATCGAGACCTTCATATCCGGCAGGCCGGATTCACTGTCAGTTGCGAGACTCATTGCTCCTCCGTGACCTCGGCAGATCCGAGGCGCGACTAGGCATTTCACCGGCGGTCGGATGGCGGGCTAGATGTAGCAGAAACGCCTTGGCCGATAAAAGCCCGGCGGGGGACCGCGGAAACTACTCACAGGATCAGCAAAAACCCGCTGTCTTCAAGTAGTTATAGGCCTGGATAATCTCCCGCAGCCGGGCTTCCGAGCCGCGATCGCCGCCATTGGCGTCGGGGTGGTGCCGTTTCACCAGCATCTTGAACCTCGCTTTGATATCGGCGCGCTTGGCATCGGCTTCAAGCCCGAGCACGTCGAGCGCCCGGCGCTGGGCATTGAAGACCTTGCGACCTTCGGGCGCAGCGCGTTCCTGACCGTTGCGGCGGCCGCCGTCGGTCGCACCGAACAGGGAGAACGGGTCGTCGGCCGGCCCCTCGAAGCCGCGGAATTCCGCGCGCGCCCGCTTGCCGGTGCGGCGGCCGCCGACCGAGCCCATCTTCCAGGTCGGACGATGGCCGGTGAGCGCATCCTTTTGATATTGCGCTATCGCGTCTTCGCTCATGCCGGCGAAGAAGTTGTAGGACTTATTGTATTCGCGCACGTGCTCGAGACAGAACTGCCAGTATTCGGAGGCGCGCAGCCGGCCTTTCGGCGCGCGATGCGTCGCCGGCGCCTGGCAGCTCGGCCATTGGCAAGCCGGAAGCTCCGCGCGCAGGCGCCGGTCCTCGTCGGGCTTGACCCGTATGCGGTCGAACAGCGGCGAATTCGTTGTCATCGTCATGATTATGCGGTGGCGTCGCTGACAGCTTCAAGACTTGACAGAATCAAAACCCGACGGCGCGGCGTTGACCTTAACGCTTGGTTCTGGCTAAGGCAGCGCCGGCAAGACAGCCTCGCAGACAGCCCCGCGGAACGCCCATGGGAATGCAGGATATCATCACGACCAAACTCATGGCGGCCTTCGCGCCCGAAAGCCTGCATGTCGAGGACGAATCGCACCTTCATGCTGGACACGCCGGCCACCGCCCCGGCGGTGAAACCCATTACCGGGTTTATATTGTGTCGGAAGCCTTCCGCGGGAAGAGCCGGCTCGAGCGCCACCGCATGATCAACACGGCGCTGGCGAGCGAGCTCAAGGCTCGGGTCCATGCGCTCGCCGTCCACGCACAGGCGCCGGGCGAAAGCACCTAGCGCAATGCGGTGGCCCGCGCCGCCACTTCGGGCGGGCGCGGGCCGTTAGATGCGAAAAGCGCGCGAGTGAGGTTTCACAAGGGCGCGTATTTCGGCGCGGTACAGCCGCCGCACACCCACGGATAGTTCCAGTCGGCGACTTTGCCCTTGTCCGACGTCAGATACGGATTCCAGGGCTGCGGCTCGAGCACGGTGGCGCTCCGGTAAACGATGGAGAACTGCCCGTTCGGCTGGATCTCGCCGATCATCAGCGGTTTGGTGAGATGGTGACTGGGCTGCATCACCTCGGTGAGGCCGGCCAGATCCTTCATTTTCTGGCCGATCATGGCCTGGCGAACGGCGTCGACATCGGTCGTGCCGGCTTGCTCGACGGCGTGGACCCACATGTGGAACAGCAGATACTCGGATTGCATGGGATCGGTGGTGACCGCCTTCGGATCTTTGGTGTAGGCATGCCACTGGGCGATGAAGGCCTTGTTCTCCGGCGTGTTGACCGATTGGAAATAGCTCCAGGCCGCGAGGTGCCCGACCAGCGGCTTGGTATCGACGCCCTGAAGCTCCTCCTCGCCGACGGAGAAAGCGATCACCGGGATGTCGGTCGCCTTGATGCCTTGATTGGCAAGCTCTTTGTAGAACGGCACGTTGGCATCGCCATTAATGGTGGAGATGACGGCCGTCTTCTTGCCGGCGGAGCCGAAAGCCTTGATGCGCGCGACCTCGGTCTGCCAGTCCGAGAAGCTGAACGGCGTATAATTCTCCAGGATGTCCTCATCCTTCACGCCCTTCGCCTCAAGAAAGGCGCGGATGATTT
>DATJLN010000001.1:0-4480 GCA_035509535.1 Xanthobacteraceae bacterium | reverse complement strand
AAGCAGGCCGGCGAGGAAATCGAGCTTCACCGCCAGACGCGTGCAGCCCTGCATGGTGAAGCCGTTGAAGAAACCCGATTTCGGATAGAAGTTCTTCAATCGATCGATGTCGCGATGAATGAAGACGTTCTCCCAGGGGATGAAGGCGTTGTCGAACACGAAGATCGCGTCGTTCTCGTCGAAGCGCGAGGTGAGCGGATAATCCCACGGTGAGCCGGAGGCTGCGGCGGCGAACTCATAGGACTGCCGGCAGATGAGCTTGATGCCCGGCGTATTCATCGGCGCAATGAACATCACCACCATGGCCGGATCGTTGATCTCCTGGCCCATGTTCTGTCCGAGGAAATTATAGTTGGTGAGCGCCGAGTTGGTGGCGACCACTTTGGCGCCGGAGACGTAGATGCCGGCGTCGGTCTCCTTCTGGA
This sequence comes from Xanthobacteraceae bacterium, assembly GCA_035509535.1. GTDB lineage: Bacteria > Pseudomonadota > Alphaproteobacteria > Rhizobiales > Xanthobacteraceae > BOG-931. The sequence goes on along the minus strand of DATJLN010000001.1, from coordinate 4,055 downwards.
TGGTGATGTAGACGTCCTTGACCTGCTCCACCGGCCTGTTGCGATCGATCGGCGGATTGACCAGCGCGTGATTGAGAAAGAGCACAGCCTCCTGTGCGCGCTTGTGCCAGGCACGCGCGTTGCCGGCGAATTTGCCGTAGAAGTCGGCGTTGGCGCCGAGCGTGTTGAGGAACGCGGCCTTGTAGTCGGGGCTCCTGCCGAGCCACCCATAGGTGACGCGCGCCCAGGCGGCGATGGCGTCGCGCTGCGCCACGACGTCTTCGCGCGAGTGCGCTGCCTTGAAGAATTTCATCGTGTAGCCGCCCGAGCCGGTATCGGTCGGGGCGGTGAGCACGTCCTTGGTCTTGGGGTCATGCAGTGCGTCGTAGAGGAGCGCGATCGAGGCGGCGGCGTTGCGAAAGGCCGGATGCTTGGTCACGTCCTTGACCCGTTCGCCGTAGATGTAGACCTCGCGGCCGTCGCGCAGCGATTCCAGATACTCGGCGCCGGTGAATGGGCGGTTCTTGCCTTCGAGGATAGATTCGGGATGCTGCGGCATTGACTCCTCCGCTGTTATTCTTGGCGAGCCGGAATTTTTGGCGAACCAGAATTTTTGGCGAACCAGGGTATTGCATATCCTCAGCATACTGAGGATATTGCTCAGTGTACCGACAATTTGGCCGTGGCGTCAACGACGGCAATGGTTACGGCGCTCTGGAGGCTTGGCCGGCATGGCCCGAGATCGCAGCACGACGACCCGGAACAGCGAGATGCAGATCTCGGAGGATGACAGCCGCCTGTTGGCTATGCCCGGCCATCTCATTCGCCGGCTGCAGCAGATTTCCTTTGCTCTTTTCGTCGATCAGGCCAAAGCCTTCGAGATCACTCCGGTGCAATATGCTGCGATGGTAGCCATCAACAATCATCCCGGAATCGATCAGACCGCGCTTTGCAATATCGTCGCGTTGGATCGATCGACGGTCGGCGACGTCGTCAGCCGGCTGGAGAAGAAGCGACTGATCAAACGCCTGAACGGCTCCGTCGACCGGCGGACCAAATCGCTTTACATCACGCCGGCGGGCCGCAAGGTCATCAAGGACATCGAGCCTGCGGTGCAATCCACGCAACGCTTGATCTTGGCGCCGCTCAAAGCAGGTGAGCGTGGTGCTTTCCTGCGGATGCTGAAAGAGCTCGTGCATCTCAACAATGAACACAGCCGTGCGCCGCTGCGGCTGACGCGAGCGCCGCAGCGCCCGCGCGCGTAGACACTAGCCGCGCACCTCAAAGTGACGGAATGTTTTTTTCGCGATAAGCAGCCCACAGTGCCAGCGCGCCGACGATCGCGACGGACACCAATGCGCCGCGCACATTGGTGGTGGCGAAGGCCGTGACACCGGCCAATACGCCAATCAGGAAGCCCGCCGCGACCGCAAGTACGATCATGAGCTGCGCGCGGCTTTCTTCGAATTCCTCGGCCAGCGCGCGGTTGGCCGGATCGCGTGCGCAGCGCCGCCATACCAGGATGATCTCGGCGGTCTTGATGCCGAGCTGCGTCATGTTGCCGGTCATGACGTTGGTCTGCGGAATGTCTTTCATCAGGAGGCGCACCAGCACGCTCTGCATGCCCATGGCGGCGGCTGCGATCAGTCCGGCGGCGATGCCGTGCCAGTCGGCGGCGCTGGTGATGCGCGGCCCGAATATGATGAGGGCGACGAAAATCGCCAACAGCAGCGCTTCCAGCGCCAGCATCCGCGGCAATGCCGCCAGGCCGCTGTGGCGCGCTGCGGCGATCAGCGCCGCAGAAGCCGTCGCCGCAACGAGGAAGACGGCGAGGACAAGGAGCTTGCCGACGACGCTATAATCGTGGGTGACCAGATCGGCGCCGGCGATGACGAAGCTGCTGGTGACTTGCGCGACGAACAGCCCGAACAGCGTGAGGTAGGTGTAGCTGTCGACATAGCCGGCGACGAAACTCAACAGCGCCGGCACCAGCGTCGGCAGCGGCACTTCGCGCCCGGGAGTGATTTCGGTCATGATCGCGCTCTCCGCGCTGGCAACGCGTCATGCCTGACCCGGGTTCGGTCTCCTCGTTGGCCCGAAGGATAGCGATGGCCGGGTTTGGCCCGGCCATGGAACGGAATGGGGTCTTATTCCTTCGCCTGCCGGCAGGCATCCCATAACCGCGCCGCCGAGGCCGGCATATCGAGATGCGCGCCGGCGCCGCCCGGAATGGCGTCGGCGACCGCGTTCATCACTGCCGAGATCGCCGCGGTCGTGCCGGCCTCGCCGACGCCCTTGACGCCGAGCGGATTGGTGGTCGCCGGCACGTTGAGCATGGCGTCGCGCAAGGGCGGCATGTCGTCGGCGCGCGGCATGGCGTAATCCATGAACGAGCCGGTGACGAGCTGGCCGTTGCCGCCGTCGTAGATGATGTTCTCCATCAGCACCTGGCCGAGGCCCGCCGCCACCGAGCCATGCAACTGGCCTTCAACGATGGTGTGATCGAGCGCGCGGCCGCAATCGTCGACTGCCGTATAGGTGGTGATCGTCATATGACCCGTGTCCGGATCGATCTCCACTTCGGCGGTGTGCACGCCGTTAGGGAATGACAGCGGCGTGTCGGTCGTGGTCTTGGTGTCGAGGTCTTCGGCGATCTCGCCGCGTTTTTTCATGTCGGCGGCGCGGCTTGCGACCTCGAACAACGAGACGCGGCGATCGGTGCCGACGACTTCGAATCGCCCCTCCTTGAAGACGATGTCGGACTCGCCGGTTTCCAGCATGGCGGCCGCGACCGGCTTGCCCTTGTTGACGATGGCTTCCATGCACTTGACCAGCGAATGACCGACGGTCATCGCCGACCGCGAACCCACCGAGGCGTAGCCTTTGAGCTCCATCGCCGAATCGCCGTGCCGGTGCACGATCTTGTCAGTCGGAACGCCAAGATGCGCGGCGATTACTTGCGGAAAGACCGTGGCGTGACCTTGCCCGGTATTCTGCACGCCAAGCCCCATCAGCAGCGTGCCATTGCCGGGAAAAGTCAGCACGGCACTTTCGGTCGGCGCTCCGCCGGCGTGTTCGAGCAGGCAGCACATGCCGAAGCCGCGATATTTGCCGCGCCGCGTGGTGTCGCGCCGGCGCTGCTTGAAGCCGTCGTAGTCGGCAAGCTCCAGCGCCTTGTCGAGCAGCGGCTCGAAATCGCCCGAGTCATAGGTCGTGCCGACCGCCGTCTTGTACGGCATCTGCGATTTCTTGATCAGATTGCGCCGGCGCAGCTTGATCGGATCGATGCCGGTCACGCGTGCCGCCTCGTCGACGACGCGCTCGAGCACGTAGCTCGCCTCCGGCCGTCCGGCGCCGCGATAGGGCGCGGTCGGCAGCGTGTTGGTGAACACGCACTTGGTCGACATGTCGATGAGCTTGATGTCGTACATGCCCGGCAGGCAGCGGGTGAAATTATGCGTTGGAATATTGGCGCCGACCGCGCCCACATAGGCGCCGAGATTGGCAACATTGCGCACCCGCAGCGCGAGGAATTTTCCCTTCTCGTCGAGCGCCAGTTCGGCCTCGGAATAAATATCGCGCGCTTGGTTGTCGGAGAGGAACGCCTCCGACCGCGTCGACATCCAGTGAATGGGCCGGCCGAATTTTTTGGCGCCGACAAGAAGCGCGATGTTTTCCGGGTATGCTCCGGTCTTGAGCCCGAACGCGCCGCCGACGTCCTCGGTGACGACGTGGATGCGCTCGGGCGGCAATTTCATGATGCCGACAATGCTCTCGCGCATGGCGCCGGCGCCTTGCGAGCAGGTGCGCGTCACATAAGTGTCGGTCGCCGCATCGAAGCTCGCGGTCGCGCCGCGCGGCTCCATCGAATTGGTCAGCATGCGCTGATTGAAAAATGCGACCTTGGCGACGTGTTTCGCCGACGCGAAGGCGGCGTCGACCGCCTGGGTGTTGGCTTCGGGATTGGGGTTCGGCCCGGGCCAATCGACCGCGATGTTGCCCGGCGCTTGCGGCCACAATTGCGGGGCGCCGTCGCGCAAACCGGCGCGCGCATCGGTCACCGGCGTCAGTTCCTC